>NZ_JGYW01000005.1 GCF_000741205.1 Bifidobacterium gallicum DSM 20093 = LMG 11596
GAATACAAGGCCGCATGGTATGGGCGCCAGCTCATCGTCATCGACCGCTGGTACCCATCCAGCCAAATCTGTTCCCACTGCGGTAAAAACAACGGCAAGAAGCCGTTGAACGTCAGGGCATGGACGTGCCCGTACTGCCACACAACCCATGACAGGGACGTGAACGCAGCCAAAAACATCCTCGCCGCAGGGCTTGCGGTGAACGTCTGCGGAGACGGACGCAAACACCACAACAACTAATCACGTTGTAGTGCGAAGCGTAGTCTGTGAAACAGAAAATCCTCGGCCGTGAGGCCAAGGAATCCCCCGCCTCTACAGGCGGGGGAGGATGTCAAGAAGACGGACCACAAGCTTTTTATGACTCAGCCAGTAGGTAGGTTTTTGTTACCTTGGCAGTTCTTGGGCCCGGCAAGAAGGAATAATCCTATGGGTGTTCTGATGGATTCGGCGCTTGTATCCCTGCTGAACGCCTACTGAGAGTCGGAAGGTGGCCTGACGCAGGCCACGGAGTGCGGGTGGGAGCATGTGACGATTGATGGTGGAAACTCGTTGTGCAGCAATATTTCCAAAAATTTTACGCATCTAGCATGGGGCACGACTTACAATGAAATCGTTGTCAGTCCGAATATCGAAGATGATGAAAGGAAACGAGTGCATGACGAGCAAGTCAACATATCGCAAGTTTGATCCGTGGCGCACGGCTCCGGTCAGTGAAGTGTCGCGTGAGACCGTGGTCTCCGGGCATTATTTCAACGTGGACCGCGTGTCTTACAATTCAGCGCCGATCGGCCATTTCCAACGCTATTTGTTGCAAGCCAACAACGGTGAGTCGGTGGGTGTGATCGCTGTCACTGAGGACGGCACGATCCCGCTCGTGGAGCAGTATCGTCTGCCGGTGCATCGCTGGACGCTGGAGATTCCGGCCGGACACTCCGATAATGGTGTGCTGAGCCCGCTGGAGGTGGCCAAACTCAAGCTCAAGGAAGAAGCCGGGTTTGAAGCTGAGCATTACCAGCAGATTTGCCGGTTCGTCAACTCACCGAGTTTCTCCACGCAGCATACGACGCTATTCCTGGCCCGTGGGTTGACTCCAGCGCACGCCGATGAGGAACGTTTGTTGACGTCCGTCCGGTTCGCCACGCCTCAGGAAGCGCTCGACATGGTCGAGTCCGGCACGATCATTGACGCGAAGTCGATTATTGCCGTGCAGGCTTTGGCTGCCCGTCCTGATTTGCTGCAATAACCTATGGTTGATTGATGTGGCACGCATGATGGCGGTCCCGGCCACGTCCATGTAAACGATGCGTATCCATAGGCATGCGGGGCTTGTACTATACTCAACAACGGTGCTCTTCAGGCGTGCGACGTTGCAGTGGTCGTGGATGATGAGCCGGGAGCCGCATGGACGAGGATGCGACGCTGCAGTTTTGGTGTCGCGTAAGGTGTGAAAGAGAAAAGAGCTATGGCAGAACACAACACGAATGAAGAAGCCGCCGAACTCGAGCAGGAAGTGTTGTCTGCACAGGAATTGGAGGCAGCGGCGCAAGACGCCGTGGAACAGGACCAACCAGCGCAACCGCGCAAACGTACCGTCGTGGTAGCTGAAGACGAATCCGTGAACCGTATGGATTTGGTCGCCATGCTTGAAGACAACGGGTATGAGGTGATTGGTGAAGCCGCCAACGGTGAGGAAGCGGTGGAACTGACGCGCACACTGCGTCCTGACGTGGTATGCATGGATGTCAAAATGCCGCGTATGAACGGCATTACCGCGGCCGGCATCATCTGTGATGAGAACATTGCGCCCGTGGTCATGCTGACCGCATTCTCGCAAGCCGATCTGGTCAAGCAAGCCATTGGCGCGGGTGCCATGGCATATGTGACCAAACCGTATGAAGTTTCCAAACTGCTGCCGGCGATTGAAGTGGCCTATGGTCGGTTCGCGGAAATCAATGATCTGCTCGATAGCGTGGAACGTAACGAGAACGAACTGCAGGAAACGCAGGAGAAACTCAAAGAGACCGAAGAGAAGCTCAAGAAAACCGAGGAAACGCTTGAAGAGCGCAAACTCGTCGACCGGGCCAAGGGATTGCTCATGGACCGGGCGAACTTCTCGGAACAGGGCGCGTTCCGGTGGATCCAAAAAACTTCGATGGACCAGCGCATTCCCAAGCGTCGTCTGGCACAGGCCATCATCGACAAGTATTCGCAAGAACCAGCGTCCGAGGACGAGTGAGTCTTGGATCCTACGTGACTAGCACGCACATGAACGGGACTGTATCCCCTGAAAATAGGGGATACAGTCCCGTTTGCATATTCAACTGCCAACTGCAGGTGCGTGCCAAACGCGAGCTGAATGACAAGGGTTCGGCGCACCATGGTGACTATGAGTGACACTTCATCGACACACGTTCCGGATACGCTGCTCGTCATTGACGGCCATTCACTGGCGTTCCGCGCGTTTTTCGCCCTACCCGTAGAAAGTTTCACCACGTCGCAAGGTCAACCCACGAACGCCGTCTACGGGTTTTTGACGATGCTCAGCGACGTCATCACGAATGAACATCCCACGCGTCTGGCCGTGGCGTTCGACGTGAAGGGTGGCACGTTCCGCAACGACTTGCTCGAGGAGTATAAGGGGACGCGTGAAGCGGCGCCGCAGGAACTGCTCAGCCAGTTGCCGCTCATCCAACAAGCGTTGCAAGCGTTGGGTGTGACCTATATCGAGCAACCCGGCTATGAGGGGGACGATGTAATCGGCACGCTGGCTTCAATGGGGCAACAAGCGGGGGACCGTGTGCTCGTATTGTCGGGCGATCGTGACGCGTTCCAACTGATTGATGACGACACCACGGTGTTGTATCCGGGGCACCATTTTAAAGACCTCAAACATATGACCCCTGCCGCTGTTGAGGAAAAATATGGCGTGACACCCGCACAATACCCGGATCTGGCCGCATTGCGTGGCGAAAAAGCCGACAACATTCCCGGCGTTCCCGGCGTGGGGGACGGGTTCGCAGCCAAATGGATCCACCAGTACGGTTCATTGCAAGGCATCATTGAGCATGCCGATCAGATCACTGGTAAAAAAGGCGAAGCGTTGCGCGACAACATCGACCAAGTGTTGTTGAACCGCAAAGTCAACGCGTTGGTGCGTGACTTGGATTTGGGTGTCAGCGTGGACGACCTGACCTTCGGCAACGTGGACCATGCCGAATTGAGCGCGTTATTCTCCGCGCTGCAATTCGGCTCACGCACGCGCACGAAAATCCTCAACGCATTCAGTAACAGCACAGCACAACCGGGTGCAGTGGACGTCGACGCCATTGCCGATAGTGACCAGCAACTGCAGATTCCCGTGCTGGACCAAGTGACGGATGCCGCCGCGCTGATAGCGTGGGCTGAACAGTATCTGCCGGCAGTCACGGACGATACCCAGACGACGAATGAGCCAGCAACCGGCGAGAACGCGGCCGGCCGCATGGACATTGTCACGCAATTGCATCAGCAGTCCAATGATTGCGAGGAAGCCGTCAACGCTTCATGGACACTGGTGGCAGTCGGCAATGCCAAACCGGGGGCGAGCAGCTTGAAGACTATCGTGCTGAGCGCACAAGGTCACGCGGTGGTCGTTGCCATGCGTGACACATCCCTGCACGATGCCGTGCAGCAAATCATCAGCACCCATGCGAACACGATGAGCGTACACGGATACAAAGCGTTGCTGCATATGGCGCAAAGTGCCGGTCTGAACGTGCCAATACCGCTGTTTGACACGAAGCTTGCCGGATACTTGGCCGATCCCGATTACACGGGACACACCATCGACGAATATGCCGAACATTTCCTCCGCATCGACGTTCCGGCCGTACAGACACAAGCCCAGGGCACGCTCGACTTTGACAATATGGACGACGAGACGCCAACCCAGGATGACAAGGACTTGGGCCTACAAGCCGCATTGGTATCGGCGATGGCACGGCATTTGGCGCGTGAACTGCAACAGCGTGAACAATATGCGTTGTTGCGATGCATTGAACTGCCCGTATCGGTCGTGCTATACCGCATGGAGCAGGAAGGTGCGGCCGTTGACCGTATGCGCCTGGACTCGTTGTTGGCGACGTTCGCTGAGGAATCCGGACGCATGGAACGCATGGCATGGGATGCTGCAGGCAGTGAATTCAACCTGTCGAGCCCGAAAAAAATCGGCAAAGTACTGTTCGAAGACATGGGACTGACACCATTGCGCAAAACCAAGTCAGGCCACTATACAACGAACGCAGCCACGTTGACCACACTCTATGCCAACGCGGAAGAAGGATCAGCCGCCTACGTGTTCCTTGGTGCCATATTGCGACACCGTGGAGTGAACAAATTGCAGCAAATCGTTCAAACCCTGATTGATGCGATCAATCGCACCGACGGGCATATCCATACCACGTTCGAACAAACCGTGGCCGCAACCGGACGATTAAGCTCCACCGACCCCAATCTGCAAAACATACCCAACCGCAACGCTGAAGGCCGAGATACCCGATCCGCGTTCATACCGGCAGAAGGATTCGACGCATTGCTGTCCGCCGATTATTCACAGGTGGAACTGCGGTTGATGGCCGACTTCTCCGGTGATGAAGCCCTAATTGACGCCTTCAAATCCGGCGCCGATTTCCACCGGTATGTAGCCAGCCTCGTCTACGGCATCCCTGTGGATGACATTAGCGGTGACCAGCGCAGTCACGTGAAAGCCATGAGCTACGGCCTGGCCTACGGATTGAGCTCATATGGATTAAGCCAACAATTGGGCATCACACCAAAAGAAGCGGACGCGCTCAAACAGCAGTACTTCCGCACCTTCGGCAAAGTCCATGAGTATTTGGAATCATTGGTGGCCACGGCCCGCGAACGCGGATACACCGAAACCATGTTCGGCCGACGCCGCTATTTCCCCGCATTGCGTTCACCGAACCGCATGGTCAGGGAAGCGGCGGAACGCGCGGCATTGAACGCACCCATCCAAGGATCAGCAGCCGACATCATGAAAATGGCCATGATCCGCGCCGAACGCGCATTGCGCTCGCAAGGAATGCGCAGCCGCATCGTGTTGCAAATCCATGATGAACTGGTCGTCCAGTTGGCTCCGGGAGAGCATGAGTCGGCTACAGCATTGGTCAAGGATGCCATGGAACATGCTGTGCAGTTGGCCGTGCCATTGGATGTGTCGACAGGCATTGGCACTGATTGGCAATTGGCGCAGCATTAAGCATGCATGGTGACCTTATTCGAGATAACCTCAGCTGATCATAGTCGCACACGTATGGCCGTGGAAGGGAAGAAACAATCATGACTACGAATCTCATGCAAGCCGTCAACGCGTTGGAAACGTTGTATCCGCTACGATATGCGGAAAGCTGGGATCATCCGGGGCTTATCGTCGGTGATTTATGCGATCCGGTCGATTCCATCGTGTTTGCGGCCGATCCGACGATGGATGTGGTTGAAGACGCCATCGCATCAGGCGCGAACCTGCTCGTCACGCATCACCCGCTGTTCTTCCGGGCTGTACATGAAGTGTCGGGGTTGGGTGTGCATGGCGCCATCGTCAACAAGCTCGTACGCGCCCATTGCGGATTATGGGTGGGCCATACGAATGCTGATGCTGCTTGGCGTGGCGTCGGCATGGCAGCGGCTGACGCGTTCGGATTGCAAGACCAGCAGCCATTGAAACCGATTGATGACCCTTCCACACCGCATGCCGTGGGATTGGGACGTGTTGGTGTGCTGCCCGAACCGATAAGCCTTGAGCAGTTCGCACAGCGGGTGGCCGCTGCATTGCCGTCGACGCAATATGGCATTCAAGTCAGTGGTCCCAAAGACGCGTCAATCCGCACGGTGGCTGTGCTGCCCGGATCCGGGGATTCGGAATTCGCGCGTGTCAACGCGCTCGGTGTGGATTGCTATGTGACCAGTGATTTGCGCCATCATCCGGCCACTGATCAGATGCAACAGGCAATCTACGAATCCCGTATGCGCGCTGAGGGCATCGCATTGGGAAACGGGGACGCGCAGACACGTCCCGTGTTGATCAATACGCCGCACAGTGCGATTGAATCATTGTGGTTCCGCTACGCATTGACCGATGTGCCCGACGCAATCGAACTGATCAGCGGATCGCGACCCGCTGCACGTTGGAACTCGACACCCACGGACCCGTGGGATTTCACGATCTGACGCGTCCGCATCGCGTTACAGCAACCACGTGGCGTCACGTCACATCGAAACCAGGGGAGCAAGCCATGACCGGAACCGGACACCAACAGCGCACGGACGCATCAGTACGCATGCGCGTCAACAAGGAACTACGCGCCTCGCACAGTGGTATCCGTATGGATACGCCGGCACGTGTCGTTGAATCCGCCTCCGTGTATGAAGGTGCCATATTCAGCGTGCAAGAACGCGTGGTGGAATTGACCGACGTGAACAATGAACCCGTGCGCATACATCGGCAAGTCGTCTTGCACGCCCCAGCTGTGGTCATGCTCGTGCATGATACTGTCAACGATCGCTATCTGATTGAACGCGAATACCGGGCGGGTGCCAACATGTTCGCCTACGGTCTGCCCGCTGGTTTGATTGACAAGGACGAAAATCCGGAGCATGCGGCGTATCGTGAATTGCGTGAGGAAACCGGCATTGTTCCCGACAATGTAGACTCATGCCAGCTCGACCATGTGCGCTCATGTTATTCCAGTGAGGGCATGAGTGACGAAATCGCACATATCTATGTCATGCATCTGACACACTATCACCATGAGCCACGCCATTTTGATGCTGACGAGCATGTGGAATCCGCATGGGTCAGCTGGACCGACCTACTCGCGCTGCCCATCAGCGCCTCCAACTCGGTCATTGCGATCCAACATGAACAATTGCGCCGTGTAACGGGGGTATGACGGCGCCGGATTCGGCTCGTTGTGCCATACTGAAGGGTATGCAAACTCGACCTGGATCCATGTATCCGCTCGGCGCCACATTTGACGGCGCCGGCGTGAACTTCGCCTTATTCTCCCGAGTGGCCGAACGTGTGGAACTCTGCCTGTTCGATGACGATGATAATGAAACGCGCATCGAAATGACCGAACAAAACTCATACGTCTGGCATATCTATATACCAGGCATCGTGCCCGGCCAACTCTACGGGTATCGCGTATACGGCCCTTACGACCCATCCCAAGGCTTGCGATGTAATCCCAGCAAACTGCTATTGGATCCTTATGCCAAAGCTATCGAAGGCAACATCGACGGTGACGAAAGCCTATACTCCTACTGGTTTGACGACGTCGACAATCCGTATCACGTCAATGACCTTGACTCCGCTGAACACACGATGAAAGCCGCTGTGGTCAACCCCTACTTCGATTGGGGCAATGACAAACACCCGTATACGCCATACAGCGACACAATCATCTACGAAGCGCACGTGCGCGGCATGACGAACCTAAGTCAACGTGTACCTGAAGAAATGCGTGGCACCTATGCTGGCCTGGCCCATCCCAACGTCATCAACTATTTCAAAGACTTGGGAATTACGGCACTTGAACTCATGCCGATCCACCAGTTCATCAACGATCCATTCCTGCAAGACAAGGGTCTGAACAACTACTGGGGATACAACACCATCGGCTTCTTCGCCCCCCATAACGCCTACTCGTCCTCCGGCCAACGCGGCCAGCAGGTCAACGAATTCAAAGCCATGGTCAAGGCCTACCATAATGCCGGCATTGAAATCATCCTAGACGTTGTCTACAACCATACGGCCGAAGGCAACCATCAAGGCCCAACCTTGAGCTTCCGTGGCATTGACAATTCGGCCTATTACCGTCTGGTCGACCACGACCGTGCACACTACTTTGACACCACCGGCACCGGCAACTCGCTGCTCATGCGTTCACCAGCGGCCCTGCAAGTCATCACCGACTCGCTGCGCTACTGGGTCAGTGAAATGCACGTCGACGGATTCCGTTTCGACTTGGCTGCCACGTTGGCCCGTCAATTCCAGGAGGTCGACAAACTGTCGGCATTCTTCGACATTGTGCAACAAGATCCCGTGATTTCGCGTGTCAAACTCATTGCTGAACCTTGGGATTTGGGCTCGGGCGGCTACCAGGTTGGTGGCTTCCCGCCGAACTGGTCGGAATGGAACGGCCGGTTCCGCGACTGCGTACGCGATTTTTGGCGTTCGCAACCTTCAACGTTGCCTGAGTTCACGAGCCGTCTGATGGGCAGTTCCGACTTGTATCAGATGAACGGCCGCAAACCCGTGGCTTCCATCAATTTCGTCACGGCCCATGACGGGTTCACACTCAACGATCTGGTCAGCTACAACGAGAAACACAACCAGGCCAATCTGGAAGACAACAATGATGGCGAAAGCAACAACCGTTCATGGAATTGTGGCGTAGAAGGCCCGACGAACATCAAGGATGTGCTTGATTTGCGTGACCGGCAGATGCGCAACATGTTCGCCACGCTGCTGTTCAGCCAAGGCATCCCGATGATTTGTGGTGGTGACGAGGTCGCCCGCACGCAGTTGGGCAACAACAACGTCTATTGTCAAGACAACGAATTGTCATGGACGCATTGGGATTTGCATGATTGGCAGCGCGACCAGCTCGACTATGTGACCAAACTCATCCATATTCGCAAAAACCATCCCGTGTTGCATCGCCGTCGGTTCTTCACAGGCCGCCTGCCCGAGGACGCACCCGACAAGTTGCCCCAGGTCGAATGGTTTGACCCTTCGGGTTCCATCATGGATATGGAAGCGTGGAGCAATACGCATGCGTTCTCAATCATGGTGTTCTTGAATGGCAAGGACATTCCTGAAGTGGACTGGTATGGCAACCGTATTGAAGACAACGATTTCATCCTGTTGTTCAACGCCCATTACGAATCGGTGCAGTTCACGCTGCCCAATGAGGATTATGGCAAGAAATGGCGTCTGCTGATTGACACGTTCAATCCCGACGGACCCGAACTCAATTATGAAGCGGGCTTCAACATCACCGCGCAACCACGCAGTTTCCTGCTGCTGATCAGTGTGGATGAACAGGACGCTTCATCCATGCTCTAATCCAGCCAAGGCCATAATTCCGGCAAATACGGCATCTAGCAAACCGCCTCCATGCATCGTGCGCATGGAGGCGGTTCTTGTATGCCATGGAAACGAAAACGGAAATACCCATTATTCCTGATGATGGCTGGGACGTAACGGGCCTTGCAAACTGGATTCAAACACGAGTTGCTCGTCGTTGCGTACGGCCTGCTCAAGTTCAAAATCGTTCGTGATACCCGTATTGCGTTGCACCAGCTGACGTTGGATACGATCCGATTCAATCGCCGCGATCTGACGGGAAAACACAATGAACCACCCAAGAAACAGCATGCCGGCAAGCGCTTCGACGTTGGTCAACGTGTTGTGTCCCATAATCCAGGAGATACCGGCGATCGCTGCAGCAAGCAACGCAATGTCACTGACGACGTACATGGTGCGCGACAGTTGGGGAGCCAACCATGGCAGGCTGATCAGCAACAATCCCATGATGCACGGCAACCCGCGGGCGAACACGTTGTGGATGAGCGGATGGGGAGTGTAACGGAACAAACCGATACCAATGAAACACAAGCCCGACAGCAACAACAGCACAGTCAACGCGCCAATACGAAAATAAAACCGCGGAATCTTGTAGCCCACATGAATCGTACGCAACACGTCGGGATTGTCAAAACGGACACGATACGTGGCGATCAGTTCGGAAATCGCAAAATAACTGATAATGATGACACATACGCCACCCACAATGAGCGTCGCGTTGAACATGCGTGCCGCAAACGTGGTGCGGTCACCCAACTGGGAGAAATTGTTGCGAAACCAATTGGGGTCGTTCGTGGTCATGCTTGCAGTGATCACGCCTGACACAATGAACAGCGGCAGCAGGGAAGCCAACGTTTTGGCATCCATAAGCTCGGCCTGCACAAACGTGATATACCCACTGATACCGCTGAACGCGGCGGTCAACGCGGGAATGTAATCAGTGAACAAGCTCGTGCCCATTGTCGAATTCGCCAAACTGAACAACATGAACGACGTCAAAAACAACGTGGCCGCATATACAATCGACAACGCAAGGATTTCAATACCACGCCGCAACGGACCCAACAAACCCGGAGTTGCACTGACCACGCGACTGCGATGCACATAGCCGACAATGAACGACACCACGCCACAGCAGGCAACGAAAGCGGCGCACACCATGAACCGGCGCATACTGACCTGCCAAATAGCGGACGCGTAGTCCATATACAGCATCATGCCCACGCCGCTAATGATGGCGCTGCACAAGAAGGAGACCAGTCCCGCAGATTCCGCTCGTTGGTGACGCCCCATGTTCATGCCCAGACCACACTCCTTGCCATGCAGTCATATTCTCACAAGGTGGGGAGTGGGCTATACCGCGGATGAACAATGCAATGATGCGAAACCATCACTGTAGTCACCCAAGCAAGAGGGTTGGAAGGTCTCAAGAAAGTCGACATCATTCCGAATCGTTCCGCAAATGCGTTCCAAACAATTCGGTGACCTGTGGAATCGTTGGAATTCCAACGATATAAGTCGGGCTGACAGGATTTGAACCTGCGACATTCTGCTCCCAAAGCAGACGCGCTACCAAGCTGCGCTACAGCCCGATGACTCATGGTTGCGGCACGCCGCAATCAGTAGCCGTTCCAAGGCTTGCTGAAAAGGTTTCTTTCAAGCTCGCCTTGGCACAATCGACGAGTATAGCATGAGGGTTGACATGTGGGCAATCGACGGAATGTCGCGCTGTGCGGATGCGGAAGACGGGGTGATTTGCCCGAGCCGTTCCGCGCTTGAAGAGCAGTTGAAGAGCACTTGGCTGGCATTTGGTCGGGGCGTGGAGAAGCGACGCACTTGTGTTGGTGCAATGCTGCAGCCCGGCCTGTGGTCTGGCCTGTGATTAGGATGGGGCATTATGACTTTACTCAACCAACCCAGCGTTGGAGCCGGCTCACAGGATTCGCATATTCCCGATCCGTGGCCTGCGCCGCTCGCCAAGGAACCTCTCGAAGCTGAAGTGACGATTCCGGGGAGCAAATCATTGTCGAACCGGTACTTGATTTTGGCGGCCCTTGGCACGAGCCCGGTGAGTTTGGTAGGCATGTTGCGTTCGCGCGACACACGTCTGATGTTGGACGCGTTGCGTGCATTGGGCGTGTCTTGTATTGAAGATCCGTTTGAGGGCACGACTGTGCAGGTCAATCCACCTGTGGACGGCCGCTTCCATGGCGTGGTTGACGTGTTTTGCGGTTTGGCGGGCACGGTCATGCGTTTCGTGCCGGGCTTGGCGTTGTTTGCCGACGGTCCCGTACGGTTTGACGGTGACGCGCAGGCGTATGCGCGCCCGATGGAACCGTTGCTGGACGGCCTGGTCCAGTTGGGTGCGCAAGTGTCGTTTGACGGTCAACCAGGCCGGTTACCGTTTACGGTCACGCCACCTGCCGAGCTTGCCGGCAGCGACGGGGCACGTCCCGTGGTCAGCATCGACGCGTCATCATCGTCGCAGTTCGTGTCTGGACTGTTGTTGATTGGTTCAAAACTTCCTTCGGGGCTCGAGTTGCGTCATGTGGGCGAGTCGTTGCCGAGCATGCCGCATATTCGCATGACGATGGAAGATATCCGTCAGGCCGGTGGTTCGGTATCGATGCCTGAGCCTGGCGTATGGGTGGTTGAACCCCATGCGCTGGCGATGCCTCTGGAAGTGGTGGTTGAGCCGGATTTGTCGAATGCCGCGCCGTTCCTTGGTGCCGCGTTGATTGCGGGTGGTTCGGTCAGCGTGCCGAATTGGCCGGCGCATACGACGCAGCCTGGCGGATTGTTGCCGTTCATGTTGGCGAACATGGGGGCCACTGTGACGTTGGATGACCGTCCATTTAACTCTACTGAGGATATGGCGTTGTTCCCCAACGGATATTCTGGATTGCTCACGGTGAGCGCGGGGGGAGCGTTTGCTGGGTTTGGGGTCGTTCGACATGTCGGCTGCCGGCGAGATTGCTCCGAGTATCGCAGCGTTGGCTACGTTGGCTTCCTCCGACATGGCATTGCATGGCATCGGTCATTTGCGCGGCCACGAAACGGACCGTTTGGCTGCGTTGGTCACTGAGATTCGTCGCGTTGGCGGCATTGCTGAGGAGTTGGAGGACGGCATCGCCATCCATGCGGTGCCTGCGTCCGCTTTGCATGGTGCGGTAATGGACACGTATGCCGATCATCGCATGGCCACGTTCGCCGCGATGCTGGGCTTGCGTATCCCCGGCATCCAGGTCAAGGATGTGCTTACGACACGCAAAACCATCCCTGATTTTGTGGGGTTGTGGACGCGTATGCTTGAACAAGTGCAGCGTTAAGCGCATTGTTGCGTTGCGTCCTGTGCCGGCCGTGCCAACTTCCGAGGAGGGTTGCACGGCCGGCATTGCATTAGGGTTCGTTTATTCGTAAAGGTTATGTGCAGAAGGTTCATTTCAGCTTGGCAACACGGCACTAGGCTGGCATGATGGAACCTGTTGAGGGGACAAGCGGCATCAGGCTGGTTCGTCCAGCCTGACTGCCCTGTCAGACGCGTTGTATCAACGGCGATACAACGTCCCCTTTTCTTGGACTTTTCTTGAGTTGGGGCTCGCATTCGGGGGTTTGCGAGCCCCTTTTTCTTGTTGTATTACTGTTCATGCCACATGCCATGTCTGTCCGCCATGGCGCTGCGTCACTGTCTGGCACCTAGCGGCGCAACCAACAAACGTGCCCGCCCATGCATATGGCACGGGCGGGCACGATGAGCTTTGGTTGATCATGAGGTCATGTCACGAATGCCAAGCATCGTGGACATGACCACATACGATGATGTCAGGCTGCAACCTTGTTGCCGTACTCGTCAACGCCGTCAGCTGCGATCTTCGCGGTCTTGCGTGCGATGGCGAGCTCTTCGTTGGTCGGCACAATGGCGATGATGATCGAAGAGTCCGGCGTGGAGATGACGCGGGCTTCCTTGGAACGCGTATCGTTCTTCTCCTGGTCGAGCTTGACGCCGAACGGAGCGAGCTTCTCGCACACCATGCGACGCACGATTTCATCGTTCTCACCAACACCAGCGGTGAACGTGATCACATCCACACCACCGAGCTGAGCGGCGTAAGCGCCGATGTAGCTGACGATGCGGTGGATGTACACGTCGAGGGCGAGCTTGGCGTTGTCGTCGCCTTCGGCGATCAGACGGTGCACTTCGCGCATGTCACCGAAACCGGTCATGCCCATCATGCCCGAACGCTTGTTGAACAGGTCGTCGAGTTGATCGACGTCCATGTCGGCGTTGCGCTGCAGATAGAATGCGACAGCCGGATCAATGTCGCCCGTACGGCTGCCCATGACGAGGCCTTCCAGCGGGGTCAGACCCATTGACGTGTCGAGCGGCTTGCCTGACAGTTCAGCCGAAGCGGAAGCGCCGTTGCCGATGTGCAGCACAATCTGCTTGAGGCCTTCCGCATCCTTGCCAACGACCGACGGCACGGTGGCCGACACGAATTCGTGCGACGTGCCGTGAGCGCCGTAACGGCGGATCTGGTACTTGTCGGCGACTTCCTTGTTCAACGCATAGGTGTAGGAAGCGGCTGGCAGCTGGCTGAAGAACGACGTGTCGAACACGAACACCTGAGGAATGTCCGGCATGAGTGAGCGCATGACTTCAGCACCCTGGGCCTCAGGACCGTTGTGCAGCGGGGCGAGTGTAGCCAGGCGGCGCACGTCGGCAATGGTGGCGTCGGTGACGAGGGCCGGAGCGGTGAATGTGGCGCCACCCTGCACCACGCGGTGGCCCACGCCCACGATGCCGGCTTCGTCAAGCTTGGGGCCGTATTCGTCGAAGAAACCAAGCACGCGCTTGAGGCCCTGCTCATGCGTGTCGATCTTTTCGGTCAGCTCATGCTTTTCACCGTTGTACTCGTACTTGTAGTGACCGTCGATGGGCTCGCCGATCTTTTCAACGAGGCCGGGTGCGATACCTTCACCCGTTTCCAAATCCACGAGCTGGTACTTGATCGAGCTGGAACCCGAATTGATGACAAGGACGGTTTTCGCCATGGTGGCTTCCTCCATAATTGTTGATATTGAACCAAGGGACATGGTTTTCCCTCAGTCAGACTACTACAGGCCCGTAACGCCACGGGGGTTGGCATGGCGTTACATGGAACGGGACACCATGCGATGTGCGTGGTATGGCAATGTGCACAGCGCATGGTGTTCTGCTTATTGCGCTTCGATGGCTGTCAATGCGATTGTGTTGATGATGTCTTGGACTTCGGCGCCGCGTGACAAATCATTGACGGGCTTGTTCAAGCCTTGCAGGATCGGTCCGATGGCCACAGCGCCAGACGTGCGCTGCACAGCCTTGTAGCCGATGTTGCCTGCAGTCAGGTCGGGGAACACGAACACGTTGACATGGCCGGCCACATCATTGCCTTTGGCTTTGATGGACGCCACAGTGGGGGAGACGGCCGCGTCGAACTGGACGGGACCGACCACCGGCTGCTGCGGTTCGCGTTGCACGACGAGCTGTGTGGCTTGTTCCACAAGGTCGACATCCGGCCCTTTGCCTGAGCCCAATGTGGAATAGGAAAGCATCCCCAGACGTGGTTCCAGCCCGAACGCGCGTGCCGTGTCACACGATTGGATCGCGATGTCGGCCAGTGTGGCGGCGTCCGGGTTCGTGTTGATCGCACAGTCGGCGAATACGGCCACATGGTCTTTGAAACACATGAGGAACGCGCCCGACACACATGCCGCATCGGGTTTCGTCTTGATCAGCTGCAATGCGGGACGCACCGTGTTCGCGGTGGAATTGATCGCGCCCGACACCATGCCGTCAGCATGGCCCAGCACAATCATCATCGTGCCGAAATAACTCATGTCGCGCAGTGTGGCGCGTGCCTGCTCAGGTGTCATGCCTTTCTTGGCGCGCAACTGGCACAATTTGTCAACCATCGTGGCCAGCATGCTCTCATCGTTCATTGACTGAAAGCGGGCTTTGTCCAAACTGTCCAAATCCATTTGGCGGCCACGTTCAAGAATGGCGTCACGCTCACCGAGCAGGATAATGTCGACCACGTCACGCTTAAGCAGGTAATCGGCCGACTTGAGGATGCGGTCATCGCTGGACTCAGGCAACACAATCGTCTTCTTATGATCCTTGGCACGGCCCAACAGGCTGTATTGGAACGCAAACGGCGTCATCGGCGGTGTGAACGGCGTATGCACCGCGTCCATCAGCGACGACATGTCCACACTGGCACTGAACGCGTCTTGCGCTTTGCGCAGCGCGTCCGGCTCATCCATATCGACGAACGCGACGGGCCATACGGGAACCGCGTAATCACGGAAATGCTCGGCGATCCTGTCCGCCTGGTCGTCACGGCATCCCGTCACGAACACACCAACCACGGCCGTGCCCGCATTCGTGCATACTTGCGTGCAGGTTTCAATCGTCTGCTGCACTTCATCGGGAGTGCGTCCAATCGTGCACACGGTCAACAGGATGCGGGCGCGCAAATCTGCAGACACTTCCGCGTTGAATGCGAAGCGAGCCGGATCACCGACGTTGGACTTGTCGGAACCCACAATGACCATGGCTGCTGGTTCAAGCTGCGCTTCAGTTTCCGTAAATCGCGCCACAATCGTGGCACGGCTCAGCTCCGGGTCCATGCGCGCGTCGCGCGGTGTCACACCTGTGGCCTGTCCGCGCGTCTGTCCAATGTTTGCAGCGTCAAGCAAAGCACCTGTATACGTTTCAGTTTTGGTGATTGCCGGACGGAACACGCCCACACGGCCCAGCTCTTGCGACAATGCCTGCACGACGCCGAGCGCCACCACATTGCGTCCATTGCCCGGTTCGGGACTGATGATGCTGACATTGAGATGGCTCACTGTGACTCCTTATGTAATTGAATGGTCTCTATGCTTGGACACGTCCTGCTGTTCGCACACGCACCACTGCGCATGCCAGCCCATGCTGATGGCCGTCAAAAGCGGTCGGCTTCGACTTCCTCGATCGTGCCGGCGCCATGGTCATGCAAGGCCATCCATATCGTAACCCAACGCGTCATAGCCCACGCCGTCCGCACCCATAGCCGCGAACGTGACCTGTGTCACAATCATGGCCAGTCCTCAAGGCTCAGACCGTTGCGAATCTGCGCCCTTGCCGGAAACCGGCATGTGAACCAAGCCATGTCATTTAGTATCGAAACCACACCACGCGTCACAGCGTTGGCAGCAAGCATGGCAACAAGCATGAAGGAGAACGGGCATGGCGAAACTGAATACCACTGCGGATGGCACAGTGCTTCAGGCCAAACGCGCACCACATCCTGCCATCAACTGGAACCAGGCCATGCGTCACATGGCATTCGCCATCGTATGCGGACTGGTCTGCGGATTCGGTTCCATCGTGCTATGCCTATGCGTGCAATGGGCACATACCATATTCCAGCACCATCATTGGCTCATCTGGACACTGCCTGCCATGGGTGTGCTGGAAATTCTGCTGTACCAATGGTGGAAGATTCCCGCAAACACCACCACCGAATCGGTCATCGACCGCATCCGCACCGGCAAACCCATCACAATCCTACTGGCGCCAGCCATCATCCTGAGCACCGCCATGTCGATCTTCTCAGGCGGTTCGGTAGGCAAGGAAGCCGGCGCACTGCAACTGGGAGGCAGCCTGGGCTACACCGTAGGCAAACCATTCCACTTGCGCAACGTGTTCTATGAGCGTGAAGACGGCGCAATGTTCACCAACCGGTACACTGCGGCAACAGGCATGGCGGCAGCCTTCTCGGCGCTGTTCTTCTCGCCGCTGGGCTCGCTGATGTTCATCTACGAGCTGCTGCACTTCCAATGCTTACGCTATGTCGCCTCCATGCTTGTCGCTTGCTTCGTGGCCTACTTCGTGGCACGAACTTTCGGTATCGGCGACATCATCACCAAGGTCGCCATCCCTCATATCGACTGGCAAATCATCGGATTTTGCATCATCATCGGCGTAGCTTGCGCGCTAGGTGGCAGCATCTTCTCATTCTTCGTGCGACTGTTGCATGAAATCACAGAACGCATCAGCACCCGCTACTGGATTTGGACCATCATCGGCGGCGCCATTGTCACCGCGCTCGTCATCAGCTGCGACTGGTGGAAATTCTCAGGCACCGGTGGCGAGCTGCTCAACGAGGCGCTCGCCACATCGAACGTGTCATGGGATTTTGCGCCAAAAATGGTGTTGTCAATCCTGTGTTTGGGCATGTGGTTCAAAGGCGGCGAAATCATGGTGTCGCTGTGCATGGGAGGATTGCTTGGCTCGGCATGTTCGGTCATGACGGGCTGTGATCCACTATTGGGCGCCGCATTGGGCGCCATGTGTTTCTTCGCGGCATTTGACCGTTGTCCGTTGGCCGCATTCCTCATGGGATGTGAGATTTTCGGTTGGGGCATGTGGGCGCTGCTGGCCATCAGCGTATTCGTCGCGTTCCTGTTCTCGTATCCGGTCGGCATGTATGGCGCCGGCATCCGCCTGCTCGTCAGCAGCGGACCGCAACGCGTGCATTCCACATTCGCCGACTTGACCCAACAAGACAACGCCGTGGCCAACAAGGGCCCGATTGCGATGATGGACGAGATCGCGCACGGTGTGCAAGCGGTCATGGACACAAGTTCGGACACGGCCGTGCAAGCGGAACAACATGAGGAACACACTGATCTCACGGCTTCATCGGACGATGCCACCGTGCCGCAGCATCAAGCATGATTGTGCTTAACAATCGTTGGCCCCATAGTCAACGCAGTTGGTCGTGCACAGTTTGCCATAAGCGGCCTTGTCGCAGCGTCATCATCACTGGAGTGTCGCCAACGCCGGCGCCCCCGTTGTAACGTATGCGGCTCGCGGCAGTGGTCACACGCTTGACGTGAGCGGCATGAGGGGGTGAGAAGAGATACACCATGCGTTCGCCGCTCAGGGGAGTGGTCATGATGATATGACCGATAAAGCTGAACATAAGCTGGGAATTGTGCTCTAGGATTTGCTGTTCGCTAATTGTGTGAAATCACCATATTTTCAGTTTTCACAAAACCTCCATCCATACAATCGGCCTCAATTACCAAAGACAATTGGAGGTTGCAATGGCAGTAGAAACTACTGGCTCGACGCCGCAAACCGCAACGCCCGCCGTTGCTGAGAACCTGACGGATTCTCCGCACTATCTGGCTGAAGCCCTGATTAAGAATGGCGTTAAGCACATGTATGGCGTGGTCGGCATTCCGGTCACCGATTTCGCCCGTATTGCCCAAGGCATGGGCATCCGTTTCATCGCTATGCGCCATGAGGAGGACGCCGTGAACGCGGCTGCCGCGGAAGGCTTCCTGACGGGTCGTCCGGGCGTGGCACTGACCGTGTCGGCTCCCGGTTTCCTCAACGGCCTGGCGCCGCTCAAGGAAGCCACGGAGAACGGCTTCCCAGTCATCATGATTGGCGGATCGTCCACCCGTAGCGTGGTTGATTTGCAGGAAGGCGAATACGAAGGTCTTGATCAGCGCGCCTATGCTGAACCGTTCACCAAGGCCGCATACCGTCTTGACCGTATCGAGGATGTGCCGCTGTCGGTGGCACGCGCCATGCACGTGGCCAGCTCGGGTCGTCCGGGCGCCGTCTATCTCGACTTCCCTGATGACGCAGTTGCCCAGACGATGACGAAGACTGACGCTGATGCCGCGTTGTGGACGGCCACGGACCCTGATCCGGCTGTCCAGCCTTCCCAAGAAAGCATCGACCAGGCGTTGCAGCTGCTGTCGCAAGCCAAGAACCCGCTCGTCATCATCGGCAAGGGTGCTGCAATCGCGCAGGCTGAGAACGAGGTCCAGGAGTTCATCTCCAAGACCGATCTGCCGTTCCAGCCGATGAGCATGGCCAAGGGCTTGATTCCTGATACTGATCCGCATTCGACGGCCAGCGCACGCGGTTTGGCATTGCGCACTGCCGATGTGGTGCTGCTGGTCGGTGCACGTTTGAATTGGATGCTCAGCTTCGGTGTGGGCAAGCATTGGAATCCTGATGTCAAGTTCATCCAAATCGACATCAACCCTGAGGAGTTTGAGAACTCGCGCAAGATTGACGTGCCGATTCTGGGCGACATCAAGTCGGCCATGACGATGCTCAACGCCGGCCTGGCCAAGACGCCGGTCAAGGCCCCGCAGGATTGGATTGATGAGCTGAAGGCCGATTCCGAGAAGAACGACGCCAAGTTCGCTTCCCGTATCGATTCGGGCAAGGTGCCGATGGGCCACTTTGATGCGCTGGGCGCGATCAAGAAGGTCTATGACCGCCATCAGGATCTCTATCTGGTCAATGAGGGCGCGAACACGCTCGATATTTGCCGTGATGTCATCGACATCTACCAGCCTCGCCATCGTCTTGACTGCGGCACGTGGGGTGTCATGGGTTGCGGTACCGGCTATGCAATCGGTGCGGCCGTGACCACGGGCAAGAACGTGTTGTACATCGGCGGTGATTCGGCATTCGGCTTTGATGGCATGGAAGTGGAAACGGCATGCCGTTTCAACCTGCCGATCACGTTCGTCGTGCTCAACAACGGTGGCATCTACCGTGGCGACTTTGAGAACCTCGGCAAAGACGGCGACCCTTCGCCATTGACGCTGACCTATGATGCGCACTACGAGAAGATGATTGAAGCGTTCGGTGGCCAAGGCTATTACGCCACGACCCCGGATGAGGTCGAGCAGATGGTCGAAGAGGCCGTCGCTTCGGGCAAGCCGAGTTTCGTGCACGTGCAGCTCGCCATTTACGCGGGCGGCGAGTCGGGCCATATCGGCAACCTCAACCCCAAGCCTGTGGTCGGTCCTCTGGCCACGTCCGAGGTTACGGCCAACCCGTACCTCGAAGGCGCCCGCATGTGATTGACACATGTCACCCATGATGCTGTCCGACCCCGTCGAGAAGGGCAGGGCCGGACAGCACCTTGGCTGGCATCCCGTACCGTGTGAATCCGGGATGCCGCCGGTATCCACCCCCCCAATTTCATAGGACACTCCCATGGGAAAAATCATCATTACGGACATCGTGCCGATCATCGTGATCATGGCATTGGGTTATGTCTGTGGCAAGTTCCATTACTTCGACAATGACCAGCGACAGGGCCTGAACAAGGTTGTGTTGAACATCGCCCTTCCTGCGGCATTGTTCATCTCCATTGTCAAGGCCACGCGTGGCATGCTGGCCGCTGATTTGACGCTGACAATCCTTGGTTTTGTTGGCATCATCGTCATGTTCATGCTTTCGTACTTCTTGTGCAAGCTCATGTTCAAGCACAACACGCAGGAAGCTGCCGTGTGCGCATTGATCGCAGGTTCACCTACGATCGGCTTTCTCGGTTTCGCTGTGCTCGACCCGATTTACGGCAACACGGTCAGTACGAACCTCGTCATCGCCATCATCTCGATTGTGGTCAACGCGGTGACAATCCCGATCGGCATGTACCTGATCAACCTGGGTCAGGCGCGTGACAATGAGAAGCTTGCCATGGCCGCCGCCAACAAGCAGCTGCCGACCGCCGCTCCCGCCAAGGGTGATGTGGCTGTCGATCCTACGAAGGATCCTAAGACCGACAAGGACGCTGAGATTTCCGTCGCCGCTTCCGACAAGAAGGGCAAGGCCAAGCGCCATATCAAGAACAAGAATGTTGCCGCGTTGGTCAACGCTCTTGAACAGCCCGTGTGCTGGGCTCCTATCCTGGCCATCATCATCGTGCTGATCGGCATCCGTATCCCGGACCAGGTCGCGCCAACGTTCGATCTGATCGCCAAGGCCAACTCTGGTGTGGCCGTGTTGGCTGCAGGTTTGGCACTGTCCACGGTCAAGTTCTCGTTCGGTTGGGAAACCATCTGGAACACGATTTACCGTTTGCTCATCACGCCTGCCGCCTTCTTGGGTGTGGGCTTGCTGTGCGGCATGGGTCATGACATCAACAAGCTGGCTATGCTCGTGCTGTCCGTCGCTTTGCCGCCTGCTTTCTCCGGCATCATCATTTCGAGCCGTTACAACATTTACGTCAAGGAAGGCGCGTCGACCACGGCTGTGTCGACTGTTGCGTTCGCTGTGACCTGCTTGCTGTGGATTTGGCTCGTGCCGAAGTTCTAAACGTGCCATTGCAACTGACACTCGGGGAGGCTTCCGTCAGGGAGCCTCCCTTTTTTTATTTCCGCATATCCCACATCACCTTCCCGCGCTCCCGTCCATTACCGGGTTGCGCCGTAAAGCCCCTGCCTTTAGGCATGGGGATGTAAGGCGCGCATGTCTTATAAAAACTGTGCCATGATTATAACCATGAGTTCCGATGGTGTGGTCCAGCGGGCCTACAGGTTCCGTTTTTATCCAACGCCCCAGCAGGAGGACCTGCTTCGGTGTACCATCGGATGCTGCCGTCTGGTGTACAACAAGGCTTTGGCTGCACGCACCGAAGCATGGACGACGCGGCACGAGCGCATAGGCTTCGCGGAAACCAGCCGCCAGTTGACCCTATGGAAGAACACCGAGGAACTGTCGTTCCTCAACGACGTGTCCTCCGTTGCATTGCAACGGTCCGTAAGACATTTGCAGGCGGCGTTCTCCAACTTCTTCAACCAGCGTGGCGACTACCCGGAATTCAAGAAGAAGTCCCATGGCGGTTCCGCGTCGTTCATGCGCACCGCGTTCACATGGGACGGCCGCGACCTCAAGCTCGCCAAGATGGGCGAACCCTTGAATATCAAGTGGAGCCGCACGCTGCCGCGCAGCGCCAAGCCGTCGAGTGTGACCGTCATATTGGACGCGGCCGGACGCTGGCATGTGAGCATCCTCGTCGAGGAACACGTCAAACCATTGCCCAAGGCCGGTACGCAGGTCGGCATCGACATGGGGTTGACGGACTTCGCCATCACCTCGAACGGGGAAAAGACAGCCAACCCCCGATTCCGCAAACGGGACGCGCAACGGTTGAGGAAAGCGCAACGCGATCTGGCGCGCAAACGGAAAGGGAGCAACAATCACCGCAGGGCCATGTTGAAGGTGGCCCGTATTCAGGCCCGCATCGCGGACCGGCGCAAGGATTTCCTGCACAAGCTCTCGACCCGAATCGTCCGTGAAAACCAAACGGTCGTCATCGAGGACTTGGCGGTGAAAAACATGAGCCGCAGGTGCAAACCCGTCGCCGACCCGCAACAGCCGGGACGGTGGAAACGCAACGGCCAGACGGCCAAACGCGCCCTCAACCGCGGTATCACGGACGCGGGCTGGCGTATGTTGCGCACCATGCTCGCATACAAGTGCGAATGGTACGGGCGTCAGCTTGTGGTCATCGACCGCTGGTACCCCAGCAGCCAAATCTGTTCGACCTGCGGGAAGAACACCGGCCGCAAACCGTTGAACGTCAGGGCATGGACGTGCCCCGCGTGCCACACGACCCATGACAGGGACGTGAACGCAGCCAAAAACATCCTCGCCGCAGGGCTTGCGGTGAACGTCTGCGGAGACCAACGCAAACACCGCGATGCATTGTCGCAGTGCGAAGCGTAGTCGGTGAAACAGAAAACCCTTTCCGCGAGGAAAGGAATCCCCCGGCTTCAGCCGTGGGGAGGACGTCAACATCCATATTCTCGCAATGCCCCTTAGCCAATCCGCTTGCACACCCCCGTCGACTGCGGCTACAGTGGGCTAGTAGCCGCTAGGGGATAGCGGCACTGATAGTGCAGCAAAGGAGCTGACCCATGGTATATCGCATGATTTTCAACCAGACCGCCTATTTCGGCAGGGGAGCGATCAACGAAATTCCCGCGGCCGCCAAGTCGCGCGGTTTCAAGAAAGCGTTCATTGTGACCGACCGCGTGCTCGTGGATAACGGCACCGTCAAGAAAGTCACTGACGTGCTTGATGCGGCCGGCATGCCGTATGTTGTGTTTGATGATGTGCAGCCGAACCCGCCTGTGGAAAACATTCAGCATGGTGTGGAAGAGTTCAAGAAGTCGGGTGCTGATTTCCTGATCGGTTTGGGTGGTGGCAGTCCACAAGATACGTGCAAAGGCATTGGCATTGTGGTGGCGAATCCCGAGTTTGCCGATGTGCTCTCGCTCGAAGGTGTGGCGGATACGAGGCATCCGAGCGTGCCGATTTTTGGCGTGCCGACGACCGCCGGTACGGCGTCGGAGACCACAATCAACTATGTGGTGACTGACACGAAGAACAAACGCAAGTTCGTGGCCGTCGACCCGCATGACATTCCGATTCTGGCGTTCGTAGATCCCGATCTGACCGATGGCATGCCTCGCTCGCTCAAGGTGGCTACGGGATTGGATGCGTTGACGCATGCGATTGAAAGCGTGGTCACACCGGGTGCGTGGAGTTTGTCGGACGCGTTGTCGATGCAGACGATCCGCATGATTGCGCAGAACCTGGCCAAGAGTGTCGATGGTGATGTGGACGCGGGCGAGCAGATGGCGTACGCGTCATATATCACGGGTATGAGCTATTCGAATGTGGGATTGGGTCTCGTGCATGGCATGGCCCACCCATTGGGAGGCCAGCTTGGTGTGGCCCATGGTGTGGCCAACGGCATTTTGTTGGCGCCCGTCATGGAGTTCAACAAGGCATACAGCGGTGAAAAGTACCGTGATATCGCGGACGCGTTCGGTGTGGAAGGTGCTTATAGCCGTGATCTTGATGCAGTGCGTGACGATGCGGTCGCCGCCGTGGCGCAATTGACTAAAGACTTGGGCAATCCGACAACAATCAGCGAGGTAGGTGCCACTGAGGATGATCTGGAAGCGTTGGCACGTGACGCGTACGCCGACGTGTGTACGCCAGGTAATCCGCGCAAGCCTACGCAACAGGAAATCTTTGAACTGTACCGTTCGCTGATGTGATCGAGCGGGGGCTGAACGATGATGGTCCGTTGGCATGCCATATGCCAACGGACCATCCTATGCGTATGTCCGTGATCGAATCCTATCGGGATTGAGTACCCAAGACGCGTGGTTCTGCAATGCCTGTCCCATGGTTGCGGATTGCCATGATGATGCCTTGGATCGCGATGATGGCTGAGCAGATCCAGCGTGTGATCATGAACGCCGTATCCACGTGGTTGATGCTGATGTGGAACGCGTAGGCGGACATGGCGAGCGCGTCATTGTGCAATACGGCCAGTGAGACCATGGCGAGTACGATCACGAGGATGGTTTGTCCGGCCACAATACCGGTGCCGATGGTTTTCTGGGAAGACAGCGCCTGGTCGACGTCGGTCAGTTGTGATTGGTGACGGAAGGTACCGCTGACCATGGCGTCACCGGTTTGTGACAGGAATCCGATTGCGAATACGGCGATGCAATCGGTGATCGTGTTTGGTATGGCGAAAACGATCAGTGCGATGATCATGGCGAGTGTGATCAAGCGTGGAATGTTGTGGCTGCCAAGTTTGCGTATCAGTGCGGATGCGCCGAGCATAGCGAGGAATTGGCCGAGGAATTGCAATCCATTGATGATCAGCACGCCCGGAATGTTGTTGCTGGCGATGTAGTAGAACACGTTGAACAGCACGACCATGATCAGCACTTCGTTGTAATACATGCCATGGTAGTTGAATGCTTGTGCCGGCAGGTAGCGTTTGCACTGGTTGACGACGACGAGGATGATCGCCACGAGCACCATGACAATGATGATGTCGGCGGCTCCTGCTGTCTGTTTGAACAGGCGTACGAAAAATGCGATCAGCAGCATCAGCAGTGCGGGGATGCCGTAGCGCATGTCACCGGTATGCGGTTGGAACAATGACCGGTTTTTCATCGTGTCGCTCAGGTCGAATGATTGCAACGTAAGCAACGCGATGACAGCCATGATGATGTAAACGGAAATAATAATTGTTTCCAAACGTCCCTGAGCGGCCAGGATGGCGAATGAGAAGACGGTCATCAACGCGAATCCCATGAGATTGGCGTGCGGGTAGGGGAACGTGCCGGCTTTCAGTAACTCCGATTTGACGGTGCGGTACATCGTGCCGAAAATTGAGCTGCCGAATCCGATCAGTACGCCGGCAATGTCGTAACAGATGATGCTCAGATGGCCGAACCAGCATACCAGCGCGCCAACAATGACAATCCACGCGCTGATTTGGGCGAGCCGATACGGGTTGTTCACTTCGCCGAACATGCCGAGCGTGAATTCACCCATCTTGTTGAACGCGTAAAACAGCACGAACGGCAGCACGTACGTGAACTCGCCTTCGTGCGCGATGAAGGATGTGACAAAAATGAACAGCGGAATCATTGGCACGCCACTGATGGCCGCCTCCGTAATCCACACGCCGCAATGGTTGAGCGCACGCATCCCGCCTCCTTGACTGACCAATACCATTCAGTCTAAAAGTAAGCGGTTGATACGTGCGCCCATGTTCGAGGCCGGCGCAAGCGCCTAAAAACTGCGCGTGCGGTACAGGCGTGCGGAAATGACGAACGACAGCGCGTACACGGCCAAACCGCCAATCAGAACGAGGAAAGCGCCGAGCGGAGTGACCAACCATTCCGGCAGTCCGGCGATGAATGCCACGTCGGATTCCTGCAGTGCACCCCAGGCAACGAGCATCGCGAACAGCATGACCACGGGCACATACCTGATCGCACGGGTGAAGCCCATTTTCATGACGAACGGCAGCACCCGAGCACGCACCTCATCAACGTCGTCTTACCTGAACCGTTGACACCCACCAAATCCACAATCATGCCAGGCGGCACCACGAGGTCCACATCAGACAACGCAAAACCGTCATACCACTTCGTCAAGCCACGCACTTGCAGCAGGGCGGCGGCATCACTCGAATCGATAACAGGGGCGGCAGAAGAAGACACGAACGTGTCCATAAGCAACCTCCACCTTTCTTCCCAAAAAGCACGCCACAACACCACAACACGGCATACGAAAAAGGCGGAACCTAGGCAGACTCCTCAACGAACAGCAGCGGGAATGAGGCAGACAACAAACCTGTTGAACCTTGAAAGCAGGCGCAAATGCAGACGCGGATAAACGGCCCTGTCTGCGACATTTCTGGAACATGACAAGGATGAAACCGATGAACACAGCAACCATATACCTGGCCGGAGGATGCTTCTGGGGCACGCAAGCCTACCTGCAACGCATCCCAGGAGTAGTGAACACGCGAGTCGGATACGCAAACGCGAATGTGGAAGCGCCCACGTATACGCAAGTATGCACAGGGCAAACAGGCGCCGCAGAAACAGTGGAAGTCACCTACGATCCGCAAGCACTCGGCTTGCCGCTGCTGCTGCAAGCCTATGCGCGCACCATCAATCCCACCTCACTTAACCAGCAAGGCAACGACCGCGGCACCCAATACCGCACCGGCATCTACTGGACCAATGATGCCGATGAAGCTGAAGTGGCACAGTTCCTCACGGCGTTGCAACAGACCGTCGGCAAGCCCCTCGCCATAGAAAGCGGACCACTACGCAACTTCACAGCCGCCGAAGAATACCACCAAGATTACTTGAACAAGAACCCGGGCGGATACTGCCACGTCAACCTGGCCGACGCCGACCGGTTCGTCGCCGAACACCTCTACACCAAACCGGACAACGCAACATTACGCGAAACACTACCGGAAACCACGTATGAAGTCACCCAACACGCAGCCACCGAACGGCCATTCTCACACGAATACGACCATGAGTTCTCTCCGGGTATTTATGTGGATGCCGTCAGCGCAGAACCACTGTTTCTCTCCAGCGACAAATACGACTCAGGCTGCGGATGGCCCGCATTCACAAAACCTATCAACGAGTCTGCAGTCAGCAGGCACGCAGACCAAACGCTGCCAGGGCGGCCACGCGTCGAAATACGCAGCCGATTCGCCAACAGCCACCTCGGACACGTATTCACCGACGGACCACAAGAAAGAGGCGGACTACGCTACTGCATCAACGGCGCCGCGCTACGATTCATCCCCTTGGCCAACATGGAACAAGAAGGCTACGGATGGCTCATCGATCGTGTGCGCCAAGAAACCGGCAAATAGTGACCGCGCATCGGACGCCGTCGATGGCGACATGAAGCGACATGACTGACGTGACTGAGCCGTGCGCGTGACCGGCGCTCGCGATAAGGGCCGTTGACCAGGTGAAGGTCAACGGCCCTTTGGATTGCGTATTGAATTGATAGGTATCGTCGTGACGCTCAGTACGTAACGATGAGCTGGCGGCAAGCGCGGCACAGCAATGCCGGCACGTTGGCGCGGCCGCCGACTTTGGGTGCAGTGATTTGTACAAAACCGGGGTGCATTCTTCGCGTCCTTAAACGAGGACGGCACTTCGTCCGCGAAGCTGAATGCGCCATCTTTGGTTGAGAACAGGAAACCTTGTTCGAGTTCGCCGTTGCACTCCGGGCAAGTCATTGTGGTCATGATTGTGGCTCTCCTCACTGGTACAGCTGTGTAGCTAGGTAGCTGTGTGGCTGTATTGGTGTACCGTTCTTGACGTCCATTATTCTCGGCTTATATCAACATTACGCTTCAGCAGCCGTACATCATCAGTAACACTCCTAATATGGAGGAGTCGGGAGTGCTTGAGGAAAACAATAACATTCTCAATCTCATTAAGGTGTCCGATGTTGATCAGTTCCAGCGCGAATGCATAGAAATTAGTGAGAAGAAGGCGGTGGAAGGCGGATTGCTGGAAGAGACGAAAACGGAAGCTGCCAAAAATATCAAGGACATGTTCAAAGCGGCCCTTGGTGACTCCTACACGGTGAAAGTGGATTGGGCTGACGCCAAGAAGTGATATTGTCGCAATGAATTAAGCGACAATGTCGGGAGTGCTGTGACAGATATTGTGTCGGCGGACAAACGCAGTCGGATCATGTCGCATATCCGCGGCAAGAACACGAAGCCGGAACTCATGGTCCGCAAGTATTTGTTCTCGCGTGGGCTGAGGTATCGCGTCAATGTGCGCAAACTGCCGGGCACTCCCGACATTGTATTGCGCAAATACAAGACGGTCGTGTTTGTCAACGGTTGTTTCTGGCATCACCATGATTGTGCGGCGTTCCATTGGCCCAAATCGAATGTGGAGTTCTGGACCGAGAAAATCACGCGCAATGAACAGCGGGATGCACGCAACCATCGTGAATTGGCGGATGCCGGTTGGAATGTGGTGACTGTCTGGGAATGCGAACTCAAGAAGAGTGTGCTCGAAGACACATTGCAGCGTGTCTATCGCACCATTGTGGGTGAAAACTGATGGGAACTGCCAATGGAAACATGGTTTAAGCTGTAGTCGTCTTTTACCGGCGCGTGTCGGTCCATGTTCATTACATTGCTGGTGATGTGCTTGCGCGGACGAATTCGAGTAAGTCAGGATATTGCTTTTCTCCTGATGCCACAGCCATGACGATATGGAGATACTCGCTGGAGCGGGGTTTGAATATCAATCCGTATTTCCTCAAGAGCACACCGAGCAGCAAGGCTCCCGTGCGTTTGTTACCGTCAACAAATGGGTGCTAGGCTGCCACTTCGTAGCAAAGTCTTGCTGCTTTTTCCTCAATGGTCGGATACAAGGGAAAGATACTCGGCAGTCTCGTCTGATGCTCCATCGGTGATAGGGACGATTTTGAATGCAGGCTTGTTACGTTTGAACACAGTCACGGAAATATGCTTGTTCATCACCAGATCTGTTATCTGAGTGAAGTTGATGCGCGCATCCGTAAAACTAGCCATGTATGCCATGACTGCTCCTACATATTCAAGTGATATCTCTATAATTGTCAAAAACATCTATATTTTCATATGTGAATTCACTTTGTTGAAGCGAGTGTATATGCAAGCCAAAGCATTATGCTTGGTGCTACCACAATCAGCCTATTTATGTTGTTCCTCACAAGTTGTGCTTTGCTGCCCGGGATTCGGTAATTTCATCCCTTTCCGATAGTCATCGGACTCTGCATGCATCTGGATACACCAACGGTCTGAACTGGAAACATGCCCAGTTCAGACCGTTGGTGACCTTTATGGAATTGAAGGGTTATCGGGTGTGCGTCACTCCCACTCGATCGTTGCCGGCGGCTTTGAGGTGCAGTCGAGCACTACGCGGTTGATCTGGCGGCATTCGTTCGTGATGCGCGTCGAGATTGCGGCGAGCACATCGTACGGCACGCGCGACCAGTCGGCTGTCATCGCGTCTTCCGAAGACACGGGGCGCAGCACGATCGGCATGCCGTACGTGCGTTCGTCACCCTGCACACCTACCGAATGCACGTCGGCCAACAGCACAACGGGGCACTGCCAGATATCGCGGTCGAGACCGGCTTTCGTCAGTTCCTCACGTGCGATGGCGTCGGCTTCACGTAGCACGTCCAGACGTTCCTGCGTGATCTCACCGACGATGCGGATGCCCAAGCCCGGTCCCGGGAACGGCTGGCGCCACACGATTTCTTCGGGCAAGCCCAATTCGGTACCAATGGCGCGCACTTCATCCTTGAACAACGTGCGCAGCGGTTCGATCAATTCGAACTTCAGATCGTCAGGCAGCCCGCCCACATTGTGGTGCGACTTGATATTCGAGGCGCCGTCACCGCCGCCCGATTCCACAACATCGGGATAGAGCGTGCCCTGCACGAGGAACTTGACTTCCTTGCCTTGCGCACCGGCTTCTTCAATGACCTGACGTTGCGCTTGCTCAAACGTGCGGATGAACTTTTCTCCGATAATCTTGCGTTTCTTCTCGGGCTCGCTTACGCCCTTCAACGCGCTGAGGAACTCTTCAGAAGCGTCCACTGCGATGAGTTTGATTCCTGTGGCTGCCACAAAATCATGCTTGACCTGCTCAACCTCTCCCTTACGTAACAGGCCATGGTCCACAAATACGCAAGTGAGCTGATCGCCGATTGCCTTATGCACCAAGGCGGCCGCAACGGCGGAATCCACGCCGCCAGACAGGCCACAGATGACTTGGGCGTCGCCAACCTGTTCACGGATCTTGGCGACCTGGTCTTCGATGATGCTCTTGGAATCCCAGTTGTTGGCCAGCCCTGCGCATTCATGCAGGAATTTGATAATAAGGTCTTGGCCGAGGGGAGTGTGCTTGACTTCCGGATGCCATTGCACGCCATACAACTTGCGGGACTCGTCCTGCATGGCGGCCACAGGGGCGCCTTCAGTATGAGCAATGACCGAGAAGCCCTCAGGGGCCTTGTTGACGGCCACACCGTGGCTCATCCACACATCTTGCTCATGCGGTGAATCTTCAAGCATGCCGCTGGGCTCGTCAATCACGGCCATCGTCTTGCCGTATTCACCGAGTGCGGCCTTGTCCACGTCGCCGCCGAGCTCGTGGGCCATGACCTGGAAGCCGTAGCAAATGCCCAGCATCGGGATGCCTGCATCAAAGATGGCCGGATCAATACCGGGGGCACCGGGTTCGAAGACCGACGCGGGGCCTCCAGACAAGATAATGGCCTGGGGGTCTTTGGCGAGCATTTGTTCGATTGGCATGGAATGTGGCACTAATTCGGAATACACATTCGCCTCACGTACGCGACGGGCGATGAGCTGCGCGTACTGCGCACCGAAGTCAACGACGAGGACGGGGCCTTGAGCCATGTGAGAGAACCTCTGTTTCTTGAAATCGTTCGGCTGGTTTCCCGCGATTCCCCCTAAAGCCGCATGTTCACCAACGGTGGTAGGGGTGGCGGATGTTTTCCATTGTGCTGTTCAAAGCCGACAATGGTTGGGTTTTGTCCACTGCATGAAGTGCTACATGGACTCTCGGTATGCACAACCTGTAAAAACATGTATGCCATGTATGTCTGGTTGTTGCGGTCAAGGAAGCGAACAGAACCAGTCATTGATGTGAAGTACGACACAATTGCGAGAGTCATAGATGCCTTAGGGTCTGCAACGTGGTGTGAAGTGTTGGAAAATCAAGTGCCAGGAATGTTGCCAACACGCCGCCCGATTGCTGAGCAAGCGCACGTGATTTATAGGGTGTATACCTGTGAAAAGCTTGATTTTTCTAGGCAATTCAGCTTTTGCTGGGGTGGAAGTCAAGATTCACAAATCAATGGGACAAAAGCACAAATGTGGAAGAAAAGTGAACATTTCTGCTCATACACTCTCATTTTTCGTTCAAAAGTCAATCATGTACCGTACTATGAACACCGATTGGGCGTGCACCCCCTTGCGACTGTCAAATCAGCATCATTAGGGGCGCGCACCTGAATGGAAATAACCACATGCACTCAAATGTGCAGGAGTACAGGAGAACACATGACAAGTCCTGTTATTGGCACCCCCTGGCAGAAGCTGAACCGTCCGGTTTCGGAAGAGGCCATCGAAGGCATGGACAAGTATTGGCGCGCGTCCAACTACATGTCCATCGGCCAGATCTACCTGCGTAGCAACCCGCTGATGAAGGAACCTTTCACTCGCGATGACGTGAAGTACCGCCTCGTCGGCCACTGGGGTACCACCCCGGGCCTGAACTTCCTTCTGGCCCACATCAACCGCCTGATCGCTGACCACCAGCAGAACACCGTGTTCATCATGGGTCCTGGCCACGGCGGTCCTGCCGGTACTGCACAGTCCTATCTGGACGGCACGTACACCGAGTACTACCCGAACATCACCAAGGATGAGGAAGGCCTGCAGAAGTTCTTCCGTCAGTTCTCTTATCCGGGCGGCATTCCTTCGCACTTCGCTCCGGAGACCCCGGGCTCGATCCACGAAGGTGGCGAGCTGGGCTATGCTCTGTCCCACGCTTACGGCGCTGTGATGAACAACCCGAGCCTGTTCGTGCCCTGCATCGTCGGCGACGGCGAAGCTGAGACTGGCCCTCTGGCCACCGGCTGGCAGTCCAACAAGCTCGTGAACCCGCGCACCGATGGCATCGTGCTGCCGATCCTGCACCTCAACGGCTACAAGATCGCCAACCCGACCATCCTCGCTCGCGTGTCCGATGAAGAGCTGCATGACTTCTTCCGCGGCCTGGGCTACCACCCGTACGAGTTCGTCGCCGGCTTCGACAACGAGGATCACCTGTCGATCCACCGTCGTTTCGCTGAGCTCTTCGAGACCATCTTCGACGAGATCTGCGATATCAAGGCTGCCGCCAACACGGATGACATGACCCGTCCGTTCTACCCGATGCTGATTTTCCGCACCCCGAAGGGTTGGACCTGCCCGAAGTTCATCGACGGCAAGAAGACCGAAGGCTCTTGGCGTGCACACCAGGTGCCGCTGGCTTCCGCCCGCGATACCGAGGCTCACTTCGAAGTGCTGAAGAACTGGATGGCTTCCTACAAGCCGGAAGAGCTCTTCGACGACAAGGGCGCCATCAAGGATGACGTCGTCGACTTCATGCCGAAGGGCGATCTGCGTATCGGCGCCAACCCGAATGCTAACGGTGGCGTGATCCGTGAAGAGCTCGATCTGCCGGCCCTCGAGAACTATGAGGTCAAGGAAGTCAAGGAATTCGGCCACGGCTGGGGCCAGCTTGAGGCTACGCGTAAGCTCGGTGAGTACACGCGTGACATCATCAAGAACAACCCGGATTCGTTCCGCATCTTCGGACCTGACGAGACCGCTTCGAACCGTCTGCAGGCTTCCTACGAAGTCACCAACAAGCAGTGGGACAACGGCTACCTGTCCAAGGACCTCGTCGATGAGCACATGGCTGTCACCGGCCAGGTCACTGAGCAGCTCTCCGAACACCAGTGCGAAGGCTTCCTCGAGGCCTACCTGCTCACGGGTCGTCACGGCATCTGGAGCTCCTACGAGTCCTTCGTGCACGTCATCGACTCCATGCTCAACCAGCACGCCAAGTGGCTCGAGGCTACGGTGCGTGAGATTCCGTGGCGTAAGCCGATCTCCTCGATGAACCTGCTCGTGTCCTCGCACGTGTGGCGTCAGGATCACAACGGCTTCTCGCACCAGGATCCGGGTGTCACCTCCGTCCTGTTGAACAAGACGTTCAACAACGATCACGTCATCGGCCTGTACTTCGCAACCGACGCCAACGTGCTGCTGGCCATCGCTGAGAAGTGCTACAAGTCGACCAACATGATCAACGCCATCGTCGCCGGCAAGCAGCCTGCTGCCACCTGGACGACGCTGGACGAAGCTCGTGAGCTGGTTGCCAAGGGCGCTGGCGAATTCGAGTGGGCTTCGAACGTCAAGACCAACGATGAGGCCGAGATTGTGCTCGCTTCCGCTGGCGATGTTCCGACTCAGGAGCTCATGGCTGCTGCTGATCGTCTGAACAAGCTCGGCGTCAAGTTCAAGGTCGTCAACGTGGTGGATCTGATCAAGCTGCAGTCCGCCAAGGAGAACGATCAGGCTCTGTCCGATGCCGAGTTCGCTGAGCTCTTCACCGAAGACAAGCCGGTGCTGTTCGCGTACCACTCCTATGCGCACGACGTGCGCGGCCTGATCTTCGATCGCCCGAACCACGACAACTTCAACGTGGTCGGCTACAAGGAGCAGGGCTCCACCACCACGCCGTACGACATGGTGCGTGTCAACGACATCGATCGTTATGAGCTGACCGCTACGGCACTGCGCATGATCGACGCCGACAAGTACGCCGACGAGATCAAGAAGCTCGAGGACTTCCGCATCGAGGCTTACCAGTTCGCTGTCGACAACGGCTACGACATTCCGGATTACACCGACTGGGTGTGGCCGGGCGTCAAGACCGACCTGCCGGGCGCCGTTTCCGCAACGGCTGCCACCGCAGGCGACAACGAGTGAGTCTGATTGACGAACCTCTGATAGCGTTCTGCTAGGGAAGGGTCTTGCATGGGTAACCATGCAAGACCCTTTTTCGTATAAGTGACGTTATAAACCCTGTAGCGAATCGAACTCGATATTAGATGATGCTGAATAACAACTGGGAGAACACCGTGGTTTCGACCATGAGCGGAACCCTAAGGAAACTCTCAACTTTGCAACCGTATATTAAGGCCAACATCCACATTAAGGAGGTCGTACATGACTGCAAACAATGCACCACTCGCAGGCATCAAGGTCATCGACTGGACCCAGGTCCAGTCCGGTCCATCCTGCACCCAGCTTCTCGCATGGCTTGGCGCTGAGGTCATCAAGCTTGAGAAGGTTAAGGGAGGCGATCCTACCCGTAGCGAGATGAACGATGTTGACGGCTCGTACTCGCTGTACTTCCTGCAGCTCAACGCCAACAAGAAGTCCATCACATTGGACATGAAGGATCCTGAAGGCAAGAAGGTATTGACCGAGCTGCTCAAGGATGCCGACGTCTTTGTGGAAAACATTGGCCCTGGCGATGTTGAGAAGCTGGGCTTTGGTTGGGAACAGGTCCATGCGCTGAACCCGAAGTGCATCATGGCCTCCTTGAAGGGCTTCAACCGTGGCAGCCGCTATGAGCATGTCAAGGCATTCGAGCCCGTGGCACAGTCCGCAGGCGGCGCAGCCGCCGCAACCGGCTGGAACACTGGTGACAACACGGCTCCTACCCAGTCTGCAGCCGCTCTGGGTGATTCCAACTCCGGTATGCATCTGACGATTGGTATTCTGGCCGCCCTGATGCAGCGTGAGAAGACGGGCGAAGGCTCCTACGTCTACCAGTCGATGCAGAACGCTGTGCTGAACCTGTGCCGCATCAAGCTTCGTGATCAGCTCATCCTCGATCACCTGCATGAACTGTCGTATTACGCCTGCTACCCGGGCTACAAGTTCGGCAAGGCCATCCCGCGTGGCGAGAACGCCGAAGGCGGCCTCGTGCTCGGCTGGTGCTACCGTGCCAAGGGTTGGGAGACCGATCCGAACGCATACGTGTATATCGTCATCCAGCAGTCCCAGAAGGGCTTCGAGAACTTCTGCAACGCCATGGGCTTCCAGGATTGGCTGACCGATCCGAACTTCAACACGGCCAATGCCCGCGATCAGCACAAGGCTGAGGTATACAAGCGTGTTGAGGAATACACGATGCAGTACGACAAGGACACGCTGACCAAGGAACTCGGCGCGAAGGGCGTTCCGGTCGGTCCTGTGCTGGATTGGTATGAGCTCGAGAACGATCCCGACCTCAACTCGGATGGCACGATTGTCACCATCGACCAGCAGGACGCCCGTGGCACGTTCAAGACCATCGGTCTGCCATTCCAGATTGACGGCTTCACCCCGGATTATCAGCGCGCTCCAAAGCTCGGCGAAAACAACGAAGAAATCCTCAAGTCGTTGGGTTACACCGATGATCAGATTGCCCAGATGGCAGCCAACGGCGTCATCGGTAGCAATGATGGTGTGAAAGCTGATTTGATCGAGAAGTGATTGGCACTTCTTTCAGTGATTGAATACGGGATGGGCTCCTGGAGAGTCCATCCCGTATTTATTGAGCAATACCACGACTACTACAAGACACCGCGCGGCTACCATCCGCGTTCCTTGAACTCCACGGATGGTTGGACGGCCATTGGTTGCCAAAGCTTCCTGAACCAGCCGCTGATGGCGTATGCGAATGAGATTGAGGGTGCGGTGTTGCCCATCCATGGCAGTGAAGCACACTCACGGTATTTTAGTGAGGACACGTACCAGCGGCTTACGGGCGAGAACAAGAAATTGATGATTATTCCAGGCGCCGTTCATGTAGATTTGTATGACAATTACGACTACATTCCATTCGACACCATCGAAGCGTTCTACACCCAGTACTTGGGTCAGTAAAGAACAAGTCCCTGTAGAGGCCATGTTAGCCGTAACGGTTCCGTTATGCATTCATTGATGGAGTAAGGAGTTCAATATGACGGTGACGCAAACCGCCAGACGCGATCAGCTGGGTGATTTCGCCCCTGATTTCGCCCATTTCAATGACGATGTGTTGTTTGGGCAGAATTGGAACATTCCTGGTATCGACATGAAGGCGCGATGCCTGATTACCGTAGTTGCGCTGATGAGCCAAGGTATTACCGACACATCACTCATCTATCATTTGCAAAACGCCAAGAACCATGGCGTGACACGTGAAGAAATCGTTGCGGCGATTACGCATGTCGCGTTCTACGCGGGATGGCCGAAAGCGTGGGCTGTGTTCCGCTTGGCCAAAGACGTGTGGAACGAGCCTGCGGATCGGGCAGCCGACGCCAAAACACAGTTTGAATCCAGCATGATTTTTCCGATTGGCCAGCCGAATGACGCGTTTGCACAGTACTTCATCGGCCAGAGCTACCTGACGCCCTTAAGCACCGAACAAGTCAACATGTTCAACGTGTCGTTCGAGCCGGGATGCCGCAACAATTGGCATATTCACCATGCCGACCAAGGTGGCGGCCAGATTCTTATTGGCGTGGCCGGACGTGGCTTTGCGCAAATTGAGGGGCAGGACCCTATTGAAATGCTGCCGGGCACGTGCGTGAACATTCCCGCCAACACCAAGCATTGGCATGGTGCCGCTCCTGACAGTTGGTTTGCCCATCTTGCTGTGGAAGTTCCCGGGACGAACACGAGCAATGAATGGCTCGAACCGGTTGACGACGCCGAATATCTCGCGGCGACCGCCCGTTAACCATGGGCAGTGTCCGCAGCCTGGCGGTGCGCTGGCTTCAGCGTGTGCTCAGCTGCTTGCAAGGCTCAATATGAACCGCCTCCTGGGATGGATAGCATCCCTATGCCATCAAGTACGTGTATCCATAACACGCCTATACAATTTGGTTGAAATACTGCTCCAGCCTGTGGAGTGCCTCAATCACAATGGATTGCGGGCAAGCGACGTTCATGCGCAAAAAGGCTTCGGTGGGGCCTCCATATTGGGCTCCGTTCGTAACAAACAATCCGGTGGTGCGGCGAATATCATCCGCCAATGTCACGCCTTGTGCCAAGGCAGGCATCAATGCTGTGCAATCCAGCCATAACACGTAGGTGGCTCGCGACGGAATCAGCCGAATCTGTGCAAGACGCTCGGCGAGATAGTCGCGCACCAATTGCTTGTTTTCCGCCACATATTCCCTCATCGCATCCAACCATGATTCACCCTCATTGAATGCCGCGACCGTGGCCTGAACCGCAAACGCGTTGACATCGCACACCTGATCGACTTGCAACGCATGATGTACGCGCTTACACAAGGATGCATCCGGCACCACGGCGCAGGCCGACAACAATCCGGCGATATTGAACGCTTTGGTGGGGGAGACGCACATGATCGTGTTGGATTTGAATCGATCGTCGAGCGAGAGCAACGGCACATACGCAACACCTGGGTCGGTGATATCGCAATGGATGCTGTCTTCAAGAATCATGACCCCATGGCGCACACACAGCTCTCCGATACGCTGCAATGTGGTGGCATCCCAGATTTTGCCAATCGGATTGTGCGGGTTGCACAGAATCATCATAGTGGTGTTCGGATCGGCGAGCTTGGCTTCCAAATCCTCAAAATCAATGGAATATTCGCCGGTCTGCGCATCATAGCGCAACGGACTATCTACCAGGTTGCGATTATTGTTGTGGATCACATTGAAAAAGATGTTGTACACCGGGGTCTGCACGAGCACATTGTCACCGGGCGCGGTGAATTCGCGAACGCAACTGGACAGGATCGGAATGACCCCTGTGGCGAAATTGAGCCATTCGGGCTGTAACTCCAGCTGGTGGCGTCGTGACCACCAGTGCACATAGGACTGAGCCCAATCTTCATCAATAACCGAATACCCGAAAATGCCATGGGCAGCACGTTGTTGGACCGCCTCAAGAATCGATGGAGCGGCGCGGAAATCCATGTCGGCTACCCACAACGGCAGTTCGCCATCATCAATGCTCCACTTCAGGGAATTCGTGCCACTGCGGTCAACAGGTTCATCAAACCATGCGCGCTGTTGTGGTGTCATCATTCACCTTCCTGTCTTGCCATAGGGCTGTTGTGCGGATACGCGCCCAGCCTAACGGCCGACAATGTCCAACATGTCACCAGCACATTGCCTACCGCTATGTCAAGCCGGTTGGCCGGGTTCAACCCTTGAAGTGCAGCGTTTGAGCGGTATTCCCGCTATCGGTGAACCTGATTGTGCACGAGTAACGTCACTTATAACCATCAATGCTTCAGGCATAGTCATAGTAAGGAATCAGCAATGAGCGATTGGATTAGGACGGGAACCAAACGGTCCCATGATGTACCGTCAAGTGCCACTACAACCGTGTCGGGACGCAATATGTCGGCCAAGCATCACAGTGACGTGACCGATGAACGGCCATCCATCACGATCACGAAGAATGGCCCTTATATTGTGCGTGGCGAAGTGCGCATTGTTGAGGATGCGATTGTGCCGGCACCCGATGGCATGCATATGCAATACAACCGTATTCGCGAATTCACCACGCAGCCCGGACGCCCGGTGGCATTGTGCCGGTGTGGAACCTCGGCGAACCCGCCATTTTGTGATGGCTCCCATGTCAAGAACGGGTTTGATGGCACCGAAGTTGCCGATCGTCGCCCCTACGACGAGCGTGCGGGCCTCTATGAAGGTCCTGTGGTTTCGATGGGTGATGACGAGCGGTGTGCTTTTGCGCGCATGTGCCACCAACTTGGTTCCGAAGCCTGGACGCTTACTGAGCAAAGCACTGATGAACGTGATGTAAGCGCCGCCATTGCCGGCGCATGGAACTGTCCGACGGGCCGCCTGGTTTCGTTCAACAATGCCACAGGCAAACCGTATGAGCAGGACTTCACGCCGACCATTGTCATTCTTGAGGATGTGCAGGAAGGCTATTCAGCGCCTCTGTTTGTGGCCGGTGATATCGCATTGATCAGTGCTGATGGTACGGAATATGAGCGCCGCAACCGGTATGCATTATGCCGTTGCGGCAATACGCAGAACTCGCCGTTCTGCGATGCCATGCATATCAACGTGCAATTCCGCGACAATTCGCCAGTCTGGGACGGCCAAACGGGTGAACTTGATCCGATGTTCGCCTACAATCCGCGTCCGTGATCTCGCTTGAGAATGAGACGCGGTGCGCAGCCTGTGAGCAACGTGCCTGACAATACGGTTAAGGGGGCTCCTGCGTTGGCAGGAGCCCCCTTGGCATGTGTGGGTATGCAGAAATAAGTATTAGAACTCGGCGTGACCCACGGTGCGTGGGTGGGGCAGCACGTCGCGGATGTTGTCGACACCGGTCAAATACATGACGAGACGTTCAAAACCGAGACCGAAGCCGGCGTGCTCGACGGTGCCGTAGCGACGCAAATCAAGATAATACCGGTACTGTTCCTTATCCATGCCGAGTTCGTCGATGCGGCGTTCCAGCACTTCAAGACGTTCCTCACGCTGGGAGCCGCCAATGATCTCACCAATGCCTGGCACGAGGCAGTCCACGGCGGCCACAGTCTTGCCGTCATCGTTCAAACGCATGTAGAACGCCTTGATACCGGCAGGATAATCGGTGACGAATGTGGGTTTGCCAAAATGCTGTTCCGTCAAATACCGCTCATGCTCAGTCTGCAGATCGACGCCCCACTTGACCGGGTATTCAAACTTGTGGTCGTCAGCTACGGCCTGCTCAAGAATGGCGATCGCATCCGTGTAAGTGACGCGCGCGAAATCAGACGTGGCGACGTGGCGCAAGCGTTCGAGCAAACCCTTGTCCACGAACCGGTTGAGCATGTTCAGCTCGTCAGCGCACTGTTCAAGCACTGTGGTGATGACGGACTGCAACATGGCTTGGGCCAGATCCATATCGTCATTGAGGTCGGCGAAAGCCATTTCAGGCTCAACCATCCAGAACTCGGCGGCGTGACGTTTCGTGTTGGAATCTTCAGCGCGGAACGTGGGACCGAACGTATAGACATCACCAAACGCCATTGCGAAATTCTCGGCGTTGAGCTGACCGGAAACCGTCAGGCTGGCGGGCTTGCCAAAGAAATCCCGGCTCCAATCAATCGTGCCATCCTCGTTGAGCGGAGGATTGGTCATGTCGAGCGTGGTGACGCGGAACATCTCACCGGCGCCTTCAGCGTCGTTCGTGGTGATGATGGGCGTATTGACATACACAAACCCGCGTGACTGGAAGAACTCATGAATGGCCATTGCCGCAACCGAACGGATGCGGAACACGGCGCGGAACAGGTTCGTGCGCGGGCGGATATGCTGGATCGTACGCAAAAACTCCGTCGTCGCACGCTTCTTCTGCAACGGATAATCCGGGGACGAAGCGCCAAGCACCTCAATGGATTGCGCGGCGATTTCAAACGGCTGCTTGGCGTCCGGCGTGAGTTTGAGCTCACCGGTGACCTTGAGCGAAGCGCCCGTATTCTGCGCGGCGATATCGTCATAGTTCGCCAATGTCTCACGGTTCATTACCACTTGGACGTCGTTGAAGCAACTGCCGTCGTTGAGGATGACGAAACCGAAGTTTTTCATATCGCGAATCGAACGGACCCAACCGCAGACGGTGACTGTGGTACCGCCCAGCTGCTGGCTGTTGGCGAATAGTTGCGCAATAGGCGTGCGCTTCATGGCATGCTCCTTTAAGCATTGAGTGCATTTGATGCATTGGACAAGCGGAGCAGATGACAACCCGCTTGACCTTCGACGACCTCATCGTAGCGCGCATGGCATCTGCTGCCACGTACATCTGTAGCCGATAGTGTGTCGGGGGTAATAGTTGTTGGATTAGCGTATACAGGCCCATACGAGCACTGCACAAACCCATACGGGCGCTGCGCGCAGCAGCCGTTGATCAGCCGCAATGCCGTGTCGCAAAGCATCCCCGGCTGACCCCAAGGATCTATAAATCAATGTGTTCAAAATGCGTGACAGCATAATGCGTAATGGCCAAGCGAATCAACAAAATGATCACAATGACCACCACAATGGGCAGCCAAAACTGTGACGTGCGCGTACCATCAAGATACGCCACAGCAGCAGCACCGAGCACAGCGATAATGCTGGCCAAACGACCCAGGTTCATATCCCAATCACACAATGTCTTTTCACGGATGGACGCATGGCTCGGAATGCCATCGGCGTTGGCATGCTTACGTTCCTTGTAAATCTCATAAATATTGGCAAACCGCAATGATGAAAAATTGTAAAGCTTGACGTTGCAGCGGCCCAGCCAGCATCCGCAATACACAATCACCCATGCGCCAATAGCTATGGCCGTTTTACGCAACCCTTCCACCAAATACATCGGCCAGCCAGCATTGCTGGCCATGTGCAGCAGCACGAAAGCAATGAGCATGAACGCAATCGAAGCCAACACGCCAAGGACATGCGCGATACGCATGCTACGGCGCCGTTCCTTCGGGTAACGGAATGTAAGACGAGGAAACGCCTCATGATATTGCGCGTTATCCTCCGAAGCGTTACGCAACATGAACATGCCGATAGCGGCAATCACAATGAACACCAGAAACGATTCGGGATGGGACTGATGCTTCGACAGCTGGATCAATTCATGGCTTTCATGGGCGATCAGCTCATCAATCCAATCCACCACACGGCGCACATCCTCACTGTTGTCTTGGGGCAACAACCCCATGAAATCAGCGGTTGCCGCGCCCATAATAATCAACCCCAAACCATTGGCCATGCCAAAAGCGCGTCGACGCGCATGCCACTCATAGCCAATGCGCATGTCATCAAGGTGCGGATGGCCATGAGTGGTCTCATTGAGGCTGCCAGCATGCGCTGACGGCTGATCGCGTTGTGGAACGTGCGGCTGAGGTGTGCGCGTAGGGACATCTGGATGTCGCGCCGCCTCGCGATGTGCAGTAGTCATGATGGTTCCTTACCAGTAAAAAAACGAATGACAGTACTACCTTCCAATGTACGTGGCAGGGCCAAGCCATGCGGCGTTCCTTGGTATCAGCGCAAAAATCAAGCATCATGAATTACTCCCTAGTACCCAGCACTATGCACCACCATGCATATGCAACAGCGCATTGCATAATGAGCCGATAGCTCTATATGATCCTCAGTCATGGTTGACACACGGCCCACGCATTTGCAATCTTGAACGTGCCGTGTATACTGATTCGCGGGAAGCCTAGGGTTGGGCTAGGCGAGAGGGGATCTTGGCTATAGGGGACTGGTTCCAGCACCGGACTTCCTCAGTTGTGGGTCGTTTTCCAACGGAAAGCGGCCCACAACTGCATATATGCACCGTTGTTTATGCATAGATATGCATGCGCGTGCCCTCAAACTAGGTGACGTCACTCGGTATGCCGCCAGCGCCGTTTTCTCACTGATAGAGGAGAATGGCAAATTATCAGGTTTTTCCCCACACAATATCGATACACTCATCGCAGAACCTCACATATCTAGGGGATGAGCGCGATGAACAACAGGCCAAATGATCACAACACATCCAACCGTCACCACCAGTACGGGCAAAGCGAACCCCATGACTCAGGAGAACCCGCCGCGCCCATAATCCACGACAACCTCAAACACGACGAGATAGGCTGGTTCCAACCACGCACCTGGGCATTCTGGCGCTCCCTAACCGTATGCCTCGCACTATTCAGCATCATCGGCCACTGGATGGAACTGCCATACTGCCTGACGATGAACCACTTCTTCGGCATCGTGTCACCCGATTACGCCGTATGGCACGACCCATGGTTCGTGCCGTACTGGGTATACGGCATCGGAGCCGTCGCCATGACACTCGTTATCGAACCGCTCAAAGAATGGATTGTCAACCGACGCAAAACACTATGGGGCGCCATATTCGAATCATTCATCCTCATGGTCGCGCTCGCGGCCGTACTTGAAACAGTGATCGGCCTGATTATCAATCAGCCCGACGCTAACGGCGTCTATCCGTTCTGGGACAACTCCGTGTTGCCAGGCAACATCCTCAACCAGGGATGGATTGTCAACGACTTCTTCATCGGTTTGATGGCCACCGTGTACGTATGGGTGTTTTACCCGTTGATTTGCATGGGCTTTTACAAGCTCAGCGAGCGTTGGGCCAACATCGTGTTTGTGCTGGTCATGATTGCGTTCGCATTGTGCGTCATCGCTTCCTACACGCCCGTATTTGGGGGCCCGTACGTCGCGCACATGCAGCAATGAGATACGCCGGCCAATTCCGGTTGCCCAGTCCAAGAGCATCGAGGCATGCTGGCTGTGATGGAGGCTTGGGCGTACACTACTTCGAGTTGAACTGTTCTCTATCCGGAAGGATTCGGATTCGTGCAAGACGCCGCGCTCATCGCTCGTACTCCCCAGGAACTCGTTGGTGATCTCAACGAACAGCAAGCATTGGCCGTACAATATTCCGGGCCTGCGCTGCTGATTGGCGCCGGCGCCGGTTCCGGCAAAACACGCGTGTTGACACGCCGTATCGCTTGGATTTTGAGCCAGTTTGGCGCATGGCCGAGCCAGATATTGGCCATCACGTTCACGAACAAGGCGGCTGCCGAGATGAGGGAACGTTTGGAAGCGTTGATTGGTCCTGAAGCCCAACGCATGTGGGTGTCCACGTTCCATTCGGCCTGCGTGCGCATCTTGCGCCGCAATGGCGAGTCGGTGGGACTCAAGTCCGGCTTTTCGATTTATGACACTGCTGATTGTGAACGGCTTATCAAGCTGATTGCATCCGATTTGAACGTTGATATCAAGCGTTTTACGCCGCGCAACATTCTGGCGCGTATCAGCGATTATAAAAACCAGCTCATCAGTTGGCAGACCCAGTTGGCTACCTATGCCGCCGATTACAAGCCCGGTATGCGAGGCTATCAGTTCGGCCGTATCGGCAACGTTGAGGAACTCTATGCCGTCATGTACGCCGAGTACCAGCATCGGTTGCGCATGGCCAATGCTGTTGATTTTGACGATTTGATCATGCGTACGGTCGAGCTACTGCAAACCGATCCGCAAGTGGCTGACTATTACCGCAATCGTTTCCGCTTTATTCTCGTCGACGAATATCAGGACACTAATCACGCCCAATATGTGTTGATCCGCGAACTTGCAGGCATTGACCAAGCCAAGTCTGGGGGAGCGGGTGGCCGCCCGCAGGCCAGTGTGACGGTGGTAGGTGATTCGGACCAGTCCATTTATGCGTTCCGCGGTGCCGACATTTCGAACATCCAGGATTTCGAACAGGATTTCCCGAACGCCCGCACAATCATGCTCGAGCAGAACTACCGTTCGACGCAGACGATTTTGGATGCGGCCAACGCTGTCATCGCCAACAACGAGGGCCGCAAGCCCAAGAAGCTCTGGACGGCTGTGGGATCGGGCGAGTTGATCACCGGATATGCGGCCGACAACGCCCAACTTGAGGCCCACTGGATTGCGCAGGAACTGTTGCGTTTGAACACGCAAGAAGGTGTGCGCTTCTGCGACATGGCCATCATGTATCGCGCCAACGCGCAGTCTCGTGCGCTTGAGGAGGGACTCATTCGTGCGCATGTGCCGTATCAGTTGGTCGGTGGCACGAAGTTTTACGAGCGTCGTGAGGTCAAGGACGCGATGGCTTATTTGCAAGCCATCGTCAATCCGGCTGACAACGTGAATGTCCGCCGTATTCTGAATGTGCCGAAACGCGGGCTCGGTGCTCGTGCCGAAGCGTTGGTCGCCGCCCATGCCGACGAGATTGGTGGCACGTTCTGGCAAGCGCTGGAACAAGCCGACTCGATTGAGGGCATGACGGCGCGCACGGCGAATCCGTTGCGTCGGTTCCGTGATCTCATGGTGTCGCTGCGGCAGTTTGCGGCCGAACATGATTCCAAGCCGTCCGCCATTGTTGCGCAGGTGCTCAAGGAATCCGGGCTGCTCGAGGAGCTGCGCAAGTCCGACGACCCGCAGGACGCGTCACGCGTGGAGAACCTGTCTCAGCTGCAGTCCGTAGCGGCCGAGTATGAGCAGACTACGCCCGACGCGTCTTTGGCCGGTTTTTTGGAAACGACGGCGCTTGTGGCCGACTCGGACCAGCTTCCGGGGGAACAGGAAGATACCGGCAAGGTCACGTTGATGACACTGCATACGGCCAAGGGATTGGAATATCCCGTCGTCTTCTTGACGGGCATGGAGCAGGGAACGTTCCCGCATTCGCGCGCCATGGAAGATGATACCGAACTCAGTGAAGAGCGGCGTCTTGCGTATGTGGGCATCACACGGGCCAAACGCCATTTGTATGTCACGCGCGCTGCCGTACGCGCCCAGTGGGGACAGGCCAATGAAATGTTGCCCAGCCAGTTCCTCGACGAAATTCCCGACAAACTTATTGATTGGAAACGTCGTGAAGCTGGTATAGAACGCATGCGTTCCAGCTGGGGCGATGATGACGACGAGTTCGGCGGTTGGGTTGACGACGAACCGCAGGGTTTCACGTTCGGTGGTTCCTCGTTCGGTTCCGCGGCTCCTCGTAGTGCTGCCCATGATTATGATTCCTCTGGTTCGCTCCGTTCGCATTCCCAATCCACATTCGGCGGTGGTTCCTACGGCTCGTCGCGCGGATCGCATGCCACCTTCGGGTCGCATGCCCCGCATGGGTCACGCGCCTCATACGGATCGGGTTCATCATATGGTTCAAGCTCGTATGGTTCTCGAGGCTCAGGCCATGCATCATCGTCCCGGTCCGGCAAAGTCACAACGCGTAAAAGTGGCAAACCAACAGCAAAACCCGCGTCGTCGATCCAAAAGAACAATGGGCTCAACATCAGTGATTTCCATGTGGGCGACAAAATCACGCATGACAAGTTTGGGCTTGGCACCGTGGTTGACACACAAGACAAAGGTGAGAATTCAGTACTGACCGTTAATTTTGGTTCCAATGGCACCAAGCGTCTGATGCTGCGAATGGCACCGATCGAAAAGTTGTGATCAACACCACGGTGATTCATCCGGCCATAGGTGTAGGGTTGTCGATTGGTGTGTTCCGGCCGGAATGCACCGTCTGGAGTCACAGCCCATCAGTGGGTCGGCGGCCATGTGATGGCCGTTCGTGTTGCGGCACGATGAAGCACTGGAGAGGCCGACTCAGCGGATGTGCATCGTTCATGATGCGCATTCGTTCCGTTCAGACAACGACAGATTCAACCAAAGGAAATTGAACAATGACGAACGTTCAGCGTTCCCGCCGTCAGGTGCGTCTTTCCCGCGCCCTGGGCATTGCACTGACCCCCAAGGCTCAGCGCATTTTCGAAAAGCGTCCATACGCTCCTGGTGAGCATGGCCGTACGCGCCGTCGCACTGAGTCCGATTACGCCGTGCGTCTGCGCGAGAAGCAGCGTCTGCGCGCTCAGTATGGTATCTCGGAGAAGCAGCTGCGCGCTGCCTACGAGAAGGGCACCCACACCGCCGGCCAGACCGGTAACGCCATGCTGACCGACCTTGAGACCCGTCTTGACGCCCTCGTGCTGCGTGCCGGCATTGCACGTACCACGGCTCAGGCCCGTCAGTTCGTGGTCCATCGCCACATCCTCGTGGACGGCAACATTGTGGATCGCCCGTCCTACCGCGTCAAGCCCGGCCAGACCATCCAGGTCAAGCCGAAGAGCCAGACGATGGTTCCATTCCAGATCGCTGCTGAAGGCGTGCACCGCGATGTGCTGCCTCCGGTTCCGGGCTACCTGGACGTGAACCTGCCTTCCTTGAAGGCTACCCTGACGCGCAAGCCTGAGGCCGAGGAAATCCCGGTGCAGGTGAACATCCAGTACGTGGTCGAATTCTACGCCCGCTGATCTGGATCCACATACTGTAAATCAATACAGCATAAGGACATACATACCGAGAAAAGCCCCGCTTTATGCGGGGCTTTTCCCGTTGTGACGGCATATAACGCCACAAGGTGACTCTGGTGACGCATGCCATTCGTGAGGCGATGGCATGGCGGTATGGTGGCCATGTCGAGGCTACGGCAATAGCAAAGGCGAGTCAGTCGGCACCGATGACGGACGAGACGATGCCGGAAACGATGGACATGATCAGCGAACCGAGCACGGCCCACCGGAAGCCGCCGATTGTGACACCCACATGGAACAGTGAGGACACCAACCATGATGCCAGTTCCATGATGAACACCCAGTTGAGCACGAGCGCAAAAATGCCGGACGTCAAGAACGTCAACGGCAGTGACAGCAGATTGACGATCGGGCGGATGGAAGCGTCCAGCAAAGCCATGAACAGCGCAAACGCGGCGACGCCAAGGACAGGCGGCGAACCGATGGCGGTAAAGCCCGGCAACAGCGCGACCATGATGGCCGCGGCGATGGTCAGAACAAGCCAACGAACAATGAAATGTGACACAGCTACCAGTATGCCGTATTGCGCACGTCATGCGTGCAATAATCATGACTATGCGTATTCATCTGCATCTGGTCCGTCATGGACAAACGTTTTTTAACCGATACAACAGACTGCAAGGATGGTCGAACTCGCCATTGACCCCAAGTGGTATCGCCGATGCCGACGTGGCCGGGCATACATTGGCCGGATTCGATTTTGCGGCAGCGTATTGTTCCGACACTACGCGTGCCCAAATCACGGCGCAACGTATTCTCGATATCAACGAAGCAGCCGGTCATAAGCGACCCACGTTGATCAGCGACATGCATTTCCGCGAGCAATCGTACGGCTATTTTGAAGGCCAGGATATGAATATGGCGTGGTTGGCGGCGGGTGGTCCACATGGGGCACCAACATACAACGCCATAGTTGAGCGTTATGGGCTTGCGGCCACGAGGGATTTTCTCAAGGAAGCCGACCCGTTCCATGATGCCGAATCAGATGCGGAGTACTGGTCCCGAGTAGAAGAGGGGTTCGCGCTGATTGGTTCCAATCCTGTCTTGAAGGATGGCGACCATGTGTTGCAAATATCACACGGCAATACGTTGTTGAGCCTCATGCACCGGTTCGCGCCAGCAGGTTACGACCTGTCCCAACGGCCTCGCAATGGATCGCATACTTGGCTCGATATTGACTTCACACGTCCATTGGATGACGCAGTGATCGTGGTGGCCTATGACGAACGGCCCTAACATATCCAGCGTTTGGCCTGTATCATGGTGAGCGCATGCCATGGCCGTAAAAGGCTGTGCGTCTTGCCATCTGGTTACTGTAAGCGCGTAGGTTGAGTCGTAACGATGCTCGTTCGGCTCCGCAACGGGAAAGAGGTGCCCAAGATGGGTATTGGTGAAATCGCAGGTCTGATTGCTGCCATCGTGTTCGCAATATTGGCTGGATTCCTCATTTATCCGCTGATTCGTTTGGGCAAGCTGTTCGACCAGATGGCTCAGACAATCAAGGACACTGGCGATCATGCGATTCCGGCTCTTGACGAAGGCGTGACCACGGTCAAGCAAGTCAACAAATCGCTCGCTGATGTCAATGACATTTCTCAAGCGGCTTCGACCACGGCCAACAATATTGGCGCACTGACGAATCTGTACGGTTCGTTCCTGGGCAAGCCGATTATCAAGATCGCGTCGATTTTCTACGCCATCAAGACCACCGCGCGTTCGTTCATGGACGCCAAGGCATCCAAGGCGCCTGCAGCGGATGCAGCCGCCGTTGACGCCACCGAACCCATGAAGGAGGCCTGATGTTCAAACGATTGTTCTGGATCGGACTGGGAGTCGCCACAGGCGTGCTCGCAGTCAGCAAAGCACAGGCCTATGTGAAGGCCAACACCCCAGATCAGGCACGTCAGTTCGTGCTTGGCCCTGACCAGGATCATGTGGCAATGCGCACGTTAGAGGGACTCATCACCGAGTTCAAGACCGCGCAGCGCACCCGTGAAGCCCAACTCAACCAGCAGTATTCCGGCATCATCAAAGACTAAGGATTGCAATCTTCATGCGTACAGCCGAGATCGCCAAGCGATACCTCAATTACTTCGAACAGCAAGGCCATTTGGTAGTGCCTTCCGCTTCGCTTATCTCCCCGAATCCCACCACGTTGTTCACGATTGCCGGTATGGTGCCGTTCATCCCGTATCTGATGGGTGAGCAGACGCCGCCAAGCCATCGTATGGCGTCCAACCAGAAGTGCGTGCGCACGCTCGACATTGACGAGGTTGGCAAGACCACAAGGCATGGCACGTTCTTCCAGATGCTCGGCAACTTCTCCTTCGGTGATTACTTCAAGGAAGAAGCCATCCACTACGCCTATGACTTGTTGACGATGCCGCAAGACCAAGGTGGCCTGGGCTTCGACAAAGACAAACTGTGGATGACCACATTCACTGACGATGATGAAGCACGCGCCTTGTGGCGTAATGAGGGCGTGGATCCTGAACACATTCAGATTCTGGGCATGGAAGACAACTTCTGGACCACAGGCGGCCCCGGCCCTGGCGGTCCATGCTCCGAAATCTATGTGGATCGCGGCCCTGAGTACGGCGTTGAGGGTGGCCCGATCGCCGATGAAAACCGATACATCGAGATTTGGGATCTCGTGTTCGAGAACTTCATGGTCGACAACGTCAAATCGAAAACCGATTTGCATATTGTGGGTGAGCTTGCCCATAAGAACATTGATACGGGTGCCGGTCTTGAACGTGTGGCGTACTTGCTGCAGGGCAAGCAAAACATCTATGAAACCGACGAAGTCTACCCGGTCATCGAAGCGTGTGAGAAAATAACGGGTATCAAGTATGGCGACGACAAGGACGCGGATGTCAAGTTCCGCGTGGTCGCCGACCATGTGCGCTCCGCGTTGATGATCATGAGCGATGGCGTGCGTCCAAGCAACGCGGGCCGCGGTTATGTGCTGCGTCGTCTGATTCGTCGCACGGTGGAAGCAATGCGCGTGCTGGGCTACCAGGATCCTGTGATGCCACAGCTGCTGCCGGTGTCCGAAGCCGCCATGGAACCGAACTATCCTGAACTGGCTGCCACGTTCAAGGACGTGTCCGAAGCCGCCTATGGTGAGGAAGACGCGTTCCGTCGCACCTTGACCAACGGTATCGAGATTTTCGACATGGCTGTCAAGAAGGCCAAGGATGAAGACACCGACTCTACTGAGCCTGCTGTCATCACGGGTGACACGGCGTTCCAACTGCACGATACCTACGGTTTCCCGATCGAGCTGACCTTGGAGATGGCTGCCGAGCAGGGCGTGAAGGTTGACGAGGCCAAGTTCCGCGAGCTCATGGCTGAGCAAAAGTCGCGTGCACGGCAGGACGCGCTCAAGAAGCGTCACAACGTGGATTTGAGCGAATACGATGACTTCAAGAAGACGCTGGAGAGCCCGATTGTGTTCGAAGGCTACACCGAAGTCAGCACGCGTTCACGTGTCATCGGCATCATGAAGGAAGGCGAAGGGTCGGTTCCTGCCGTCACGGCGCCGGCTACGGTGGAAGTCATTCTTGACCACACGCCGTTCTATGCCGAAGCCGGTGGCCAGCTGGCTGATGAGGGCACCATCATTGCCGATGATGGTGCTGTGCTTGAAGTTGATGATGTGCAAAAGCCGATCAAGGATTTGATTGTGCATCAGTGCCGTCTCGTGGAAGGCACGCTGGTGGTTGGTGCCGATGTGACAGCATCCATCGATATTGAGCGCCGTGGCGCTATTGCGCGTGCCCATACGGCCACGCACATTGTGCACAAGGCATTGCGCGAGGAACTCGGCCCCCACGCCACACAGCGTGGTTCCGAGGATGCTCCGAACCGTCTGCGTTTTGATTTCCAGTGGTCGAGCGCTCCAAGCAAGGACCTGATGAACTCGGTGGAAGCGCGAGTCAATGAACGTCTGCGTGACAACTTGCGTGTGTCCACGCAAGAGATGAAGTTCGATGACGCCATCGCGTTGGGTGCCATGCATCTGTTTGGCGAAAAGTATGGCGACATTGTGCGCGTGGTCACGATTGGCGACGACGGATGGAGCCGTGAGCTTTGCGGTGGTACGCACGTCGATTATGCGGGCAAGATCGGCCAGATCAACATCATGTCCGAAGCCTCGATCGGTTCGGGTGTGCGCCGTGTGGACGCATTGGTAGGCCAGAGCGCCTATGACTTCAGCGCCCGCGAACACGCGCTGGTTTCGCAGTTGTCCGATACGCTCAATGCGCGTCCTGACGAGTTGGCTGACCGTATCAACACATTGCTCGGCAAGCTCAAGGAATCCGATCGCCGTCTGTCGGCCATGTATGAATCACAGCTGAGCCTGATGGTTCCTGACTTGGTGCAGCAAACCAAGCAAGCCAACGACACGGTGCTCGTCGCGGTCAAGAACGTCGGCCATTTCGGCTCATTCGACTCGTTGCGCAAGACAGTGATGGATGTGCGTAACCGCCTCGGCGCAGATAAGCCTGTGGTGGTGGCGTTGGCTGGTTTGACTGATGATGACAAGCCGATGATCGCCGTAGCAACCAATGAGGCTGCGCGCGAGCAAGGCATCAAGGCTGGTGCATTGGTCAGCGCCGCAGCCAAGACGCTGGGCGGTGGTGGCGGCGGCAAGCCTGACTTCGCCCAAGGCGGCGGCTCCGACGCTCCAAAGATTGACGACGCGTTGGCCAACCTCAAGGCACAAGTGCTGCAGGCGTGAGAGGTCGATGATGAGCATGATGGCAACAGCATATGGGCATGATGCTCATCACATCCCCACATGGTGATGATGCCCCGATTGGTGCATACCGATCGGGGCATCATCATGGGTAGTGCAGTGTTTGACGGATTGTCGCACACAGGTGTTGTGGCGGAAGGCTACATGGCTGATTGCTGTTTGCTATGCTGCCAGGCATCGTTCATACGTACAGGAAGGATGAACAACATTGGTTTGGCTTGGTCTTGATTTGGGCAATGCCCGCATAGGGACGGCCTTGTCTGATCCGCAACTGACGTTTGCACACCCTGCGGGCAATATCACTGTGCGGGGCAATTATGGTGTCGAATTCGATGAAGTGCTGGCCATCATTGAAGACGAGCAAGTGGATCATGTGGTGGTGGGGTTGCCGTTGCAACTTGACGGCACGGAAGGCGCCAGCGCGCGCAAGGCGCGCACGTGGGTGAGAGAGCTGATTCATCGGCTTGTGCAAGAAGTGGCAGACCCACGCAGTGGCATTACAACCATGCCCAGTGTTACGCTATGTGATGAACGGCTCACAACGGTGGATGCACATCGGCGTTTGCATGATGCACAGGTGCAGGGACGCAACCACAGAGCCATGGTCGATCAACAGTCGGCAGTGGAGATTCTCCAATCCGCTTTAGACCAAGCCGGCAGCGACCATCAGCAAGCGTGATACGGCTTGAGCCGGTATGAGGCGTGAACAACGATCAAGAGGTGACAAGAGTGACAGATGGCGATCTGCACGATTTCTTCGAGCAGAATACGACATGGGACGATGGTTCACATATCGAACACCATGATGATGGTCATGATGGCAATGGCGCTTATGCGCCGCCACGCCCACCCAGGTCCCGTCGTGCGATGCGAGCAAGGCGCAAGGCGCGCCAACGCCATCGTATCGTTGCCATCGTGGTATCCATTGCAGTTCTGGCGTTGCTGGTCGTTGGCGGTATTGTTGCAGTCAAGGCGTTGAAAAATTGGCAGTCAGGGCAAACGAACCAAGCCGTCGTTGATGATTATCCGGGTCCCGGTACGAGCGATGTACAATTCTCGGTGGAAACCGGGCAAGGTGCCGATCAAATCGCACAAAACCTCGTTGATGCAGGCATTATCAAATCAGCGGCAGCATTTACCTCAGTAGTCGCAGCCAACCATTTGACGTTGTATCCTGGCACATTCCCGATGAAACTGCAGATGAAAGCATCGGATGCGGCCACAATCCTTTCAAACCAAGGCAATGCTGCAGGATTCCTTGAGGTGCGCCCAGGGGAACGTGATACCGATGTGATTGCCAACGCGGCCAAGGTCAGCGGCATACCGCAAGAGGAATTCCAAAAGATTCTTGACAATAAGGGATCGGGCATTCTGCCTGCCGAAGCCAACGGGTCATTCGAAGGTTGGCTTGAACCAGGATCCTATGATGTGGCCAAAGAGAACGACGCCACACAAATCCTGCGCACGATGGTCGAAGCGCGCATTGCCAAACTTGATGAACTGGGCGTGCCGCAAGGTCAAGAACGTGAACGGTTGCTGATTATCGCCTCCATCGCCGAGGCTGAAGTCAATTTGCCTGAATACTACGGCAAAGTCACACGCGTGATTGACAATCGCTTGGCCAAAGACATGACCTTGGGCATGGATTCCACAGTCGCCTATGGATTGCACACCACGGGCAACATGCTGACCAATGAGCAATTGGCTGATGCGTCCAACCCTTACAACACGCGTGTCAACAAGGGCTTGCCACCCACACCAATCAGCAATCCGGGCGATAATGCGATTCAAGCGGCATTGCATCCTGAAGACGGTGATTGGCTGTATTTTGTGACGGTGAACCTGAAGACGGGTGAAACCAAGTTCACCGACAATGACGAACAATTCCAGCAGTATGTGCAGGAATACAAAACCAATAACCCTGACGCGAGTTAGTGTCAGTCCATAAGCACATACCGAGCATGACCATGGTGAGGTCAGTTTGAATCAGCCGTGATGGCGAGTGCAGCCATGGTCATATCGGAGTGAATCCCATTACCAGTGCAGCCCGCACTGGCTGACCACTATGGTGATCACTGCGGCCGCAAGCATCACGGGCACAAACGGGATGCTGATATGATGCCTGCGACGCCGTGACCGCGATTTGCGTCGTAGTACGGCGCCGGCGCGACGTGATGCCCATCCAAGGGCGCCCAGCCCAATCACACCCATAACGAGCCACCATATGGTGAACGGAATGGCGCCAAACGGACCAAGCACCGTACCAAGCAACATGGCGCATGTCACATCGCCGAATCCCAACGAACCCGGCACAACGGATGCCAATATCCACTGCATTAGACCTGCAATCAGCATGCCCGATAAGCCGGCGGCAGGCACCATCCATGCGTTCGCCAACCAACCCCATCCACATTGCGTGGCCAGTTGGGCGGCTATGCCCCCGATGACCACGCGCCGAGACACACGCCGCCTACGAATATCGCCGGCGCAGAGCACGGCGGCACATATGAGACCCGGTATCGCCACAACTGTATTCATGCTGTTACAATAGGCCGGAGTTTTGGTTCAAATCAAAGGAGTTGGCATGTTGCGTTGGCAAACGGCGGGGGAATCCCACGGAGAGGCATTGGTCGCCATGATGGAAGGGCTGCCGGCCGGCGTGGAGGTGACATCGCAAGATGTGGCTGACGCTCTTGCGCGGCGACGGTTGGGATATGGCCGTGGCGCACGCATGAAGTTTGAGCAAGACCAGGTGCGCATGCTGACGGGTGTGCGTCATGGCAGCACGTTGGGTTCTCCGATTGCCATTGAAATCGGCAACACCGAGTGGCCCAAATGGACCGAAGTGATGAGTGCTGATCCTCTCGACCATGAGCTGGCGCGCGAAGGCCGCAACGCCCCGTTGACACGCCCGCGTCCAGGGCATGCCGATTTGACGGGCATGCGCAAGTACGGGTTTGATGATGCGCGCCCTGTGCTTGAACGCTCCAGTGCACGTGAGACGGCATCGCGCGTAGCATTGGGCTGTATTGCAGCCAAGTTCCTTGATCAAGTGTTCGGTATTCGTACGGTCAGCCATGTGTTGTCGATTGGCGGGGCTGGTGTGCTCGATGTCACGAAGGTGCAGCGTCCCCGCCCAGAAGATGTGGCACAGCTTGACGCGTCGCCTGTGCGCACGCTTGATACCGAGGCTGAGCAAGCCATGATGCAGCGCATTGATCAAGCCAAACAGGATGCCGACACACTGGGTGGCGTGGTAGAAGTCATCGCCTACGGCATGCCTGCTGGTGTGGGTACGTACGTAGAATCGGACCGCCGTCTTGATGCGGCCTTGGCCTCAGCGGTGATGGGCATTCAAGCCATCAAGGGTGTGGAAATCGGTGACGGATTCCTCGAGGCAATGCGCCCAGGTTCCCAAGCCCACGATGAAATGGTCATGGATGCTAACGGTCATATCACACGTGTCACGAACCGTGCTGGCGGCATTGAGGGTGGCATGTCTGACGGCGAACCAATCATTGTGCGCGCCGCGATGAAACCCATCCCGTCGATTCCGCGCGCATTGAACACAGTAGACGTTGCCGATGGTACCGCCGCGCAAGCCATTAACCAGCGTTCCGACAGTACAGCCGTGCCGGCTGCTGCGGTAGTGGCAGAAGCCATGGTGCGTTTGACGCTGGCCCAGTATCTGTTGGAAAAGTTTGGTGGCGACAGTGTCGCTGAAACACGGGCCAACATTGAACAGTACCTGGCGTCCTGGCCTGAGCATATGCGCTGAATACCGCGCAAACCAGTATGACCATTGTTGTGGGGAGGCCCTGTGCCACCCCACTTGCGTACAGAAAGCTGACATGCCATGGCAGGATCTCGACATCGTCGACGCAGGCCACGCCGTAACGGACCAACCGCACAACCGCATCATGCCCATGCGGCAGCGGGGAACAAGCGTCGCAGGCCATCCCGACGCTCCGCGCTATCCAAACGAAACAACGCATTCCATACGACTGACAATTGCTCGGCGCATCTGACTGATGAAGGGCATCCGCTCGCCGTCATTATTGGCATGATGGGAGCCGGCAAAACCCGTATCGGCAAAGAGGCGTCCCATCTGCTGGGTTTGCCATTCGCCGATGCCGACTTGTGTATTGAACAAGCCATTGGCATGCCAATCCCGCAGTACTTCGCCGAACATGGTGAACCCGCGTTCCGTGAGGTAGAACGCGATGTGGTCATTGAACATTTGCAACGCTTTCCCGGCATCTTCGCGTTGGGTGGAGGGGCGCCGATGACGCCCGCAATTCAGGATGCGCTTGAACAATACAAATTGCAGGGCGGTAAAGTCATTTATTTAATGGCTCACCCGCAAGAGGCCATGGAACGCGCCAGGAAGGGCGGGGGGCGGCCAATGTTGGACGGCGATGCGGATGCCCGTTGGCGCATGCTGTTTGAACAGCGCAATCCGACGTATACACGCATGGCCAATGTGACCGTACGCACACACAGCATGACTCCGGCCAAAGCGGCAGAAAGGATGGTGGACGTGATGAACGAACGCATTGTCCACGTGACAGGGGACGGCATCGAAGATTACGATGTGCAGATTGGTGAAGGCGTGTTGGCGCAGCTGCCTCACGTGCTCGGTCCCAAACCCGTGCGTGTGGCGCTGATCCACACCACTTCGGTGCGTCGGCATAGCGATCAGGCGCGCACATTGTTGCGTCAAGCCGGTTATGAAGTCAGTGATATCACGATTCCCGACGCCGAGGCTGGTAAAACGATTGAGGTTGCCAATGGCATTTGGCAGCGGTTGGGTGAAGAAGGCTTCACGCGTTCCGACGCTGTGGTGGGCCTGGGTGGCGGCGCTTGCACTGATTTGGCCGGGTTTGTGGCCGCCACGTGGATGCGCGGTGTGCGCTATGTGAATTGTCCGACGTCATTGTTGGCGATGGTGGACGCGTCCACAGGTGGCAAGACGGGCATCAATACGCCGCAAGGCAAAAACCTTGTCGGATCGTTCTACACGCCGGCAGGTGTGCTCGCTGATCTGCGTGCGCTCGTGACGTTGCCGAACGACATTTTCATTGAAGGCTTGGGTGAGGTGGCCAAGTCCGGGTTTATTGGGGACCCGGAAATCCTGACGATTCTGCAAGACCACGCGGACCAACTGCGCGCGTTTGACGGATCCACGTTCTTGGGGTCCGACCTTGAACCCGTGGTGGCTGAGTTGATTGAACGTACGGTGCGTGTCAAAGCCCATCATGTCAGCAATGATTTGCGTGAGGCCGGTTTGCGCGAATTCCTCAACTATGGGCATACGTTCGGCCATGCCATTGAACAGCTTGAACACTTCCGCTGGCGTCATGGCAATGCCGTGGCCGTGGGCATGGTGTACGCGGCCGAGTTGGCGCGTCTGACCGGTCACGTGGACGACGCATTCGTGGATCAGACTCGTTCGCTGCTTGATTCACTCGGGTTGCCGACGAGCTGGCATCATGACCGTTTCGATGACGTGCTCACGCTCATGCACCGCGACAAGAAAGCCCGTGGCAACACGTTGCGTTTCGTCATTGTTGACAAGATTGGTCACGTCATCCATCTTGAAGATCCGCCGGCCCAAGCGGTCGAGCAGGCCTTCCGTTTGGTGCAGGCGTAAATAAATCAGTATTTTATTTGTAGTGTGATTTCTGCATATGCCCCCGTTGCCTACCGCATGTGGCTTATGCAGAAATCAATATAGTTTCCAAGAAAGCAGGGCGAGGATGACAACCGTACTGGTGGTCAACGGACCAAATCTCGGACGTTTGGGCGTACGGCAGCCTGACGTGTATGGCAAGCAGGACTTGGCTGAACTGACACGGTTGTGCACGCAATGGGGGCAGGATTTGGGCCTTACTGTTGAAGTACGTCAGACCGATGATGAAGCCGAGATGATCGGATGGATGCACGAAGCCGCCGATAATGGCAATCCTGTGGTCATGAATCCAGCCGCCTTCACGCACTATTCCTACGGATTAGCGGACGCGGCGCACATGGTCGGGGACGCAGGACTGCCGCTCATGGAAGTGCATATTTCGAATCCGTCAGCGCGCGACGAGTTCCGCAAACGTTCCGTGATTTCCGCTGTGGCCACGGGAACGATTACGGGTTTGGGATTCTACGGATACCGTCTCGCATTGGAAGCGGTAGCGGAACTCATCCGTCAGTAATGGCTATGACCAAAGCCATCACAACAGTTTACTCATAGCGAAGAGTAGGCGGTTGTCGCTGTTGCGCCAGTGTTCTTGAAGAATGCTGGCGCAACATTGCTGTATCACAGGAATTTGGGAGCGCTTCAATGAAGAACGCTCCAGTCGTGCATGCTGATTGCGGCGCTGTTTTTGGACAAATCTGACAGATACTGGTCATTTATCTGTGGATTTTTGGAGGTTTGGTGAACGCCCCCTATACTTGGTTCCAGCTGTCTTGACAACGTATGCATTGCACAAGAGGGTTCCGCAACGACGTAAGGTCCCGCGCACATGCTTCGTTGACACGGCCAGGCCACAAGCCATGCGTCGCTTCAAGCTGGCATGCAAGACGAATCAATGGCGATCCCATCTGGCAACTCGTCGACCATGCCGACCAAAAACCGCAAGTATCACCTACTGCGGGAATCAGAAAGAAGAGAAAAAGAAGAGAAGAGGAGCAGGGATGGCGTCAATGCCAAACAGCTCCGCAAAGCGTCGGACAGGCATCGCCCTGTCGACGGCAATGGTGGCCAGCCTGTGTGCAGGCGTGTCATTGCCGGCGCATGCGGATCCCAGCAATGCAGCAGAATTACCCAAAGCGACCGACGTGCAGGTCATCGCATTCCAGCAGAGCTGGAACTCCATTGCGAAGGAATGTACGAACACATATGGCCCGGAAGGCGTGGCCTACGTGGAAATTTCACCGCCTCAGGAACATATCCAAGGCACGCCTTGGTGGACTTCCTACCAGCCTGTCAGCTATAAACTCGATTCCAAACTGGGCACCGAAGCCGAGTTCAAGAACATGGTCACACAGTGTGAGGCTGCAGGTGTGGGCACCATCGCTGATGTTGTGCTCAACCAGACGACCGGTTCGGACGTGGCTGCAGGCGAGCAGACTGGCGTTGCCGGCACCACATATAACGGCTCGACCGGTGAATATCCTGGCTTCACGGGGGAGCATGACCAGTATCCAGAAGGTGTGACCGCCGCCGATTTCCATGATTACGAGAACGGCAAGAGCATCGCTGATTACACGAATCAGCAGGAAGTGCAGGAAGGCCGTCTGAGCTCGATGTGGGACTTCGACACGTCGAGCGCCAAAGTGCAAGACATCCAATCCGATTATCTCGTCAAGCTCTACAACCTGGGTGTCAAGGGCTTCCGCATGGATGCCGTCAAGCACATCAACAAGGATGATATGAAGGCCATCAAAGACAAGATGGCCCAAAAGATTGGCAAGAACGCCAACGACATCTATTGGATCCAGGAAGTCATCGGCAATGCCAATGAAGCTGCCGGCATCCAACCGCGTAATTATTTTGAGACTGGCACTGTCACGCAGTTCGATTACAAGTCGGACCTGAACGCCAAGTTCAAGGGCAGCATCGCCGGCTTGGGCGACCTCGCTACGCGCCTCGGCGACACGTCGTCGAATCCGAACGCGATTCCGTCCAATTTGGCGAACGTGTTCGTCACGAACTGGGACACGGCACGCAACGATGGCGCGATCACCTACAAGAACGATTCGATGTATGCTCTCGCGAATGCGTTCATGCTGGCCTATGATTACGGCACGCCGCGTCTGATTTCCGACTACAAGTATGAGGATGGCCAGGAAGGCCATGACGCCGGCGCTCCGGGAGCCACCGATACGAAGGTGGACGATGTCGATTTCGACCAGGCTTGCTCCACCAAGGATGGCGCATGGAACTGCCAGCAGCGTTGGACGACAACGCGCGGCATGATTGCGTTCCATAATTATGTGGATGGCACGACGGTGACCGACTGGCAGGATGACGGCAAGAACAATATCGCGTTCTCGCGTGGTGACAAAGGTTTTGTCGCGATCAACAACTCGACCGAAGATTACGAGGCCACCTACAAGACTTCGCTGCCTGATGGCGAGTACTGCGACGTCTACGCTGTGCAGGACTGCTCGAAGACGGTGACCGTGTCTGGCGGTGAAGTCAAGACGACGGTTCCGGCCATGCAGGCAGTGGCGCTTTATGCAGGTGCCACGAAGGCGTCGCATCCGGCATCCGACGTGGCAGTCGACCCGAGCACTCCGGACGTTGTGATTCCTGACACGTCTGTCAAGCCGGACGACCAGACGACGACCGTGTGGTACAAGCCGACGAACAATTGGGACAAGGTGTTCGTGCATCACGGTGCCGGTTCCGACTGGACGGCTGAGCCGGGTGAGCAGATGGAAGGCCCGGACGCTCAGGGCTACTACAAGAAGACGATTGACACCAAGGGCGAGGAACATCAGATCTGCTTCAACAATGGCGGATCCGACTGGGATAGCAACAATGGCGCCAACTATCTGGTCGCCAAGGGCATCACGCATGTTGGCGTCGAAAACGGAACGCTGACTGTGGGCAATCCCGAATCGATTGACGCGCAGACGCGAATGGTCGTGCACTACAAGCCGCAGGATGCTGACGACAATCGTGGTGTCTATGTGTGGGGCAAGGATTCGACTGGCGCTGATATGAATGCTGTGAACCATCCGTTCACAGGTGAGGATTGCTACGGCAAGGTCGCCGAACTCACGTTCGATGGCAAGTACAACGAGTTCGGATTCATCATCACCACTGCGGAATGGAACAAGTTCGGCGGTGATCGTACCGCCACAGTCAGCAAGACCGGCACTGTGGAATTGTGGGTGGACGGCACTGGTGACCCCGATACGACGTTGACCGAAGCTCCGGCTGATTACCAGTGCAAGGCCGACAAGGTCGATGTCACCGTGCATTACATGCGCAACGATGGTCTCTACTTCAATGCAGCGGATACCGAGACGAAGGTGCCGCAGTGGGATCTGTGGATGTGGAACTCGAACTCCAACGGTTTCGCTCCGAAGTTCACGAGCCATGATGACTGGGGCGAAGTTGCTACCGCATCGTTCTCCAACTACACCTATCAGGCTGCAAACGGCGACTCGGACTTCGGTCTGTTGCGCCGCTACGGTGTGGACGAGTGGAAGAAGAAGGACGGCTCTGACGGCGACATCAAGATGTCTGCCGATGCGCTCGTGTTCAGCAATGACGGCACGGCCAAGGCTGAAGTGTGGCTCATGCAGGATGACGCGACCGTCTACACGGCTCGCCCGTCCCTCGGCGCCCGTATCGTCTCGGCGCAGATCGCCAAGAACAATGCGATTGATGTCAAGCTCTCCAAGCAGGCCGACATCAAGGCTGACGACGTCAAGGTCAGCGGCGCTGACGGCAAGGCAGTCGCCATTGAGGATGTGACGGTCAACGGCACCACGGTGACGGTCACGCTCAAGGACAACCTTGATCTGACCGCCAAGTACACGGTGGAAATTGAAGGCTTCGGTTCGGCCGACGCCGTAGCCGGTTCTGTGGTCCGTACCGACGAGTTCGACAAGGAATTCGCTTATGACGGCGATGATCTTGGCGCAACTTGGGCCAAGGATGGCACCACATTCAAGTTGTGGGCACCGACGGCAACCAAGGTGGAGCTCGTCACGTTCAAGGCGTCGGATAGCGCTGATGCGGCTGAAGACAAGGTTGTGGCCATGACGCGTGGCGACAAGGGCGTGTGGGCTGTGACCGAACAGGTCGCTGCATCCACGGCATATATCTATCGCGTTTCCTTCGCCGATGGGACCGTCAATGATTCCGCCGACCCCTACGCCAAGGCCTCTGTGGTCAACGGCCACCGTTCGGTCGTGCTGTCTGACGAGCAGGCTTCGATTGGTGACGTGAAGCGCATGCCTGCGTTCCACAGCCCGACCGATGCTGTGGTTGCTGAAACGCACGTGCGTGACTTCTCGAAGGACAAGTCTTCGGGCGTCTGCGACGAGCACAGCGGCAAGTACTTGGGCATGATCGAGAACGGCACGAAGAATGCTGACGGCCAGGCCACGGGTGTTGACTACCTCAAGGAACTGGGCATCACGCATGTGCAGATTCAGCCGATGTATGACTACATCAGCGTTGACGAAACCAAGCCGCTGGACGATTCGAACTACAACTGGGGTTATGATCCGCAGAACTACAACGTGCCGGAAGGCTCGTATGCTTCGGATGCCGCAAAGCCACAGGCTCGTGTTCAGGAAGCCAAGCAGATGATTGAAGGCCTGCACAACAACGGCCTGCGCGTGATCATGGATGTGGTGTACAACCATGTTGGCGACTTGAATTCGAACCCGTTCAACCTGACGGTGCCGGGATACTACTTCCGTTACCAGAACGGCTCGCTCGTGTCGAACTCGGGCTGTGGCAACGATACGGCTTCCGAGCGTGCGATGATGCGCAAGTACATTGTGGATTCCGTGACCTACTGGGCCAAGGAATACAACATGGACGGCTTCCGCTTCGACTTGATGGGTCTGCATGACTTGAAGACGATGCAGGCTGTGCGTGCGGCCCTTGACGCCATCGATCCGAGCATCATGATCGTTGGCGAAGGCTGGGACATGAACACCACGATGGACAAGTCGATGATGTCCACGCAGATCAACGCCAAGGCATTGGAGAATGAGAATTCCTCAGTGTCGTTCTTCAACGATTCGATTCGCGATGGTCTCAAGGGCTCGGTGTTCGATTCGCTTGACACGGGTTACATCTCAGGCAAGCCTGGTATGGAAAAGCTCATGCTGACCAACATGCTGGGTTGCCAGAAGGCTGATGGCCAGGATGCTGCTGAGCAGTGCAACGGTGGTTCGTCGAACTACGCTTCCGCAACACAGGTGGTGCAGTATGTGGAAATCCACGACAACCTGACGCTCAACGACAAGCTTGAAGTGTCGGTGCCCAATGATGATTTGGCCACGCGCATCAAGCGTGCCAAGCTCGCCGACTCCGCCGTGTTCCTGAGCTATGGCATCCCTGAAATCCAACTTGGCCAGGAATTCCTGCGCACCAAGGGCGGCGACGAGAACAGCTACAAGTCGGGTGACAGTGTCAACGCTCTGGATTGGAACCGCATGTCCCAGGATGAGTACGCATCCAGCGTGAACTATGTCAAGGGACTCATCGAGCTGCGCAAGCAGGTCAACGCGCTGCGTCGCGCAGACCACTTCGCAATCAACGAGCAGACCAAGGTGTTGCAGGCCCAAGACGGCATTGTCGCCTATGAGGTCAAGAACGGTGATGATACCTATATCATCGCGCTCAATGCCAACGAGGATGCCAAGACGTTGCAAGGTGTCAAGGCTGGAACGTATTCGGTGCTCGTGGGTGATGGCAATGTGGAGCTCGGCACCACGATTGCGCAGCCGGTTCTGACCGCATTGGATGATGCCGCTGATACCGACACCACCGATGCTGCCGACACGGTGAGCGGACCGGTCGCCCAGGCTGGAGACCAGCTCGTGATTGGCGCTGACGGTGTGACGCTTGCGCCGCTGTCCGCCACCGTGCTGACCGACAAGTCCCCGGCGGATCCGTCCGACCCGGCCGATCCGGACAACCCATCCGGCCCGTCCGACCCAGCCGATCCTGATCATCAGGATGACGAAACGATTGACCGTCCAGGCCAGGATGGAACTCCAGGTGCTAATGGCGCTGATGGAGCGAACGGTGCGGATGGCGTCAACGGTGCCAACGGTGCTAATGGTGCCAATGGTGTGGATGGCTATTCCTCGCCTATGGCTGCCACGGGTTCTTCGGTGATCGTTGTGGCCGCTATCGCAGTGGCACTGCTCATGGCTGGTCTTGCACTGTGCTATGTGCAGCATCTGCGCGGTGCCAAGCAGAACGGACGCTGAAAGCGCCTGTGCATGCTCATTGAACGAACAATGAGCAAGTGAAGGGGAAAGCCCGGACCATCATGGTCCGGGCTTTCTTCATGGCTGGAGGTTGTCATGATTATTGCTGCCCGCAATCTGGCATGAATGCTGCTGTGCAAACGATCGCACTTACAATAGGGGGCATGCAGATTTCGAGTCGATTCACCATGGCGGTGCATGTGATGGTAGCCATTGATGTCTACTCATCGGACCATAAAGTCACGAGCACGTTCCTGGCCAAAAGCGTCAACGCGAATCCCGTGATTATTCGCCGGCTCATCCAACAATTGAAAAATGACGATTTGATCACTGTCACGCGAGGCGCCGGAGGCGCCGTATTGGCCCGCGACCCTCAAGACATTACGTTACTTGACATTTTTGATGCTGTTGAAGCGGTCGATGATGCGGGATTGTTCAATTTCCATGACAATCCAGGGCGCAGCGAGCCGGTGGGACGGCATATCCATGATGTGCTCGATGTGCGGCTTGACCGTGTGCATGCCGCCATGGAACGTGAATTGCAGTCCATGACGGTCGCGGATTTGGCGCAACACATGCGCACATTTATGTGACAAGCATGTTCGTTGTGATACCCCCCGTGCCAACACGCCGCGTCACGGCAAAATGATAGGCTGAAGTTCCATGGTTAGAAGCAAACATGGCAATTCCCAAGAGCACGTTACCAAGCATATTTTCGTTACTGGTGGTGTGGTCTCCTCCCTTGGTAAAGGTCTGACGGCATCCTCCCTCGGACGTCTGTTGCGCAGCCGCGGCATCCATGTGCTGCAGCAGAAACTTGATCCATATATCAACGTTGATCCAGGCACCATGAACCCGCTCCAACATGGTGAAGTCTATGTTACTGAAGATGGTGCCGAAACCGATCTGGACATCGGCCATTATGAGCGCTTCCTTGATGTGTTCCTCAGCCAGAAGGCCAATGTGACCACGGGACAGATTTATCAGGAAGTGTTGCGCAAAGAGCGCGCCGGTGAATACTTGGGCCAGTGCGTGCAGGTGATTCCGCATATCACGAATGAAATCAAATCGCGTATGCGTGCCCAGGCTTCCGACGATGTCGATGTGATCATCACGGAAATCGGCGGTACTGTCGGTGACATTGAATCCCAGCCATTCCTTGAGGCCGCCCGCGAGGTGCGTCGTGAACTGGGACCGGACAACTGCATGTTTGTGCATGTGTCACTCGTGCCATACATCGCCGCCGCCCACGAACTCAAGACAAAGCCCACACAGCATTCGGTCATGATGCTGCGCCAGCTCGGCATCACGCCGGATGCGCTCGTGTTGCGTTCCGACCGCAAGCTCAATGAATCCATCAAGGCCAAGATCTCGCTGATGTGCGATGTGGACGCTGAAGGCGTGGTCAACTGCGTGGACGCGCCAAGCATTTACGATGTGCCCAAGACGCTGTTCGATGAGGGTCTTGACACCTATATGGTGCGCGAACTGGGCTTGCCGTTCCATGATGTGGATTGGGACGAATGGGAAGACCTGCTTGAGCGTGTGCATCATCCCAAGCATGAGGTCAACATTGCCATTGTGGGCAAATACATTGATTTGCCCGATGCCTATCTGTCGGTCACCGAGGCTATCAAGGCAGGTGGTTTTGCCAATTACGCCAAGGTGAACGTCAAGTGGGTTGCAGCCGACTTGTGCGAAACAGAAGAAGGCGCCGCATCGGCGCTCAACCAGGTGGATGGCATTGTGATCCCTGGCGGTTTCGGCATTCGAGGCATTGAAGGCAAAATCGGCGCACTGCGCTACGCGCGTGAACACGGATTGCCCACGCTGGGCCTGTGCTTGGGGCTGCAGTCCATGGTCATTGAGTATGCGCGCGATGTGCTCGGCATCGCGGACGCCAATTCGTCCGAGTTTGAGCCGGATTGCGCCCATCCTGTCATTGCGACGATGGAAGAACAGAAGGACATTGTGGCCGGCAACGGTGATATGGGCCATACGATGCGTTTGGGCTCGTATCCGGCTGAACTGCTCGAAGGCTCTCTTGTAGCCGATTTGTATGGCACCACGCATGTGACCGAACGTCATCGTCATCGTTATGAGGTCAATGTGGCCTACAAGGATGCGCTGCGTGAAGGTGGTCTCGTCATTTCAGGCCAGAGCCCGGACGGTGAATTGACCGAATTCGTGGAGTTGCCGCGCGACGTGCATCCGTTCTTCGTCGCCACGCAGGCTCATCCTGAATTCAAGTCCCGTCCAACCAAGCCGCACCCATTGTTTGCAGGCCTGGTGCAGGCGGCACTTGACCATCAGGAAGCACGCCAGTAAGCATCGTAAAGATACCGGTGCTGTGAGTTGCTCAGCCCGCGTTGAACAGAAATACATCTTTGTATAGTGTTCAGCGCGGGCTGAGTGCTGCCTACCGCCAGCAGACGACCCAAATACAGGGTGCCTCGAGCCCGTGAAAAACTTGAAGAAATTGCGAAAAACGAGCAGGTTTATGGACTACGGCGGGGGTAAGGCTTACGATGAACGTTGCGTACGATGATACGCAGGGTGATTATTGCCCAACGTAAGATACCTATTCCAACAAGCTATGAGGTGGACATGTCAGTGGTACCGCAACCGGATCCGATGGCGAACGCTCAAGTGAGTCAACGCAAGAAGCGTCACATCTGGCCGTGGATTGTGGGTGTAATCGTGGTGCTTGCGGCCTGCGTGACTGGCATCGTACTGTTTTTCCAGTCACATGTGCTGCCGGGTGTGAGCTTGTGGGGACAGGACATGACCGGCAAAAGCCGCGCACAAGTCGTGCAATTCGTGGAAGACTGTGCCGCCAACACGGCGGTGAGTGTATCGTATAACGGGACTGAACAACGTATCACGTTGGCTGATATCGGCATGCAAACCGATCCGCAGGCACTGGCTGATGCAACAATGTCAGCCAAGCGAGATGGCAATGTATTCACCAAATATATGCCGTGGAGCCAGGACGCAGTCGACGGGGGATTGGACGCTACCAAGGCCGACGCGACGAAACTCAATGCCAAATTCAATCAGCAGGTCAACGATCCCAAGGACGCTACCGTCACGCTCAATGAAGAAGGCACGTCATTCGTGACGTCTCCGGCTGTCAATTCGCAAGGACTTGCGGTCAAGCCTGTCGCTGATCAACTGGTAGCCGCCGTCAACGGCACGGATACCCACGCGCGAGCGGTACAAGCCACCGTCGAAACGATTGAACCGGCTATCACCGACGTCAAGGCCCAACAGGCTGCCGATACGTTGAACGGTTATATCACCAACCCGATCACGTTCACGATGAACGATGAGACGATTGCCAAACTTGATCCTGCCGGCCTGGCCAAGGTGTCCAGCGTGGACGTGTCGGAGACGACCGGAGAGCACCAAGTGCGTAAAGGCAACGTGTTATTCGATGTGCAAGCCATCAAGGACTATTTCACGAACGACATCCAACCGACGTTGTCTTCCACTAAGGAAGACCGTGTGGTGTTGACGGGCAATGATGGTGAAGTGATCAAGGTCATCTCGGAAGGCCATGACGGCGTGACATTGGCCGACAATGCGGCGGACGCCATCCTGACCCAGGCTCCGGCAGTGCTCGAGGGCAAATCCCCGTCCATTGTGCTGGCGGGCAAGGTCGATCCAATGAAGGTGACTGAAACCAAACGCAACGTGGTGGTCGACCTGTCAGACCGCAAAGTGTATGCCTATGAGAACGGCAAACTGGTGCGCAGTTTCAATGCGTCGGTTGGTCAAGGCAACAACGTGCAGACGGGCGCTTGTGCGGGCGATTTGTGCACGCCGCTGGGTGATTTTGACGTGTGGCTCAAATACGAATCGCAAGACATGAGCGGCAACTTGACCTTGTCTGACGGTACCAAGGAAAGCTGGGATGTCAAAGGAGTCGGGTTCGTCAACTACTTCTCGCGTTCAGGCTGTGCAATCCATCGCATCGCGACGTCATACGCCGTCAATGATGCCAATATTCCAGCCATGGGCAATACATCGCATGGTTGCGTGGGCATTGGCTGGGATGTGGCCCCATGGTTCTTTGAATTTGCTGTGGAAGGCACTCCCGTGCACGTGCAGCAGTAAGCTGGAACATCCCATCCGATAAGACTGGCCAAGACACAGCGCAAACGTTCGCTGTGGTATTGCTCACAACGGCCGGCGTTGCCACTGGTTATTCGTTGCAACGCCGGCCTTTGTGTAATGTTGACGCTCTTGAAAGAACCACTGGCATTTACACGGCCAAACTGTTAGGTTAATGGATGGAAACCAACCGAAGAACAGAAGAGGCAACGGTGGCAAATCCCCAAGAACCGAATGCCGCGGCTGACGTCGAGATGAGCCAGTACCTGGCAGACAGGGCTCGCGTCAACGAGGAAAAAATTAAACAGGATGATGCAATCATCGACCAGTTTGGCGAATACACGTATGGCTGGCATGATTCCGATGCCGCAGGTGAGGCTGCGAAAAAAGGCATTGACGAACAAGTTGTGCGCGAAATTTCCGCAGACAAGCATGAGCCTGAATGGATGCTCGACATGCGTCTGAAAGGCTATCGTGCGTTCGTTGACATGCCGATGCCTGACTGGGGTGTCGATTTGACGGGCTTCAATGCCGATGATTTCAAGTACTATGTCAAGCCTGTGGGCAAGCAGGCCGCCACATGGGAAGACCTGCCTGACGACATCCGTACGACCTACGACCGTCTCGGCATCCCCGAAGCCGAGAAGAGCCGGCTCGTGTCCGGCGTCGCCGCCCAGTATGAGTCGGAAGTCATCTATAACTCGATTCAGGAAGATTTGGCCGCGCAGGGTGTCATTTTTGTGGACACCGACACGGCAGTGCGTGAATACCCTGAACTTGTGCGCAAGTGGTTTGGTAAAGTCGTGCCGCCCGACGACAACAAGTTTGGCGCGTTGAACACGGCCGCGTGGTCAGGAGGTTCGTTCGTATACGTGCCCAAGGGTGTGCATGTGGATATCCCGTTGCAGGCCTATTTCCGTATCAACACACCGAACATGGGCCAGTTCGAGCGCACGTTGATCATTGCTGATGAAGGCTCCTACGTACATTACGTTGAGGGCTGCACGGCCCCGATCTATTCCACTGATTCGCTGCATGCGGCCATCGTCGAAATCGTGGTGGAAAAGAACGCGCGTGTGCGCTACACGACCGTGCAGAACTGGTCGAACAACGTCTACAATCTCGTCACGCAGCGCGCCTATGTGCGTGAAGGCGGCACGATGGAATGGGTCGACGGCAACATCGGTTCCAAGGCCACGATGAAGTATCCGGCTTGCATTCTCGCCGAACCGTATGCCAACGCGTCCACGATGTCGCTCGGTTTCGCCGGTGCCGGCCAGTATCAGGACACTGGTGCCAAGATGATTCATCTGGCTCCGCACACGAGCTCCACGATTGTGGCCAAGTCCATTTCCCGTGGCGGCGGCCGTTCAGCCTACCGCGGTCTGGTCAAGATTGTCGAGGGTGCTGAAGGTTCCAGTTCGAACGTCGTATGCGATGCGTTGCTCGTCGACGATTTTTCGCGTTCCGATACCTATCCGCATGTTGACGTGCGTGAGGATGACGTGTCGATGGCTCACGAGGCTACCGTTTCCAAGGTTTCTGAAGACCAGCTGTTCTATCTGATGAGCCGCGGCCTGGAAGAAAAGGAAGCCATGGCCATGATTGTGCGCGGCTTTGTCGAGCCGATCAGCCGTGAGCTGCCTATGGAATACGCATTGGAACTCAACAGGCTTGTTGAACTGCAAATGGAAGGATCGGTGGGCTGATTTATGGCTACCGTCAAGGAAATCAACATTCCGGTAGCGGACCCTCACGATCCGTACAAGGTTCCCGCTGCCATGCCGTCGAGCGCTGACCGTGCGCCGCGCTCATTCTCACTCGACGATTTCGCTGTGCCGTCCCGTAAGCAGGATGATTTTCGTTTTACTCCTGTGGACCGCATCAACGAATTCTTCGTGCCATTCACCGCGTCAGGACGCACGCATGTCACAATCAGTGACATGAAAGGCCACAAGCTCGACGCGGCCAAGGTCGAGGCTACGCGTGAAGCCATGGGCGAGCGCTATTCGGGCAAAGTGTCCAAACCGAACGACCGTCCCTCGGTGGTGCAGTGGAACGCCAGCGCCGAGGCGGTAATCGTGCATATCAAGCATGATCTTGACGAACCGGTGCTTGTCAAGGTGGAAGGCAGCGGTATGGATATGGATGCGTTGCATCTGGTGATTCATGCCGATGCCAATGTGCATGCCGATGTGGTGGTGCAGCATAGCGGTATGGCTATGCTGGCTGAAGGTGTGGAAATTACGACAGGGGAGGATTCCCAGATTTCCACGACGTTTGTGCAGGAATGGCAGGCGGGTTCCAAACATGTGGGCAACCATCGCATCCATGTGGGCAAGGGCGCGAGCTTGCGCCATGCCGTCGTGACGTTGGGTGGCGATGTGGTGCGCATCCGCATGGATCAGGATTTTGGTGGCGACCATGGTGATGTGAACATGCTCGGCATCTATTTTGTGGATCCGGGCGAGCATATTGAGCATCGCACAATGGTTGTGCATAACGAACCCGATTGCAAGTCCCGCGTGGTATACAAAGGTGCGTTGAGCGGTAAGGGCGCGCACTCCACATGGGTTGGCAACGCACTGATTGAGCCCACCGCTCCAGGTACCGATTCCTATGAGCTCAACCGTAATCTTGTGCTCACGCCTGGTGCTATTGCCGATTCCGAACCGAACCTGGAAATCGAGAACGGTGATATCATCGGTGCCGGCCACGCCAGCTCCGTCGGACGTTTTGATGACGAGGAATTGTTCTATTTGCAATCACGCGGTATCAGCGAACGCGAGGCGCGCAAGCTTGTGGTCCGTGGATTCTTCGCGGAGCTCATTGAGGAAATTGGCGTGGACGCCATTTCCGGCCATCTTATGGATGCCATCGACCGTCGTCTGGCACGTAGCGAAACCCCCAACTCCGATTCCGTCTTCGAGGAGGACAAGTAATCATGCATACATTGGAAATCAAGGATCTGTACGCCTCCGTCGAAACGAAGGAAGGCCGCAAGCAAATTCTCAAAGGTGTCAATCTCACGGTCAAATCTGGTGAAACGCATGCCATCATGGGACCGAACGGTTCGGGCAAATCGACACTGGCATACACCTTGGCCGGACATCCCAAGTATGAGATCGAGCAGGGCCAGGCGTTGCTTGATGGCCAGGATTTGCTGTTGATGACGCCGGATGAGCGAGCCAAGGCTGGTCTGTTTTTGGCTATGCAGTATCCCGTTGAAGTGCCGGGTGTGTCGATGACGAACTTCTTGCGCACGGCCAAAACCGAAGTGGATGGCAAAGCGCCTGCAATCCGCACGTGGACCAAGGAACTCACTGAAGCGATGAAGCGCCTGAAGATGGATCCCAAGTTCGCTACGCGTTCGGTCAATGAGGGCTTTTCTGGTGGCGAGAAGAAGCGTGCTGAAGTGCTGCAACTTGAGATGCTGGCTCCGAAGTTCGCCATCCTCGACGAAACCGACTCAGGCCTGGATGTGGATGCGTTGCGTATTGTGTCGGAAGGTGTGAACCGTGCCAAGGAGAAAGACAACTTCGGCATTCTGATGGTCACGCATTACACGCGTATCCTCAAATACATCAAGCCGGACATCGTGCATGTATTTGCCGATGGCCACTTCGTGAAGACCGGTGGACCTGAATTGGCTGACGAACTGGAAGAACGCGGTTACGACGAGTTCATGCCGGAAGGCGCTTCGGAATCGGCATTGGCCTGATTGCGTAACATTCACATATCATCCCATCGGCGTTGAAGGAGTAGCATTGGCACCCACGTTGCAGCAGATTCGCGAGCAGTTCCCGATCCTTGGCACCACTGTGCATGGCAAACCGCTTGTATATCTGGATTCAGCGGCCACAGCGCAAAAACCGCAGAGTGTCATTGATGCTGAATCGCAGTTCTATGCGACAATCAACGCCGGTGTGCATCGCGGCGCCCATGAACTCGCCGCCCGCTCCACGATGGCGTTTGAGGACGCCCGCGCCAAAGTCGCACGCCTGGTAGGCGCCAATGCCCAGGAAGGCGAGGAGGAGCTTGTGGTGACGTCGGGCGCCACGGCAGGTCTCAACTTGTTGGCTACCGCGTTCGGCAACGCGTCATTGGGCCGTGGTGGACAGGCTGCGCAGCGTTTCGCGTTGCAGCCGGGTGACGAGATTGTCGTCTCCAAAGCTGAACATCATTCGGTGTTGTTGCCGTTCCAGGAATTGGCGGCCCGTACGGGCGCCACGTTGCTCTGGTTCGACTTGGACGAGGATGGTCGCATCCGATCCGACATGGCCGACGAGGTCATTAGTGAGCGCACCAAAATCGTCGCTGTCACGCATGTGGCCAATGTGACTGGCGCAATCACGGATTTGGCGCCCATCGTACGCCGCGCGCATGAGGTCGGTGCCATTATGGTGCTGGATGCCTGCCAGTCGGTGCCGCATTTGGCTGTGGATTTTCATGCGTTGGATGTGGACTTCGCCGCGTTCAGCGCACACAAGATGTATGGTCCGACGGGCGTGGGATTCCTCTATGGCAAACGTGAGTTGCTGGAAGCGTTGCCGCCGGCGAATTTTGGCGGTTCGATGGTCGAATTGGCTTGGATGGATCAGCCGGCCCAATACATGATGCCGCCGGCACGCTTTGAAGCGGGCACCCAACCCGTCGCCCAAGTCGTGGCTGCCGGTGTGGCCGCTGAATGGATGCAAGGCATCGGCATGGACCGGTTCGAACAGCATGAACGCGCGATTGCCAAAGAATTGCTCAAGATAGGCGACATTGACGGTGTACGCATTCTTGGACCGGCCAACGACCGTGATCGCATTGGCACGGTGGCGTTCGAAATTGAGGGTGTGCATCCGCATGATGTAGGCCAATTCATTGACGCCCAAGGCATTGCGATCCGTGTGGGCCATCATTGTGCGCAACCCGTGCATCGCCATTTCGGCGTTTATGCATCAAACCGTGCGTCAAGCGGCATTTACAATACGGTCGATGAGGCTCGGGCTTTCGTGCAAGCCGTGGCACAGGTACGACCGTTTTTTCACGCATAGTGGGAGAAAAGGGAAATAAATATGGCCGAAATAGATAGCGGACTGGAACAAATGTATCAGGAGGTCATTCTTGAAGCCTCCAAACATCCGCACGGCAAGCAAACGTTCGCTGCTGATCTGGCCGACGAACATGCCACAGCGGGGCAAGCCAGCGTGACCGCGCTGCATGAAGCTTGCACTACCGGGCAGTCCCACCAGTTCAACCCGACGTGCGGTGATGAAGCGACCGTATATGTGGAAATCAGCGCGCAAGAACCGCATATCATTGAGCGTCTGATTTGGGACGGCCATGGATGTTCAATTAGCCAAGCCAGCTTGTCAGTCATGGTTGATCTGGTGGAAGGCCAACCAGTCGACCATGCGATGGAACTGTTTGCGGATTTCCATGAGCTGATGCAATCGCGCGGCAGGGGATTGGATGACGAGTCCAAGGAAGAAGCGTTGGGTGACGCAGTGGTCTTCCAAGGTGTATCGAAATATCCGATGCGCATCAAATGCGCATTGCTGGGATGGGAAGGTCTCAAGGATTCGATGGCCAGGGCGTTGACAGCTTCGGGCTCACCGGCGCAAGATGAGGCCTAGCCAAGAACGACGCAGTCACGTACCATTACATGACAGGAGAAACGAACGATGTCGGATTCCATGGTGCCCGGACCGCAGTCAACTATTTTTGAAGCGGTCAACCGAGCCATACCGAATGTTGATGAGGCTGAGGCTGTGATGGCCAATCCTTCATTGGCAAAAAACCTCAAAGGAGGAACCTTGCAGCAGGAACAGCATGAATGCGCATGCGGTGGGCATGGCGAGGATGGATGCTGCAACAATGGCATTGCGATGAAAGCCATCGATGATATTGGCCGTGCCACAGCAGAAGATGTCAAAGAAGCGTTGCACCAGGTCATCGATCCCGAACTCGGCATCGATGTGGTTGACTTGGGACTTGTCTACGGCATTGAAATTGACGAGTTGGGACGTGCGATCCTGACGATGACATTGACGACACCCGCATGCCCGTTGACTGATTTGATTGAAGATGAATGCGCCACAACATTGGCTGGACTCGTGGAAGAGTTCCGCATTGACTGGACGTGGACGCCGCGCTGGACTGTCAACAACATCACGCCTGAGGGACGTGAACAGCTGGCGGCCATCGGGTTTAATCTCGACGCGTTGCCGCGATACTGATGGTGCCGGCATACCAATAGGCGGATATTCACGATTCATATGATTGCGCCTCACATCGCTCCTCAATGGAGCTGATGTGAGGCGCAGCTTCTTTATTGTGCTTGCTTGGGTGAGAGATTGATGGCATGACGTGTACCGTGCGGCTCACTTTCGTGTGGCATAAAACGCCACGGCGCTGGATGCGGCAACATTGAGCGAGTCAACACCATGGCTCATTGGTATTTTGACGGTCAAATCAGCATGGGCGATTGTGGTATGGCTTAAACCGTCGCCTTCAGTGCCGAAAATCAACGCGAGTTTATCGATATGGTCACGTTCCAGCGGGTCGCTGCGCAAGCGACGTTCCAGCTCTTGCATCGAAATGGAATCATCAGTCAACGCCATGGCCACAGTAGTGAAGCCCAAGCCATGCAATTGCTCAAGTCCCGCCTCAGGCCATGCATGTTTGTCGGCGGTGCGCACATCACCCTCACCGCCGATACGCGTCCATGGTACTTGGAATACCGTGCCCATCGATACGCGTGCTGCACGACGATACAGCGGGTCGGCACACGATGGAGTAACAAGCACGGCATCCACGTCCAACGCGGCCGCTGACCGCATGATGGCGCCCACATTCGTATGATCCACCACATTTTCCAACACAGCCACACGGGTTGCATTGCGGCATACGTCCTCGACACTAGGCAATGGCCAGCGACGCATAGCCGCTAACGCGCCACGATGCAACCGGTAGCCGGTCAGCTTGTGCAGCGTGGCCTCACTGCCAATGTATACGGGAATGTCAGGCCCCCAATGCTCGTCAATGAAGGCGAACTCATCGCCCATACCATCAATCCACTGTTCTTCCACCAGCAAGGACAATGGTTCGCGGCCTGCGGCCAACGCGCGGTCGATGACTTTTGGCGATTCGGCGATAAACAGACCTTTGCTTGGCTCAAGTTTGTTGCGCAACTGCAATTCAGTCAGGTTCACATAAGCGTTGATACGTTCATCATCAACGGAATCAATCGGTATGAACTGCATGGCAAAGCCGGCCTTTCTACAGATGCGCACATTCGGATGACAGGGATAGGGAAGTTCGCTGATCGGAAGCGCTCCAGTCGTAGCGTACGCCAGAATACCAACAACTGTGCGGCCTGTGCGGCACACATGATGGCCGTGAACACTACGGAATGTCCATATTGTGAACGTGTCGTCCATCATGTCAACGTGGCGCTGCTAGGTTAACGGAAAACTTCACACGTCTTCGATACGCCAGATTCGCTGACAACACCGATTGACGTTGTTCTATGGAAAGGAGACCCATGCAGGTTATGGCATCACCTTGCACTGCGCAGGGTTTCCTCAATGTGCGGCACGATGACATGATGGCCGTTGCCGCAATTCGTCGAATGCGTAACTCCCGGACCAACGAGATGGCCGGGGACCTTGCAATCGCTGTTCGGTAATCATTATGCGATTGTGACATTCGCCGGTCCATCCGCAATCCGGGAGCTTTGCCGCATAGCAAGCGCATACGTTGACATCGTATTGCTAGTTGCCGCAGTGCTGATATTGTCCAAGCTGTTCTTCACATCCCGTCATATGTCAATGTGACCCACAACGTATTGAGCCACATGACGGTTGCCGCTTGACCAAGCCCCATTATCAGACCATTTGACATCACATGGATCGCCAGGCAACCCAATCACCATTTCCATTCCCTGCCTTGCGCACCATGCGAATCCTGTATGAAGGAACCATCATGACGAACCAGCATTTCGAAACCCTCCAAATCCACGCCGGCCAGGAAACGCCTGATCCGGCCACAGACGCACGCGCCGTGCCGATTTATGCCACCACATCATTCGTGTTCAATGACAGCGCCCATGCCGCAGCACGCTTTGGGTTGAGCGACGCGGGCAACATTTACGGACGTTTGACCAATCCCACACAGGAAGTGCTCGAGCAGCGAGTGGCTGCACTTGAAGGGGGAGTGGCCGCACTGGCTGTGGCATCGGGCGCAGCCGCCATCACCTATGTGGTCCAAGCTTTGGCCCACCAAGGGGACCACATTGTGGCACAACGCACGATTTATGGCGGTTCAGCGAATCTGCTGACGCATACGCTACCGGACTTCGGTATTGACTCGACACTCGTGGACGTGCATGACCTTGATGCGGTCAAAGCGGCAATCCGCCCGGAAACAAAGGCGTTGTACATCGAAACGTTGGGCAATCCCAACAGTGATATCCCTGATATTGATGCATTAGCGCAGATCGCCCACAATCACGGGCTGCCGCTCGTAGTGGACAACACGTTCGGTACGCCATATCTGATTCGTCCGATTGAGCATGGTGCCGACATTGTGGTGCATTCGGGTACCAAGTTCATTGGCGGCCATGGCGCTGCGCTGGGCGGCCTGATTGTGGATGGCGGCACGTTCGATTGGGCTGCGTCCGGCCGATTCCCATGGCTTTCCGAACCCAATGCCAGCTATCATGGAGTCCGGTTTACCGAGGCTGCAGGACCGGCCGCATTCGCGACATATGTGCGAGCCATCCTACTGCGCGATACAGGTGCCACGATTTCGCCGTTTAACGTATTCCTGTTGCTGCTGGGATTGGAAACGCTCTCATTGCGTGTGGAACGGCATGCCTATAACACGCAGCGTGTTATTGAGTATCTGGCAAACCATCCACTCGTCGAGACCGTGCATCATCCGTCGTTGCCTGACCATCCTGACCATGAGTTGTACCAGCAGTATTTCCCGAACGGTGCAGGCTCCATTTTCACGTTTGAGATCAAGGGTGGGCAAGAGGAAGCGTGGCGGTTCATCGACAATTTGGAACTGTTCTCGTTGCTTGCCAATGTGGCCGATGTCAAATCACTGGTCATTCATCCAGCCACCACGACCCATGCGCAGCTGCCCGAACAAGAACTGGCTCAAGCCGGCATCAAGCCCAATACGATTCGCCTGTCCATCGGCACTGAACATATTGATGACATCCTCGCCGACCTCGATTGCGGATTCGCCGCACTCTAACCCGGAGGTCTTGGTGACAATGCCATAGCCATGAGCAGTGTGTGTCTCCAGTATTGCGACTTGGAGACATACACCGTTTATAGCCCCCATAGCGACTGCTCTGCTTCCATCAGATAAGGGGAGCATATATGCAAAAAATCCTTGGATTCGTAAGAATCCAAGGATTTCGTGGTGTCCGGAGCGGGACTTGAACCCGCACGCCCGTTTAAAATAGGCACTAGCACCTCAAGCTAGCGCGTCTACCATTCCGCCACCCGGACAGGTGTTGGTTGCTCGCGGCAACGAAATGAAACTATAAGCCGCTCCACTGGTTTACGCAAGTCTCGGCGTGTCGCATTGAGTAGGCATACCAAACACTGTCATCTGGCGCGCATCGACATCACGGTCATGCACCACGCCGTGGGTTAGTGGCAACGGTAGATTGGAGCGCATGACGAGTCCAATGTTTCTGATTGACCCCAGCCATGATGATTCACCGCTCAATGGTGACACCTTGCACGAAGGATGGGTGATTGAACTTCCGGATGCGGTACGCCGCCATGCCATGGGCGCCATGCGTCTGAAGAACGGGGACGCCCTGCAATTGTCCAACGGCAAAGGGCTGCGTATCAATGCCAGTGTGCTTGATGACCAGAGCGGCTCGGTGCAGGTGCGTAGTTTTGAGACGGAACCGGAACCGCGCATCCGGTTGGCGCTGATCCAGGCATTGGCCAAAACGGGTCATGATGAACAGGCCATTGACATGGCTACGCAGATTGGTGCCGATGAGATCATTCCGTGGCAGGCTGACCGCTCGATCGCACGGTTTAAGCAGGGGCGTACCGACCGCAAATGGCAGCAAACGCTCGTGGCTGCCACCGAGCAATCACGCCGCGCATGGATTCCCAAGCTTGGCGAATGTGTGCGTTCTTCAGGTGTCGAAGCCATTTGTCGCCGTGCCTGTGTGCATGGGGATGTGGTGGTTGTGTTGCATCAGGATGAAACCACGCATTGGTCGCATGTCGAAGAAGCTGTGCAAGCGATGATGAACCGCACGTTTGAAGACGAACGTGCACGAACCGTGTATGTCGTGGTCGGTCCCGAAGGCGGCATCAGCGAACAGGAAGTGGCGCAGTTCGCCAAAGCCGGAGCATTGTGTTGCGTACTGGGCAGTACCATCTTGCGGGCGGCTAGTGCGGGACCGGTGGCCTTGGCATTGCTGAGCCGCACAACGGGACGCATCCTGTAACTGGAGTTAAGTCTGCGCCGCTATCGTTGAATCCTATAGGCGCCCATGCGTCGGCATAGTGCACGCGCCACAACATTGGCCTATATTGATGTGGCGAAAATCCGGCAATATCAATACGATGGTGCTCAGTACGCATGAGTGTGGCACCCACGCCCGTGAGCACCATGATGGCAACATGATTAGAAAGGGAACCATGAAGGACGAGAATTGCATTTTCTGCAAGATTATCGACTGTGAAATCCCCAGTGAGAAAGTCTACGAAGACCAGACCACCTACGCCTTCAAAGATATCAATCCTCAGGCGAAAGTACATATCATCATTGTGCCGCGCAACCATTATGAGAATGTGGCGCAGCTGGCCAAAGCTGATCCCAAGCAGCTGGCCCATATGGTGCAAGTGGCGCAGCAGCTCGCCGATGAGGAGTTCCATGGCGCATACCGTCTGGTATTCAATACGGGCGAAGATGCGGGGCAAACCGTGTTCCATGTGCATGGCCATATTTTGACCGGTGAAAAACTTGATGAATAAAGCCGCGACGAGAGGTGGGCAGAAATCAATATCGTGAATCTGCCCACATTCCTGAATCATTGTGCGCAAACTTTACACGCAACCAACTAACAAGGGGATGACAAAACAGCCTTGGCGACCACCACACGAACCGTGACGATTCCCGACCGACTTGACGCGGTCAACGTTTTCGGACCCGCAGACGAAGTGCTGCGCGAAATTGATGAACGCTTCGGTGACATTACCATGCACGTTCGCGGCAATACCGTGACGATTCAATCAACAACCCGGGAAGGCGAGTCCCAAGCCAGCCAAGCCCAAGACATTCTTGAGCAAGTGATGGACGCCGCCTATGGGTCGCCTATGGACGCCGCTACCGTCCGCCGCATGCTCGATCAGCAAGTGCTGTCCAATCCCGTTCGCCAGCTGGTTCCCGGACACGGTGAAACGGTCGAGAAATTGCGCGCCGCTGAACGTTCGATCCGCTCGCCACGTGAGCAGCGGGCCGAACGGCGCAAGCCGCAGGTTCCGGGAACGATCACGTTTGCAGCAGGCGTTCCGGTGCGCCCCAAAACAGCAGGACAAACAGCCCTCGTCAACGCAATCAATGACGCGACAATCACGTTCGCAATCGGTCCGGCAGGCACGGGAAAAACGTATCTGGCCGTGGCCAAAGCCGTGCGTGATTTTCAGGACGGCCGTATCCGGCGCATCATTCTGACACGTCCGGCAGTGGAAGCAGGAGAACGATTAGGATTTCTGCCCGGCACATTGAACGAGAAAGTCGATCCCTATCTGCGACCTCTCTATGACGCGCTATCCGACATGCTGGGCCCCGACCAACTCAAGCGCTGCATGGATGACGGCTCGATTGAAGTGGCACCCTTGGCGTACATGCGCGGACGCACACTCAATGACGCGTTCGTGATTCTTGACGAAGCGCAGAACACAACGGAACAGCAGATGAAAATGTTCCTGACGCGCCTGGGATTCAATACCAAAATGGTGGTCACAGGGGATGTGACCCAGGTTGATCTGGAGACGCCGCGCACGCGCAGCGGGTTGCAGTCGATTGAACGTATCTTGGGTGGCATTGCCGGCATTGCATTTGTGCACTTGGGTGAGCATGATGTAGTCCGGCATGCCTTGGTGGGCCGGATTGTGGCGGCATATGAACAGGCCGATGCCGCGGCCGGCGGCCATGCGCCAACCCGAGCCGCACATGGCAAGCGGCAGCATAGCGAGGAGCAAACGCAATGAGCGTGGACGTGACCAATGAAACCCAATGGCAGATTGATGGAAAAGTGTTTTCCGATCTGGCGTTATGGGTGATGGAACAGATGCAAGTGAGCACGCAGTCGGATTTGGCCATCCTGTTTGTCGATCCCGACCCGATTGCGCAACTGCATGAACGCTGGATGGGACTGTTGGGACCTACCGATGTGATGAGTTTCCCGATGGATGAACTGCGTCCGGGAAGCACCAACGCACTGTCGGAAGGCATTCTTGGCGACATTGTGATCTGCCCGTGGGTGGCAGCCCAACAGGCTGCCGCCGCAGGGCACAGCGCAATGGAAGAGATGCTGCTGCTGACGATCCATGGCGTATTGCATCTGCTGGGCTATGACCACCGCACCAAAGACCAGGAACGCCAAATGTTCGGCTTGCAACGCCAACTGCTGTTGACATTCTTTGCCGTGCGCCAAGGCACGCACTGGTCGCTCGAAGCGCCGCAAGGGGTGCCTGACGCTTTGCAAATATGGGATGCGGAACACGGCGGATTGCGCCAGTTTGGCCATTGAGTGCGTGATGATTGCGCAATGCTCAAGCTTGTTTTTACGGGTTGACGCGGGGCGCCGTGTTCATGGAAACCATCCGCATGCAAACCATGCAAACAAGGAAGAAGGAGCCTCATGACTGAGGCGGTAACCATAGTTGTCAGTGTGCTGTTGGGTATTGCAGTAGTGCTGTTGGTCAGTCTGTCCATGACGTTGGCATCGCTGGAAAACGCCGTGCGCTGGGTGACTCGGGCCAGCATGAACAACATGGTCATTGACCTGCGCACTGACGGTGAACTCAGCGAGTTCATGCGCGGCAAACGCATCCATCGTGTGTACCGGATTCAACGACTCGTGGCGGACCGTTCGGGAACGGGGAGTGCCTGCAGTTATTGCCGTGTGCTTGCCAACGTGTTTACGGGTACTTGTGTGGGTGCCATCATGATGGTGTGGGGGTTCCAACTGTGGGTTGTGCTGTTGGCGGGCTTCCTGTTCAGCATTGTTGTGGCGCTCATAGTCATGTTGACGCAACCGCGCAACCTGGGCAACCAGCAGCCGTTGCTGCTGCTGATGAAGCATGCCACGCTGATGAGTGTGGCCTGCAGGCTGGCGCCGTTTGCCTCTAGGGCCGCAAAGAAAAATGAGCATCCTCATGCTGAACTTTCCGATGATGAGGAATTGGAAAAACTGCAGCTTGATCAAGGTCGAGCCGCCATTGATCGTATTGCGGAATCCAACAATTTTGATGATGAGATTTCTGAAATGCTGCGCAATGTGCTGACTTTGGCCGACACGTTGACCCGTGAAATCATGGTGCCTCGCACTGATATGATCACGATCAATGAAGATGCCAAACTCGGCTCGTTTCTGAAGCTGTGCTCACGTTCGGGGTTCTCGCGTATTCCGGTGATTGGTGACGATGTGGATGACCTTATTGGCATCGCCTATCTGAAAGATGCCGTGCGTGCAACGGCATTCAACGGTTCAGCCAAAGATCGTTCGATTGCTAGCATTGTGCGCAAACCGATGCTTGTTCCTGAATCGAAACCTGTGGACGACCTGTTCCATGAGATGCAGCAGACGCGCCATCATGTGGCTGTTGTTGTTGACGAGTATGGCGGCATTGCCGGCATGGTAACGATTGAGGATGCGCTTGAGCAAATCGTGGGGGAGCTTGAAGACGAACATGATCGCACGCAACATGCGGAACCGCATCAGCGTGATGACGGGGCATGGCTGTTGCCGGCCCGTACTCCGATTGCCGAGCTCGAGGAGCTGTTTGAAGTCGATCTCGACGAAGACGACGTGGACACGGTCTATGGCCTGCTGACCAAGTTGTTGGGACGCGTGCCAATTGTGGGATCAAGCGTGCAAACTCATGGCATCCAATTGACTGCAGTGGATTCGGCGGGACGGCGCAAAAAAGTGTCGATGATTGTGGCCCAACCCGCAGCAGTCGATACTGACACAGAAACTGGAGAGCAGCGAGAACCCGGCAAGGATCAGGAATCCTCGGTCCATGAATCTGACCGACATGATGAGCATCATGCTCATTCGGCAGAAGGCTCCAAGACCTCGCAGCACAATGCTGATGCTGAGGCTGGGCATACTGACCACACTGACCACACCAACCATACAGAAAGAGACAAGCATGAGTGAGACAGCAGCCACCGAGACTACCGATACTACGGCTACCGCGGATACCACGTCGCATCCAGACCTGAACGTGACGCGTTCAGGGTTCGTGGCCGTTGTGGGCAGGCCGAACGTCGGCAAGTCCACTCTGATCAATGCGTTATTGGGCACGCAAATCGCCATCGCATCTTCGCGTCCGGAAACCACGCGCAAAGCCATTCGAGGCATTTTGACGACGAATGACGCGCAAATGGTGCTCGTGGACACGCCAGGTATTCATCGCCCGCGCACGTTGCTCGGTCAGCGTCTTAACGACATTGTGGATGAATCATTGGCGGATTGCGATGCCATTGCGTTCCTGCTGCCGGCCGACCAGGAAATCGGCCCCGGCGACAAGCGCATTTTAAGTCGTTTGCGTGCCGAGTTCGCCCATAAACGTGATGATGGTTCATTCAGCTGGAAAGTGCCGCTGATTGGTGTGCTGACCAAGATTGATGAACTTGATCGGGGAACCCTGATCAACAAGCTCATCGAAATCAACGAATTTGCTGATTTCACTGATATTGTGCCCGTCAGCGCGCTCAAGGACGACAACATCGAAGAAGTGCGCAATGTGCTGATTGAGCATCTGCCTGAAGGTCCGCAGATGTATCCTGCCGAACAAATCACTGAGGAACGCCCTGAAGAGACAATCGCCGAACTGATTCGTGGCGCATTCCTTGAGGAACTCAATGATGAATTGCCCCACTCTTTGGCAGTGGTCGTCGATTCCATTGAATATCCGATTGACGAGGAAACTGGCGAGCGCTATAACGGCAAGGCCACCGTCATGGTGTCGATTTATGTGGAGCGTGACTCGCAGAAACCCATCATCATCGGGCACAAAGCCGAGCATCTGGTGCGCGTCAAGAAGAAACTGCGCACTGCTGTGAACCGCATTGTTGGTTGCAAAGCGCAGCTTGACATGCATGTGAAAGTGGCCAAGGGCTGGCAGTCCGATCCGAAGAAGCTTGAGAAGCTCGGGTTCTGATCCGGTTGGAAGTCGCACTAGCCGGGCAATATCGGCTTGTGCAAGACGGTAATGTCAATAACTAACCGTGTGTAATACAAGAAATACGGGAGGGGTGTCCAGTGCAGTTGTTGCACTGGACACCCCTCCTCATTGGTATGGGCTGAATGGTGATGTGCTGGAAGCCGACAGGTCAGCGGCCGTCAACATTCGCTGCGGGATTGCGCTTGGTATACATCTGTGTGTTCAACAGGTTGGTGTAGCGCTGCAGCACCTTCGGACGGATAATCTTCATGGATGCCGTCATCAACCCGTTTTCTTGGGAGAACTCTTCAGGCACAATAATGAACTTGCGCACTGACTCAGCACGGGATACGCCTTCATTCGCCTTGTCGACCCAGGTTTGCACCTCGGCGCGTACGGCGGCATTGTTGCATGCCTCTTCCATCGTCATATCGGGGTTGAGTCCCTTGGATTGCAGCCATTGCGCCAACATGTCGGGATCCAGCGTGATCAATGCCGAGATGAATGGACGCTTGTCGCCCAGCACTAAGGCTTGGGAGACGATCGGGCAACGTGTAATGACTTCCTCCATGGGGCCGGGGGAGACGTTCTTGCCGCCTGCAGTGATGATCAGATCCTTCTTGCGGCCGATGATGTAGAGGAAGCCATCATCATCCAAACGTCCCAAGTCACCCGTGCAATACCAGTCATCTTCAGTGAATGAGGATTCGGTGGCTTCTTCGTTCTTGTGATACCGCTTGAATACCGAATCACCCTTGACTTGGATTTCGTTGCCATCGCCGATGCGCACTTGGAATCCGGGGAACGGGATGCCAACAGAACCCTCATGGTAGGGCACGGAAAGCGGGTTGAACGCGCAGGGTGCTGTGGTTTCCGTGCAGCCGTATCCTTCATAGACCGGAACACCCGCACCGCGGAAGAACGCCATGAGTTCAGGATCCAGCGGAGCGCCACCCGTGACGAACCATTGGGCATGTCCACCGAGCACTTCACGGATTTGCTTATAAATCACGGGATCAAACGCGTTACGGCGAGCCGTCACAAACTTGCTGGCGTGGCCTCGTTCACCAATTTCATGCATGTACTTCTGTGCTGCCACCACTGACGCGGCGAATACCATGCCCTTGGGGCCGGTTCCGGCTTTCTGGGATGCGGCGTTGTACACCTTTTCGAGCACACGCGGTACCACAATCATGATGTGTGGGCGTGCCACTTTCAAGTCGGCAGTCATCGTCTTGATGCCTTGGGCAATGTACAAATGAATGTCGGAAGCGACGCAAATATAGTTGATCGCACGCGCAAACACATGGGCCTGCGGCAGGAACAGCAAAACGCGATGCTTCTTGTTGAACAACAAATCCGGCATATATGGGGGCAAATTGACGGCCGTGGCGCAGAACTGCTCATGCGTGATTTCCACGCCCTTCGGTGCTGCCGTGGAACCCGACGTGTACACGATTGAGCACAGGTCGTTGCGCTTGACCGAGGCGATACGCTTATCAAGATCGGCATCGGAAACACCGGCACCGTAAGCTTTGAGTTCGTCCAAAGCGCCATTCTCAAAATTCATGACGCGTTCAAGCTTCGGGCATTCTTCGACAGCCTTCGGTGTCTTGGCTTTCATCTCGTCCGTTTGCACCACGAGCAATCGGGCATCGGAGTTCTGGCAGATATCACGAATCTGCTCAGCTGAGTCCGTGTCATAGATGGTGGCGAGCACGCCGCCGATAGATAGCACTGCGGCGTCGAACACATCCCACTCATAGCAGGTGCGGCACATGAATGCCACGCTATCGCCACGCTTGAGACCGTAATGCAGCAGACCCTTGGCGACTGCGCGAATGTCTTCAAGCGTCTCATTGCCGGTCTTGGTCAACCATGTATTGCCGGACTTGTATGTGTACAGCGGTTCATCACCCATACGTTCGGCTCGATTGGCGTACAGGTTATAAATCGTGAAATCCTCGGGCAGTGGAGGATTACCTTCGGTGGATGCCGTGATGAAACTGGAATCGGCATCGATGAAGGTGGTCGTAGGCCGGTCGGGACCCCAATAGTCCACATGTGGCAAATGCTCATAATCATGATGCTGTGGCATCAGTGAGGGATCCACATAATCAGGTGTGTCGGAAGAAGCGTCATCGCTGACAGGATGGGAGAAATCCGATTTGAGGTTCAATACTTTTTGCGCCGTTTTGGACGCGGTATGATGCAGCGACTGCAGTAACGACATGATGGTTGCGCTCCTTGATTCGGCGGGATGACCCGCGTGGGGTGACGGAACAATGGGCAAATAAAATCCGCCGATGCTTATCTACAGCACGAGTCTAGCCGTGAAATAGCACAACACATTGCTACGGTACCGTAATTACTGCTGGAATCTCGCCATTTTCCAGTGATTCAGCGAAAAACACGGAGCTATCTACGCTGTGCCCGAACAGCGGTGATGCAGGATGCATCCAGTGCCGTTCACAGTGCCGTTGATGACGTTGTTGTTGCGACCGGCAGCTGTGCCTACTCGCCGCTGCCACAGGCGCGGGGTCCACTGGGTGAATCTGGGCCAACGCGTGCCGAATGTCACCCCCGAAACGTCTGGTAACCCATTGCAATGCCGAAAGATGGACACATTTCGCCCAAATAGGTGTATTTGGTTACAGTAGTGCGCTGAATAACCACACATCCCATAGTGGGGGATGCGAAGAAAGGGTTCAAATGGCTGAACAACCAGAAGGCAGCGTGCTCTTTGGCGTGTTCGACGAGACGTCGGATCACGAGAGCCGTGTCGCCCTGACGCCGGATATTGTTACTCGCCTGCGTAAAGCGGGTGTTACGTGTCTTATCGAATCGGGCGCAGGAAACAAAGCATTCTATACGGATGCCGATTATGAGGCGGCAGGTGCGAAGGTCACCACCGCACAGCAGATTATTGAGCAAGCCAATGCCATCGGTTTTGTGGACCGACCCTCGGCCGAGCTGGTCAAGAAGCTCAAGGCCGGCACCTGGGTTATCGGCATGTTGGGATCGTTCACCGATGAAGCATATGTCGATGAGCTCAAGCAGCAGGGATTGACCGCTGTGGCTATTGAGCGTTTGCCGCGCCAGCTGAGCGCCGCCCAGTCCATGGATGAGATGACCTCGCAGAATTCGGTCATGGGTTACAAGGCTGTGCTCGAGGCAGCCAATGCCTATGGTTCGTTCCTGCCGATGATGACGACGGCCGCTGGCACCATCCGCCCGGCGAAGATGCTGATTCTCGGTGCCGGTATTGCCGGTTTGCAGGCCATTGGTACGGCAAAGCGTCTGGGCGCTGTCGTCACGGCATATGACGTGCGTCCTGCTTCCAAGGATGAGGTCGAATCGCTCGGCGCCAAGTTCCTTGACTTGGGTCTTGATTTCTCGAAGGGCCAAGGCGAGGGCGGTTATGCTCGCGCGCTGACGCCTGAAGAGCAAGCAGCCCAGCAGGCCGCTGTCGACGAGAAGGCCGCTGGTTTTGACATCATCATCACCACGGCCAAGGTGCCAGGCCGCAAGCCTCCAGTCCTGCTGACCAAGCAGGGTGTGGACGGCCTGCATCGAGGTGCGGTCATTATTGACTGCGCGGCCAGCGAGCTCGGTGGCAACGTGGAAGGTTCCGCTCCTGGCACGCAGGTCACTGAAGGTGGCGTGACGGTGATTGGCGCCCCCTATTTGGCAAGCGAAGTCAGCACGACGGCATCGAATCTGTTGAGCCGTAACGTGGCTGATATTCTTACGCATTTCATCAAGGATGGCGTTTTGACAATTGACCCATCCGACGAGATCGATCAGGCCATGGTCGTCGCAGGAACGAAGGAGTAATTCATGCCTACTCTCGTGGTATCCATCACATTGTTCGTACTCGCACTGCTCATCGGTATCGAGGTCATCGGCAAGGTGCCCGCGACACTGCACACGCCGTTGATGTCCGGTGCCAATTCGATTCACGGCATCGTTATCGTTGGTGTCGTCATCGTGGCCGCCACAGCCGACAACTGGCTGTCGTATGTGTTCATCTTCCTTGCCGCAGTGCTCGGCACAATGAACGTGGTGGGCGGTTACGTGGTCACCGACCGCATGCTTGAGATGTTCAAGTCCGACAAGTCCAAGTCGAAGAAGGAAGGCGATAAGTAAACCATGCTCGTCATTGCAGAACTGAACCAAGGGCCTTCCGTGCTCGACATTGTGGCATGGTTCGTGTACCTGTTTTCGGCCGTCATGTTCGTCATGGGCCTCCATTTCATGAACTCCCCGAAGACCGCCCGCAAAGGTAACTTCATTTCGGCATTCGGCATGATTGTCGCTTGCGTCATGGCATTCGTCGTGCTGTTTGTGCAAGGCTTCATCAGTGTCACCGCCGTCATCGTGCTGATTGCCGGCATCGCCATCGGCGCCATCGCCGGTGTCGTCTCGGCCAAGAAGGTCAAGATGACCGACATGCCGCAGCTGGTGTCCGTGTTCAACACCGTGGGTGGTGGCGCTGCTGCGCTCGTGGCTTTGAACGATATCCTGGCCGGTGAGGAACCCAGCCTTGTCGTGCTGATCACGGCAGGCCTCGGTGTGCTAATCGGTTCGATCACGTTCACGGGTTCGTTGATCGCCGCCGGCAAGTTGCAGGGCATCAAATGGGTCAAGAAACTCAATCTGCCGGGCAAGGGTTTCTGGAATATCTTCTTTGCCGCGTTGACGATTGCCGCGTTCGTGTTGCTGTGCGTGTTCCCCGAGCAGAAGCTGCTCTGGAGCATCCTGACCACCGTGTTCGCGTTGTGCTATGGCCTCGTGTTCGTCATCCCGATCGGCGGCGCCGACATGCCTGTGGTGATTTCCGTGCTCAACGCTTGCACTGGTACGGCTGTGGCCATGTCCGGCCTGGCCATTGACAACGTGGCTCTGATTGTGGCTGGCGCGCTCGTGGGTGCCGCTGGCGTGACGCTGTCGGTGCTCATGTCCAAGGCCATGAACCGTCCGCTGCTGTCGGTGCTTGCTGGCGGCTTCGGCGGTTCGGATGCTGCCGGCGGTGCCGCTGACGGTCCGGAAGGCACGATGAAGGAAACGTCCGCTGATGATGTGGCTGTGCAGCTCGTCTATGCCGACAAGGTCATCTTCGTGCCAGGCTTCGGTCTGGCTCAGGCACAGGCTCAGCGCGAACTCGCTGATTTGGGTGATTTGCTCAAGGAACACGGCGTGGAAGTCGAATACGCGATTCATCCGGTGGCCGGCCGTATGCCTGGCCATATGAACGTGCTGCTCGCCGAAGCCAACGTGCCGTACGAGGAGCTCGTGGATCTGGACGATATCAATCCGCAGTTCCCGTCGGCCAACGTGTCGCTGGTGGTCGGCGCCAACGACGTGACGAACCCTGCCGCTCGCAAGCCCGGTACGCCAGTGTCTGGCATGCCGATTCTCGATGTCGACAAGTCGCAGAACGTCGTCGTCATGAAGCGTGGTCGTGGTCGCGGCTATGCAGGCATCGAAAACGAGCTGTACTTCGAAGACAACACGCAGATGCTGTTCGGCGACGCGAAGGCCGGCCTGCAGGCTGTCATCGCAGCTGTCAAGGAACTGCTGAACTAGTATCCTCATAGCGATCGTGTGACGAGCATGCGTTCGTCAAGATGGCAATACAAAGCGGGATGGCACTTCAATGGCGTCATCCCGCTTTCGTTATCGTGGGTTTACAGTAAATTGAGCACTGCTGTCACTTTGACTTCTTGGCCGTTTGCTGCGGTGCCGGGAAATAGTCGTCCACAAACGAATCCACGGTGGTCCAATAGAGTTCAGGTTCGGTCAGCACTTCATACACGTGGGCGGCTCCAGGGATCACGAGCTGGCGTTTGTCTGTGGACGGGCATGCGTCGTAGAGGTGCATGATCGAATCCTTGGGCACCACTTTGTCATCGGCGCCTTGCAGGAATTGGATCGGCAACGTGATGCGGCTTACCGCGTCCGTAATCGAAATGTCCTTGAACGAGAATCCTTGCACCATGCGGTTGATCACGTCCACGCCATTGACCAAGGCTTTGGCGATTGGTCGCGGCAGATGCGTGTTGCGCTGCGTCGATCCGATCATTTCCTCATAGGGGGAGTCGAATGCGCTGTCGCACAATATGGCCTTGACATTGCTTGGCATCGGGTGGTCGCCCGCGGCCAGAATGACTGTGGAGCCTCCCATGGAGGTGCCGTCGAGCAGGATCTGCGCTTGCGGGTCTTGCCCAATGATGTAGTTGATCCAGTCGAGCGTGTCCAGGCTTTCGGTGTAGGTCATGCCCGTGTAGCGGTTGTGTTGCAACCCTTCACCGCTGAGCCACGGCACGAGGATTGTGAAGCCTCGCATCGCGAAATGGTAGGCCCATGGTTGCATTTCAGTCGGGGTTCCCATATATCCGTGGATGCACAGCACGTATTGGTGGGGCCGTGGCGTGGAATCGAACGGCTCGAATTTCCAGGCGTGCAGTTGCTTGCCGTCAGTGCTGTCGGTATACACGGAATGCTTCTGGTTGTGGAACCATGCAGCGGCTTCCGCAGTGAAGTCGCTGGGCGTCTGCATCACTTTGAAGCGTCCGCTTTTCTTCATTGCGAATATGGAAATAGGGGATTTCGTGTCAATGGTGAATTCGAACGCGATCGCCGAGGCAAGGGCGTAGAGGCCTGCGCCTGCAGCGACACCGAGCGCCGCTTTCTTCACGATGGTGCCGGCGGTCACGCGCTTGGCTGGGTGTGATGTGGTCATGATGATGCCGCTTTCTGCTCAAGAGCTCAGTCAATGGTTGTCTTAGTTTCCATTCTTGCTGCTGGCACGTCTGCCAGTGAACGCTCTTCTCTTCCAGCAATATTGCCGTCACGGTTGTCAAGCGCAACCAGTTGTTCTTGGTTTGTTCAGCCATGCGGTTATAGTGAGGAAGTTGCTTTGGCGAGGGAGCGCGCGCTCCGTTATCGACTCGGCATGAAAGCGCGGTTCCGCTGTGCTTTCGGCTCGTTGATGCGCTGAAACCACACAGAAAGGAACTCACAATGGCAACCACAACCATTACTCTTGAAGGCAACCTGCGTACTGAGTTCGGCAAGGGCCCGGCTCGCCGCATGCGCGTCGCCAAGCTGATCCCGGCCACCGTGTACGCCGGTGGCGACCAGCCCGTCTACCTGACGCTGCCGATGAAGGAAACGACGCTGGCTCTGCGTCACAACAACGCCCTGATCACGCTCAAGTATGACGGCAAGTCCACGATGGCAGTGGTCAAGGATGTGCAGCGCAACCCTGTCAAGCGCATCGTTGAGCACGTTGACTTCTATGAGGTCAAGGCCGGCGAGAAGATCGAGGTCGAGGTGCCGGTGTTTGTTGAGGGCGAGCCGAAGGGCGCTGCCACCGCATTCGTCGACGTCCAGATGCTCAAGGTCCGCGCTGATGTGGCCAATCTGCCTGAGCGCATCACGATTGACGTTACGGGTCTGAGCGCTGGCGAGCACATCACTGCTGCCGGCCTTGAGCTGCCGGAGGGCATCGAGCTCGACGTCACCGATCCTGACGAGTCCATCGTGTCCGTCAAGGAAGATGAAGAGGCCGCTGAAGCTCCGGCTGAGGAAGCTCCTGCCGCTGACGCTGAGTGAGTACTGACATTGCGTTGCGCTGAACGGCCCGCTTGATCGCGGTGGCATGCTGGCGCGTGATGTAATGCTTATGAGGGTCCCGCAATTCACACTGGATTGCGGGGCTTTTCCATATCTGCTGTAGCGTAGTCAGGTGCGCCAGATTTGTGCCATCGCAGTATTCCGACTTCCTGGACTTCTGAAGAAACTGTATTGATTACAACAAAGTGGGTCACATGGTGAACATTATCGTTGGACAAGCCGTCCGATTGTGCAACAGTATGGAACCAATCGCAAGCTTCGCGACATCCTTTGTCGACCGACCATGAAGAAGATGATAGTTATGACGAATGAATCCCATCATAATCCGGCTCGTTTGCAGGAGCTCGCCCAGGCATTCACCGTGCTGCCCAACGAGAACAAGGCTTCGGACGCACGCCGTGAAGAGCTGATTGACAAGCCGGCATTCGGCCAGCTGTTTTCCGACAGCATGGCCCATATGAGCTGGACGAAGGGGGAGGGCTGGTCTGACCGCCGTATCGAACCGTATGCGCCGCTCAAGCTCGATCCGGGCGCTTCCGTGCTGCATTACGCTCAGGAAGTGTTTGAGGGTCTTAAGGCCTATCATCATGCCGATGGATCGGTTTGGCTGTTCCGTCCGGATGCGAATGCCGAGCGTCTGCAGAATTCAGCCCGTCGTCTCTATCTTCCCGAGGTGTCCATTGACGACTTCCTCGGTTCCGTGGCCGCGCTGACCATGCAGGATGTCAAGTGGGTGCCCACGCGTCGTGAATACACGCTGTACTTGCGTCCGTTCATCTTCGCTTCCGAACCGTTCCTGGGTGTGCGCGCTCCTGAAGAGGTCGAGTATTGCGTGATCGCATCCCCGTCCGGCCCGTACTTCCCGGGCGAGATTAAGCCCGTCAGCATCTGGGTGGAAAACAAGTATTTCCGCACAGGCCCCGGTGGCACGGGTTACGCCAAGTGTGGTGGCAACTATGCCGCCTCGCTGCTCGGTGAATATCGTGGCATTGAGCAGGGCTGCGAACAGGTGTGCTTCGTGGATGCCGCCACGCAGACCTATCTCGAAGAGCTCGGTGGCATGAACATGATGGTCGTGCACAAGGACGGCCATGTGGAGACGCCAAGCCTGACCGGTTCGATCCTGCCGGGCATCACGCGCCGTTCGATCATCCAGCTGCTGCAGGATGACGGCCATGACGTGGTCGAGACGATGATCGCTCTCGACCAGCTGCTTGAAGACATCAAGTCGGGTGAAGTGACCGAAGTGTTCGCTTGTGGCACGGCAGCTATTGTCACGCCGATTGGCCGTTTCAAGTCGGAAACGTTCGACATCGAAGTCAATGGCGGTAAGCCTGGCGAGTTGACGATGGCCATCCGCAACCAGCTGCTGGGTATTCAGCTTGGCGAAATTGAAGATCCGCATAACTGGATGTGGAAGGTGTGCTGAATACACGCGAGACTAGACTGATTGTCTACGGTGTTGGGGCGTTCACTCTGGATAGTGGGCGCCCCAACACGCGTTATGACGCTGTACTCATATTTCCACTGTGGTAGTGTTTGCGTGTTTCTATTGTGTGCTCGAAAGAAGGGGATTGCGTGGGAATTGCACTACAAACCAGCCCATTCTTCCAGACAATCGAATATCTGGCTATTTTCTTCTGCGGTATGAGTGGAGGCTTGACCGCAATCCGGAAGAAACTGGATTTGCTGACCATTTTGATCACTGCATGGCTGACCGCATTGGGCGGCGGTATTTTGCGCGATCTGTTGTTGGGCGCAGTGCCACCTGCGGGCATTTCTGATCGTGGCTTTGTGTTCACAGCGTTCGCTTCGGGATGCGTGGTCGCCGTCATCCACCCGGAGGTCAACAAACTCAAATGGACGATGCTGACGATTGACGCGTTGTCTATCGGTTTGTTTGCCGTCAATGGTGCGAGCAAGGCGCTCATGTATAACACGTCGGGTTTGACCGCAGTGTTTTTGGGCACGTTCACGGCCATCGGCGGTGGCACAATCCGTGACATTCTGCTCAATGATGTGCCGCAAATCATCCGTGACCGGCATTGGTATATCGTGCCTTCAGTCATCGGCTGCGTGTTGACCGTGGTGGTGTGGCGCATGGAACAATACGGTGCCATCTCGTTCCATGCCGAATTCAGCCTGGACGTGGTCATTGTGTTGCTCGTGGTTGCGTTGCGATTGGCTTCTGTCAAGTTCGACATCGAATTGCCAGGCGCTGTCAAACGTAAGAAAGCTGTGCTGCTGAGCACATTGATTCGCCGTGAGGTCCGTCATCGTGCATCATTGCATGACGAGCATCCCACCAGCATTGTGCAAGAAGTGGACTCGACCGCCAACGATGATGACGGATCCGCCATGCAACTGTTGCGCACACCGTCATCGGCATCCGCCTCATCATCGCCAGCGGATGTGCATCTTCAGGAAAACATGGCAGACATCAAATCTGATGCTGGCCACAATAACCAATAGGGAAGTTGGCAAGTCGGCATCAATCGACGAGCATGACGATTGACATGCCATAGGTGAGAATAGCAAGGGCCATATCAACGATATGGCCCTTCATCATATTCGGTGTCTCGTTTGTTCTGGCGTGCCTCATCAATATGGTTGGCGCCGGTGCGATTGGTGGAGGCATCGCAATAGAGAAAAACTGGAACCGTACAAGTACGGTTCCAGTCTGAAGCTCAATGATTACGTCGGTCAGTGCCGACGCGTGCATCACATGGCGTTGATCTGCAGAGCGAGGCTGGACTTGCGGTTCGCAGCCTGGTTCTTGTGGATCACACCCTTGCTTGCTGCCTTATCGAGCTTGCGCGATGCGATTGCGAACTTCTCTTCAGCGAGAGCCTTGTCACCGGCGGCGATGGCTTCACGGACGTGACGAACCGCGGTCTTCAGCGCGGACTTCACGGAGACGTTACGCATGTGAGCCTTCTGGTTCGTCAGCACGCGCTTCTTCTGCGACTTAATGTTTGCCACTATCTATTCTCCAAACGGCTTGGTGCTATAAGGACATACGTCGTGAAATACTAGCATGCCTCATGGATAATGTGCAGTGTGGTGTAGTGGGCATGTTTTCCACGCTCTAACGCTAGAATCAATGGAGTTTTCGTGTAACGAGGAGGATTGCGTGGCCACGCAGCATAACCAGCCGGGTTTCACCGATCAGTCGGTGATTCGAAATTTCTGTATCATCGCCCATATCGACCATGGCAAGTCGACGGTGGCTGACCGAATCCTGCAGCTGAGCGGCATTGTGCCCGAACGTGAGATGCGTGACCGATTCCTCGATCGCATGGATATTGAGCAGGAACGCGGCATCACGATCAAATCGCAGGCCGTGCGCGTGCCTTGGACGTTTGATGGCGTGGAATACACGTTGGGCATGATTGACACTCCCGGTCACGTAGATTTCACCTATGAAGTCTCACGCGCGTTGGCCGCATGTGAGGGTGCGGTGTTGCTCGTGGATGCCACGCAAGGCATTGAAGCGCAAACGTTGAGCAACTTGTATATGGCCATTGACCATGATTTGACGATTATCCCCGTGCTGAACAAAATCGATTTGCCCAGCGCCGAACCAGACAAGCATGCCGAGGAAATCGCTGGTCTGATCGGTTGTGACCCGTCCGACGTGTTGCGCGTTTCCGGCAAGACGGGTGAGGGTGTGGCTGAACTGCTTGACCGCATTGTCACCGATATCCCGGCTCCTGAAGGCGATCCGCAAGCGCCGTCGCGCGCCTTGATTTTTGATTCGGTGTATGACTCGTACCGTGGCATCGTCACCTATATCCGCATGGTTGACGGGGAGCTGCACAGTCGTGAAAAGTTGGAAATGCTTGGTATCGGCATGCAGCATGACCCCATCGAAATCGGTGTGATCAGCCCCGACATGATGCCCACGAAAGCGTTGGGTGCCGGTGAAGTCGGTTATGTGATCACGGGTGCCAAGGACGTCAGCCAGTCCAAGGTTGGCGACACGATCACTTCGGCCAAGAATCCGGCGACTGAACCGCTGCCGGGATATCGCGATCCGCAACCTATGGTATATGCGGGCTTGTTCCCGATTGACAATGCGCAATTCCCTGAATTGCGTGAAGCGTTGGATAAACTCAAGCTCAATGATGCGGCATTGATTTATGAACCTGAAACGTCTGTGGCGTTGGGATTCGGCTTCCGCTGCGGTTTCTTGGGACTGTTGCATATGGAAATCGTGTCGGAACGGTTGAGTCGTGAATTCGGTTTGGACCTGATCTCCACGGCACCGAACGTGCCCTACGAGGTGACGAGCGAAGATGGCACCGTACATCGCGTGACCAATCCGAGCGAGTTCCCGGAAGGCAAGATCAAGCGCATTGTGGAACCGGTGGTCGCCGCCGACATCATCACGCCAAAAGAGTTCATTGGCGCTGTCATGGATTTGTGCCAGGACCACCGTGGCGTCATGGGCACGATGGAATACATCTCCACCGACCGCGTGGAAATGCATTACCGTATTCCACTCGCTGAAATCGTGTTCGATTTCTTTGACCAACTCAAGAGCCGCACGAAAGGATATGCGTCGCTTGATTACCATGAGGATGGCGAACAAGCGGCTGATCTCGTCAAGGTCGACATCCTGATTCAAGGTGAGAAGATCGATGCGTTCAGCGCGATTGTGCACCGTGACAAGGCCTACAGCTATGGCGTCATGATGACGAAGAAACTGCGCGAACTGATTCCACGCCAGCAGTTTGAAATCCCAATCCAGGCGGCCATCGGTTCACGCATCATCGCACGTGAAAACATCCGCGCGTTGCGCAAGGACGTATTGGCCAAGTGCTATGGCGGCGATATCACACGTAAGCGCAAGCTGCTTGAAAAGCAGAAGGCCGGCAAGAAGCGTATGAAGATGCTCGGCCACGTCGAAGTGCCTCAAGAAGCCTTCGTCGCCGCCTTGTCCACCGGTGAAGCCGGCAACGACCGCGACACCAAAGACAAGATTCGTGCCGCTCAAAAAACCGAGGGATGAGCTTTTCCGAATTTGAATGTTGGTCGTGGTATCGCGGTGGGATGGATTGCAGCGATCCATCCCACCCGGCTGGGTCAACGCGGCATAATCATCCTTACCACGATGCTTCACCTGCGATTAGTACCAGGTGGCATATCGCGAGGGTCGCACGGGCTTACGGCAGATGTTGAATGCGGTATCTGTCTGGTAGCCGATGCTGAGCATGAATTCATACAGAATGTGCCGATCGTTTGGAATGTGCACCTCAACTTCTGCGCAGCCTTCCCTAAAGGCCAAATTTTGTGCAAAGCCCATGCATGCGGAACCAAATCCCTGACGGCGGTACCGCTCGTCAGTAATCAGATTCATAATGATGGCTTTGGGACGCAAGCCATGAGTCAAATCAGGAATAATCAAGCATATGCATGAGGAAATAATCTCGTCACTCTGCTCATAGACTATGACATGGTGGTTAGGGTCGGCGAGAATGGACTGCCATGTTGACGAAATGCCTTCCGATACTTGTGGTATTGGCCTATTGCGCAGTTGTGCATACAGACGAAGCATGTCCTTGATGTCAGCAGTTGTGGCCTCGCGAATCATGATAGCTCCTTTGTGGAAATGGCTACTAATGCCATTGATGTCATTTGTTTTATTTGAGCAAACAATCTCTTGTATTGTTTCCATTAATTGGCAGGAGCTACAGCATAACAATGCGATGAGCTCAGTCATAGGCTTTCTGCACTCTCTTTTCCACATCTTCAAATGACATCGTGAGTATTAACTGAGTTAATTAATTAACACAGTTAATGCATGTGGGGAGAGCGGTTACCTCATAGGCGCTACAGCACGCCTCATGTGCAGGCAGACATATAGGTAGATATGCGGCTTTAGAGGTGATAACGACGTGACTGTTCGTTGTGAATATGCCGTTACTGCGATATGCCGACTCAGCCGTTGCGTGCAGCCATCTGCATGAACGCCGATCCAGTGTCTTGTGCATCCAGATAAGACAGTGAACGATATCGGAACAGCCGCTCGGCATAGGAACCCACCTTGGTCAGGTGTCCGGGCGGATTCGGTAGGGCGCCGCTGATGAGCTACTCGTCGGAATGGCGTTGCGCTAGATTGGAAACCATGTTCGAAGTCTATGTGCATGTGCCGTTTTGCTTGCGTCGTTGTGGGTATTGTGACTTCAATACCTATACGGCGCGGGACCTTGGCAATGGTGCGTCGCGGGAAGGATATGCGCACCAAGCCATACAAGAGATGAGACTGGTGCGTCAATGGCAGCTCGATCACGGCCTCGACGAGGGTCCGGTTTCGACGGTGTTCCTTGGCGGCGGTACTCCCACAATCTTGACGCCTAGCAATCTGGCAGCCATGGTGCAGGCCATAGACGGTATTTGGGGTATTGAGGCCGGGGCGGAAATAACCACAGAAGCCAACCCGGATACGGTGGATGCGGACTATATCCAGGCGCTCGCCGACGCGGGCTTCACCAGGATTTCGTTCGGTATGCAGTCGGCTGTGCCGCACGTGTTGCACACGCTGGACCGCACACACACGCCGGCGAATGTGGAAGCCGGAATCAATGCGGCAAACCGGGCGGGACTGCGTTCGAGCGTGGACCTGATTTACGGCACGCCGGGGGAGAGCCTTGATGACTGGCGCACGTCGGTCAAAACAGCCATCGCGCTTGGTGTGAACCATATTTCCGCCTACGCGCTGACCGTGGAACCCACCACGACGATGGGGCGGCGTATTGCCGCGGGAGTGTTGCCGAAACCTGATGATGACGATGAAGCCGCGAAATATGATATTGCCGACACGTTGCTGACCCAAGCCGGCTTCGACTGGTATGAAGTGAGCAATTGGGCCAAACCGGGCTACGAATCGCGGCATAACCTCGGATATTGGCGCAATGTGGACTGGGCCGGCATCGGACCGGGCGCCCACTCACACTACGGTGATGTGCAGGGCAGCGCTGTGCGCGCGTGGGACATCACCCACCCCAAAGTGTGGGCGCAAGCAATCAACGAGGGGCGCGTGCCGTTTGCCGGCAGTGAGACGATCAGCGCCACTGAACAGGCCGAAGAGCAACTGATGCTGGGACTGCGTATCCGCGAGGGACTCGATATCGCACAGGCGGATGCACGGATTCCACAGGCTGCATGGCGGCAATTTGCTGATGAAGGGTTGCTTGATCCGCGAGCCTTGAATGAGGGCAGGGCCGTGCCGACGCGACGTGGCAGGCTGCTCAATGACGCAATGATTATGCAATTGATGGAATATATCAGCTAAAACCAAGGCTAAGCAGCGCAAGATTTGGAAATACGTAAGAAACTCGTTCGAAACAAAGTCGGGGCGAATGACGAGGTACCCCCCTCGAAATCCGCGTCATTTCATGTCTTGTTGCTGCCAACGCAGCGCAATACTGCTGATTCGTTATGTGGACGCGAGGGAGGGCGGAAACACGGGCGCTTGTAATCTTTGAACGCACAATACAAGGCGGCCGCTGAATCTGGCGGCGCGCCGACCAGTTCAAAGAGAGGTGATCGCGGTGACGTTCCAGGCCCCGCTTGATTTGACCATCCATGACCCCGAGGGGATGTACGACCCTCGAGCCGAGCACGATGCGTGCGGCGTGGGCATGGTCACCACCCTCAACCGGAAGCCTGAGCGACGCATCGTTGACGATGCCATCGAAGTGCTTGTCAACCTCAACCACCGTGGAGCCGTGGGTGCCGAGGAGAACACGGGTGACGGTGCGGGAATCCTGATGAGCATGCCGGACGAGTTCATGCGTGCTGTGGTGGATGTGGAATTGCCGCCGGCAGGCCACTATGCGGCCGGTATCGCGTTCCTTGACCGCGATTTGGGCGTGTGTGGCCAGCAGGAGCAGGCCATCGCCAATATCGCCCAGGAAGAGGGACTGCAGGCCGTGGCGTGGCGCACGGTGCCCACGAATCCTGACGGCCTTGGCTTGCAGGCCTTGGCCAGCATGCCCTCGTTCAAAATGCTCGTGCTGGTGGATCCGGAAGGTGAGCTTGAAGGCATTGCGCTCGACCGCAAGGCCTTCCGCGTGCGCAAACGCGTGGAGCATGAAGTCGGCGTGTATTTCGCCTCGCTGAGCGCGCGTACGATTACGTACAAGGGCATGCTCACGACGATGCAGCTCAAGCCGTTCTTCCCGGACTTGTCAGATGAACGCATGAAGGCGATTGTGGCCATCGTGCATTCGCGTTTTTCCACGAACACGTTCCCGTCGTGGCCGTTGGCTCAGCCGTTCCGCTTACTGGCCCACAATGGCGAGATCAACACAATCCAGGGCAACCGCAACTGGCTTTCCGCACGCGAAGGCATGTTCAGCTCCGAACTGTTGGGCGATATCAAGCCATTGCTGCCGATTGACACGCCCGGCTACTCCGATTCGGGCACGTTTGACGAATGCCTCGAGCTGCTCAACCTTGCTGGCCGTACGTTACCGCATGCCGTCTTGATGATGGTGCCTCCGGCTTGGGAGAGCAACAAGGAGCTCGATCCGGACGTGCGTGCGTTCTACGAATACAACAACACGCTGATCGAGCCATGGGATGGCCCGGCCCACATCATCTTCACCGACGGCACACAGGTTGGCGCCGTGCTTGACCGCAACGGCTTCCGTCCGGGACGTTGGCAGGTCACGAAGGACGGCTACGTGGTGCTCGCTTCGGAAGCCGGTGTGCTGCCGCAGATTGCCGACGATCAGATCGAGGCGAAGGGCCGTCTGGAACCGGGACGCATGTTCCTGATCGACACGGCTGAAGGTCGCATGATCGCCGATGAGGAAATTAAGCAGCAGCTGGCCCACGAGCATCCTTACCGTGAATGGGTTGAAGCGAACACGGTGCAGATGAGCGAACTGCCCGAGCGTGAGCACATCAATTATTCGAACCATTCGGTGACGCGTCGTCAGCGTGCGTTCGGCTATACGCAAGAAGACCTCAAGATGATTTTGACTCCCATGGCCAACACGGGCAAGGAGCCCTTGGGGTCGATGGGTAACGACACGCCGATGTCGGTGCTGAGCAAGCGCAGCCGCATGCTGTTCGATTACTTCACGCAGAAATTCGCGCAGGTCACGAACCCGCCGCTGGATTGGGAACGTGAGAAGATTGTGACCTCGCTGGAATCAGCGATTGGTCCCGAACCCAACTTGCTTGAGGATTGCGAACTGCATTCAAAGAAGATCGTGATTGGCAAGCCGGTGCTCGATTCCGTGCAGATGAGCCAGCTCAAGCGTCTGGATCGCGCCCGCATGCTCGACGGCTACTACAAGCCGTTCGTGGTGCGCGGCCTGTACCAGGTTGCCGGTGGTGGCGAGGCGCTGCGTGAACGTATCGAGGAGATTTTCGCCGAGATTGACGAAGCCATCGCCAACGGCAGCAACTTCCTGATCCTTTCCGACCGCAACTCCGACCACACGTGGGGTCCGATTCCTTCACTGCTGCTGACTTCGGCCGTGCAGCACCATTTGCTGCGCCGCCATACGCGCACGCAGATTTCGATGGTCGTTGAGGCCGGTGACGTGCGTGAGATTCACCATGTGGCGCTGCTCATTGCTTACGGCGCCGCCGCGGTGAACCCGTATCTGGCATTCGAGTCGGTCGAGGACCTGTCTCGTGAAGGCTATGTGACCGTTGATCCGGCCACGGCTGTGGCGAATCTGAAGAACGCGCTGTCCACTGGCGTGCTCAAGATCATGAGCAAGATGGGTGTCTCCACGATCATGAGTTATCGTGGCGCGCAGTTGTTTGAGGCCGTGGGTCTTGATCAGCAGATCATTGACGAGTACTTCACGGGCACTGTGTCTCGTGTTGGTGGCGTCGGCCTGGATGTGCTGGCTGAAGAGGTGGCGATTCGCCACCGCGTGGCCTATCCCGAGATGTGGACCGCTCGTCCGCATCGCAAGCTGCTGACCGGCGGCGACTACAAGTGGCGTCGCACGGGTGAGGACCATCTCAACGATCCTGAGGCGATCTTCCTGCTGCAGCAGGCCACGAGCCGCGCCGATTACGGTATGTTCAAGCAGTATTCGAAGCATATCAACGACACGTCGAACCGTTTGATGACGTTGCGCGGCCTCATGTCGTTGCAGTCCACGCGCAAGCCCGTGCCGATTGATGAAGTTGAACCGGCGACCGAGATTGTCAAGCGTTTCTCGACTGGCGCCATGAGCTACGGTTCCATTTCGAAGGAAGCTCATGAGACGCTGGCCATCGCGATGAACACGATTGGCGCACGCTCGAACTCGGGTGAGGGTGGCGAGTCGGAAGACCGTCTGAACAATCCGTTGCTGTGCAGCAAGATCAAGCAGATCGCTTCGGCGCGCTTCGGTGTGACGAGCAATTACCTGGTGCATGCCACGGATTTGCAGATCAAGCTCGCCCAGGGCGCCAAACCCGGCGAGGGCGGCCATCTGCCAGGCGCCAAGGTGCCGCCGTGGATTGCGAAGGTGCGTCATTCCACACCTGGTGTGGAGTTGATTTCGCCGCCGCCGCACCACGATATCTACTCGATTGAGGATCTGAAGCAGCTGATCAACGATGCCAAGAACGCCAATCCTCAAGCCCGTGTGCATGTCAAGCTCGTGTCCGAGTTCGGCGTGGGCACCGTGGCCGCGGGTGTGGCCAAGTGCCATGCCGATGTCGTGCTGATTTCCGGCTATGACGGCGGTACGGGCGCGGCCCCGCTCAACGCGATCAAACATGCGGGTACGCCATGGGAGATCGGTCTGTCGGAAACGCAGCAGACGCTGATTCTTAACGGCTTGCGTTCGCGCGTCACCGTGCAGTGCGATGGCGAATTGAAGACGGGTCGCGACGTGGTGGTTGCCGCGCTGCTCGGAGCCGAGGAATTCGGCTTTGCCACGGCCGCGTTGATTGTTGAAGGCTGCGTCATGATGCGCGTGTGCCAGAAGAACACGTGTCCGCAAGGCATCGCCACGCAGGATCCCGAATTGCGTGCACGTTTCTCGGGTACTCCTGAAGCCGTGATCAACTTCTTCATGTTCATCGCTGAAGAGGTTCGTGAGATTCTCGCTGAGCTCGGTTTCCGCACGCTCGAAGAGGCCGTGGGCCACGTCGAGTGCCTGGATCGTAACGAGGCTGTGCAGCAGTGGAAGACAGCCGGCATTGATTTGACGAACGTGCTCATGCAGCCCGGCCCGGTACCCGGCACGATCCTGCACAAGACAATCGACCAGAACCATGAGCTCGACAAGGCTCTGGACAACGAACTGATCGCGCTGTGCGCCGATGCGCTCGAACGTCGTGAACCTGTGCGCATCGACATGCCGATTCGCAATGTCAACCGTACGCTCGGCACGATGCTCGGCTACGAGATCACGAAGCGTTATGGCGAAGAAGGTTTGCCGGACGACACGATCGACATGACGCTGCATGGTTCGGGAGGCCAGTCGCTGGGCGCGTTCATTCCGCGTGGCGAGACGATGCGCGTCATCGGCGAGACCAACGATTATGCGGGCAAGGGTCTGTCCGGCGGCCGCATCATCATCCGCCCCGATGCCGATGTCAGCTATGACACGCATGACAACGTCATTGCCGGCAACGTGCTTGGTTTCGGCGCCACTTCGGGTGAAATGTTTGTGGCCGGCCGTGCTGGCGAACGTTTCGGTGTGCGTAACGGCGGCGCCACGTTCGTGGTGGAAGGTGTTGGTGACCATGGTTGTGAATACATGACCGGTGGCACCGTCGTCATCTTGGGTCCGACGGGCCGCAACTTCGGTGCGGGCTTCTCGGGTGGCAACGTCTATGTGCTTGATCTGGACATGGACAAGGTCAATCCGGCCGCCAAGAACGGTCCGCTGCTGTTCGAAACGCTGGACCAGGAAAACGAGCGTGCCGCGGCGTCCCCGCTGCACCAGGGTCCGGCTCCTGAAGAGCAGCTCAAGCGTCTGGTGACCAAGCATGCTGAGGAAACGGGTTCCGCATTCGCGCAAGGTTTGCTCGAGGATTGGGACAATGCGCGCACGCGCTTCACGCATGTGGTGCCGCGCCCGTTCGTTGCGATGACGGCCGCCATGAAGCAGGCCAACCTGGAACACATCGATTTCAATGCACCTGGCGTCTGGGAAGAGACGTACGAGCACGTTATGGAAGGAGCTCGCTGACATGGGTGATCCAAAAGGATTCCTGAAGGTCCGTACACGTCATGAACTCGCGGAGCGCCCGGTTCAGGAGCGTATCCAGGACTGGCTTGACGTCCATGCCGAGTCCGGTTTGCAGCCGTGGACGCAAGCGCAGGCCGCCCGTTGCATGGATTGCGGTACGCCATTCTGCATGTCTGGCTGCCCGCTGGGCAACTTGATTCCCGAGTGGAACGATTTGGTGCGTCAGGGACAGTGGCAGGATGCGTATGACCGTCTGTCGATGACGAACAATTTCCCGGAAGTGACGGGCCGTATCTGTCCGGCTTTGTGCGAGTCCGCGTGTGTGTTGGGCATCCACCAGCCGCCGACGATGATCCGTAACGACGAATGCACGATTATTGACCAGGCTTGGGAGCTTGACATTGTGGAGCCGCAACGTCCCCAGCGTTTGACTGATATGACGGTCGCTGTGGTTGGTTCCGGTCCTGCAGGCTTGGCTTGCGCCCAGCAGTTGACTCGCGCCGGCCATACGGTCGTCGTCTACGAGCGTGATGACGCCATCGGCGGGTTGATGCGCTACGGTATTCCGAACTTCAAGCTTGACAAGCGTCTGATTGACCGGCGTGTTGAGCAGATGGAAGCTGAAGGCACGCGTTTCCGCACGAATACTGAGATTGGTAAGGATATTTCGTGGGATGAGTTGCGTGACCGGTATGATGCTGTCGTTGTGGCCATCGGTTCGACTGTGCCGCGCGACATGAATCTGCCGGGCCGTTCGATGGATGGCATCCATTTCGCGATGGAGTTCCTGCCGGATGCGACGCGTCGCGTGTATGGCGTGGAGCCGGTGCATGATTTGACGGCCAAAGACAAGCATGTCGTCATCATCGGCGGTGGCGACACGGGTTCCGACTGCTTGGGCACGGCGATCCGTCAGGGTGCCAAGGATGTGACGGTGCTGCAGATCATGCCGCAGGAACCGTTGACTCGTCCTGACAACCAGCCGTGGCCTACGTTCGCCCGCTTGTATCAAAAGACATCGTCGATGGAAGAGGGTGGCGAGTATATCTACAACACCGATTCCGTCGAGTTCGAGGGCACTCCTGAGCAGGAAGCAAAGGTCACCATCGAGACGTCCACGCAGACTGAAGGGTTCATCGCGGATGAACACGGTCACGTCACGGGACTCAAGATTGTTGACGTGGCTCCTGGCCAGAACGGCCCGTTCACTCGCCAGCCGGGTACGGAACGCGTGATTCCTGCCGATCTTGTGCTGATTTCGGTGGGCTTCTTGCATCCCGATACCGACACGCTCGTTGAGCAGATGCCGGTGGATCTTGATGCTCGTGGCAACGTGGCGCGTGATGACGCGTTCCAGACGAGCCAGCCAGGCGTGTTCTCCTGTGGTGACGCGGGTCGCGGCCAGAGCTTGGTCGTCTGGGCCATCGCTGAGGGGCGTTCATGTGCGGCCGCCGTTGATTCCTATCTGATGGGAGGTACGGAGCTGCCGGCACCTATCAAGGCTTCGGCTAAGCCGATGATGCTGCCGCGCGTCTGAGTTCACGCTCAAGACTGTGCTTGTTTGAGCCGGTGTGATGCTCTTGGGAGGTCACACCGGCTTTTGTTGTTGATATGTGTGAGGCCGGGAAGGGTGGCGTCGCCTTGGTATTGCAATGTTGGTGATGGTTGCCTGCTTTACGGGACACCGGTTCGGCTCAGGGTGTGTTCGCATAGTGAACATCCAGTTTGTTGACTGGCGGGCGTCTGCAACCGTTCTAAATACTTGCTTTTCGATAATTATTTATCGAAATACATTAATAAGTAGTTGAAAGGCGATAATCATTGCGTTACTATGGGACCATCAGCTGATAGTCATTTGAACAATAGTTGTTCCCATAGAGCAAAGGATATCGTCATGAACACTCCACTTGATTCCCTGACCAAGGTGCTGGCCAAGATTGTGGAAATCCTGCATTGGATCGCCGCCGTTTGCGCACTCGTGCTGTTTGTCAGCTCATGGTTCTCCACCTCTTGGATTTCGTCGTTGGTGCCAGCGAACCTGCTTGGCGACGGCGTGGTCGATACCTACGGATTGAGCGTGCACGTCGCTGATGCGCATGGCGTGATTGACGCCGGGGGACTGCGCACCTATGCCATTGGCGCGTTCTTCATGCTTGTGGCCATGGCCATGGTGTTCCGCGACACCTACTTGATCATCAAAACGGCCGAAGGGCGCACCTGGTTCGCCAGGGGGGCCACACCGTTCCAGCAGGATGTGACGCGCATGGTGCGTGAAATCGGCATCTTCTTGCTGCTGACCATTGTCATCGGCTTCATTGTCTGCGCAGTCGGCACACTTGCGCTGGGCCATGGCATGGTCACGTATGTGTTGAATGTGACCATGCTCATGCTTGGCCTGCTGATGCTGTGCATCTCCCAAGTCTTCGCCCAAGGTGAGGTGATGCGTCAAGACGTGGAAGGCCTTGTCTAAGACAGTGCCGTGATGGATTCCACCACGCATCACGATGAACAGAACCATTGATCATGGGACATCTCATCAGCATTGACATGATCGGGCTGTTGACCCTCACCATCAGCTCGATCATGCTCAGTGTGGCACATATCCTCGCATGCGAGGAAGCACACAGCAAACACCTGGAACGTCACATCTAGCACCGCACCGCCATTGGACCTTTACGATTCTCCACGGTGCATTCATTGGAAAGGAGTCCCGCCATGGGACACATTGAACTCACGCTCGACGTCATGATGGCGCAACGGCATATGTCACTCAATGAACTTGCCGACAAGGTAGGCATTACGAATGTCAATCTTTCCAAGATCAAGAACAATCGCGTATCCGCCATCCGCTTCACCACATTGGCCGGCATTTGCGAAGCCTTGCAATGCCAACCTGGCGACATTCTTGTGTACACGCAAGATTGAGCGCACGCTCTATCCTGATAGACGGGGTCACCCCAACGTAGCCTCCCGATATTTGGCGCTCTTGGCATGAGCGGTATGAACGCAAGAAAAAGTCAAGTACACTGGAGCACAGCAATCCCACGGTCGGCGCATTGCGCCGACCGTTTTGTTATGAAGGAGCACCACATTATGGCGAATCGCGCAGAACGTCGTGCCAAAGCCAAGGGCAAAGGCATTCCCCAGCAGTATGATTCCACAAACGGCCGCGGCCGCAAAGGCATGATTGATGAGCAACAGCTCCAGGAGCGCTCCGTGCGCATCGCGGAAGGCAAGAAAGGTCCGTGGAAGCCGACTTCAAGCGAAATTGAAGCCGAAGAGCACGCCATGGACACCGATCCCAACGATTTTGACCCGCCCGCAGTGCGCGCGCCGCATTCGGCCCGTAATTGGGCTCGTCTGGTCAGCTGGGTGGTCATCGTGGTTTCCGCCATGTTCTTCTTCGTCGTGATGTGGCTGCCCAACCATCCCGATTGGGCCATCCTCGTGGTTTCCGGCGTATTCGCGTTGGGTGTGTTGAGCCTGTTCTTCACGGCCGGCAACCCGAAGAACAATCCGAACTTGGACCAGAACGGCACAGCGGTCTGATTGCAGGCCATACGGCAAGGAGCCGGTTTCCCGATTGGGAAGCCGGCTCCTTGCTTGTTTTGTGAAACGTTCAGCGGTGTCTCAGCGCTCAACCTTTTCGATGTCACGGATCAACTCGTTGATATGGTTGTCGACTTTGACGTCATATTCGGCGAGTTCAATCTTGCCGTCCTTGCCGATGGCGAACGTGGAACGCACCGTATGGAACTGCTTCTTGCCGTCTTCATGCGTTTCAGTCACGGTGCCATAGAGCTTATGCACTTCATAGGTCGGGTCGGAGAGCAGCGTGAAGTTCAGATTGTACTTCTCACGGAACTCTTGCAGCTTGTCAACGCCGTCGCCGGAAACGCCGATCACGGTGTAACCCAGATTGTTCAGCTTTTCCATGTTGTCACGGAAGCCCTTGGCTTCAATCGTGCACAAGCTGCTCATGGCTTGCGGATAGAAGAACAGCACCACGTTCTGGTGCTTGAAATCAGCGAGCGCATAGTGCTTGTACTCGTCGGATTCGAGTTCGAAGTTCGGTGCGCTCTCGCCGGCCTTGAGGTGGACTGGATGTTCAAACGAAGGCTTTTCGCCTGCAATAGTGTTATTGGTCATGGTCATATCCTACGGTGCCGTTCCTTGGAATCGTATGAATACGCGCGGTGAGAACCTTGCGAAGATTTCCAGCCGACATTCAGGAACTATCGCGTATCAGCATGCGGCGGTCGATACAATGGCACTCAATCACAGTTCACTTATACCAAGAATTTCGGCAAAGAGTGTCTACGGGATTGTTGCGGCTTACGGTAGCGGACAGGAGGTCATGATGGATGGACCATTGCAATCATCGCCAATCAATATGGAGCATCCGACGGCGCTGCGTTTGACGGATGTGGGGTTCCGCCGTCAGGGCCGCACGATTCTCTCTGATGTGCAATTGGAGATTCCCACGGGGCAGCGTTGGGTGTTGTTTGGCCCCAATGGTATTGGCAAATCGACGCTCGTGTCAATGATGGCGTCCCGCGGGTACCCTTCGCAAGGCGTGGTTGAAATCCTGGGCAATCGGCTTGGCAAAGTGAATGTGTTTTCCTACCGGCATCGCATTGGGTTGAGTTCGGCGGAACTAGCTCGCGCCATCCCTGAATTCGAAGATCCACTTGATGCCGTGGTCACGGCGGTGACGGCCACGACGGGTCGTTGGCGTGACACCTATAGCGAGGAACAGTATGCGTTGGCGCGTTCGCTGATGCAACGGTTCGGTATCGGCTATTTGGAAGGCAAGACCATGGTGCGGCTTTCCGAGGGGGAGCGCACGCGTGTGCTGATTTGCCGCGCGTTGATGGGCGATCCTGATTTGTTGATTCTTGACGAGCCGACCAGCGGTCTAGACCTGGGAGGTCGCGAAACCACGATTGGTGCGTTACGTGAATTGGCGCAAGCTGCGGATCAGCGCACCATCGTGCTCGTCACGCATCATCTTGAGGAAATTCCACCAGGATTCGACCATATCGCCATCATGGGCCGTCGTGGTGAAACTGGTGAATCTCAAGTCGGTGCGGATCCGGCTGCCGGAACGATTGTGTATGCGGGGCCAATTGCCGAAGGGTTGACTTCCGAACGGTTGTCACAACTGTTTGGCATGCCGCTTGAGGTACATGAGCGTGACGGTCGTTTTAGCGCTTTTGTGCGTTAACGCGGAAGTTTTCGTGTAGTGGTGACGTGGCTCGTGGTGGCCATGGGCTACGCTCTATACGGTATGACACAGCGGCAAAGGAGGAGCGTCCATGCGTCGAGGACCCTTGCAGGCAGGGGAGAAGGTGCAGTTTACCGACCGCAGATCCAATAAGATTACCGATCAGCTGGTGCCGGGAGGTTGTACGCAAACCTCACATGGATTGATTTTGCATGATGATGTGATTGGCCGCACGGAAGGCATCGTGGTGACCACGGTGACTGGCAAGCGTGAATCCCAGGTCAACAGTAACCATCCGGAGCGCGACGCCAACAAGCCGTGGAAAGCCACGCGCGCCATTGGCGGTTGGCAGTTTGCCGTCATGCGTCCGCGTTTGGCTGATTATGTGTTGTCGATGCCCCGAGGCGCCCAAATCATGTATCCCAAGGATATCGCCCAAGTCATTCAGCTGGCTGATATCCGTTCAGGCATGAACGTGCTTGAATCCGGTGCCGGTTCGGGTGCCATGAGCATCAATTTGCTTGACGCCGTTGATGAGCGCGGCCAGTTGACCACCATTGAGCTGCGGCCTGAATTTGCGCGTATCGCCTGGTCGAACGCCGCGCTGTATTTCGGGTGTGAGCCTTCATGGTGGCATTTGTTGACCGGTGATTTTGACTCGGTCGCAGCCACGTTGCCTGAACATTCCTACGACCGTATTGTGCTCGATATGCTCGATCCGTGGAATCGTTTGGAACAAGCGTATCGTGTGATTGCGCCTGGCGGCATACTGTGTGCGTATGTGACAACAACAACCCAGATTTCCCGTCTTGCTGAAGCGTTGCGCGAATCGGGGCATTGGACCGAACCGCAAATCCAGGAAACATTGGAACGCAATTGGAAAGCGACAGGTTTGGCCATTCGCCCGGACCACCAGATGATCGGCCACACGGGATTCCTCGTGATCAGCCGTACCATGGCACCGGGGTTTGACGCGTTGCGCAAACGTGACCGCGCCACCAAAGACACGATGACCGACGTTGATTCGCTCACGGCACAAGAACGCGCTGAACGGTTGGAAGACTTGGAATTGCGTGATATTTCCGATCGCAAGTTGTCGAAAGTGCTTCGTGATCTGACACGACAGATGAACGCGTTAGAATCGGACCAGCCAGCAGACCAGCCCGGCATCAGTGTGAAGGAGCATGAGCGGTGAATGTGAAGAAGCTCGCCAAAGCTATCCGTAAACAAGATTATGTGCTCGTCATCATGCGCCATGCAAAGACGGAACCGTTCCATGCCAGCGGGGATTTCAATCGCGAATTGACCGACAAAGGGCTCAAGCAAGCCAAGACCATGGCCAAAGGGTTGCGCGAATTGGGATTAGTGCCTGATCAAATTGACTGTTCCAGTGCTGTACGCGCCAAACAAACCTGTATGCGCATGCTCAAAACTTTTGGCGACAAACCCAAAGTGGATTGGCACAAAAGCTTGTATGGCGATGGCATGCAAGCCGTGTTCGACGCGTTGCATGGTTGCAAAGAGAAGCGTCATACGCTGATGGTGCTTGGCCATGAGCCAACCGTGTCGATGGCAAGCCAATGGTTGGCCAACCCCGCCTCCGACCAGCATTTGCTTGACCTGCTCAATCTGGGATTGCCTACCGCGACCTGCGTAATTTTTGGCTCATCGGCCCCGTTCAAATCATGGGATATGCGGCAGGCCACATTACTGGCGGTGTTGGGCCCCAAGGATTTCGACTGAACCAGTGGTAACGACCAATATCATCACTGTTGCTGAGCTCGCAATGGCTTGCATAACGGTATGCCGGCAATCATAATGTGAGATGCATAAGGCTAGCATATGGCCGGATTGCTAGTGTTTCCCCCAATCATTCACCATTATGATTCGGAGGACAGATGACCGTTCTGACATCAGTGTCAGGGTTCCCGCGTATCGGCGGCGACCGTGAGCTCAAGAAAACCATTGAAGCCTATTGGAAGGGCAATGCCACACTTGCCGATGTGGTCGCTATGGGTCATGAGCTGCGCATGCGACACTGGATGCTTCAGAAAGACATGGGCATCGATTTAATTCCGAGCAATGATTTCAGTTATTACGATCAAATGCTCGACACGGCCATGCTGCTCAATGTGATTCCGCAACGCTACCGTGACTTGGGTTTCAACAATCCTGAAGAGACCATGTTCGCCATGGCCCGCGGCTACCAGGGTGAGCATGGGGACGTGACCGCATTGCCGATGAAGAAGTGGTTCACCACCAACTACCACTATCTTGTTCCTGAATATGAACAAGGCACGTCAATCCAATTGAACGGCACTGCACCGTTCGACGCGTTCGTGGAAGCGCAAGAAGCCGGCATCCACACCAAGCCCGTGCTGATTGGCCCTTACACGTTCTTGAAGTTCCTGCGTGGCGCCGATGCGGAAGAAATCACGGTCACCGATGCGTTGGAAGAACAGATCAGCACAGCCTACGAACAGATTCTGCGCCGTTTTGCCGAATTGGGCGCCACATGGATCCAAATTGACGAACCCGCTTTGGCAATGGACAAGAGTGACGCCGACATCGCATTGTTCCGCCGTTTGCACGCCTGCATCCTGGCGGCACGTGAAGGTGACGTCAAAGTATTGCTCAACACATACTTCGGCCACATCGCCGACGTGTACGCCACGGTATGCGAACTGGGCTTTGACGGCATTGGCCTCGACATGTGTGAAGGCAAAGAGCAAAACCTGGTGGCTGTGCAACAGCATGGCGTACCGCAAGACACCACGCTGTTCGCAGGCGTGGTCAATGGCCGCAACATTTGGCGCAATGATTTCGCACAAAGCCTTGGTGTGATCGACGCCTTGCTCACCAAGACGGACCATGTGGCCGTAAGCACGGCAAGCTCATTGCTGCACGTGCCCTTTAGTACAGCCAGCGAAACGCAACTGGGCGACGACGTGCTGCGCCATTTCGCATTCGCCGTTGAAAAACTCGGCGAACTGCGAGCGTTGGCGGACTTGGCCCAAGCAGACGAGGACGCTCGCCGCACCAGCGCCATATTGGCCGACAACCAAGCGTTGTTTGATGGTTCACGCGTGAGCGCAGATGAGGCGGTGAAGCAGCGTATCGCCGCATTGGGCGATGACGATTATGTGCGACATCCAGCGCGCAACCAACGCCGTACATTGCAGCATGAAGCGTTGAACCTGCCATTGTTGCCCACAACGACAATCGGATCATTCCCGCAAACAGCCCAAGTGCGCGCGGAACGAGCCAAACTACGCAAAGGCACAATCACCCAGGACGAGTATGACGAGTTCATCCGTACCTGCATTGATGACGCCATCATCCGCCAAGAGGAACTCGGCCTGGATGTGCTCGTCCACGGCGAATTCGAACGCAATGACATGGTCGAATACTTCGGCCAGAACCTCAACGGCTTCCTGTTCACCAAGAACGCTTGGGTGCAATCATATGGCACACGCTGCGTCAAGCCACCCATCGTATGGAGCGACGTGTCACGTGCACGTCCAATCACAGTGCAATGGAGCTCCTACGCACAATCCAAAACCGACAAGCCCATGAAAGGCATGCTGACCGGACCGGTCACCATACTCAACTGGTCGTGGCCGCGTGAAGACATCAGCAAGCAGGAACAAACCCAGCAGCTCGCGCTCGCCATTCGCGATGAGGTGCTTGATTTGGAAGCCGCCGGCATCACGGTAATCCAAATTGACGAGGCGGCCCTTCGTGAGAAACTGCCGCTGCGCCGCGATGACTGGCATAGTGAGTATTTGGATTGGGCGGTGCCTGCGTTCCGTCTCGTGCACAGTGCGGTCAAACCCACTACGCAAATCCATACGCACATGTGCTATTCGGAATTCAACGACATCATCCGCGATATCGATGCCATGGATGCCGATGTGATCAGTTTCGAAGCCTCGCGTGGGGATTTGGTCGTGCTTGACGCGATTCAGGAATCCGCATTCGAAACCGAAGCGGGACCAGGTGTCTACGACATCCATTCGCCTCGTATCCCATCCGTCGAAGAAATTGAGGACCGCATCACGCAGATTCTCGACAAAATGGATGCGCAGCAAGTGTGGATCAATCCCGATTGCGGTCTCAAAACGCGTGGCGAGCATGAAACCTGGGCAAGCTTGGCCAATCTGGTTGAAGCGGCCCGGCACACGCGCGCAATGTTGTGACGCCAGGCAGTCGACTATGGCAAGGCTCCGGCACATGCACGCATGACAGCTAAGACAACGGCTTCCCTGATGGCATACATAGGGAAGCCGTTGCCATATGCATCATCCGATGCACACCAGATTTGATTATGAGAAACGGAATCAACATGAGACACGACCCCATTTTACGTTGGAAGTGTTCCCTCCCAAACGCAACGCTTCCGTCGGCACCATTTATGACACGTTGGACGGGTTGACCGGACTGAAACCCGACTTCATTTCCGTCACGTACGGCACAGGCCTATCGGCCGACCGTACCGCCACCGCCCGCATCGCCCATACAATTCATCATGAATACGGCATCAACGCGGTGGCACATTTGACCGCACAATATTTGACGGCCGACGATGTTGATGAGGCGTTGGCGATGTTCGACGACGCCCACGTGTCCGGCATATTGGCTTTGCGCGGCGACCGCAATCCCGATCGCGAACCCGTCAACGTGTTCACCCATGCCAGCGATTTGACGGCATATATTCGCCAGCGTCGTCCCGACTTGGAAATCCTTGGCGCCTGTTACCCCGAGAAACACCCTCAAGCATCAACATTGCAAGAGGACGTCGATAACCTCAAACGCAAAGTGGATGCGGGCGCCACACGTTTGATTTCCCAATTGTTCTATGACAACGATGATTATTACCGTTTCCTCGATTTGGCCCGTGACGCGGGCATCACCGTACCGATTGAAGCGGGCATCATGCCTGTCACCAACGCCAAATCAGTCAGGCGCATGACCTCCATGTGCGCGTCACGAGTCCCCGCACCAGTGGAACAAATGCTCACACGTTGGTCGGATGATCCGGCAACCTTGCAACAAGCCGGCATCATATACGCCAGTCAACAGATTGCCGACCTGGTCGCGCATGGCGTGGATGGCATCCACCTGTATACGATGAACCGTCCGGCGGTGGCACGGCGCATCTGGACGAACGTGCAGGACCTGTTCACGGCGGACCAGCAACCTCAGGCATGACATGGACGTTGACGCATGACTTGCTCGACTGTTCAACCGTATGGCCGGCTGACCGGCTGATGATGACAGTCAAGCAGGTCATACGTCAATGATGTTCAATCGTGTTCAACGCTTGCGACCGCGTTTGAGTGGAGACGACGGTTGTGCCGGCTTGAGCATCGGGAAGCGCTCGCGCAATCCGCGTTTGCATACGGGGATGGCCGCGATTACCACGCCAACAATAACCGCACCGATCGCCACCCAAGACGCGATGTCGAAGTTCAACAGCATGAGGATTACCACAAGGCTGCAGGACGCAATGCCTGAGAGCTGTTGGAATTTGTTTTGCTGTTCCGTCACTTGACTTGATTTCAGTGGTTTGTGCAGTCAGATGTTCACCAACCACAAGTTCTCGGCGCATGACAATGATGCGGTCGGAAACAGCGAACACGTCAGGCAGATTATGGCATACCATGACAATGGCGCGGCCTTGACGGCGCAACCGCACGAGATAATCAAGCACTTCCGCGGTTTGGATCACCGATAGTGACGCTGTGGGCTCGTCCAACACGATGCTGTGTGGATCGCGCAGCAGTGTGCGGGCTATCGCCACGCTCTGGCGTTGGCCTCCCGACAGTGAGTTGATGTCCCGACTCGCACTGATGGATGCGGATAACGAGTCCAATGCTTGTCTGGCTTGCCTATGCATGGCATCGTCGTCACGAACGCCGCCGTATTGGGTCAACTCATTGCCGAGGAACAGATTGGCTGCAACATCAAGGTTGTCGCAGAACTCGGGATTTTGGAATACGGCGGCCACTCCCAATTGCGTGGCATGCCTAGGGGAGGTGAAGGTCACCGTTTCATTGTTCAACTCAATATGGCCGGCATCGGGTTGAATCAAGCCTGCAATGACATGAACCAACGTGGTCTTGCCTGCACCGTTGTCGCCCACAATGGCCGTGATCTCATGCGCGTGGATGTCAACATCAACGCAGCGTAACGCTTCATTATGCCCGAACTGCTTGCTGACGCCTTTGAGTGACATCACCGGTTGTACCGACATGTATCCGACCCTCCCCGCACATGTGTGCAATTCCCTTTACTCTACCCGTTTTCCACATCAGCGTCGCCATGTTCCGCATGATGTCACATGCCCACTAATACTTACTGCGCATTGGTCTTGGCTTCCTCGGCGGCCATGAGCGCAGCGCCGATGGCCGCCCCATTGATAGGGAAGCGTGAGGGCAGCACATCAATGACGTCGAGCACATTGGGAAACAGCAACCGTTGCAACGCTTGCGACAACGGTTCGATTGTCGCGTTCGTGGGCGGTGTCTGCGCCATACTTATGGAACGTCAAGGTGTCAACTGGATTGTTGCCATTCTCATCGCGCTCATGGTCGGTTTGGTCATCGGCTGCTGGCAGGGCTTCTGGATCGCGTACGTCGGCATCCCGGGTTTCATCACAACACTGGCCGGCATGCTGATCTTCCGCGGCTTGGCCACGGTCATCGTCGGTGAATCCGTGCCGATCACTTCTCCGGAATTCCGCGCCATCGCCAGGAACTACCTGCCGAACATTTTCGGCTGGTAGGGTCTGTTCGACGGGTTGACGATTGTGGTCGGTATCGTATGCGCCGTAGTGTTCGCCTACTGCCAGCTGCGTCGTCGCCAGCGCGTCGCCAAAGCCGGTTTGACTCCTGAACCGATGGCCCTGGCTGTCACGAAGATTGTCATTGCGATCCTGCTGATCGGTGTTGTCACTTACCTGCTGGGCTTGTCGGGCAACGCCACGCAAGGCGGTATCCCGATCATGCTCGTCATCCTCGCCGTACTCGTGTTCGTTTACAACTTCATCCTGACACGCACCGTGTTCGGCCGTCACGTCTATGCCGTGGGCGCCAATCGCAAGGCGGCCATTCTCTCGGGCATCAATACGAAACTCGTTGATTTCAAGCTGTTCGTACACATGGGCTTCCTGTCCGCTGTCGCCGCCGTGTGTGTGCTGTCCCGTCTGGCTTCCGCCACAGCCCAAACCGGCATGGAATTCGAAATGGACGCGATCGTATCCTGCTTCATCGGTGGTACAGCCGTCACCGGTGGCGTCGGCACGATTCCGGGCGCTGTGGTTGGCGCACTCGTCATGGGTGTGATCAACCAGGGCCTGTCAATCATGGGTGTGGACACGGCAGTCGTCAAGACAATCAAGGGTCTCATCCTGTTGCTCGCTGTCGCTGTCGACATCATGTCCAAGCGCAAGAAGGCCTGACCTTCCTCGCGCACCGGCCTGCAAACCCAACCGCGCAGTACAGGCCAGTGCGCAATAACCTGGTAGATATCCCCAACTTCACCTGCATCAGATCACGTCCCACGACTTCAAGGATTCATCATGAAACTCAACGCCGCCAGCCGAGCCCGCCTGTACGCATTGACCAGCGTAGCCACAGCCATTTGGTTCGTGCAAAACATTGTGCAAACCCAGGTTGACGGCACGTTGTTCACCTGGTCGAACATCATTTTCTCGCTGTGCATCCTGATCGTATGCGTGTATTGCGCTGTCAACGCCGTCAAAGGCTGGGTCACGCACAGCGTCGGCGACACGACCGGCCAGACTGCTGATCACACCCAGAAAGGAGCCGCTATTCACCCCAAGTCGTAATTGCTGTACAGCCAGCGCACTGAGGTTCCATGAGGGAACCTTTCCAAGCGGTTCGTTGGATTCCTTCTTCTTCTCTATTTCTCTCATATGCGACGTGGACGTTCCATCCGTTGGCAACGCCCACGTCGCATACGCATGCCCCCTCCGGTATCTACCAGTCCTTGCAGTGCTTGCTATGTTCTGACACAACAATGGTGTACTACTGGAGTGTATGAATGACGATACGGCAATAAGCACACGCGCTCTACTGCATGCAGGATTGCAAGAAGTAAGCAAGGCGAAACAGCATTTTGAGCAACTATCCGCCGCCGGGTACGATTGTGGACAGTTGGACTCAATCATCGCCATGCTTGTCAAAGCTGACGACCCCGATACCGCATTGCAATCCTTGGTCGATATTCAACATGGGTTATCATTCCAGAACATCAACCTGCCCGACCGTATCGGCAATATGCGCGACTTCGCCACACTGATCCAAGTCCTGGGCGCATCCGACGCGATGGGCAAACTCATGCGTTCACGCCCCGCACTGGTGGATGCGGCAGCCGCTGATCCGCATCATTATGGCGACATGAACGCTGACGAACGTCGACAAGCACTGCTCACCAGTATTGAGGCTGAACCCGATGATGAGGGGCGGCCCGTCAGCCATCTCGATCTGGCACAAGCGACCACCGCGTTGCGCGCACAATACCGGGAACAACTCGCCGCGATCATGGCGCAGGATGTCACAGCCGATGATCCCATCTTCTTGCAACCCCAAATCAGCCGCAAACTCTCCGACCTTGCCGACGCGGCTTTGCAAGGCGCGCTCGCCATCGCTTACGGCCAGGTGGATCAGAGCGCTTTGGTACGGTTCACGATTATCGGCATGGGTAAATTGGGGGCTCGTGAACTCAACTATGTGTCCGACGTTGATTTGATTTATGTGGTCGAACCGCTGGTAACCGACGAGGATGCGCCAGGACATGTGTCCAACATGCAATTGACGCGTATCGGCACCAAAATGGCCACGTTGTTGCAACGCGTATGCCAATCCGTGATCGCCGGCGTATCCGAACCGATACTTTGGCAAATCGACGGGGCGTTGCGTCCCGAAGGCAAGGACGGTGTGCTCGTACGCCGCTTGGAATCACATAAGGCCTACTATGAGCAGTGGGCGGAAAACTGGGAGTTCCAAGCATTGCTCAAAGCTCGTCCCGTCGCCGGCGACCAACGTCTGGGCGATGCGTACATGGCCATGACACGTCCATTCGTCTGGTCGGCATCCAAACGCGAAAACTTCGTGCTGGACTGCCAACATATGCGCGAACGCGTCGAAGACCTGATCGCGCCAGCACTCAAAGACCGCGAAATCAAACTCGGCAAGGGCGGTTTGCGTGACGTCGAGTTCACCGTACAAATGTTGCAGCTCGTGCACGGACGTACGGATGAATCCTTACATACGAGTGCCACATTGGCATCATTGCAAGCGTTGGCCGACGGTGGCTACGTGTCGCGTGAACAAGCCAAACGGCTCAGCTGGGATTACCGTTTTGAACGCGTCATGGAACACCGCCAGCAAATGTGGGCGTTGAAACGCACCCATTTGTTCCCCGATCTGGGGAATGGGTCCATAGGCGGATTGGACCGCAAACGCAACATCAGCATCGATTCACTCAACATGAATGCCGAACTGGTGCGCTTGGCCCGATCATTCGACATGCATGCCGAAGAACTCGTGGCACGCTATGACGAAACACGCCATGAAATCCGACGGCTGCACATGGATATCTACTATCGACCAATGCTGCCAATCAGCGCTTCCGTAGGAGACGAACCATTCCGACTTTCCGAACAAGCCACAGTGGAACGCTTCGAATCCGTAGGCTTCGCCGATGCGGAAGCGGCCATGCGCCACGTAGGAGCATTGACCGAAGGGATCACACGCGCGGCAAAAATCAACAGGATCCTACTGCCCGCAGTATTGCATTGGCTTGGCAACGGTCAAAACCCGGACATGGGATTGTTGTATTGGCGCAAACTCGAGGAACACTTCGGTGGCGAACACGAGTATCTAGGGTTTTTACGCGACAACCCTTCCGCATGCGGACGACTATGCCATGTGCTATCCAACTCACGGTTCCTCGGCGACGCGCTCAACAAATCATTGGAATCCATCACATGGCTTGGCAACGACACCCAACTGTCCCCACGTTCGAGAGACAGACTCGACGTGCAATGCCAAGCAATCATCACACGGCACGCATCAGCAATGAAAGAAGCGGCCACAGCATTGCGCGCGCTACGCCGCCATGAAATCGAACGCATCGGCTTAGGCTGGATGAACGCAGTCGTCACACTGGAAGACTCTCTAATCGGCATGACCGACGTGTATGACGCCGTACTGGCAGCCGCATTGCAATGGTCAATGAACGATTACCTACGCGAACAAGGATTGGACGAACCACCAGCAGTCATGAGCATCATCGGCATGGGCCGATACGGCGGACGAGAAGTGAACTTCAGTTCCGACGCCGACGTCATCATCATTTACCGGCCCAACCATAATGCCGACGACACGGCAGCCCATCAATGCGCACGCAAAGTACAAGACAAACTACGCCAAATGGTACAAGGCCCCATATCATTGGAACCCAAAATCGAACTGGACATGGATTTGCGCCCCGAAGGCAAAAACGGCCCGTTGGTACGCTCATACGCCAGTTGCGAAGAATACTACCGTACATGGGCCAGCACATGGGAACACCAAGCATTGTTACGCGCACGATACGTGGCAGGCGACGCCCAACTCGCCCAAGACTTCCTCGAACACATCGCCAACCCACTACGCTATCCGACCACACCATTGGACGACACACAACTCGCGGAAATACGCAAACTCAAAGCACGCATGGAAGCCGAACGACTACCACGCGGCGTCCACCGCGAACGCCACCTCAAACTCGGCAAAGGCGGCTTATCCGATGTCGAATGGACCATACAACTCCTACAACTGCAACACGCCGGAACAGACACCGACCTACGCACGCAATCCACTATGCAAGCCTTGAACGAACTAGAACAAAACGCATTAATCGAACCCACAGACGCCGAAGCGTTACGCCGCTCATGGACCATGTGCACAGCAGCACGCAACGGCAATTTCCTCTGGAGCGGACGCGCCACACAAGCCGACATCCTACCCGACGACCTGTATTCCCTAGGCGGCATCGCCGTGTACTTGGGATACGACGCCAATCAAGGACAACGATTCGAAAACGACATCCTCGCCGTAATGCGCCGCGCTCGCGACGTCACGGAACGAGTGTTCTATGGCATGCCCGCCGAACAGGAATAAGCCGACCAAACCAACTGCATGCATAGCGGCTGACACAGCCACCAGGCATGTTCCATAGGCATGGACGCTATGCGAACATGCCCGTTACAATGACGGGGGGTGTCTGTTATGGTGAATGCGGTCACAGCGACCATTGCCACATCTGGTTGCCTATCGGAAGGTGAACACTTGTCCATCGTGAACGGTCAGGGCGCAACGCCCGATGCAATTTCCATGGTCGGCAGAAATGTCGTGTCGTTGGATGACCTGTCAGTCAACGAAATCCGCGCATTGTTGCGAAAAGCGGCATATATTGACACGCATCGAACCCAAGTGGCGCACACCTGCGATGGCAGAGTGCTCGCCACTTTATTTTATGAACCCAGCACACGCACACGGTTGAGCTTTGAAACAGCCATGCTGCGTTTAGGAGGCAAAACCATCGGTTTCGCCGGCGCCCAACTCGCCTCAGTCACCAAAGGCGAATCCATCGCCGACACAGTCAAAACCGTGTCATGCTACGCCGACATCATCGCCATCCGCCACCCCAAAGAAGGCGCCGCCCTAATCGCATCCGAAGCGGCCGCCCCATACGATGTACCAGTCATCAACGCAGGCGACGGCGGCCATATGCATCCAACACAAACACTGGCTGACCTACTGACCATCCAATCACGCTTCGGCCGTTTAGACGACGTAACCATCGGCTTGTGCGGCGACCTTACATTCGGTCGCACAGTCCACTCACTCATCGAAACCCTATGCCGTTTCGGCCACGTACGTTTCGTACTCATTAGCCCCGAGGAACTAGTCACCCCACGCTACGTACTCGACCGTATCGACGCGTCACCCACCTGCAGCTATGTTGAAGTGCGCGACCTGACTGAAGTAATCGGCGATCTGGACGTGCTCTACATGACCCGCGTACAAAAAGAACGGTTCTTCAACGAAGATGATTATCTGCGTTTACGCGACACATACATCCTCGACGCGGCCAAACTAGCGCTCGCCAAACCATCCATGGCCGTGCTGCATCCGCTGCCACGAGTCAATGAGATCGCCGTGGATGTGGATGCCGATCCTCGTGCCGCCTATTTTGAACAGGTGCGCAACGGCATGCTCATGCGCATGGCATTGGAAAGCAGCGTATTGGGTGATACATTGCCTGGATACGAGCCGGCAGTAGGGAAGGAGATTGCAGCCTGATGCAAGTTACGAGCATTCAAGACGGGGTCATCATCGACCATGTGCCAGCCGGTACAGCACTCAAAGTGCTGGAATATCTGGCCATTGATCCCGCGCATACACGGTTGGCGTTGATCATGAACGCACCATCGCACAAGTTCGGTACCAAAGACATGATCAAGATCGAAAGCCAACAACGGCATCAAGGGTGCACGGGCGTGGACGACATTGATTTGAATGTGCTCGGTCTCGTGGCGCCTCAGGCCACGGTCGATGTGGTGCAAGGCGGTGAAATCCGTAAGAAATTGCATCCTACGATGCCTGACCATGTGGTCAATATCATCACTTGCGGCAACCCGCGTTGTGTCACGACCAGTGAACGCGGCTTGGTGCAACGGTTCCATCGCATGGATACGCCTCGTGGTGAATACCGTTGCGATTATTGTGATGAAGAGGCGAAGTTCTGATGGCATTGACATTGACGAATATCCGTGTGTGGAACACAGGGGAGCGTATTGACCTCGTAGTGCCTACAGCCACACGGACTGCTGAAGGCCAGGATGTTGCCGACCTTGCCATTGATGCCACGGCGTTCACACTCGCTCCAGGTTTGGCTGATCCGCACGTGCATTTTCGAGATCCGGGGCAAACCTATAAAGAAGACATGATGACCGGCACGAGGGCGGCGGCGTCTGGCGGATACACGCAAGTGTTGATCATGCCTAACACCGAACCGGCCATGGATGGTCGACCTGTCGTGGAAGGCCAACCGGGTGCTCAAGAGGTGCTTGATGCCGGATGCATCAACGTCATCGACTATTTGCAGCAATACGACACGATTCATGATGTGCAGCTTCCTGTGCATTATGACCTGTGTGTGAGCGCCACCAAAGGTCGGGCTGGCGCAGCATCGATTGACGCCGCGGATATTCGCCCTTATCTTCGTGCCAATGCGGCGCAGCATACTGCAGCTCAGTTGGCGCATCCCGTCACCGCAGTCAGTGATGATGGGGCGGCTGTTCCCACCGCCGTGCTCGATGACGTGTTCGCTACCATTGAGGATTTGGGCCTGTATCTGATTGAGCATTGCGAACACCATGACACGGGTGCGGTCAATGATGGGCCTGTGGCACGTGAACTTGGCGTGCCTGGCATTGCGGAAGATACGGAATTGGCCATTGTTGCTCGTGATATTGAACATGCACGCCGCACGGGATTGCATGTGCATTTCCAGCACATCAGCACGGCTATTGCGTTCGATGCCATCCGCCAAGCGAAGGCCGAGGGATTGCCGGTCACGTGTGAGACTGCGCCACACTATATCGCCTTATGTGACGAATCGTTGCTTGAATATGGCACGTTGGCCAAGATGAATCCGCCGTTGCGTTCGGCAGCGGACCGGCAAGCCGTGTTGGATGCCATCGCCGATGGCACGGTCGACATGATCGCCACCGACCACGCTCCGCATACGCTGGAGGAAAAGCAGCTTGGCTTCCTTGACGCTCCCAACGGCATTATCGGCTTGGAATGTGCCTACGGCGTGTGCCATCAGGCATTGGTGAGCACCGGCATCATTACTGAGGAACGCCTTATTGAATTGATGAGCGTAAACCCGCATCAGCTCATGGGACGCCAGGCTGTTGATATTCCCGCGTTGCTGGAACAGCATGGGTCGGAACTGGTCGGCCTGCCACGGCGCCGTCTTGACCTGACCACGATGGAAGACACTGCACGCGTGGATATGGTCGTGTTGGACACGCAATGCTCGTGGAGCGTACAACCCGACGAATTCTTGTCAAAGGCACGCAACACACCGTTCGCAGGATGGCAGGTCACGGGACGGCCCATGGCCACCATTGTTGATGGCCAAGCCACTTTCACACGCATACCGGGCACAGCGCCACTGTTCGCTGTCGCACAAGGCATCCAGCAAGAAGAGGAGCAGCATGGATAAGCTTATTGACGCCATTGAGCAAGCGCAGAATCCGAGCATTGTGGGGTTGGATCCCACCGAAGCGTTGGTTCCGGCTCCGGTGCTTGCCGCATACACGGAGGAAGCCACGAATGCTGTCGATGATGAGAGCCAAGCGCCTGCGGCCGCGTTGGCCATGGCGTATTTCCAATTCAATTGCGCCATCATTGATGCTGTGGCTGATATTGTTCCTGCGGTCAAACCGCAGATTGCAATGTATGAGGCCATTGGTCCCGCAGGTGTGGATGCGTACACGATGACTTGTGAATATGCGCAACAGCAGGGACTATACGTGCTGGGCGATATCAAACGTGGTGACATCGGTTCAACGGCGGCCGCTTATGCCAAGCATTTTGGCGATGATTGTCTTGGCGACGCATGGCATGAAAACGGCATTACGGTCAACCCGTATTTGGGTTCCGACGGTATCACACCGTTTGTTGAGGCGGCTGCGGCATCGGATGGGGATGTGTTCGCGCTCGTGCGCACGTCAAACCCATCAAGTGCGCAAATCCAGGAACTTGAATTGGCTGATGGAGCCAAACTTTATGAGCATGTTGCTGACTTGGTGTCGCAGTGGGGTGCCGACCATATTGGCCGTCATGGGTATTCGCTGCTTGGCGCCGTGGTGGGAGCCACGCATCCGCAGCAGGGGAGTGAGCTGCGAGCACGCATGCCGCACACGTTCTTCCTGGTTCCTGGCTACGGTGCCCAGGGCGGTACGGCGGCCACGGTGCGAGGCATGTTCGACGCTGATGGCATGGGTGCCATTGTGAACTCGTCGCGTGGAATCATTGGTGCATGGCGCGATGATCCGTCCTACAGTGACGATGTGAATGCGTCAACCGCTCTTGACATTGTGGCGCGTTGCGCCAGGCAAGCCGCCATGGACATGCGTGATGACCTGCGCGCCATGTTGCCTTGACCTGTGCAGTACTGTCATGCCATCACATCAACCTATAGAAAGGGATTATCCTCTCATGGCCACCCCCATGTTCACTCAAACGGTCAGCCAAGCCTGTGAAGCCGGTTTTGTGCCGGCGCGACGCCGTGTGCCCATTACCGAGGTTCAGCATCTTACCGATGGTGTGGTGCGGTTGACGTTCACGGACGCGTATACGGCGCAGCATGCCAAGGGCGCGCAGTTTGTCAACCTGTTCACGCCTGATCCGTTGCATTCGGCGCCACGTCCGTTTGGTGTCAGTGAAGTCAATGGTGATCAGGTGTCAGTGATGTTCGCTGTGGTGGGCTATGGCACGGAAATATTTGCCAATCTCCAAGCGGGGGATATGGTGGACATGCTCGGCCCGTTGGGTCGGCCTTTCCAAGTCAAGGCTGATGCCCATTACATTCTGGTTGGCGGCGGATTGGGAGTGCCGCCGCTGATCAAGACGGCTCAGGATCTTGCTGCCCGCGACAACGTTTCTTGTACGGCTGTGTTTGGGTATCGGGATGAGCATTTTGCCGATGCGTTTGTTGACCAGTATGCCGATGAACTGTTGAGTATCGACGAGTCGCAAGGCAATGTGGTGACGTTGCTGGATCGTTTGGAACCCGCATTGAGCCAGGATTCGCGTGAGCACATCATTTTGACATGTGGCCCGTTGGGCATGATGAAAGCTGTGGCCGCTTGGGCGCGTAACCGTGGCATTGCATGCCAAGTCAGCATGGAGCAGCGTATGGGATGCGGGTATGGCACGTGTGTGGTCTGTACGGTCGACACGAAGGACGGTCGTAAGAAAGTATGTTCGGATGGTCCTGTGTTCCGCGCTGAGGACATGGGTTGGAACGAGTGAACAAAGCGGAGAATACAACGATGACTGATATGAACCCCTCGCACAATGACGACATGAACTTGTATGCGCCACATCAGTGGCGTCACAGCACTGTGGTGGCCGGGGTGCCGTGGAAAAACCCTGTGGGCACCGCGTCGGGCACGTTCCAATATGCGGCTGTACGCTATTTTTATGATGTCAGCCAGTTGGGCGCGGTCAGTACGAAAGGTGTGTCACCGGTGCCGTGGGAGGGTAATCCGGGTGTGCGTACGGCTGAATCGCCGGCGGGTACGGTCAATGCTGTGGGTTTGCAAAATCCTGGTGTTGATACGTATCTCGTGGATGAACTGCCGAAACTTAAAGCGGCTGGAGCCACTGTGGTGACGAATGTCGCCGGTCATAGTGATGACGAGTATGCCGAAGTGGTGGCCAAGCTTGCCGACTGTGACGCTGATATGTTGGAAATTAACGTGAGTTGTCCGAACGTGTCGGCTGGTGGCATTTCCGTTGGCACTGATCCTGTGGCGTTGAGCCGTTTGATTACGCGTTTGCGCAAGCTAACCGACAAACCGATGATTGTCAAGCTCACACCCAATGTTACTGATATCACGCTGATTGCGCGCGCAGCTGTGGAATCAGGAGCGGATGCGTTGAGCATGATTAACACGCTGCTAGGCATGCGTATCGATATCAACACGGGCGAACCGATTATTGAACATGTCACGGGCGGTTTGTCAGGACCAGCTGTGTTCCCTGTGGGATTGGCTTGTGTTTGGCGTGTACGCAGCGTACTGCCGGATGTGCCGATCATTGGTATCGGCGGCATTGATTCGGGTGAAAAGGCTTTGGAATACCTGTATGCGGGCGCCAATGCTGTGGAAGTGGGTGGTGCCGCGTTGCTCGATCCGACAGCACCGATTCGTGTGGCTCGAGAACTGGAACTGCTGCTCGACGAACGTCCTGACCTGGCTCACACATTGGCCAAGGGCGGCACGTGGCGTTGAACCGCCACAACGACGCAACGACCATGCAATTGAAAGGAACCGTAATGTCCGAACCGCTCGACCGTCGATTCACCCAATTCCTGCTTGAATCACAAGCGCTTAAATTCGGCGACTTCACACTCAAATCAGGACGACGCTCACCATATTTCATCAATGCTGGTGCGTTCAACGATGGCAGGAAGATCGCGACACTTGGCGCTTTTTACGCGGAAAAAATCCAAGCTGAAATTGTCAATGGGCATCTTTCAACGCGTATTGACACGATTTTCGGTCCCGCATACAAAGGCATTCCACTCGCTGTAGCAACCTCGATCGCGCTTGAGCTCAACCATGGGTCGACCGTAGGATACACGTTCGACCGCAAAGAGAAAAAAGACCATGGCGACGGTGGCACGATGGTCGGCAAGCCGCTTGAGGACGGCATGAACGTGCTGCTCGTTGACGACGTGATGACAGCCGGTACCGCAGTGCGTGAAGTCGTGCCGAAACTCAAGGCGCAAGCCGACATCAACATTGTCGGACTGATCCTGTCGGTTGACCGCATGGAAAAAACGAAGGACTCCAATCTGTCCGCCGTTCAGGATGTCAGCCGTGAATTCGGTTTCGGCGTCTATGCGATCGCGAACGTCAAGGAAATCTTCGCCGCAGGGCGCGAACTGACCAACGACGAAGGTGAACCCTACGTCAACGATGAAATCGCACAAGCCGCGGACGCATACCTGACGCAATACGGCGCGTAACACGATAATAGAGCACCACACGACGCCTACTTTGGTTACTCAGCAGAATAACCAAAGTAGGCACCATTCGTCTTTCGTGTGTACGTATATGTGTGAGACTAGGAATAATACAACTCCACATGCGAAAAATGAGTGTTGTTAACCGATTGACAGACTGAAATTCGTTGCAATAGTCATGAAGAATTTGTAAATATAAAATTAATGCAGAATATCAATTCATGCGCCTAAATTATCAATAAACAACAGATTGCGTTCATGATCATCATTCTTTGCGTGGGTGGTGCTCAAAGAATAGATGTGGATTGTCATAAGGGTGGTAATAGTCATTCCAACGTTCCAAAACATCACGCAACGGACTAGGAACAAACTCCAACGCACGCTTCGCGATATCGTCAGGAATGCCGTACGCCGCATGAGCGATACTGCCCGCGATTGCCGCCTGCGTATCACTGTCGCCACCCAATGAAACAGCATTACGCAATGCATCCTCAAAATCTACGCTCTCAAGAAAGCACACAATTGCCTCAGGAACCGAACCCTGACACGACGCATCAAGACGGTACGATGGACGAATCCTATCAAGTGAAAGATCCAAATTATATCCATAATGACGAATGACGAAATCCTGGATACGCCGCTTGCACTCTCGTGGATTATCAGCGATACTATGCGTCCATTCATCATGGCAGCCACCGAAATAATAGCGTGCAAGAAAAATTGAATCCGCAACCGCCATACCACCCTTAACACCACGCTCATCATCATGCGTGACCTTAATCGAACGCTCAGCCAACTCACGACCAACAATTGGCAAAAAACCTGTACGCGCCAAAAACCCGCAATCCATAACCCACGCGCACGGCGAAACCCTCATCGCTGAACCATTGCCGAAACTACCGATAGGTTTGCGAGAATCAGAAAATACCCAACGCATGAACCGCGCACCATAGCCAACCGATGGAAACATACGCCCATACTTCTTCAACGCGTCAATGAAATCATCATCATCGCCACCGTTCATGATTCCCTCGGCAATCGCGCATGTCATAACCGAATCATCAGTACACCTGCATTCATCGGTGAACAACGCAAAATCCTTCGATTTAATAGGAGAATGCTCAAACCTCGAACCGACAATATCGCCAACAATCGCACCAAACATACCAACACCTCACACATACAGCGCAACACTGCGCCGCTCATTCACGACGATACACCAACTCATCCACGTGATCATTGGCAATGCGTACCAGGTCCGATAGGGGAGTGACGAAGGCACGACCCAACGAAGTCAGTCTGTAATATACCTGCGGCGGCTTCGCATGCTGCACCACACTGCGACGCACCACACCGTCACGCTCAAGATAACGCAACGTTTGTGACGCCATGCGCTCACTGATACCACCAACGGTGCGCACAATTTCACTGAATCGTAATGATTCGCGCGAAAGCGCGAGGATAATCAACATGCCCCATTTGCCGCTTATCACCGAAAGGCTGAACCGCGTAGGGCAGTTTTTATCAAAAATATCAATGTCTGCCATGTCGCTATTGTAACATACGAAAATATATATACTTACGAATAGTAAGTGTCTCATCACACTGTTCCAGCCTATGCCTCAACTTTGCGTTAGCATAAATAAGCACCGAAAGCAGGGGTCTGATTGAGTGCCAACGCGATACCCCATGACGCAGCCACTCGCGAATATCCATGAATGGCTGCACCGATACCGTTTCTGCTATTACTCGGTTATTGTCTGATGACGTCGTACGGCAAGCCATCATGACAGTGCACATCGCAGTCTTGGATTGATGGTTAACCTCAAATCGAATCAGCAGGTCACGCCGAGCTTACGAAGGTCATTGCGCGCTTGAGCGGAAGTAGAAAAAACAAGTCCGTTGAATCCCACGGCACGTGCGCCGTCAACGTTGCGTACGGTGTCGTCAAGAAAAACGGAACGTGCAGGGTCGAGGTCAAAACGGGCGATGGCGAGTTCATAAATCGGGGCCTCAGGTTTATGTAGCCGCTCCGTGCCTGAAACGATAGTGTCGCGTAGGTGTTCAGCAAGCTCGGGGAAGCGTTCAAATGCGAAATGGAAAGTCTCTCCGGACCAGTTTGTCAAACCCCACAACCGGTAACCAGCCTTATCTAAATCCTCGAGTAACTCCAGGCTGCCATCGATCAGTGAGGGCAGCGCGTCACCATAATGGGCGATGTAATCCCGATAGACCTCAGCAATATCGGCACCTTGCTCACGAGCGATAATCGGCAGCACATCCTCAAGCAGCATGCCACCATCCATCAAATCTTCGTAATGGAAGAAGCCAAGCAGATCGTCATCGGCACAAATGCGATCCACAAGGTCCGGATCATAGCGGCCTTCCAACGCGGCACGGCACTGCCAGTTGACAAGCACGCCACAAAAATCGAATACGATATCAGTGATAGGGGACTGGGAAGCGGTCATACCACGAACCCTCCTTGAACGCAATGTGGGCCGGACAGTGTTCCGACACCAGTAAGTCATCAACGGTTGTTGAGTCTAGCGCAACAGTGCATGTTGCTTGGAAAACGGTTGTGCATTGAGATAGTACAACACAATATGATAACGTTGTCATCATTGCAGGAATTGACTGCAACGCCTCTCAACAATGACCACTTTCAACAGATGATTACGCTGTCATTGGCTCAAGGGACGACGACGTCGCGAGATGAGAAGCATGGCCTTGTTCAACAATGCAGCCAAGGAGGGCTCCATGCAGCAGGCAAATACCAATACACCGACCGTAGACGTGGAAGAACTGTTCGCACGCATGGCGCAATGGCCACAAGTCGAAGCCATCGCCCTGGGAGGATCGCGAGCGAGCGGCAACAACGATGCGCGTTCCGATTACGACGTGTATGTCTATGTGAATGAACCCATCCCCGACGAACAACGCCACGAACTGCTGGAACAGTACTGTTCCGTGCTGGAAATCGGCAACCATTACTGGGAGATGGAAGACAATTGCACACTCAATGACGGCATTGACATTGACATCCTGTACCGCGACATTGACGGGTTTATGGACGGCGTCGCCCAAGTGGTGGAACACGCCAATCCGTCCAACGGATACACGACGTGCATGTGGCACAACGTGATTACCAGCCGCACGGTGTTTGACCGCAACGGACGTCTGGAACAAGCGAAACAACGCTTTGACGTCGCCTACCCGGAAAACTTGCGTCGCGCGGTGGTGGAACGCAACATGAACCTGCTCAGCGGCACATTGCCCGCATACGACCATCAAATTGCCAAAGCCGCATCGCGCGGCGACACTGTCAATGTGATCAACCGTGTGGCAGCGTTCCTGGATTCATATTTTGACGCACTGTTCGCGCTCAATCGCGTCACGCACCCGGGTGAGAAACGTATGCGCACGTTAGCGTTGCGTGATTGTGCAGCGCTTCCGGAACAGTTTGAAGAAAACCTGGACGCCTTGGTGCCGGCCATGCACGCCGATGCTGACACGCTGAATGCTATGGTGGCCTCAATGGTGACGAATATGCAGCGGCTTGTGGCACAGCAGATGCCTGAGGATGCCAGCTGAAACCAATGCAGTGCAACCGGTATTGCATTGAGTGGCAACTCGTATCGATGCACGGGAGGGTGTACCACCATATGGGAGTCCGTGTTCACACGTCGTCATGGATGCATGGACACGGCCTCCGGCGATATTGCGCTATTGCGAGGGTCAGACTGGCACCATGGCCATGAACGGCACGGGGGCAGTATGCTTCTGGGCGCCGTAGCACAATCAGCACAACCGGCTGAACGCTTGAGGGAGCGCATCGACCACGTCGGTCGCCACAATGGGATGACCGCAATCCACGGGGGCTTCCTCAAAGTCTTCGAGTCCAAACAGTGAGGGTCGCATCCAACCACGCTGCTGTGCATCAGCGGCAAGCGCCGCGGCCAATCCATGCACGTAAGCTCCAGCAGCCACTACCTCACAGATAGCAGTGGGGTTGTAGTCAATGATGTCGGCTTGCTGAGCGAGCAATGCTGCGATGACGCCGCCGAGCACATCGCCCGCGCCCGCTGTGGCCAATTGGGCTGGAGCGCGACCGGCTGCCACCACGCGGGGCGTTCCGGGTTGCACAACGAGTGTGATGGCACCTTTGATCAGCACGGTAGCTCCGGTCAAATCGGCTGCGATGCGCGCATGGCGCAATGGTGCTTGTTGCACTTGTTGTTCGGTGACGTCGTGTCCCAGACGCGTGAGCAGCCGTGCTAATTCACCGGCATGGGGGGTGAGGACGACTTGGGGTCCTACATGGGTTGGCAACATGTCCAACGCACCGGCGTCCACGACGATAGGCGGCATCAGTTCAGCTTGCGATAGGGAAGTCGAATCTGATACGGCGGCCTGCATGGTGGGTTCGGATATTGACGAAGACTGTTGCGCATCGAGCGCATAGTGCGCTAGCAATGCCGCAATGGCCTCGCGTTGCATGTCTTCATCCGCCCCGGCATCATGAGCTCCTGGCACGCCGGATCCCACGACCCAGGATTGCACATGGCCTTTGCCGATGGTGGCCTCCGCAAGTGTGTGGAGCACAAGATCCTGTGCTCGTGTGGGACCCATGTACCGTACCATGCCGATGTTGGACCGTGCAGCACCGCTGGCGGACAATACGGCGGCACCTGGGTAGCGTTGTGAACCGGTGATTAGGCCTACCACACCGCGCGCGTATTTGGCATCGCTCAAACGTACGGGACGGATGCAGGCGGCAGCATCGTCGGCACTCGTCATTGTCACGAGCGCAGTGGCGTTGTCCAAATCAAAACCGAAGTCGACCAGTGAAACCGTACCGCATGCATACGAGGCCGGAGGCAACATGGCGCAGGGTTTCATGGCACCAAACATCACAGTCAAATCAGCTGGGATATATGGACCATCAAGATTGCCGTCATCAACACCCACGCCGGATGGCGTGTCAACGGCGATTACGATCGGATAGTGCTGTGCCATACCGTCAATGTCGTTGCGCACAGCGGTGGCAGGACGGTCCGGCGCACCGCATTCCACACCCAACGCTTGGGCCATGGCTGCCGGAATGCCATGTAATGGCCCTGACAAGCCGATTCCAGTCATGGCGTCGATCAGCACATGGGCATTATGGCAAAAACTGATGGCGCGTTCCAAGCGTTCACCTGCTTCGCCCGCACTGAACCCGGCAGGAGAACCCGGAATATGGTTGTCCGGATCAAGCGTCCAAATATGGCCGCCCGACTGAATGAATGCCTGATATGCTTCTCGGTGTAATGAACGGCCTACGGCAATGGCTGTGACATGGTAACCATGGTGGGCCAGCACGGCTCCCGCATAGAGGCCGTCGCCACCATTGTCGCCAGCGCCGGCCAGCAATGCGATGCGTGTGGCTTCAGGCACCAACTGCAGGGTGTCAAGCATATGGCGCACGTTCTGTGCCACGGCAGCAGCCGCGGATTGCATGAGCGGCACTCCTTGCCGCAGCAGCGGTTGTTCCATGGCGCGCACAGTGGCTACGTCATACGCGCCATGCACCAATGTGTGCAAATGGGTGGATTCAAGATGCTCATCCATGGGCGAGGTCCTTTCGCGGTGTCACAGTCATGCAACGTATATACGCCACATCATGCCAATCATTGCAATACTTTGCTCTTCGCGTGAAGTGTACATACGCCTGCGCGCACCGCTCGCACTAGCCACGTTGCGTAAGGCCTTGCAATACCACGCCTACACCAGCACAATACCGCATGCCGGCAGTGTCACCACTCCGGATGCCATTGCTTTACCAGAGAACACTCAGAAATTCTTCAGAGTAGCGTTCCTACAATCAGGGCATCCACTCGATACGGCGCCACTGTGCGGCAATCACACGCATGATGGGGCGTCGAGAAAGAAAAGGGGCATGATATGTGCACTGGCGTTCGTTTCACCGATGCTGACGGCAACCTGTATTTTGGCCGCAACCTGGACTGGACTGTTGATTACGGCGAGAAGGTGACGATGACACCAGCAGGTTTCACCTATCAAACCAAGTTCGGTGCGCCTGACGGCAAGCGCGCCGTGCTCGGCATGGGCATCACATGCGATGGCATTCCGCTGTACTTCGATTGTGCCAACGAGAATGGCTTGGCTGTTGGCGGCCTGAACTTCCCGGGTTATGCCCAGTATGAGGAAGGCCCTGTTGACGGCAAGACGAATGTGGCCGCCTATGAGTTCCCATTCTGGATCGCCCGCAACTTCGACACAGTCGATGAGGCTGAAGCGGCACTCAAGGATGTGGCCATCGTTGGTGTGCCTGTCAGCGACGAATATCCGGTTTCCATGTTGCACTGGATCATTGCGGACAAGGACCGTTCCATCATCGTTGAATACATGGCTGACGGTTTGCATCTGTATCACAACCCGGTGGATGTGCTGACGAACCAGCCCACCTTCGGCTACCATCTGGAGAACCTGCGTAACTACATGGGCGCCAAGCCTGAGTTCCCGGCCACTGAGACTTGGGACAAGCTTGAGCTCACTCCTTGGGGTTCCGGCACGAGCATGTTTGGCCTGCCTGGCGATTATTCTTCGCCGTCGCGTTTTGTGCGCGCCGCTTACGCGAACGCCCACTACCCGGATATGAAGGGTGAGAAGGACAATGTGCAGCGCTTGCTCAAGACACTGCAGAACTCGGCCTTCATCCTTGGCGGCGCTGAAGTGGCCGGCGGCCAGTTCGAGAAGACGATTTACTCAAGCTGCTATTCGGCGCTGACCAATACGTACTACTACAACACGTATGAGGATTACACGGTCAAGGCCCACGCATTGAGCGACTTCGACTTGACGAGCGACCAAATCCAGCAGGCTGCCTGAGTTTTCCCAACTAGTCGCGACTTGCGATTGACGTTTACCAGAGGCGTGTCATCGGGATTGCAATCCCAGTGGCACGCCTCTGGTTGTATGCTCGGGAGGAACGCTTGCATGGTGCGGCATGGATGGTAGCCACACCATGCCAATGATGATGTATGCAATAACGGCATGCCGGATGGAGGAGACATAGCCATGTTTGATGATCTCAAACGGAGGATGAACAAATTCTGGAATGACGATCGCACGTTGGAACAGACTGACCCTGAATTCGTGGCACTGTTCTCCAATTTCGCCTATGACGAGGTAATCAATGATCCAGGTGCTACGCATCCCGACCTTGACGACCGTACCCGTTCGATGGCCATCATGGCGGCAATCATTGGTACTGGTGGTTTGGATGCATTTGAGATGATGCTGCCCGTCTCATACAGCACAGGTCTGGATTCCGTGGCGCTCAAGGAAATCATCTACCAGTCCACTGCTTATGTCGGTTTTGCGCGCATGTTGCCGTTCCTGAAAAAGACGAATGAGTATCTCAACGCTGAGAACGTGCAACTGCCCTTGGCATCCGGTGCCACCGTGAACCATGATCAACGTGACCAAGCGGGTGAGGACTTGCAAGTTGCGATTTTTGGCGAAGGTATGCGTGGCTTCGCTTCCTCGGGAGCTGAGGATCGCCGTCACATCAATCGTTGGCTGTCCGCCAACTGTTTTGGCGACTATTACACGCGTCAAGGGTTGTCATTGCGTGAACGCGAGATGGTCACGCTGTGCTTCCTTGCCGGTCTTGGCGGCACAGAACCGCAAATGAAAGCGCATACCGCCGGCAACATCGCCATTGGCAATTCACGCGAGTTCCTGATTGCCGTGATCTCACAAATCATGCCGTACATCGGCTATCCGCGCACACTTAACGCGCTGGCCTGCCTGCCGGACCAGCAATAGGCCACAACGAACGCGGAGCAACTCGTACCGCATAACAACACGTGGACCCCAAACAGCCATCATGTCTGATGCTGTTTGGGGTTCACGCATGTTGTTCAACCGTGTTCGGGTTATTCTTCAGCCACCAACGACAAATAGGAGTCGTTCCACAAATCCTCATCGCCATCAGGCATGATCAGCACGCGTTCGGGGTTCAATGCTTTGACGGCACCCTCATCGTGGGTCACGAGCACAATGGCGCCTTCATATTTGGCGATGGCTTTGAGGATTTCGTCACGCGATGCCGGATCGAGGTTGTTCGTCGGCTCGTCAAGCAACAACACATTGGCTCGTGACGTGACGAGTGTGGCGAGCGCCAATCGTGTCTTCTCACCGCCTGACAGTACGCGTGCCGGTTTGAATGCGTCATCGCCGGAGAATAGGAATGATCCCAGGATGGATCGTGCTTGGGTATCGGTTAATTCGGGTGCTACGGCTTGGAGGTTTTCCAGTACGGTACGGTCCAGGTCGAGTGTGTCGTGTTCTTGTGCGAAATAGCCGATTTTGCATCCGTGGCCGTAGTCGACTGAGCCGGTGTCTGGTTGTTCTAGATGGGCGAGTAGACGTAATGTTGTGGTTTTGCCGGCGCCGTTATAGCCGAGGATGACTACGCGTGAGCCTTTGTCGATGGCCAGGTCCACGCCGGCGAATACGAGGTTGTCTCCGTATTCTTTGGAGATGTCTTTGGCTTCGATTGGTGTTTTGCCGCAGGGGGCTGGTTCTGGGAAGCGGATGTCGGCTACTTTTTCTTGTTTTTGTGCTTCGCTTGTTTCGGCTAGTAGGTTTTCTGCGCGGCGCCTCATGTTTTTTGCGGCTACGGCTTTGGTGGCTTTGGCGTGTAGGCGGATGCCTTGTTGCATGAGGCGGGCGGCTTTCTTTTCGGCCACTTCGCGTTCGCGGCGTCGGCGTTCTTCGTCGACTTCCACTTGTTTCAGATACGATTTGTAGTCGAGTGAATACATGTCGATCATGCCGCGTTGCGCGTCGAGGCGCCAGACTTTGTTGACGACTTCGTCGAGTAGTTCTACTGAGTGGGAGATGACGAGGAATCCGCCTTCATATTTTTTCAGGTAGTCGCGTAGCCATTCGATTGAGTCGGCGTCCAAATGGTTGGTTGGTTCGTCCAGGATCAATGTGTCGGCGTTGGAGAACAGGATGCGTGCCAGTTCGATGCGACGGCGTTGTCCGCCGGATAGTGTGCCTAGTGGTTGGCTCATTACGTCTTGGGGTAGTCCAAGGCTTGTTGCCATGGTTATGGCTTCTGATTGTGCCGCGTATCCGCCGGCTTTTTCGAAGTCTTGCATGGCTTTGTCGTAGCGGTTCATGGCTTTGGTCATGACGCTCGGGTCGGGATCGGTCATCTCTTTTTCGGCTTTGCGGATTCGCGTGATGATTGTGGCGATGTCTCGTGCGCTCATCATGCGGTCCAACGCTGTTTGTTCGGGGTCGGCGGCATGCGTGTCTTGCGGCAGGTATCCGAGTTTGCCTGAGACTCGCACTGTTCCGGCTGTGGGTAATGTTTCGCCTGTGATGACGCGGGTTAATGTGGTTTTGCCGGCTCCGTTGCGTCCGACCAAACCGATTTTGTCGCCTTTGGTCACGTGGAAATTTGTTGGGTGCAACAGTGTGCGCGCACCGATCTGTATTTCCAGTCCTTGCGCATCAATGGCCATGTTCCACCGCTTTCTTGGGTTTATGCTGATTCTCTGTTCACTGCTTGCCGACCGTCCATCATAGCGAACACGGTTGAACGGCGGTGTTGTGGGCGATGTCATGTTTTCTTGATTTTCACCGAATGTGCACGCGTTGAGCGGCTGGTTTATGGTAGGTTGGCTATGGTTGACGGTAGGGGGACATCATGTTCAAGGAGGAGTCATGAATATTTATCAGACTGTGCCCGTGCGGGCTACTACCGATGTTACGTTGCGTTTGGTCAGTCCGGATGATGCCGAGTATCTGACCACTGTATATAGTGATCCGCAGGCTGTGGCGTTGATGAATGACGATAACTGTGATTTCGGGTTTTATATGCCGTCCCGGCAACAGATGGAAACGACCATTGCGTATTGGTTGGACCACTATCGTCAACGCAATTTTGTGCGTTTCACTGTGGTGTCGAATGTTACGGCTCATGCGGTGGGCACGATTGAGGGGTTCGGGGGAGATACTGGCGTGCTGCGTATCGATTTGGCGCCGGCTTGGGAACAGCCTGATATTATTGGCCAATTGCTGGACTATGCCGTTTCCACGTTCCGCTCGTATTTCGGTAACGTCCGTCTCGTCACCAAAGCGCGTCCTGGCGCGTCCGCGCGTCGTCTTGCGCTGCGTGACCATGGTTGGACGTCCATCGGCGCTTACCGCGGGTACGCTGATTATTACGCCATCTCACTGGAACGCTGATGGCCGCCCCATGTTGGATTACTCACCAATGAATCGTCAAGGAGTCACTTCATGAACCATGCACATTCATCTGTTCCGCAAGCCGCGCACGTCAATGTCCATGTGCGTCCGGCTACGAAAATCCATCCGGGTTTGTTGGCGGCCGTCATTGGCGCCACGATCCTGTCATTGGCCGCCCTGTTCCATGCGGTGTTGGAAGTGGACGTCAACGTCGAACCGTGACCGGCTTAAGGTGTGGGCGTTTATTTGCCGCCCACACCGGCCCGTAGCGCTTCAATATCTCGCGGGTCCATGCGTTCTCGGAACATGTCCGTCACTTGTTGCAGCGTTTTGACGGCGTACGCCGGGCTGGTTGAGGGCAGCGCTGTCACCGGCAAGTCGATGCCGTCTTGGGCAAGTTTCGGCTTGCAGTATTTCTCATAGAGCTGCATGGCCTTCGTTCCGGCCGGATAAATATGGTCGATGTTGGAGCCTTGAATTATCGGCGCCAAATCAGCGGGGTGCACGTTGCGGATACTAGAGTCGGAAGCACCCAGGATGTCGCATGATTCCACGGTATCCCACAGCGCAAAACCATGACGCAATGCGAAAGCGCGGCGGGATTGTGCAGTGGTGCCTACACGGTCATCAGGATCGTCCGGGTTGGCGAACAAGGTTTGCATGATCGGCCAAAACCTGTTCTGCGGATGCATGTAGAAGAATCCAGCCTCCCGTGATTTCGGACTGGCCATGGTACCGAGGAACAGCACGCGTGAATGCTCGTTCCAGCAAGGACCGAACCCATGCTCCACATGCATCCAGGTGCCTTGGGATACCGGCTTGCGACGACGCGTTGTAGTTGTCATATCCCGTTGCCTCATTCCTGCTGCGAAGTTGCAGCTTGTATATCATTCGCTTGTGCCGGAGGAGTGGGCGGCGTCAATGATGGCGTCGTGCTTGCCGTATCCGTATCGGCCGATGCATCCATTTCATGGTCATTGTCATGGTCTTCAGCTGAAGTGTCCTGGTGGGCGGCGTCACGCTTCGCGAGGATTGTGGACACGGGTTCCCATGGTACGACCATATACAACACGGCCAAAGTGATAAGCACAATCACAACAATGGCCGTCACTTTGGAAACTGACATGAGCCTAAAAGCAATCGCCAACAAACTCCAGACTGAAACAACGCCAAACAGCCAGACATGACGCTTGGCTTTCAACGCGCATGAGACACCAAGCAGCAGCGCAGCCAGAATCATCGTGAATATGCTCTGCGCCACAGCGGAGACGACACCGTCCACGGCCATGAATGACGTCACCATGCGGAAGATGTCGATGACGGTTTCCACGAGCAGCCAGGCGCCCAACACTTCAAACGCCCATTTCGCCCAGTGCGACGAATCGTGATGCACAGCCATGCGTCCTTCCTGCCAGCTGAGCAACGTCATCGCGATGATGCACAGCACCGCACCGGGCGCATTGCCCACATGCCAGCACACCACCCATCCGATGCTGCACAATGCAATAAGTACGGCCACGAGCGTGATCATGCTCAACGGCGTACGCAGCACAGGATGTGGGCGACGTTTGGCGTTGCCAAGACGAATCGCCCACAACGCCAGCAACGCAAACACGGCAATCCACGCGAAACTGATCCACGGTTCAGGCGTGAAATACGACACTGCGTTCGAAGCGCGTTGCGCGCCCAGCACACCGAATTGCATGAGCGTCACAAACACGGCGAACACCACCAACGCGGCCCATAGCACGACAAGGTCCACGTCACGAATCAGATGCCTATGATTATGTTGATTGCCTGTGCGGGAATGGGAATGCTCCTGCGCGTGTTGATTAGTTGAAGAGGTAACGTCGGCACGATGTTCACGTCCGGTATGGCTGTCGGTATTCATCTTGGCTCCTTGTGGCATATGCGGTATGCCTTGATTATCACGCGTTGAGATGGATGTTCACCTAGAGCCATGAAAGAACCCATCACTGTGCTGACGACACGTCACCACCAACCATCAACAATCGAACATGTGTTCGACTTTTGATCGGTTTCGAGGTATTGTTGAATATGGTTGCATGCCCTGAACTTGGACACCATCCGGCAATACCAGCCGACGGTCCGCAATGGCACTATGGTTTTGGAGGAATAGTTTGGCCACACGATCCGCATCGAAGCAATCTCCCGTCGTGGTGGAGCGCATCATGGATAGTGATACGTTCCTAAGCCGCGAACTCAAAAAAGCCACATTGCACGAGCACGACGGTTCACTCGTCGCGCAACTCGACCGGTTGCCCAAAGATTTGAAAATCACCGTGCAGGGCGCCCGCGAACACAATCTCAAGAACGCCAATCTTGAATTCCCACGCAACCGCATGGTTGTGTTTACGGGATTGTCGGGATCTGGCAAGTCATCCATGGCGTTCGACACGTTGTTCGCCGAAGGGCAGCGACGCTACGTCGAATCATTGTCGGCATACGCACGCCAGTTCCTCGGCCAAATGGACAAGCCTGACGTGGATTTCATCGAAGGGTTGAGTCCCGCTGTCTCCATCGACCAGAAAACCACGAACCGCAATCCACGTTCCACCGTGGGCACGATTACCGAAATTTACGATTACTTGCGACTGCTGTTTGCGCGCACAGGCATCCCGCATTGCCCGCAATGCGGAGCGCTGGTCAGCGCCCAAACACCACAGCAGATGGTGGACCAACTGTTGCGCCAACCCGAACGCACACGCTTCCAAATCCTGGCACCCGTGGTGCGCGGCCGCAAAGGCGAATTCCAGGATTTGCTCGAACTGCTGCGCGGCGACGGTTATGCGCGAGCGCTAATTGATGGTGAAATGCGCCAGTTGTCGGACGAAATCACGTTGACCAAGCAGAAGAAACATACGATTGAAGTGGTGATCGACCGTTTGGTGATCAAGAATGGTATCCGTCAACGGTTGACCGATTCCGTCGAAACGGCATTGCGCCTGTCCCATGGCATCATGGTCGCTGACTTCGTTGATCGCGATGAAAACGACCCGGAGCGTCGCATTCCGTTTTCCGAACACCGGTCATGTCCGAACGGCCATCAGCTGGAACTTGACGAGATTGAACCGCGCACATTCTCGTTCAACGCGCCTTATGGCGCGTGTCCCGAATGCACAGGGTTGGGATTCAGTTTGGAAATCGATCCTGAACTGGTGGTGCCTGACCCTGACAAAACACTCAATGAAGGCGCTATTGAGCCATGGACGATGACCAAGACCACAGGGGATTATTATCGCCATCTGCTGGAAGGTTTGGCCCGTCAGATGGGCTTTGATCTGGATACGCCGTGGAAGGATTTGCCCCAAGAAGTGCGTCATGCCATTTTGCATGGCCGTGATTTTAAGGTTGAGGTCAGTTATCGCAACCGTTGGGGACGTATGCGCGAGTACTCCACGGGTTTTGAAGGTGTGATCCGTACGCTCATGCGCCGTCATGAGGAAACGGATTCCGACCAGATGAAACAGTATTACGAGTCGTATATGCGTGAAGTGCCATGTCCCGTATGTCAAGGACGCAGACTCAAGCCCGAAGTGCTGGCTGTGACGGTGGATGGCGAATCCATTGCCGACGTGTGTGACATGTCGGCGCAACAATCGTTGCAATGGATCACGAACCTTGAACTGAAAGGCGCGGCTGCACAAATCGCCAGTGAAGTCATCAAGGAAATCCGTTCACGACTTGGGTTCCTCAATGATGTCGGTTTGAATTATCTGACTTTGTCGCGTGCTGCCAAAACACTGTCGGGTGGTGAAGCGCAACGCATCCGTCTGGCCACCCAAATCGGTTCCGGCCTCGTGGGTGTGATGTATGTGCTTGACGAACCGTCCATTGGTCTGCATCAGCGTGACAACACGCGTCTGATTGACACGTTGCATCACTTGCGTGATTTGGGTAATACGCTCGTGGTCGTTGAACATGATGAGGATACGATACGCAACGCCGATTGGGTGGTTGATATCGGCCCCGGTGCGGGTGAGCATGGTGGGGAAGTCGTCTATTCGGGTCCCGCCAAGAATCTTGTCAAGGCGCCGCGTTCCATTACCGGCGATTATATTGCCGGACGCCGTTCCATCGCCGTACCCGACGTGCGGCGTACGGTGTCGAAATCGAAACGGCTCACCGTGGTTGGTGCGCGGGAAAACAATCTGAAAAACCTTACTGTGTCGTTCCCGTTGGGCGTCATGACCTGTGTGACGGGTGTGTCCGGTTCGGGCAAGTCCACGCTTGTCAATCAGATCCTGTATCCCGTGTTGGCTGACAAGCTCAATGGTGCACGCATTGTGCCGGGCAAGCATACGCGCGTGGAAGGCGTTGACCAGTGTGACAAAGTGATTCATGTCGACCAGAATCCGATTGGCCGCACACCACGGTCCAACCCGGCCACGTATACGGGCGTGTGGGACAAGATTCGCGCGTTGTTCGCCAAAACACCTGAAGCGCAAGTGCGCGGCTATGGTCCAGGACGGTTCTCGTTCAACGTGAAGGGAGGCCGGTGTGAAGCATGCCATGGTGACGGTACGCTCAAAATCGAAATGAACTTCCTGCCTGACGTGTATGTGCAATGCGAGGAATGCCATGGCAAACGCTATAACCGCGAAACGTTAGAAGTCACTTACAACGGCAAGACTGTGGCCGACATTTTGGACATGCCGATCAGTGAGGCCGCGCAGTTTTTCAAGGCATATACGTCGATTTCACGCTATCTTGACACACTCGTCGATGTGGGATTGGGCTATATCCGTTTGGGCCAGCCTGCCACCACGTTGTCGGGTGGCGAATCACAGCGCGTCAAGTTGGCCACCGAATTGCAGCGTCGTTCCACCGGCAAGACCGTGTATATTCTTGACGAACCGACCACAGGTTTGCATTTTGAAGACGTCAACAAGCTACTGCATGTGTTGCAAGGTTTGGTCGACAAAGGCAACACGGTGATTGTGATCGAGCATAATCTTGATGTCATCAAGAGTGCGGATTGGATTATCGACCTGGGTCCTGAAGGTGGCGATGGCGGTGGCACGATTGTGGCTGAAGGCACACCCGAACAGGTAACGCACATCGAGCAATCCTGGACAGGACGCTACCTCGAACCCATGTTGCGTTAAACGTATTGGGCAGCACAGGAAAGGAACAGGCACGATGGCAATATTCGAACGGCATGCCCCTGGCACGTGGCGTCGCACCGCCCAGGCATTGCTTGTCGAATCGCGTACTGAAGATGGCGGCAACGGTGTCAACGCCAATGGCGCGCCATTGCTTGGTGATTCGCGTGACCTGTTCCGTCCTAAAACTTCGCAGATTCCAGCCGAACCAGGCGTGTACAAGTGGCGTGATGGCCAGGGACGCGTCATCTATGTTGGCAAAGCGAAGAATTTACGCAATCGTCTGTCCAACTATTTTCAACCGCTACACCAATTGCATCCGCGTACACAAACCATGGTATTGACGGCACGTAGCCTCGAGTGGACGGTTGTCGGCACCGAATTGGAAGCGTTGACGCTGGAATACACGTGGATCAAGGAATTCGATCCACGGTTCAACGTCGTGTTCCGCGACGATAAAACCTACCCGTATTTGGCCGTCTCCGTGGGGGAGCGGATTGCGCGCACCTGGGTGACGCGCAGTCGCAAGCGTCGTGATACACGCTATTTCGGCCCGTATGCGAAAGTGTGGGATTTACGCAAGAGCCTTGATACGCTGTTGCGCACATTCCCGGTGCGCACATGCACACCGGCCGTGTTCAAAAAAGCACAGCTGACCAACCGTCCCTGCTTGTTGGCGTCCATTGGCAAATGTTCAGCGCCTTGTGTGGGCCGTATCAGCGCGCAAGACCATCGTCAGCTCGTCAGCCAATTGGTCGGTGTGCTCACTGGACGCATCGGCCAATCCTATATCGCCGATCTCACGCGCCAAATGAAACAGGCAAGCCAGGATTTGGAGTTCGAAAAAGCCGCACGCTTGCGCGACCAGATCGGCATGTTACGTAACGTTGCCCAGCAAAATGCTGTGGTGCTCGACCAGGACGTTGACGCTGACGTGTTCGGTATCGCATCCGACGAATTGGAAGCTTCAGTGCACGCGTTCTTTGTCAGGGGCGGATCAATCCGTGGCGAGCGCAATTGGAGCGTGGAACGCATTGAGGACGTGTCCGACGCCGATTTGCTGGCTGATTTGATTGTGCAAGCCTATTCGCAAATCATGCATGAGCAGCAAACCTCGCAAAGTGTCAGTATTGCCGCCGCATCCGATGATCAATCCATATTGACGGATGGTCAATACGATGATGAGGATGCCGACGACACCGCTAATGATGGTGTCACTGTGCGGGAAGACGAGCATGCGGATACCACCCCGATGCCTGCCAGCAGTGCCGATCAGGATTCGGTCACACGAGTCACACCGGTCACGCCATCCACACAGGCCACGCATATTGTGGAGCATCGCCATGCCATGGGGTCCACGCAACAAGTCACCGCTGTGGATCGTGTGGCCCGAGCCCAGACCACGCGTGAGCGTGTGAAGCGTTTGGAGCAAACGGGTCGTGCCGACTTGTTGGCTCCTATCGCTCCGATTCCACGTGAGGTTCTTGTACCATTGCTGCCCACTCGCGCGGATGAGCTTGAACGTTGGTTGTCGTCAATGCGTGGATCGGCGGTGAGCATTCGCGTGCCGCAACGTGGCTCGAAAAAGGATTTGATGCAACGTGCGCAAGACAACGCGTCTCAAGCGTTGCAACGTAGCAAGATGAGCCGCATCAGCGATATGGCTGCCCGCACGGAGGCGATGAACGATGTGGCGCAAGCCTTGGGTCTTGCTGAAGCGCCGTTGCGCATTGAATGCTATGACATTTCCAACACGGTCGGTGGCGCTTATCAGGTTGCCTCGATGGTCGTGTTTGAGGACGCGATGGCCAAGAAAAGCGAATACCGCCGGTTTGCGATTCGTGGTGATGATGGCAAGGGCGCGTTGGATGATTTGAGTGCGCTTTATGAGACGCTGACGCGTCGTTTCCGCCATGGCAACATTGCTGGGGATACGGGTGAAAGTATTGACAATGAACGCCGTGTGCGCGACCAGCAGGCCAGTCAAGACCAGAACCGTCAATCGGACGGTGATGACGGCATGCAGTCATCCGATGGGCCGTCGACTGTGCAGCAGAACACGGATCGACGTCATTTTGCTTATAAACCGAACCTGATTGTTGTTGATGGCGGTTATCCGCAGGTGTTGGCGGCGGCCAAGGCGTTGCATGATTGCGGTGTGGACGATGTGGCCGTATGCGGATTGGCCAAACGTCTTGAAGAAGTGTGGGTACCCGACGATGATTACCCGATCATTCTCAAACGCCAATCCGAAGGCATGTATCTGTTGCAACGCGTGCGTGACGAATCGCATCGGTTTGCCATCACGTATCATCGTCAGGCCCGACGTAAAGGCGCGTTGCGTTCGGTCTTGGACGACATTCCCGGCATTGGGCCGTCCTATCAGAAAAAACTGTTGGCCCATTTCGGCTCGGTCCGTGCCATGCGTCAGGCGTCGCTGGAGGATTTGGAAGCGGTCAAAGGCGTTGGGAAAGCCAAAGCCAAGAGTATCTTTGACGCCTTGCATGCTCACGACAGTGATGGGAGCGACCAGGGAAATCAAGAAACCATGAAGCAAGCCTGACGCTTGGGTGACGTGTGGAGCGTACGGCATTGCGTAAGAAAAACGAACACGGACTCGACGCTAGGGTGTCTGGCGACTACGGTGGAACCGTCACAAAGCCGCCTGAAGTGAGGAACCATCCATGGTCGAGCAACATTGCGCCGTGCTGGGCAAGCCGATTGCCCATTCGCTCTCTCCCGTACTGCACGCCGCAGCCTATACGGCACTTGGACTGACCGACTGGACGTATGAACGTGTGGAAGTTGACGAAGCGGGCTTGCCGTCGTTTTTGAACTGTATTGATGACACGTGGCGCGGGCTGAGCCTGACAATGCCGTTGAAACGCACCATCCAGCCGTATGGTACGCCACGCAACGAATGGGCGTCACTGTTGAACGTGGCCAACACGGCAGTCTTGCGGTGGACACCTGATGCCGTACGTGAAATGGATTTGTATAACACGGATGTCTACGGCATCGCCCGGGCGTTCCAACGATCCTTCATGGACCGTGGCACGGTGCCACCCAGAAACGCGAGCATGCTCGTACTCGGCAACGGCAACACGGCGGCGAGCGCGGTGGCGGCCGCAGTGATGATGGGATGCGTCAGCCGTGTGACCGTGGCGGCCCGGCACCCGGAAAAAACCGAAGCGTTACGGCATATCACGGCGGTGCAACCCGCAATCCGGGAACCCATCCAGTCCATTGGTCTTGAGGACGCGGCAGACCGGATGGCTGATGCTGATCTGATTGTGTCGACGATTCCGGGTTTCGGTGCTGACATTGTGGCGCAACAGTGTACAGCGGCCAGCATGTCGGGCACGTTGTTGGATGTGGTGTACGCGCCGCGTGTCACCAAGCTTATGGACGTGGTCGGCAACGCTGGTGGCACGGTGATCAGCGGTACTGAAATGTTGTTGTACCAAGCCATCGCCCAAGTGTTGCTGATGACGGGAGTGGATGCCTCGTTCAACCCTGATCAGGTGATGTCTGGGCGAGGGGATTTGTTGAGTATGCTGGAAGGCGCCATGAGAACGGCGTTGGAGGAGGTCGTCAACGAATGACAAGTCAGTCCGAGCACCATATGCTGCCAGAACCGTCTGAAGGATTTGATGTCATGCTCATCACGGGCATGAGCGGGGCGGGACGTTCGCAGGCTGCACACAGCTTGGAAGACATGGGTTGGTATGTGGTTGATAATCTGCCTCCCAAATTGCTCGTGCCGTTGGTGGACATGATGACGGCGTCTTCTCAAGGTAGCGTGCACCGTCTTGCCGCGGTGATTGACGTGCGGTCACGTGATTATTTCACGGATTTATCGGCGGTGCTTAGCCATTTGGACGATTTGGGTGTGCACACGCGCATCATGTTTTTGGATGCGACTGATGCTGAACTGATCCGCCGGTTTGAAAAAGTGCGCCGCCCCCATCCGTTGCAGCAGGGAAGCCGGCTGATTGACGGCATTGTTGAGGAACGTGAACTGCTGACGCATCTCAAAGAACGGGCGGACATTGAAATTGATACGACGAATCTGAGTATCCATCAGCTGTCCACGCAACTCTATGATGCGATGGTGGGGTCGAATCCGAACACCGTGTCGGTGCATGTGTTCAGTTTCGGTTTCAAATATGGCATTCCGATTGACGCGGATTTTGTGGCGGACGTACGGTTCCTGCCCAACCCGTATTGGGTGCCGGAATTGCGGGAGATGACCGGACGTGACCGGCTCGTCGCCGATTATGTGCTGTCGAGTGACGGGGCGCAGGAGTTTTTGGACGTGTATGCTGAGGCGATCAACATTGCGATTCATGGGTTCGTCCAGGAAGACAAGCATTTTGTCACGGTGGCCATTGGCTGCACGGGCGGTCAGCACCGTTCTGTGGCGATGAGTGAGGCATTGGCGAAACGGTTGCGTGCGTTCGGGCTGACGGTCAGTGTTTCAGCACGTGAACTTGATGCCCAGCATCAGGACTGACACATTGATTTTTCCTGGCGTGTCGTTTAGGTTGGAATTCGAGTTGCCACTCGAATTCGAGTGAGACTGACGGGGTGCCTGTTGTCCAACTCATTGAGTACACCAGATATCCGGCTATCATGGCGACACGCCGAATATCAGCCATCCCGCAGAGAGCATTTTCCATGAAGTAGGAGGACCTTTTGGCACTTCTCGATGAGGTCAAGAGCGAACTGTCCCAAATTGATAGTGAGCTACCTGCAGCTAGTCAGGCTCAGGCCACCGCAATGATCCGCTTTGGTGGCGGACTACGGCTTGTCCAGCGTCAGATCCTCGTTCAGGCACACTTTGATTCCCTTGAGGCCGCACAATGGTTGCAGAACGCGATTCGCAACCTGTATGGCCATGAGGCGTTGCTGTCGCCAATCGAACGCCCGACACCTACGGGCACTATCCGGCGTTATCAGGTGCTCGTGGAACGTGGCGGCGCCGCTTTGGCATTGCAAACGGGTTTGCTGGACCGTCGCAAGCATGTGGTCATGGGACTTCCCAATGAGATTGTCAATGGCAATATCGCGCAAATCAAAAGCGCTTGGCGTGGCGCGTTCCTCGCGCACGGCGACATTTCCGACCCGGGCAAAGCATCCTATTTGGAAATCGTTTGCCCCACGCATGAAGCCGCCATGTCTCTGGTCGCTTCAGCCCACCGTTTGGGCATTACGGCTCGTCCGCGCCAGGTACGCAGTTCCGAACGCGTCACACTTAAGGACGCTGATGCGATTGAACGCATGCTGATCCTCATGGGGGCGCCACGTTCAGCACGTGAATGGACGGGCAAGCGTTCTGATGGTGAGGCTCGTGGCAAAGCGAACCGTCTGGCCAATTTTGATGATGCGAACATGCGTCGTTCCGCCAAAGCCGCTGCTGAAGCGTGTGAAAAAGTACGGCACGCTTTCGATTTGCTTGGCGATGAGATTCCCGAAAACTTGCGTGCCGCCGGCCAGCTGCGTCTCGACCATCCCGATTCCAGTTTGGAGGAACTGGGACGTTTGGCTGATCCGCAAATCACGAAGGACGCTGTTGCTGGTCGAATCCGCCGTCTGCTGCAACTGTCCGACAAGACTGAGAAAGCACGCGCCCGCGAAGCACGCTGAGTTGGTGAAAGCACTGGGAACATTGCAAACACCAACACGAACCTAGCGTTGATCAATGGCTCGGATCCACGCCATGTGCCAAGGATCCGAGCCATTGTCGTACGTGCGGCCGCACAGCGGTGTGGTACTGCGCTGGCCATCTGCCGCACGATTGCGCGTTTCGCAGGCTGGCACGCACCCGTGGCGTTCCGTCAGCGCAATGCGCAGTAGTTCATGATGGTGCGTATTATGCTGAGGAAGTGGCATCACTGCCATTCCCCGCGGCCGCACGGCCACGGACAGGAAAGGAAACGATACATGAAGACACTCAAGGATCTCGGCGATCTCAAGGGCAAGCGCGTGCTCGTGCGTGCCGATTTCAATGTTCCGCTCGACGGCACGACCATCACCGATGACGGCCGTATCAAGGCTGCCCTGCCTACGATTGAAGCGCTGCGTGACGCTGGCGCCAAAGTGATTTTGATGGCCCACCTGGGTCGTCCGAAGGGCCAGGTTGTGCCGGCGCTGTCGCTGGCTCCTGTGGCCGCCCGTTTGAGCGAACTGCTCGGCTGCCCGGTCGAGTTGGCTTCCGACACGTACGGTGAGGACGCCCAAGCCAAGGTTGCCGCCATGAAGGACGGCGACGTGGTGCTGCTCGAAAACGTGCGTTTCAACCCTGAAGAGACCAGCAAGGACGAGGCTGAGCGCGCCGAGTACGCCAAGAAGATCGCGGCTCTGGGCGACGTGTTCGTGTCCGACGGTTTTGGCGTGGTGCACCGCGCCCAGGGTTCGAACTTTGACGTGGCCAAGGATCTGCCGGCTGCCGCTGGCAAGCTCGTCGAAAAGGAAGTCAAGGCACTGTCCCGCGCGGTCAACGATCCGGCCCGTCCGCTGACCGTGGTGCTTGGCGGTTCGAAGGTTTCCGACAAGCTCGGCGTGATTTCGAACCTGCTTGACAAGGCCGACCGTCTCGTCATCGGTGGCGGCATGGTGTTCACGTTCCTCAAGGCCGAAGGTTATGAGGTTGGCACGTCGCTGCTTGAGGAAGACCAGATCGACACGGTCAAGGGCTACATCGAGACCGCCAAGAAGAACGGCGTGGAACTCGTGCTTCCCGTCGACATCGTCGTCAACAAGGGCTTCCCGGCTGGTGACACCCCGATCGACCCGAAGGTCGTGCCGGCTGACCAGATTCCGTCCGACATGATGGGTCTTGACATTGGTCCCGAATCCTGCAAGCTGTTCCACGACAAGATTGTCGATTCCAAGACCGTCGTGTGGAACGGCCCGATGGGCGTGTTCGAAATCCCGCAGTTCGCTGAAGGTACGCGCGCTGTGGCCCAGGCGCTTGTCGACGCTACCGAGCATGGTGCGTTCACGATTGTCGGTGGCGGCGATTCCGCTTCGGCCGTGCGCAACCTCGGCTTCCCGGAGGATGGTTTCTCGCACATCTCCACGGGTGGCGGCGCTTCGCTCGAATTCCTTGAGGGCAAGCAGCTGCCGGGCCTGACGGTGCTCGACTGATATCCGTTCACTGTCTTAAACCTGGATGCCATGCGCTTTTGGCATCCAGGTTTAAGACAGTGCCCGCGTATCGCCTGTATTTTCTTTTTTGATTCATGCATGAAGGATGGTAGGTCATGACCTCTTCGCCAATGCAGCGCGTTCCTATGGTGGCAGGCAACTGGAAGATGAACTTTGACCATCGTGAAGCCACAGCCTTCGTGCAAAAACTCGCATGGAACTTGAAAAACCGCAAGTTCCGCTATGACCGTTGCGAAGTGGCGTTGTTCCCATCATTCACCTCATTGCGCAGCGTGCAAGTGCTCGTGCAATCCGACCGGTTGCGCATCCACTATGGTGCGCAAAACGTGTCGGTCACCTCACAAGGCGCGTTCACCGGCGATGTGTCAGCCGACATGTTGGCCGCTTTGGGATGTGAATACGTGATTGTGGGCCATTCGGAACGGCGCAAATACCATCCTGAAGACGATGCGAACATTGTGGACCAGGTGAGGGCCGTGTTGGCTGACGACATGGTGCCGATCCTGTGCGTGGGGGAGAGCTTTGAGGAACGGCGCCAAGGTATTGAACTTGATTTCGCGGTCGGTCAGGTACACGATGTGACGCGTGACCTGTCTGATGAAGAAGCGTCCCGCATGATTGTGGCATACGAACCTGTATGGGCCATTGGCACCGGCATGGTGGCCACACCGCAATCCGCTCAGGATGCGGCCCATGCGATTCGTGAAAGTTTACGCAAGCAGTTCGGTGACCAGGTGGCCGACACCGTGCGCGTGCTGTATGGCGGTTCAGTCACCTCGAAGAATGCGGTGGAACTCATCGGCGAACCCGATGTGGACGGCTTCCTGATTGGTGGGGCAGCGCTTGACGTCAACGAACTGACTCATATTTGCATGCAAACATTGCAAGCCACATCAGGGGCGTATCGTCGCCGCTGAATTTCGTGCATGGTCGGGCTGACACATACACAAACTGGTCAGATGCGCTGATTTTCCACGAGCTTTTCACAATTTGGGGGGTCTATTGTTCGTGAGGATGCGCTATGGTAGAGGACAGTTAGAAACCGAACTGGAGGTTACAAGTGGAAGCACTTGCCGTTGTTAAACTCGTTCTGCAGATTCTGCTTGTGCTGCTGAGCCTGCTGCTCACCCTGCTGATCCTGATGCATAAGGGCAAGGGCGGCGGCCTGTCCGACATGTTTGGTGGCGGACTGACGCAGAACGCTGGTTCCTCAGGTGTGGCTGAGAAGAACCTGAACCGTTGGACTGTGATTATCGCATTGGTCTGGGTGGCCATCATCATCACACTTGGCTTGTTCACGAAGTTTGGCATCGCCTGATTGCAACAACCATATGGTTCAATCCCGCAGCATGACGCTGCGGGATTTTTGTATGGTGCGAGCGATATATGGTCAGGCCCATTCCATACACTCGAACCGTACAACGCCGGTAGAGGTGGTAAGGAGTGGCGGGTTCCGATGCGGTCGCACATGCTTGATGACGCAACGATGGTGGTAGTGGATTTGGACGGCACGTTGCTGCATGACGCACCCACGTTTGAAGAACGCGACCTTTCACCGTACAGCGAGCAGACAATCGAGGAATTGCATAAGCAACACATTCCCTTCGCAATCGCCACGGCACGGCCCGTGTCCACGGCGCTACCGTTTGTTGAACGACTCCAGCCAGACGCATGCGTGTATCTCAATGGCGCGTTGATCGATTTGGATCCCGCACATTCCACATTCGCGTCATTGAATCAGCCGGCACACGCGTTGCCGCCGACGACTAGGCTGATCGGGTTCCCCTCGCCGATGGCCGCGCAACTGTGCTTGCAGATGCTTGAAGTGTTTCCGGATTTGGAAATCGGCATTGTCATGGACGATGTGCGCTATACATCGTTTGACATTTCGAAATATTGGAAGACACAAACCTGGCAGTACACCGATTTCACTGATGTGCCAGATGGCACAGTAGCCAAAATCATCGTATTCCCCAAGCCGGAACAATGGGATACAGTGTTGGCGATGGTACCCGCATCGATGGATGTGCATGTGTCGGAAGGCACGTTGTTGATGATTACGCATCAGGATGCCAACAAGGAACACGCGTTGCGCGTGTTGGGGGAGCAGTGGCAGGTGCATACCGACTACATGGTCACGTTTGGTGACGACATCATCGACATCAACATGATGCGTCAATCGGGACACGGGGTGGCTGTCGCCAACGCCGTCCCGCAAGTACTGGATATCGCGGATGAGGTCTGCGAGTCCAACAATGATGATGGGGTAGCCAAGTGGCTACGCAACCATATGTCATGAACCACACTGCGTTCAATTACATATGGTTCAATTGCATGAAGTTTAATTGCATAGAGTTCAATGGAACGGCTTATGACTTGAACTATCTTTTGAACTATCTATAAGTCAAGTTCAATATAATTGAACTGAGTTAAGTTCAATCTCCAAGAATTGAACTAATCATATACTGATACATAGTTGTTTTGAACTGAACCTGTTGATACAGTATTGAACTGTTGGTGACAATCGTCATCATCAGTTCAATGAAGGTGAAAAACATGGCCACATTCCAGGAACGGCTCATCATGGCAATGGATGCCAAACGGTTGCGCCAGATTGATATTGTCAACGCCGCTCAGGCACAAGGCATGAAACTCGGCAAAAGCCATGTCAGCCAATATGTGAGCGGTAAAACCATACCGCGATCCGACATTATGTCGTTTCTGGCCTCAACACTCGGAGTGGACCAAGAATGGTTGAGCGGCCATGAACTCGAGTCCACAGCAATCACCGACACTGAACCCCAACAGTTCAATACAGAAGAGATTGAACTTAATGGCAATATGCAAGTTCAAAAAGAATCACGCCACCATGAGCCGAATCATATTGAACTTGTAGGGGAGCGGCCTGATGAATCAGTGCCCGTTCCTGCACCATCACCTCGGCATACGGGCAAGGAGACCACGATGCGTACGTTCAACAAATCCACCAAACTTGACAATGTGCTCTACGATGTGCGCGGTCCGGTGGTACAGGAAGCGGCACGCATGGAAGCCACAGGCACAAACGTGCTCAAGCTCAACATTGGCAATCCGGCACCGTTCGGATTCCGCACTCCTGACGAAGTTGTTTACGACATGGCCAGCCAATTGACCGAGTCGGAAGGGTATTCCGATTCCAAGGGCCTGTTTTCCGCACGCAAAGCCATCATGCAATACGCGCAGCTCAAGAACCTGCCGAACGTGACCATTGACAGCATCTATACAGGCAATGGCGTATCCGAACTGATCAACTTGAGTATGTCCGCATTGCTTGACACTGGCGATGAAGTGTTGCTGCCAAGCCCGGATTATCCGTTGTGGACGGCATGCGTCACGTTGGCCGGCGGCACACCCGTGCATTATGTCTGCGATGAGCAGTCGGACTGGTTCCCGGATATCGAAGACATGCGCAGCAAGATCACGGACAAGACCAAAGCCATTGTCATCATCAATCCGAACAATCCGACGGGCGCACTGTATCCCGTGGAAGTGCTGCAGCAAATCGTGGATTTGGCCCGCGAGCATCAGCTGATGATTTTCTCCGACGAGATTTATGACCGTCTCGTCATGGATGGGCTCCAGCACACATCCATCGCATCATTGGCTCCTGACTTGTTCTGCGTCACCTATTCCGGATTGTCCAAATCGCATATGATCGCCGGGTACCGTATTGGTTGGATGATTCTGAGCGGCAACACGCGCATCGGACGCGATTACATTGAGGGCTTGAACATGCTGACGAACATGCGTATTTGCTCGAATGTGCCCGCGCAGTCAATCGTGCAAACCGCGTTGGGCGGCCATCAAAGCGTCAACGATTACCTGGTGCCTGGCGGACGCATCTACGAGCAGCGCGAATACATTTACGAAGCGTTGAATGCAATCCCAGGCATCACCGCCGTCAAACCGAAAGCCGCGTTCTACATCTTCCCGAAGATTGACACGAAACGCTTCCACATGACTGACGACGTGCAATTCGCTTTGGACCTGTTGAAGGAAGAAAAAGTACTCGTGGTGCAGGGGACAGGCTTCAACTGGCACGAGCCCGATCATTTCCGCGTCGTATATTTGCCGCGCGTTGAAGTGCTACGCACCGCCGTTGACAAGATCGGACACTTCTTCTCAACCTATCGTCAATAACTATGACGCCATCGCGTAGGACATGCCACCGATGAGAGGATTGGACTAGGGAAGAACACTGGTTGCGTATCGATCACACGATGATGCGCAACCAGTTTTTTTGTATGGCATCCCCGATACATGACATGAAAATATATCATCAAACTTCACCGCATAGTCGATATTGAATAAATATTTATTACTTTGAATAGGCGCATTCTGAATGTTTTTACTAGGTTCATTGCGTCGGGCATATCATTTATTATGCGCGGTTTAGACGCAGTGAACTCAAGAATTGACATGTCGAAAAATCAGAAATAATAATTGTTACTCAATACAACCAAATATCGTTACGGTACGGCCACGCCGAACCGGCACAGGACGCAGCATACCAGCAAACCAGTCCGATCAATCACAGCATTGCAATATAAGCGAGTGGGTAGCCGAACAGGTGTGAGGGAGAGGAAAAACGGGACCCACACTCATCCGACTCTATCAAATCTGACATAACGTACCTTATCGGATATTTATGGGCGGAAGGAAACACGAGTCTCCAAGCCATACCAATGTCGGAATACCACGTAACATGTGCGGTCATACAGAACTCGTTCCAGCAAAAGAAAAACGGACGGCGCCTGTACCAGCCAGATACCGTCCGCACAGCAAATCAGCCGACAGTCGACTTACGCAAAGTAATCGTTGACTGCGTCAGCAAGTTCGCTCGTGGTGTCGATAACACGATACGCACCATGCTGCTTGAGTTCGCCAGGTTCGGCGTAACCCCAACCGCAGCCCAAGCAGTCAATACCACAGGCCTTGGCACCGTCAACATCGGTCCAACGATCACCAACCATCAACGCACGGTCACCAGCCTGCGGATCGAAACCCATGCTCTCGAACGCGTACCGGATGACCTGGTCCTTGTCAATACGCGACGTGTCACGGCTCGCACCATACACAGCGTCAACCATCTGATCAAGATGGAAATGCTCAGCGATAGGTTTGGCCTGATATTCCGGCTTGCACGTGGCAATAGCCAACACATAACCTTCGTCACGCAACTTGGCCAACTGCTCAGGGATACCCTCATACACCGTGTTATAGAGGTTGCCGGGAACCAGATGACCCGGATTGTTCGGATCGTCAAACGCGGGTTCCTCACTGTAATAATGACGGTACACGCGCACGGCTTCATCAAGCTTGTCGTCAGGAATATGGTTACGCTTCATCGATTCGATGATGGCGGGACCAATGAAACGATGCAGTTCGGCATCATCCGGAACCGGACAACCAACAGCCTCAAACGCCTTGACCACACAACCGATAATGCCAGGATCGGACTTGGTCAATGTTCCATCAAGGTCAAGCAGAACTACTTTCTTCGGATGCTGTGCCATCGGATACAGCACTCCCCTCTCTCTATGGTCAACTACCTCTCACCAACACGAAAAATTCCCGCCCCATATGGTGACGGGAACAACGGCATCACTCGTAGTCCGGGAACCAGCCCTCATGATGCATTTTGAGACGCTTGTCGAGCAAATCGGACAATTCCTCAACGCTACGACGTTCCAGCAGCATGTCCCAATGCGTACGCGTCGGCTTGGCAATCTCATTCGCTTCAGTGTCATCCCCATCTTCACGATGGGCTACGGAACCGCAACGGCACTCCCACTCGGCGGGAAGATCAGCGCCTTCAGCGAACGGAAGGATGGTGCGATGGCCTTTCTCGCAAACGTACGACACTTCCACACGCGCCGCAAATTCAACGTTGTCGTCGCTCTCCAACGACTTGGCACCGATGCTCATGCCACGCAGGCTGCGCTCTGCCATTGATTCCTCCTCAACATGACGATTACTTGTCTACGCTACAAAACACTTGGGACGTGCAACTTATTCCACGGTGTATGCCACTGCGGCATACCAACTTGCGTGATGTGAGATGACGCAAAGCGATGCGTGGCGCACCAAGCGGGAACACAGCCCAGTGCGCCACAGTATCAACGGATCAGTCCACACCCGAATATGCGACAATGCCACGGTTGACACGTTCATACGCTTCACGCGCCGTATCAGCCAGCTGCGCGCCATCAGGACCCATGTACTCCTGGGCTACGGAAATCTGCTGCAACACATCAGCCAAACGCTTGGCATTGCGCACAAAATCACCGCCCGTCAATTCACTGTCATGCAACACTTCAGCCAGCGAATCACCAGACGCCCATTCATAGACAATGTCGCTGATACCGAAGTCCAGCATCGGCAAATCACGCGTCATGCCAGCGTCTTCGCACAGCACATTCAACCGAGAATCCAACAGCTTGAGCTCGGTGACGGCATCGGCGACACGACCATGGGCACCACCCGGATAATAACGCGGTTCACCGCCCGCTCCCCTACGCGCCTCATAGACAATGGACGACAGCACACCGGCCAGCTCAGCGGCTGTCAGGTCTTCCAGCACACCATTGTCAATCGCTTCAGCAAGCAACAGGTCGCGCTCGCTATACAGGCGACGCAGCAGTTGGCCGCTTTCGGTCAACGTGTAATCACGGTGTCCATCACGATCCGCCGGTTCCAAATATCCCAGCGACGCCAGAATCGTGCAGATGCGGTCGAACTGGCGCGCCACGGAACCAGTGCGCGTCTCATAGCGCTCCTCAAGACGCTCAAGCTCACGCATTTCACGCGCCCAACGATGCCCCCAACGAAGATGCTCTTCAAAATCAGGGCATTGATGGGCGGGATGCTGCGCTTCAAGCTGCTTCAAATCGGCAATACGCTTGTCCAATTGGCGGAAGGCGCGCGAACGGGCCTCGTTGTTTGCGAACTGCGCTGTTTTGAGCGCTTTACGTTCCTTCTTCTGCATGTCGGACAGTTGCATACGCATGCGCATGAGCTCACGGAAGTCCCCGTGTTCACACGCGAACGACTGTTCATAGGCGGCAATGGATGCTTTGAGCTTGTCGAGATTGGCCTCCAGCTTCCACGACGATTCATTGGCTTCCCATTGGGCAAACGAGTGGTCCAATGTGGTGCGCGCAGTCTCGTAATCGCTGGAATTCAACAGGTTCACGGCCATGTTGAACGTGGGTTTGAAACTTGAATGCAGCGGATACACGCGCTTGCTGGACAATGCTGCCGCAGTCTCAGGTTTGAATCCGCGGTAGTCCACGACAACAGCATGACCAATCGTATCGATGCCGCGGCGTCCTGCACGGCCCGTCAACTGCGTGTACTCCCCTGGTGTCAAACCGACAATGCCGGTTCCGTCATATTTTTCAAGTTTCTCGAGCACTACGGAACGTGCAGGCATGTTGATGCCCAACGCCAACGTTTCCGTAGCGAACACGACCTTGATCAGACCCTCTTCAAACAAGCGCTCGACAATCTGGCGGAACAACGCGACCATACCGGCATGATGCGGAGCGAATCCCTCTTCGAGCGCATAGCGGAAACGCGAGAATTGCAGGGTTTTCAAATCCTCATGCGTCAATTGGCCTTGAATCATCTCGTCAACAATCTGACGGATGCGACGCGCCTCATCATCAGTGGTCAACTGCAGTCCCGCATTCAAGCAATGCTCCACAGCCTCATCACAGCCGTTACGCGAGAAAATGAAATAAATTGCGGGCAACAATCCCAGGAAGTTGAGTTCGTCCACCACGGCCCAACGTTTCGGAATATACCGTTCAGCCTGCGCACCACGTGAACGGCCGTTGGGACGATGGCCAAAACGGCCACGCCGTTTGGGACGTTCATGCTCCAAGCGCTGTTCGGCACGATGATCGAATTCACTCAAACGCGCGACCAAACGGCCATTGATCTTGGTGGTCTGATGGCCATCCTCGTCGAAACGGTACAAATCAAACAACTCAGGTTCGGTACGCGGGTCCTTTTGAATCATCACATGCTGCTCGAGCGGCACAGGACGCAATTCAGAGACAACCAGCTTGGTTTCACCACGTACGGAAGCGATCCACTTGGCGAAATCCTCAACATTGGATACCGTGGCCGACAGTCCCACAATCCGCACGCTTTGCGGCAAATGAATGATGACCTCTTCCCACACGGGGCCACGGAACTTGTCCGCCAGGAAATGCACTTCATCAAGCACCACATAACGCAACGCGTTCAACGTGGAGGAATGCTCATAGAGCATGTTGCGCAACACTTCCGTGGTCATCACCACAATGTCGGCTTCCGAGTTGATCGAGGTATCTCCCGTAAGCAAGCCGACCTTTTCTGCACCGTATACGGCGACAAGATCGTGATACTTCTGGTTGCTCAACGCTTTGATCGGCGTTGTGTAGAACGCTTTGGCATTGCGATGCTGCGCCAAGAACACAGCGAAATCGGCAACTACTGTTTTACCGGCGCCGGTCGGGGCAGCAACCAGCACGTTGCTGCCATCTTCCAACGCTTCATTCGCTTCCATCTGGAACCCGTCAAGGTCAAATGGCATTTTCTCAGCAAATTCGTATGCCACCGACGCACGCGTACGCTGCACGCGCTGGAAACGCCGGTAGCGTTCCGCAGGCGATTCCTGCTCGGGTTCGTTGACGGGTGTGGTGGATGGTGTTCGACGATGTCGGCTCATTTTTCTTTACGCATTCGGTAGGTCATTGAACTGTTCCCACTGCTCCCACGTGCGCGCATAGCGTTCCCGACGGGCCTGACGACGGCGGATTACACCAGCGTGGGCGTCGGCATATGCGTTTGACGCCTCCTCAAGTGGTCGGGTGAACATTGCGGCTGGACGTGGAGCGTGAGCATCCGTGTCCACAGTCATACGAGCCATACGTTTGCTCACTTGATTACCCAAGGCGGAAGCAATGCGCGCTGCACGCACAGCATGACGGATCGCATACACGGCACCAATGATCAGCATAGCCAGCCAGAAAGCGGCCAAAACCAGCCAAATCCACCAAGGCATAATCCCCTCCTTGCAGTGGTACCGTCACTATCAGTCGTCAGCATCGTCAGCTGCACCGACGACGCTCAGTTCACGCTGTGCTCGCGCAATAATCATTGTACGGAGTGTTTCGGGGGCAACAGCCACAATATGCCGAGCGTGAGCAATGCAGAACGCCACAAACCAGGAATCGGACCTGATGGTCAAATGCACTTTCTCACCGTCACCACAGGGTTCCACCGTCGCATCAGACAGCGTCTTGATGAACTCGAGGTGTGGTTGATCGGTGATGAACACGGCCGGTGTGCCATTGTCAATGGCCCAACGACGCAACTCGCTGACCGATACGTCAGGAATTTGGGGTTCGCTCAACGGTTTGACAATACGCGCATGCTCAATGCGGGCCAAACGCAGGATCTGCCAGATGCGCGGCTCCCCTGTCACCTTGTTCAGCGTCTCATCCTTGTGCACGAGACTGCGCTTGTCTTCGGGCGCAACATCAGCCACATCAGTCCATACGGCCGCATAATACACGCCTTCGTCCACGAAAATTTTGGCAGGGGCGACGAGCTTGCGGAACATGTTGCCGGCACCGTCACGATATTCCATATCGAGCAGCGCATGGTTGTCGATAGCCGATTTGACCACGGAGAAACTGAACGGTTCAGCCTCATAACCAGTCAAGCTCAACCATGGCGTGTCCCCTGGCGTCACATGGGCGCGCATACGCTCATTGAGTGATTCAGCCTGGGCACGCTGGTCGGCTGGCAGCAAACGCGAATGGGCCAAATAATTGACCGATGCCGTCAGCATGCTCATGTACTGCGGCGAAATGCCCGCCAAACGTTCCAAGCCCAATGAATTCGTTGCTGACACAATGCCTTCGGCGTCCATCAATGACCAATCGATATCGAAGAATTGGCTGCCTGCCATCTCGCCATCATCAGACACCGTGGTCAACGTGTTGATGTCTTTATGGATGACATTGACCGACTTGCGCATTTCATCATCGCTCTTGGGCACACCGATGAAACGCACCGCCAGCTCATCAAGCGAGTATTCCTCACCCAGATGGGCTGACAGGAACAGCATCAGACGCAGACGGCGATCCACTTCGCTGCCGGTTTGGAACGAACTCTTCTTGGCATGGTTCTTTTGCGACGCTTCCAGGTCATCGTCTTCGTCACCAGTGTTCGAGCTGATGGACTTCGCGCGGACCGTGGCGCTGGACTTGCCTTCGGAATCGTCAGCCAACGCGAAGTTGATTGCAGCGTTCAGGCGGCGACGGTAAGCGTCCACAGCCTCTTGGGGACTGACGATATGCGCATTGGGATGCTCAAGCAGGAACATCGCCAAGTCATCGGAATCCGAATAGGCGACATTGAGCAATTCGCCACCGTCCATCACCTTGGCGGCGAAACGACGTGAATCGATTTCCTTGACCAGGCTTTCAGGAATATGCTGCGTGCCCAAACCAGGTGCAATGGAATCCAGGCCCAAACCCGGAATCGGCGTTTGCGGCACACGCGGTGCCGTACGGGACACGTGGGCCGGCTCAGGTTCTTCGGCCATCGACGAGATGGACACCGAACGGGCCAAATAGTTGGCTGCAGCCAATACAGGCATGTCTTCGGGTTCGAAATGCAAGCGGATACGCGGTTCACTACCGAGTTGCAAACGGTATGACGCAAAATCCTGGCCTTCGGACTTTGAGGAGTACTCGGGTTGGCGTGATTCAATGGCGATGCCCATGGCCGCCAGCTTGGCGCGGTCGCGTTGGAATTGCTTGGCAAACGCTGCCTTGGCGGCCTGATCAGCCAATTCACCATACGAATCAGCGTATGCCTTCACACGCTGCGCAATCTGACGAGATGTGAGCCATTGGGGGAACGCGGAAGACAATACTGCCAACACATCGAGTTCGTGTTTGCCCCACTTATCCGAGAAGCGGCGCCTTCCGTTACTTCCTTCTGCCATTAAGTCCTACCGTATCGTTATTGTTTTGGTTATACGTGCACGTTGGAGTGCACAACTGGTTCTCTATGATAATGCCTTTTTGCGTGTTGCATTCACATTTCCTAGAATTTCTTGGAAATCGAACGGCAACACGCATGGACGAACGCCGATGTTATAGCCACTCATCCGGCTCTACGCCTTGCGGCCCCACATATTCACCATTCGGAACATAATTTGGTTTGCCGCCATCCTCCAGCTTGGCATCCCCATAGAAACTCACATTACGGCCGAACGTCCAATCCCCTTCAATCGTAATGGAGTTCGCCGCGGCCACGGAAGGCACGGAATACGGGAACCGTTCATCAAAATCATGGATGTTCTTGTAATAGCGCGGGTCAAGCGACACGCTCGGGAAAATGTAGTTGCCATCTTCCATCTCATACAAATCAGTCAAATGGAACCGGTCGGAACGCATAATGAACAAATCATCCGTGGTCTTGACGGGGAGGAAACGCATGCGGTCCACGAGCACGCAGGTCGCTCCCTCGAACAAGGATACCGCCGCGCCCATCGCCGTCTCCAATTGCATGACAGGTGTCGAATCGGGATCCGTGGGATCAACCGTCTTCTGGTTGCGGATCACTGGCAGCGGCAACACGCCATGATATTGCTCCAGCAACGCTTTGAGCGCATCCACGCGCACCCAGATGTTGTTCGTGTTGAAATACGGATGCATCGTGATATCCATCGCATTGGCACGGTCCTGCGGATGCACTTGGGTCATTTCACGCAGCACCAAACGGCCCGTACGCTTGTCAATGACCAGATGGCCACCCTTGCGGTCCGCATGCGTCCGCTTGGCGACTTCAATCATGATTGGCGCGCCGGTATTTTCAAAATGCTGCGCAAGTGTCTGCGAAGGACGAGCGCCAAGATTGTCGGAATTTGAAATGAACAGGTATTTGAAACCATGCTCTTCCAACGAATCCAACAATCCCGACTCATAAATCGTCGAGAACAAATCTCCGTGGCCTGGCGGGCACCATTCCAACTCGGGATTTGACGGATACTCCACAGGCAAACCGGTGGCGATGTCGATCTTGGGCTCTCGATGCTGCAAGATTTCCATCGGAACGCCTTCCTGATGGAATTTCTTGTTGCCGCGCAACACAGCCATTGTGTCGGCTGATGTACGGAACGAATTCATCAGGGTCAATGGCAGTTCAACGCCCAAACGCTTGCGGGCCACGAGGACCTGTCCCAAGATAATGTCGAGGAAACGCATCTGACGGGCCTTGTGACGACGGACCGGCAGCAACGACTTGGCGCAATCCAAGCCCATAGACGTGCCCAATCCCCCGTTGAGCTTCAAAAAAGCCGTCTTCGCAAACGCACCCACCGCCTGGTCATGGTCGATGGTCTCATAGACATCATGGAAACTCGGCACATCAGACAAGCACTCCACATCAATCTCACGGATCCAACTTGTGGAGTCATTGTTCTGCCATTCGTTATACAGATGCTCAAACTGGGCAATAGCCACTTCGCTGAGCCCTTGATCACGCATCTTGGCAGCTGAACGCTCGAATAGCTCCGCCATGGTCACCCTTTCCATCCAAGGTCGTTCTGTTATAGAAAACGGCTTGCTCATACAGAAATTATTACGCAATTGTTTCTGTTATGATCGCATTCTACTCATCAACGCATCACCTCAGGGGATTGTGACACGTAATCTTCGCAACAACACCAGTTGTTCCATTGACCGATGCAGAACCATACACGTTTTATGAAAAAAATTCCACTCAACCAAACATCACAAACGTTTGCATCCGTTCAACGCTGAATCCGACACGCGCATACGACCTGCGATTTTGACACTGGCGCTCGCAATGGTATATTTCCTACTCGGTGCTTCACGGAGCAATCCTGAGACACATCGGGCCGTAGCGCAGTTTGGTAGCGCACTTGACTGGGGGTCAAGGGGTCGCGGGTTCAAATCCCGCCGGCCCGACTTGGAACGTTGGAATTCCAACGGTTTTCACGAGTCGGTATATTGTTTGAAATCAGTTAGCGGAACGATTCGGAACAACGGCGGCTTTCTTGTGGTCTTTCCTCAGTCATGAACGGGTCACGCGCTGCATTAATCCCCACTAATATTCTTTACGACAAATGACACAAAAAACATCCCTCCCCTTGCTATATAGGAAGAGACGTTTTTCACATGCGACATCATTCTATACATCATACATGCAGGGACTGTAGGCGATGCCGAAAGCCGTCGCCACTGTGGACACCGCTCCTGCGATCGCGAGCAGTTGGGTACCCCATTTGCACACGTTGTTGTTGTTCATTTGTTCGGCGACGGTGACGAATGTGTCTGCCATGTCAGCTCCTTGGTTGTGGACGCATGCTCAGGGTGATGGTGGCGGTCATTCTGGTCACGCCTGTCATGCTGCTGTTGATTTGGGTGAACATGGTCAGTGTGGATGTGTCCACGTAGCCCAGTTCGTTGCTGTCGCCTTGCAGGGCGGTGAGGCTTGGTTCGATGGTTTGTATGGTTTCCACGGCCGCTGCAGGGTTGGGGCGTACACGTCGATGTCCAATGCCTGGTTTCGCGTGTAGTCGTCGTAGAAGCCTCCGGGGATTGCGCTGATGACGAGCAATGGCAGGTGTTCGCGCAGGCTTTCCGGGGGGGTTGGCTTGTGCAGGTGAGGTTGGTGGGCGGGTTGTGTTCCATGATCCATGCCATGAGCATGGGTATGGGTTGTGCCCATTGGTAGTGGATCATTGGTGGTTTTTTACAGGCGGCTTACCACTCGGCGGAGGAACCCTTTTTTCGGGTAGCGTCTGCTGCCGTATTCCTTTTCGCTGGCGGTTTCGTCGCCGATGATGACGCGCGCGTAGGGGCGTTTCATCCTTGTGGGGGCTTTGACGCCGGGGCGGGTGTCTCCGGTTTGTACGCGCACGCTTGCCGCGTAGTCGGGGTTGTCGTCTTTGAACGCTTCGAGTTGTACCAGCGGGGCTAGCCGGCGTGCGGTGGCGTTCAGGGCGCGTCGCACGTCAGGGTTGGTGAGCAGCTGTTGTCGCACCCATTGGCGGTCGATGGTGGTGTGTGCCATGTCATCCCCCGTCGTCGCGGGTCACGAGCACTTCCCTATTCCACCGTGTGGGGCTGATTCCGCCGTCGATTGGCAGCGGGTCGCCGGTGACGTGCCAGATGCGGTCGCGTGCGCGGATGTCGCAGCCGCGCAACGTTTTGGCGTAGACGCGTGGGAAGTACATGACGAGTGTGGTTTCCAATGCGTCCGGTGTGGTCGAGTCGTCCACGGTGGTGCCGGTTTGCGGGTTGAGGAGCACATTGTCGACGTGTTCCTTGTCCCATTCGACCATTGGTGTGCCGTACGGGTCGTGTCCGGTGGTGTGCGGGCGCAGCACGGTCACGGTTTCACCCTTGATCATGGTCCACCAGCGTTCCGCTCATCATGTCCAGGCTGCCGTACCGGTTGCGGTTGCGTCGCAGTTGAGCTTCCTCGCTGGGCCATAGGCGCGGGTCTCCGGACGCGTTCGAGAAGGCGAACGATTTGGAAAACGCGCCTGCTGTCTGGGTCATGTTGCTGGCGCCGGCAGGCGCGCCGTTGGCGTCTGATTCCATCGTGAGGCGTACCACGGAGCAGCAGATGCGTTCCAGCGTTGTTGCGCTGTCCGTACGCCACCCCGAGTACGTGCGGATCAGGTCGGATGCGTAGTCGATGAGTTTGCCGACTTTCACCCGTTCTGTTTCGTCCAATGGGCGCCATGAGGCGGCGAGGTCTTCGCATGTGGCGAACGGTTCGCTGGCCATGGCCGTCACTTGCCGTTTGAGGGTTGTTCCGTTACGGTCGGGGTTTTCACGGTCAGCACTGCGTGCGCCTTCTCGTTGCCGTACTCCAAACCGATTTCACCGTAGAGCTGCACCTTATCTGACGCGCCCGTCTTGGCCAACGGTTCGACGAAGAAATGGCCCTTGCCAGGGATTTCAAGGAAACGCGGCGCGAGCTGATCCAAGGACAGGACGAGCATCTTGTCCTTGAGCACGAGCGAGTCGAGCATGATGTTGCAACGGCCGAAGTCCGTCTCGATGGTCTGCAGGCTCACGCCGCCCACGTTGCGGGTCTCTTCCTTGTAGCCGGCATCCTTGATGAAGATGCGCGTCAGGGCGCGCTTGAGGTCGGAGTTGACGACGATGGTGCGCGTCTCGGCCTCGCGGATACCACCATTGTCCCACGCCATCTGCATCAGGTCGAGCACGTCGTCCTCGGAGAGGGTCTTCGCGGCATGAGTGCTGGTCACCGTGTTCGTGGTGATCGCCTCGAGCAGGCCACGCGTGCGGCGCGGCCTGGTGTTGTCGTCCGGGTTCCTGATAGGTGCCCTGGATGAAGGAGAGTTCCACGTCGCGGGCGACCTGCTTGAGCGCCTGCTGGATCTGCCAAGTCATCTCGTCGGCCGGCACGATCGTGCCGCCGATGTCGATGGTCTTGGCTCCCTCCACGCTGGCCTGCGAGGTCGCGGCCTGCTTCGTGTAGGACAGGTCGACGGCCTCTTGGTGGATTTCGAGCACGTTGGACGCGTTGAAGCACACGCGCTCCTCGCCCTCCGGCGCGTCCGCACCCTCGACACGCTGGCGCTCGGAATCGGCGTCGCGCAGGTCGTAGCCCTGTCAGGAGAAACGCGTGCTCTTGGTGGGCCTTCCGCCGGTCAGGCCTCCGATGGAGGACAATAGTGGCGTGTCCTCACGGGAAGCGGCGAACCGTTCGCCCACGTAGTTGGGCAGGTTGTAGGTGGTGCCCATACCTGTGATGTCGGGCATGATGGTTCCTTTCCATGATTGTTAGTGTTGTGCGAGCTTGAAGGTCTTGAGCCGTCCCGCCAGCGCCCAGTCGCCCTTGGCTTCGGCGGTGCGGATCTGCTCGTCAAGGCTGCGCATCGCACTGGATGCGGGATGCTCGCCTTCAGTGACGTGTTGGCGTCGTGGCGCCGGTCCGCTCGCCGAGGCGAGCTTGGCGACCTTCTGCGCCGCCATATCAATGGCTTTCTCGTTCGCACCGGACACAAGGTACGCATATTCGGCCGGCACGCCATGCTTGACGCACGCGGACTGGATGAGCATCGCATGCTGCGATTCGGCGTATTTGGCTTGGAGCGCTTCCAGATCGGCCACAGTCCGCTCCAACTCGGTTTTGTTCGCGGCTTCAATCTCGTCGAGACGAGCCGCCTTGGTTTTCATGTCCTCGTAGTCGGCGTACTCGCGGCGCACCCGGCCAATATGCTTCTCGACAATCGCGTCAATCTGCGCTTGCGTGTACTCGCGGGTCTCTTCACGTGGCTCGCCAGCGTCCGCGTCGCTTCCTGAACCGGCGTCCAGGTCCGGCTCGACGATGGTGCGCACATTATGAAGCTTGCTGAACGCGTGCCAATACTGTTTGAACATGATTGCTCCTCGATAATGAGTGATGGGCCGGCTTGAGTCCGCCGTGGACATGGAATGATCCACACAAGGATGAAGGCGCGTGCGTGACGCCTCCCACACGAAAACGTGCGGCGGAGCAGCTGGAGCGGGGTTCGAACCCGCAAAGGCGAATGCCACCCGGCACAAGGCCGGCCCCGTCGACCGCTTGGATATCCAGCCAGAAAACACAAAGGCCACCCCGTAGGATGGCCTTCAGAAAAAACAAGATGAATTATTGCATGAGCATGTCGGTGGCGACACGCACCGCCAACGCCTTGACGGTGTCAAGGGTGGCGCTACCCACGGTCTTGGCGATGCGCGTCTTGGCCCCGCTCCACACCGTGTCGTCACGGATCGCGTCGAGGAAATCGTTGCCCTCCCACGTCAACGGGCCTACACTGGCACGCACAATGCGGCCCCCGATCATACGCGACACGTCCACCTGCGCCAAACCGGCCTGACCAATCAAATCGATGTGATACGCGACCTGCTCAAATGGGCTCTCATCGGTCACCAGCACGCTTGCGTCCAACGGCAAGTCGGAATCACCCACCTCGAGCAGGATCCGACGCACCAAATCCATATCACGACGCATGTGTGGCATCCTTCTTGAGAAGCTTGCGGCACGCTTCTAACCCGTAGCTATCAGGTTCAAGATAAGGCAACGTATGTTCCAAGACCTTTCTAGGAATATCCAAACCATAGTCATTCGCATAGAACACCGCTCCGTCCAACGCTATGCCAGGTTCGCCGGCATAGTAGTCGCGCATTACATCCTCAACCGCATCCACATGGCCGGAATCGAGCAGTTTCTGAACATACAGGCAGAAAAGAACATCAGCGTCCGTCTCCTGCTTAATGTCAAGTTTCACTCGTCCGTCTCCTTTCCACATAGGCGCTGGTTATCTTGCCCTTACCATTGGTCGACACGCAAATGGGCAATGACGGTGTCAATGGTGGCGCTACCCACGGTCTTGGCGATGCGCGTCTTGACCCGGCGCCACACCGTGTCGTCGCGAATCGCGTCGAGGTACTCGTTGCCCTCCCACGTCAACGGGCCGATGCCAGCGCGCACGATGCGATCGCCAATCATACGCGACACATCAACCCACACCAGACCCGCCTGCCCGATCAGATCGATATGATACGCGACCTGCTCGAATGGATACTCATCGGTCACCAATGCGTTCGCATCCAACGGCAAGTCGGAATCACCCACCTCCAACAGGATACGACGCACCAAATCCATATCACGACGCATCGGCACCACCTTTCTTGAGTGGGCGGCGACAAACCAGCATCGCATCATCCATGTCTTCGAGCCCGTCAAATTGGTCAAGCAGCGCTTCGAGAACCGGAACGGGAAGAGGGATATCATGCTGTGCAATACTCATGAACGCATCGTACATTCCCAGCCAACTACTATCGCAACGCTGGGAGTTTTTTGCGAAATGCGCTTCTTTCTCGAAGCCGACTTTCTCGAGGACGGCGCATAGCCAATCACACAGGCCATCAAACGAAAAATCGGATGGCATCGATTCGACTGACATGAATACGCCTCCCCATACGTGAATTAGGTAACGACAGGAAACGCTGTAATAATATTACCCTTCGGACCAAGACGGACGCAATACTCAACACCATCTACTGATCCGAGTATTGCCATGCCGACCTTGTCTCCAGTCTCGATCACCTTTCTAATGATGAGTGCCACACCTTCAGGATTGCATCTGCTTGGGAACATAGGTTTTCCCGCAATCCACCCATACCCGCTTAGATGACCTCCGCCATACTCATACTTTTTCGTCTTCCTGTCCCTCTGTCTATCACCATATAGAATATGCGCCCAATGTTTGGGCGTCAGTGATGGAAGCCCCTTGATCCAGACATCAGGAACCGGTGCGGGCTGCTCGGGTGGCATTTTCCATTCGAGGTTGTTTGCTGCGATGAACCGTTCGGCCAATGAGGCGCGGTAGTCTTGCCATGTGGCAAGGTTGAGGTCTCCCACGCTGGCCTTGCTCTTCGTGGCCTTGTCGTGGGTGTAGCCGTGCACGCCGTCGGTGTATTCGTCCGGCTTCAGTCGTCGCATCGCCTCCAGAATCCTGTCGCGTTGGCTGAACGCGTCGAGTTTCGCAGCCCATGCCGGAGGGTCGGCTTTGCCTTCCACGGCATCGACGGCATGCTGGTATTGGTCCCTCATCGCGTCCGGGTCGTAGCCGGCGATGACCTGGCGCTTCGCTTCCCATGACGGGCATGGCATGCACCCGCAGTTATCGTGCAGGGCCGCACGAGCGGTGTTGGCGGGGTGGTAGTCGAAGCCGCGCGAGGCGATCATCGTGCAGTACGCGCAGCACTTGCCATGTGGCACGACCGCGTAGCGCGGGTGGAGCGGATCGTGCGCGACACAAGACATGACGGTGTCGCGCCCGTAGTACTTCATTCACCGGTCAATGGCATTGTGCAGGAACCGGTACATCATCTCCGGGTCATCCCACAGCACGCCGGCCTTCCAGCGTATCGAGTCCTGCACGGCCTGTGATGGGAACCCCTCGCCCAGCATGCCCCGGTAGCGGGTGTCACCGGTGTTGCGCGCACGCACCTGCATATACCATTCCGACGCGGCCGTGGCGGCGATGTCACCGTACGAGTCCACCAAGGCGGCCACCAGCTCGACCAGCAGGTCGCGCGCGTTGGTGACGGTGACGTGTACGTGGCGTTTGACCAGGTCCGGGACGATGCTCATCGCCGGGCTCATCGAGTCGATCACGATCGCGGACGCCTTCGTCCACTTGTCGGCGAGCCAGTCGACGGCCCACGCGGTGCCCTGGGCGCGCACGTCGGCGTATTCCTGCAGGTTGACCATCGCGGTGCCGCCCTGGTCGTGCTTGATGGCCACCGCGATGGACAGCATGGGCCGGTCGGGTGGCATGTCCACGCCGAAGCTGACGCGCCCGTCCATGTTCGGCTCCTGGACGTTGCCGTGCGCCCACTCGTCCTCGCCGATCGCGGCGAGCACGGTATCGGTGTCCCACACGCCCAAGGCCTCACGGCGGAAGGCGTCCTCGGCGAGGGTCTTCCTCAGGCGCAGGATGCTTTGCAGCGTGTGGTGCGTGTCAAGGATTGGGAGCGGGGTCTTCCTCAGGCGCAGGATGCTTTGCTCGCTGGTGCGCTTGGGATAGCTGGGGTTGGCGCGCGCCCACTGCCCACGGTCGTCCAAATCGCAGCCCGGTTCGGTGCTCAACTCCGCGTAGGCCACGCCCGCCACGCCGGCCAACGCGTTGGCGCGCTTGTCGGCGAACACCTCGGATGGGTCGCCGGGCATGGGCGGGTTGCCCAGGAACACCACCAACTGGTCGGGCGCCGTGTTTATCACGGGTACGAGGTTGTCCAGGGCGCGCACGGTGAGGATCTGCGCCTCGTCGAACACCTCTACGTCCGCGCCATGCAGACCTCGGCCGAAGCCGTGCTCGCGCGCGCCGAACGCGATGAGGATGCTGTTGTTGAACCGGATTTCCTGCTGCAGCTGGTCGATTTCATCATCGACAAGCTGGACAGGTGCAAAAAGCCTAAACATCGCAAGAAATGAAAAAGGGATTCCAGGTATACCAACTATCTAGAATCCCTCCAACCCATCCAACCGCATCCACCATGAAATATCAACTCAACATAGCAAGTTACGCCATCATGGCCATCGCCACGGCATGTGGAGCGTTTACCGCATTCCACCCAGCCGTCATCGCCGTCATGGCCATCGCCACAGGGACCATCGGCTGCGCAGGCATCATAAGGGGGCGAGAACCATGACTGAACGATACCTCGGCATCAAGGAAGTCAGCGAGCGCCTCGGTATCACCAATGCATCCGCAAAAGGCTACCGGCTTCCCGAATCCGACGTGATGATAGGCCGCACGCGCGGTTGGAAACCCGAGACTATCGACGCGTGGAACGCCGCACGCCCGGGCCGCGGCATTGGCGGCGGAAGGCCGAGAAAACAATAAAGGAAGCCGAACCTGATCTACCCCGGACAGCAGCTGCGCTACTAGGCAGCTGTCATACCGACTGCGGCCTTCGACACCACGCCGGAGGCCGCCACTCCCATACCCAAACCAACCTAAGGAGAACATTCATGGACATTTCCGCAGCGACCACCCTCGCCGCCGGCATCGTCGCCCTCGTCGCGCCCGCCTTGGTGCAGGCGTTCAAGAAATACATCCCCGCCGACTACGTGGGCTTGACCAGCCTCGTCGTAAGCGTCCTGCTCGGCGTCATCGCCATCGCCGCAACCAACGGCTTCCACGGCTACGGCTGGGGCATCGTCCTCACCGGCGTCATCGGCGTCGCGCAAGCCGTCTACACCTTGGTGAACCAAGCGTTCAACGGCAAGCTGAGCAAGAGCTAGTGAACGAATAGTAAGTAAGGCCGTCCGTCTGACACTACATTGATGTTCCGCCCGTCGGATGGTCTTCTTCGACCGCTGAGCGTACTAGCATTCTCCCGTTCTCGACATGAACTTGATTTTCCCGGAACGGCACAATTACGTAGGCGGTACCTTCCTTACGGGGTATGACTCCTATCATGAGATCGGCACGTTTAACGGCATCCCATACCTTTGTGGTCATCGTGGGATCTCCCTTGAATACTCGTCGAGTGACCTCAATCTCTTTGAATCCCGCAGGGAGCGCGGCTTGCTGTCCAATACCCAACTCACAGATGAATGTATCTCCTACAAGAAGTGTCATCTTGTCGTCGTTCCATGAATAAATGCCGTGGAATCGGTCTACTAGCTGCCCGTCCGCCTTACATAGGATTATGGTGGCGCGCTGTTGCGGATTCAACGCCCATGCGGTTTCCGTCATAGACGACACATCCACAGCATTGGGCATGTCCTTGGGTCTCACTCCATCTGGTATCTGTGTCCCTTGCGGAAGCATGTACATGTTTTCTGCGACTCGTTCTGAATCCTCGTCGGCAGCCACCACCTGTTCCTCCCATGCCTTTGGATCAATGCCGAATCCGAAATCTCGATTGAGTGCCGTAATCAGATTCAGCATGTTGACGATGATGATAGACAGTTGCGAAAAGAACGAAGTGCCGGCATAATACCGGTCTCGGTACGAGAGTGCCGTCGCTTCTGCCTTTCGGCCTTGGGGATCGGTGTGCACCAGATCTGAATATAGCCATGCCTCGCCAATCAGCAGATCAGACATAGGTTCGCCTTGCGGAACATCATTCGTGTCGAACATCTGTATGGAATATGAGGTGCCGCCATCCTTGTCCCGTAGATGTGCGAAATGCGCCTTGCACTCGTCGAAGCATTTCTGCGCCGTTTCACTCATTTTCCGTGCGCCCAAGCACATTGTCACGGATCTGAACACCTTGTCCAGATAGACCGGTTCTCGTTCCAGAATGCAAGGACGGGTGCGCGCGGCAAGGGATTCAAAGACCTCTTGGTCTGGCATGTGATACTTGAGTCTTATTGGTTCTCCCTCTCGGCGCTGGATTGTGAATGTCGGATTGACATACTTGAGCACAGACTGATCCTTCACCATTGAATGGGCGGCAACGCGTCTTGCTCGGACGACAAAGCGGCGCAGAGTGTCTTTTGCCTCATCGATGTCAATCGGGTGTCGGGGTTTCGCTTGTTTTCCCTTTGCCACTGCTTGCCTCCATTCTTCCGCACGACACGGTGTGAACCTTGGACCTTATTGGAACGTGGTGTCGTATGCTTAATTGTCATCCACTATACACCGCTGGGAATTTTTGTCAGCATAATGATATATATTCTTCCCTATGAGTAATCTGATTCCCCAAAAGACCATTGATGACGCCGACGAGCTTATCTCCAAGCTGCGCGAGAGCATGACCCGACGCCAGCTGGCCGAATCGCTCGGCCTGTCCACGTCCACCGTGGAGCGTTGGGAGTCGGGCAAGGTCCAGTGCAAACCGGCCTATGTTCCCGCGTTGCAGGAGCTGTACTATGGCACCACGCACGAGACCGGCACTGACTTTCGCACTATAGATCTGTTCGCCGGCATCGGCGGCATCCGCCGTGGCTTCGCGACCGCCGGCGGCCATGCCGTGTTCTCTTCGGAGTGGAACGAGTTCTCCACGCGCACCTACCGCACCAACTACGGGTTCGCCGAGACCATGGCCGGCGACATCACGCAGGTGGACGCGAACGACATCCCCGACTGCGACGTGGTGCTCGCCGGCTTCCCTTGCCAGCCGTTCAGTCTGGCCGGCGTCTCGAAGAAGCGCAGCCTCGGACGCGAGACCGGGTTCCGCGACAAGACGCAGGGCACCCTGTTCTTCGACGTGGCCCGCATCATCGCCGCCAAGCGTCCCGCCGCGTTCCTCCTGGAGAACGTGAAGAACCTCACCTCGCATGACCGAGGCCGCACGTTCAAGGTCATCCTCGACGCTTTGCAGAACGAGCTCGGCTACGAGGTCCACTGGAAGGTCGTCGACGGCCAGCACTTCGTACCCCAGCATCGTGAACGCATCTACATCGTCGGATTCTGCTCCAAGACCGACTTCACATGGGACGACCTGAAGTTCCCGGATCATCAGCCGATTCTTGCCGACATCCTCCACAAGACCGACGGAACGGAGCCTTATCTGCCGTGGGATGGCGACAAGTACTTCGACTTCGAGCACCAGAAGGTACAGGACAAGTACACGCTCACTCCACGTCTGTGGCAGTACCTCCAAGACTACAGGAAGAAGCACGAAGCCCTCGGGCATGGATTCGGCTACGGGCTCGTAACCCCGGACATGGTGTCGCGTACCCTATCCGCCCGCTACCACAAGGACGGCAGCGAGATCCTCGTCGCCCAAGGTGACGAGCGTCCTCGCCGTCTGACGCCGCGCGAGTGCGCCCGTCTCATGGGCTACCCGGATGACTTCCGCATCCCGGTGTCGGACACACAGGCCTACCGGCAGTTCGGCAACAGCGTGGTCGTGCCCGCCATCGCCGAGGTCGCGCGCATCATGCGCCCCCACATCCTCAAAGTCATGTCCGAAGGCGACCAAGGCACGATTTTGAACGATGCAGAAAAGTCCGTGGACGAGATCCAGAAGGCGCGAGAGCTTGCCATTGCCGGAGCCGGCGAGAACTAGTCCTGAAATGGCCGGTGTCGTGCCGGCCATTGTCCGTTGTTCGCGGGTATCGTAGTTGCATGTGCGATACCCACGTCAATGAGGCCCGTCAATGGTACGACACGGCCGACATCAGCCGAGTCAACGAACTGCTCACCAACACCGGTGCAAGCAGCATCTGGGTCAAGCGACTCGTTGCAAACAACAACTCGAAGCAGCAGGTGTATCTGGCGGGAGATCCGTCTGATCTGTCATTCCTTCCCTTGGGAGAGCCGTCATACACTCCAACCAAGTCACAGAAAAAGAAGGCCGGCAATCCAGTCATCCAGATTCCCGTGACGTGGCAGTGGGTCACGCCGAATGGTCAATTCGACGCTCCCAACGCGAAGCTCTGCTATTATCCGCAATACCCGGAAGTGCGCTTCTCCGGGTTCCTTCAAGGGTGCAAGGAAGCCCCGTCGGAATTGTTGAGCGAAACGAGGCGCGGCCATGAGGTCAACCGTTGCCTGTTCCTAGGCCCGGTGAAGAACGCGTCCGGCGAGGTCGTCCGAGTGGTGGCTCTCGTGGTCGGCGCTGACTCCCCAGCGGCGCAGTACGTGCTTGGCATGGAGACCTTCGAGGCGGGGCATCTGTGCCCGATTGTCTACCAGTCGCAACGGCAGCGTGACGAGTTCTCCGTACTCGAACAGGCCTTGGCGAATATCGTCGGCCGCAAGATTACTCCGTGGCGACTCAACAACGACGGCGCCATCGTCAGGCCATACATCGCCCCCAACGCTCCCGGTCTCACTCTGGAAGCGGAACTAGGCGTGGGTGAGAATGCCATCCCCGGGCCAGACTTCGACATCTGGGAGCTTAAAGCCATCAAACAGAAGTCCTTGGAACGCCGCTACAACCACAAAGTCACGCTCTTCACTCCCCAGCCCGATCTTCCCGAAACAGGGCGCCTGTCCACGGTTGACTTCGTACTCAAGTATGGACATGTGCACACCATCGATGAAGACGGCAACCCGACCAGCTACTACTTCACTTCTGGTGACATTCAGCGCGAAGGCGAGGACAAGCCAAGTGCGAAACTCGAACTAGTTCTGGAAGGCTTCACCGACGCGAAGCACTTCGATCCCAACGGCATGATCGCCCTCTACGAGAAGGGCACAAGGAACCTTGCCGCCGGATGGTCGTACCTGAAACTGCTCGGTCACTGGCAGCGCAAGCACAACCGCGCCGCATACGTACCTTACCTGCGCGAGGACGAGGACGGCAACACCTTGGTCGAGTTCGGCCCACTCATCACCCTCGGCATCTCCACCAGCTTCGGTCTATTCCTCCAAGCGTTCAAAGACGGCAAGGCCGTCTACGACCCCGGCGACAAGGCAACCCTTGCGGGCGACAAGTGGACTCCGCATGCCCGCAGCCAGTTCCGCATCAACCTCAATGACATCGCTACCATCTATCAGGAAGTGCGCGAAGTCGATATACGAGACCCAGAAACATTCTGATTTAATGAAGACAAGTCACTTTTGATGAGAAGAAAGGATGAGAAAGAAGACAGCGGCTGTTGTCCTAAGTATTCTGACAGTTGTGTCGCTCGCTGCTTGCGGCGGCACGGACACTAAGGCGGATTCGTCATCCAAAGACAGCCCAAACCAATTCTTCGTCTAGCGCCGAGGCGCAGCCTCTGGCTAGCGGGTTGTCGGGAACGTGCACGGGGGACAACGACCATCTACAGAGCGTCACTTTGAGCACAATGGGACAATACTCAGCGTGGAGATTCCTAATCCGCTAATGGACGCCAATGAGTCCGTGATGTATTCAATCATGTTCACCGATTCGGAAACTGGGTATATGACTCAAGCGGGCTTCAAAAACGTATTCTCGACGAATGAGTATTCGCGGTTCGTTTTTGACATGAATACCTCCGAGCAAAAGAACTATCCGGGAACCTTTGCTTCAGATTTCACGACTGAAAAGTTCTCCACCAACCTGCCCGATCCGGCCATAAAGGGTGGGAAAGGCACAAAATGGACCGCCACTTTGACCGTGGATGGAGAAGATGTGGCGACTTGTCCTAGCGATGGCAGTGAAGCCACACTTGAATAGCCTCAACCGTCTGATGCGCACGCAAGTGGCATGAGGTGCTGTTCCCCAGTCATCGGGGAGTCCCGGCCTAATCTCTGTAGTCTGAATCGTATCTGAGGCTCAGACGCGATTCAGACACGATGACCCCTGAGAACGGCGAAATCAGTGGTAATCAACGAATCTGGCGAAGGTAACAGAACCGACGTCATTGCAACGAAAACGCACCTAACGAATCTCACAGAAACCAGCGAATCAACCCTTCAAACTAGCAAGGGGTCGCGGGTTCAAATCCCGCCGGCCCGACTTGGAACGTTGGAATTCCAACGGTTTTCACAAGTCGGTATATTGTTTGAAATCAGTTAGCGGAACGATTCGGAACAACGGCGGCTTTCTTGTGGTCTTTCCTCAGTCATGAACGGGTCACGCGCTGCATTAATCCCCACTAATATTCTTTACGACAGATGACACAAAAAACATCCCTCCCTTGCTATAATAGGAAGAGGCGTTTTTCACATTTTCCTATTTGAGTAAGCTTCAGGAACGTACGTATTTGGACACCAGTACTCTCACATTGCTTGCAGCACTATTAGCGACTGGATTAACTGTCGATGAGATGAGACCATGGATTTATCCTCATCTTTGTACCCATGCGTACAGCTTCTTGGGGTTCGAAGGTGCTCTGGAGTCGGTTGATCGATTGAAATCGGGACAGAGCATGCCTTATCTCAAGGAATTGCTGGGAAGGATTGATCATGCCGTCAGTGCTTGACATGATGGTTCATGATTTGCGAATTCCGCGGCTACCCTAGGAGCGGGACTCGACGCTGGTCAATCATGCCGTATTCACATCATTACGGTTCTGGATGCAAGCCATTTGTATTGATGACGGATACGGTGGCACCTTGGGTGTTATTCAAGATAGTGCCGAGCATAAAGTCCTGCAATGGATTGATTCAATGTCCTCATTGTATCCATCTGTCGCCACCATAATGAATAAGCCATTAGTTCATACATATTGCAATGCATTGATTACTGTGGGTGATATAGTCCAAACCTCTGATCACACGTTACGCTGCACTGCACCACATTCGGAAAACATAACGCCTACACTGCGCACCACACTAGGATTCGCCGACCCCACTGCCAATCGTGACGATTGCGCCATAGTATCGGGGTCATTGTTCTTATACGACACTCATTACAACTCCACCATACCGATTACCGAACAATATGAACTACGATCGATACCTCCCAATCTTCAAATCAGCATCATAGGCATTTGTCTGACGCTTGGCTCATGTTGTGCAGCTGGCCATTGCAAGTGGATGGGAAGCAGATATTGATGACTTATCGCGGGCTGCCGGAATCGTGGGCAATGAAAGTTAATCGGAATCCCCTCCCTGCATAAACTCATAGGTCGTGTAACTAGTTCTTCTTATTCTAGTACAATCTAGCATTCTGTGATACATTAGAGAGTATGAATCTTTCGGAATACGCACGCAAGCACGGCATTCAGTACCGTGCGGCTTGGAACCGCTACAAGGCGGGAAAAATCAAGGGTGCGTATCAGGACGAGGTGGGACACATCATCATCCCCGACCCGGAAGAAAACATGCTCATGGACGCGGCTGTGTACTCCCGCGTCCCAGACGGTCCCAAACGGCACACCCGGCTTGCCGCACAGCAGGAGCGTGTGGAGCGGTGGGCGGTAAAGAACGGCTACCGCGTCGCCGTGTCCGTTGCGGAGGTCGGTTCCGGTGTGAACGACAAACGCCGCAAGCTCACCGCGTTGCTCAAGCGTGATGACTGGGGCACGCTGATTGTCGAACACAAGGACAGGCTTACCCGGTTCGGTTTCAACTGGTTCAGGCTGTTTCTCGAACAGCGGGGGCGGCGCATTGTCGTCGTCAACGAGAACGACAACGACCGTGCCGACCTCGTGGCCGACCTCATTGCCATCATCTATTCGTTCTGCGCCCGCCTATATGGACAGCGCCGTAGCGAGCACGCCAAGAAGATGACGCGGGTGGTTGAACAGGCCGAAGCGGAACGCAACGGCGAGGTGAACCATGAGTAGCAAACCCGGCACCATATACTCTGCCTACCACACCTCGCAATGGGCAACCAAAACCAAGGTGAACGCCATCGTCGCAATGCTCCCCCTCTGGCAAGACGGGTTGAAGACCGTCGCCGCCATGTGGCAACGCGAATGGCATACCACCGGCAAGCTTCCGCGCTGGATTGACACGAAACCGCTGGGTGGCGGATTGTCCCAGCGACAGTGGGATTCCGTGTCCCGCCAGTACCGTGGCATGTTGGTATCGTGGATGGAACTGGCCGAGAACAGGTTCCGCGGTATCGTGCGCGACAGCACGCTCGATGAACCGCTGAAAATCGAGTTGTTCCGCATCGACCTCAAGCACGCATGGTACGAACCCGGAGACGATGAAGCCCATTGGCTTGCACGTCGGATCATGAAGCGCGTCCGTCATGTCATGCGACTGCCCGACCCAGCGCATTGCCGCACCATGTCCTTGGACGGGAAAATCGCCGTCATCGAACAGCCGCATACCGCCACCCGGTTCCGCTACTGGGCGCGAATCAGCACACTCGAAAAAGACCGTCCCGTCCGTATCCCCCTGAATACCGACCCCCGCATGGAGGAACATCTCGCCAACGGCACGGAAACACTTGCGAACCACCTGCAACTGCAAGTCACTGGAAACGGTAAGCTTGTCCCGCACCTGCTCACCACCCGACCCGAAACCAATCCCCGCGAGGACGGGGACGTGCTCGGACTGGATTGGGGCATGTGTTCACTGTTCGCCACGTCCGAAGGCCGGGTGCACGGCTTGAAACTCTACGCATGGCTCAAAAAACGCGACGAAGAACTCGTTAACCTCACGAAGGCGCTACAGGCATCCGGTATCAAACCATCCCGGTCGAAACGCTACCGCAACCTCAACCGACGCATACGTAACTACGTGGCCAACGAAACCAACCGCGTCCTCAATCTCATAGCCGACGAACAGGTACGTGAACTCGTGGTCGAAGACCTCGACTTCCGCTCCCCACGGCTCGGCAAGGACATGAACCGTCTCGTATCCCGCGCCGGACGCAACGCCGTCAACCAGAAACTCAAGGCACTCAAGGAACGCGAAGGCATCACCATCACCAAGGTGAACCCCGCCTACACCTCACAGACCTGCCCCTCGTGCGGGTGCGTGGACAAACGCAACCGCACCAAACAAAGCGTCTTCCACTGCGTGTGCTGTGGAAGAACCGGGCAAGCCGACATTATCGCCAGCCGCAACATACTCGCGCGACGTTCACGCAAGGATGGATGGCGACGTATCAGCAAAACCCAAGTCCGGGAACAGCTCGCTCAGGAGCATTCCCAGCGACGACACCGGCACGGCAACAAATGCCAAGCCGGAACGCCGACAACGAGTACGGCTACCGCACACACCCACCCCGCTCCTGCGGGGCGCATTGGCGGTCAAGAAAACCGATAGTCATAAAAATACTCTCGATTTTCATACTCTAGATAGGCAATGCATATGCCTCACATATAAGCGCAATATCATAATGTTTGTCTTGCGCTGGTTAAGCTTATTAATATAGCGACCCATGCAGGACCTGCACAGGTCGCTATGCATCAGCAACTGTATCGCCAATCAGACTTGTGCCACGGCTTCAGCAATCGGGATATCACCATTGGACATCATGATGATCTTGCGATATGTGTTCGGCTTGTCCAACACGGCGGCGAGCACTGCGGCCACGTCGCCGATGCTATTGGTTGTGGAGTGCTGCACGCCGAACGCAACTTTGCCTGTGGCCGGCTCTTCCACCAGATTGCATGGCTGCACAATCGTATAGTTCAAATCCGTGCGCGTCATGAGCCACTGGTCGGCGAAGAACTTTGCGATATTGTAATTGGTGATGTTGCGCAAATTCGGGTCATCCCATTTGCTCGGCTCATCAGCGAACATGGAACTTAACAGAATGAACCGTTTGATGCCCACCTGCTGGACGGCCATCATGAGCTTGACCGCGCCGAACGCATCAGTCTGCAACAAATCCTTGCCACGCGATCCGGCAACGAAATAGACAGCGTCAACCCCATGAAGGTCTTCAGCCAACTGTTCCACTGGCGCATGAAGATCAAGCGTCATAGCAGTGACATGGTCCTGTCCCGCGAATTGTTCAGGATGGCGCGACGCGGCCACCACGTCATTGCCTTGCTCAACAAGGTCACGTGTCAACAACGTGCCCACACGACCTGATGCCCCTGCCACAAATACTCGCATATACTCCTCCTTGACCATAAGCCCATATGCAACAGCTAAGGATGCAGCCACTACCGGTGTACCCTGCCCACCATCTCCGCGCAATCCGCCGTCGCCAGACTAGTGAAGCGCGAGAACAACGTCTCACGCATAGATGCTTCCACTCTACATTCCACTATTTTCCCCATCGCGAACCCCCCTCAACAAACAAGGCGGCATCTGCCTTGCAAAGTAACAACAGTGCCAACAATCCCACTATATGGAATCAATGTTCACCACTAGGCAAGATGACCGATAGAACAACCATATCGCAGCATGCTGTTCATAGAATATGGCCAACCCAACTATCACACGACATAACGCCATAGACACCAACCACACCACAGAACGGGAGCACGCATGGGAACAGTCACCAGCATCGGCATCATCGGCATGGGCCACGTCGGCGCACATGTAGCCAACAGCCTCATCTTGCAAGGCATCGCCGATGAACTCATCATGACCGACATCTGCTCGGGCGAACACAGCAAACAAGCCAAACTTGACGCTGAAGTGCAAGACCTGGGCGACTCGTTGGCATTCTGCCCGCACAACGTGGCATTGGTCAACGCCGGCGAAGACTATGCGCAACTCGCCCAATGCGACATCATCGTCAACGCCGCAGGAGATGTACAACGCTCCGCCATCGACCGCGACGGCGAACTGTTCTACACGACCGATACGGCAAAACGCTTCATCGAACCCATCACCAACGCCGGATTCCAAGGCATCTGGGTCACGATCGCCAACCCGTGCGACGTGGTCGCCACAGAAATCTGGAAAATCTCCGGCATTGATGCCAACCGCGTCATCGGCACGGGCACAGCCCTCGACTCAAGCCGGTTGAAATATGCACTGTCCCGCGTTACCGGATATGACCAGCATTCCATATGCGCCTACATGCTTGGCGAACATGGCGCCAGCATGTTCGCTGCCTGGAGCACCGTCAACATTGGCGGCAAACCATTGGCGCAACTGCAAGCCGAGCAGCCTGAACGATTCGCCATGGCGCTTGCCGAAATTGAAGATCTGGCACGTCAAGGCGGCTACAAAACCTACGCCGGCAAGCAGTGCACCGAATTCGCCGTAGCCGACGCGGCCGCACGCATCGTACGCGCCATCGTGTCCAACGAGCATTACATCACGCCATGCTCCACACTGATGACCGGCCAATACGGTGAGAGCGGCCTGTTCACGTCACTGCCGTGCGTCATTGGCGCCGATGGTGTAGAAGAGGTCATGCACTTGGATTTGACCGATGAGGAAATCGACAAATTCCATGCTAGCTGCGCCCACGTGCGCGACAACTTGACGCGCGTAGGTTTGGCATAACCTAGGCAAGGACTTCACTGCATCCGCCAGGCAACCATTGGGTTGCGCAGGAACCCCAACACCATTGCCGCCAATCAAAAACCCAAGGGTTGTGACAGCTCGACCATGCTCCAGCCGCCAACCCTTGGGTTTTCAATATGCTTTTTTCATTGTCCATGACTGCCCATGACTGCCCTCATCTTGCCCGCTTATCGCTCAGGCTACAGGCCCAGACAGCATGGGAAGGTTACTTGCGCTTCTTTTTCTCACGCACGTTCACGGAAATCTGAATAGGAGAACCCTCAAATCCAAACTCCTCACGCAACTGGCGTTCCAAATACCGGCGGTAACCATGCTCAATGAACCCCGTGGCGAAAATCACAAACCGTGGCGGACGTGACGAAGCCTGCGTAGCGAACAGGATGCGCGGCTGCTTGCCACCACGCAACGGATGCGGGTGGGCGGCCTGGATACGGCCCAGGAACGCGTTGAGCTTGCCGGTCGGAATGCGCTTGTCCCAGGATTCCAGAGCCTGTGTCATCGCACGGGACAGACGGTTCGTATGCCACCCTGTTTTGGCTGACAAATTGACACGCTGCGCCCACGTGACACGCTCAAACTCCGTCTTCCACAAGCGTTCCATGCGCTGACGATCAAAATCGTCCATCAGATCCCACTTGTTGAACACCAGCACCACGGCACGTCCCGCATCCACAGCCGTGCTCATCACCTTGAGATCCTGATCCGAAATCGGCTGCGACGCGTCAAACAACACGAGCGCCAGTTCGGAACGTTCGATAGCCGCTTGCGTTCGCAACGATGAATAATATTCAGCCCCCGACAGCTTGTGCTGACGGCGCTTGATACCCGCCGTATCAATAAACAGGTAATCCTGTCCGTCAATATCCACGATTTCGTCGACAGGATCGCGCGTCGTACCAGCCAAATCATTGACGACGGCACGTTCGGAATGCGACAGCTGATTGAGCAAACTGGACTTGCCCACGTTCGGACGTCCCACCAAAGCGACACGACGCAACCCGGTCGGCGTCAGGAATCCGCTCGTGCGCTCGGCTTGACGCAACTTGTCAAGTGCGGCGTCCAGCAAGTCACCGACTCCCCTGCCGTGCATGGCTGAAATCGGGAACGGCTCGCCAAGACCGAGCTTCCAAAACTCGGAAGCCGCATATTCGGCTGTCTGGTCATCGGCTTTGTTGACAGCGACCGTCACCGGTTTGCCTGACGCACGCAACATGCGCACGATACGCTCGTCACTGGCCGTCAAACCAACCTGACCGTCAACCACGAGGATCACGGCGTCCGCAAGCTCCACCGCAATCTGCGCTTGGGAAGCGATAGCCGATTCGATGCCCTCAACGTCAGCTTCCCATCCGCCCGTGTCCACGAGTTTGAAATCCGTACCCGCCCATTCGGCATCATAGGAGACACGGTCACGAGTGACTCCAGGCGTATCTTCTACCACGGCGGCACGTCGGCCGAGAATACGGTTCACGAGCGTCGACTTGCCGACGTTCGGACGTCCCACCACTGCGAGCACACCCACAGCCTTGGCCTGGGCTTCACGTTCCTCACCCAGGAATGACGACCCGTCAATCAGGCCTTCGTCGCCCTCATCAAGTTCATAGCCTTCCAGATTCGCGGAATACTCGGCATATGCCTGCTCTTCCTCGGCATCTTCCACCAGGCCGATCAGCACGTCCAACGTCTGTTCAAACGTCAAATCGGAATTGTCAACCGTCGTCACACCCTCAGACGCCGTCATGAACGACGTCACCTTGGCGTCCATCTGGTCGCGCGCCTGCACATCCTCGGCGCCCACGCCTTTGGCAGCCTGCCTGTTACGACGGGCCTGGCGCACGTCTTCACGGGCCGTCAGCAGCACACGCACCTCAGCGTCGGGGGCCACCACAGTCGTGATGTCACGTCCTTCAGCCACTATGCCGCGGCCTTGACTGAACGATTCCTCCGGACCTTGCGCGGCGATGTAGGCGCGTTGGGCGGCAATCAGGATATGACGCACGGCAATGATGTTGGACACTTTGCTGACATGCTTGGACACTTGCGACGAGCGGATCTCTTCGGTCACGTCACGGCCGTCAATGCTCACCTTGGGTGCATCCGGATCGACCGTGATATCAATATGGTCGCCCGTAAACAACTCGCCCACCATTTCGGTCACGAGTTGTTCATTGATTATTTCCGCATCCAGGTCAATACCCTGTTCCATGCACCATAACGCACACGCCCGGTACATGGCGCCCGTATCCAAGTAGGCGTATCCGAAATACTTCGCCAACGCTTTCGCGGACGAGGACTTGCCGACGCCGGCAGGCCCATCCATAGCCACGGTAATCACAGACCCACCGCCTTCGACAAGGAACGCACCTCAGCATCGGAGAGCACACGGTACGAACCGGGTTTCAAATCACCCAACTTGATCGGACCAATCTGCGTGCGCACCAGACGGCGAACCGGGAATCCGATCGCGCCAAAAATACGGCGCACAATACGATTCTTGCCCGAATGCAACACCACCTTGACAATCGTGGTCTCACGGTTCGCGTCAATGATCGAACACTGGTCGAGCTTGATCCAGCCATCATCGAGTTGCACACCCGTACGCACGAGACGGCGGCACACATTGCCGCTCAAATGGCCGTCCAACGTCACCACATAGGTTTTGGCGACCTCGTAACGCGGATGCATGACGTGCTGGCTGAGCTCGCCATCATTCGTCATCAAAATCAGGCCTTCCGAATCATAATCCAAACGGCCCATATGGAAAATACGCTCATACTTGTCACCCACAATGTCGCGCAACGTGTAACGGCCCTTCGGGTCGTCCATCGTCGACAACACGCGCTTGGGCTTGTTGAGCGCCAATGTGACATGACGGTTGTTCAGACGGATACGCGAACCGTCAACGCGCACTTCCTGACGTTTCGGATCGACACGAGAACCCAGTTCAGTCACCAGTTCCCCATCGACTTCAACACGTCCGTCAAGGATCATTTCCTCACATTTGCGGCGTGAACCGAATCCTGCCTGCGCGAGAATCTTCTGCAGTCGAATCCCCTCATTATTACCCGACTCATGAGCTTTCTTGGCTTGGCTATATGCGTGTGGCATCGTTCTCCCAACGTGGCCATGACACCCCGACAGATCACACTGCTTGGACGGGGGTATCGGTTGAATAAGGACTGCGCACCAACTTTTCCCAGCAATCGGTAAGATAGCCGGCTAGTATGGTGCAGCATGGGCCATCGCGCTAGGGCGGCGGCCGGACGAAGCAATCTTCGTTCCGTTGAGAAATTATAAAGGACCAACATGACTGCATTTACTTCAGAGCCTATGCCAATGCTCCAGTCTGACGATTCGGAGCCCGCATCGGCACCGATGCGCCATTCACTGTGGGCGCGCGTGCTCGCCGAATTCGCAGGAAGCCTGATCATCTGCTTCGCCATCTACATGATGCTCTCGCTCGGCACGGCGTTCTACGGCACCGACATGGCGTTCGTCGCCGTTGGCGTGGGTGTCATCTATGCCGCTGTCACCTTCATCTTCGCCAAAATCTCCGGCGGCCAGTTCAACCCGGCCATCACCGTGGCCGCCATGCTGACCTCAAAGACACGCGTGCTCGATGGCATCCTCTACATCATCGCCCAAATCATTGGCGCCATCTGCGCGGGCGGCCTGTTCGCATGGATCATCCCAACCTCCGAGCAAGTCACCGCGTCCGCCTGGTACACGATGGTGATCAACGGTTTCGGTGAAGGCTCCTCGATGGCTTCGCAGCTGAGCCAGCTCGGCATTGATTTCAACATCACCATGGCCATCATCGTTGAACTCGTGGCTTCGATCATTGTGGTCGCTACCGCCGTGGTCACGATGAAGAAGAATGGTGTGGCCAAGCGTTCGCATAGCGTGGCCATGGGCATCGCCTATGCTGCCGCAACCGCCATGTCGTTCCCAGTCACGGGCGCTTCCATCAACCCTGTGCGCGCCACTGGCATCGCCATCTTCGCCCATGGCAAGGGATTGGCCAAGGAGCCGCTCACGCAGCTGTGGGTATTCTGGGTTTGCGCGATTCTGGCTGCCGCTGTGGTGGCGCTCGTCATCATTGTGTCGCAAATCATCGCCGGCTCGCAGGGCAATGCGACACTGGCCGATGCCGATCCTGCCGCCGTGGCGTTGACTGCGGCTCAGAAGCCGGTCGCAACGCAAGATTATCAGGATGTTGCCGCGCAAGACGACAATGTCACGCTGACTGAAGAGGAAGCTGACCTTGCCTCTCCGTACGGCTATGTTGCCAAAGCCAATGAAACGGTCGAGTCATACGGTCAGCAGCCGAATACTCAGGCCTAAGGCAAACAGCACGATTCCAAAGCCGATGCCACATACCGTGTCAAAGGCTACGGAACGGATTTTCCAGGGGCTGTGTTCGCGCATGACTGCGCGGACCAGCCCCGTTATCATGGCCGTCACACCCAGTACGAGTGTGGCGGCCATGATATATCCAAACGCAGCGATAATGGCGGCCACCACTACGACAACAGCCACCGCCCATTCAAACCATGGTTTGCCTTCATGTTCTTCCGACACGAACGGGTGGCCCATGTGATCCTCCATTAGCAACGCGTTTCAACCGTACCTATGATAAACGGGTCCGGTGTGCGGCTGACATCAGTCGCACACCGGACCCGTTTGCCATCCAATGCGCTCTACCCTACTCGCATGCATTCATAAATGCCGGTGTTGAGCAAAGCAATCATGGTTGGATTGCCACTGGATTATGCGGTGAATCAGTGGAAGAAGTGGCGCGTACCCGTGGTGTACATCGTCACACCGGCTTGGCGTGCCGCTTCGAACACTTCCTCATCACGGATCGAACCACCCGGCTGCACAATGGCTTTCACACCGGCATCAATCAGGATTTGCGCACCATCAGCGAATGGGAAGAACGCGTCGGATGCGGCCACTGCGCCTTGAGTGCGATTGCGGCCCTCATCCAGCGTGTTCGCGCGTTCCACCGCCAGGTTGGCGGAATCCACGCGGTTGACCTGTCCCATGCCAATACCGACAGTGGCTTCATCCTGCGCGATGAGAATCGCATTCGACTTGACGCAGCGGATTGCACGCCATGCGAACTCAAGATCCTTGAGTGTGGCTTCGTCAGCCGGCTCACCTGCAACAAGTGTCCACGTCTTCGGATCGTCACCTTCAGCATCAATCAGATCAGTGGACTGCATGAGAAGACCACCATCAATCTGACGGAACTGCTGCGCGTTGATGGCCGGTTCTGCCACTTTGAGGATACGCAGGTTCTTCTTCTTGGTCTGCAACAGTTCCAAGGCCGCCGGCTCATAATCGGGAGCCACAATCACCTCGGTGAAAATGGGACGGACCTGCTCGGCCATTTCCATCGTCACCGTGGAGTTGGCTGCGATCACGCCACCATAAGCGCTCATCGGGTCGCACGCATGGGCCTTGCGATGCGCCTCGGCTACGGTCTGGCCAATGGCCAAACCGCAAGGATTGTTATGCTTGACGACAGCGACAGCGATCTGTCCGCGGAAATCCCATACGGCACGCCATGCCGCATCGGCATCCACATAATTGTTGTAGCTCATGGGCTTGCCGCCAAGCTGTTCGGCATGGGCGAAGCCGGCGGTATCAAGCGGATCAGTGTACAACGCCGCCTGCTGATGCGGGTTTTCACCATAGCGCAGCACGCGGGCACGGTCCCAAGTGCGCGTGAACGTGGCAGGGAACGTATCGGTGTCCTGAGCCTCATCTTGCGGTGCGCCATCGGAGGCAATGGTTGCGGGCTTGGTCCAATTGGCGCTCGTCCACTCGTTGATGGTAGCGTCATAAGCCGCCGTATGGGCGAAAGCCTTGCCAGCCAGCCAGCGACGTTCCTCAAGCGAGAAGCCTTGGCCATTCTCAATGCGTGCGGCTACCAGCGCATAATCGGCCGGATCGGTCACAATCGCCACCGTCGCACTATTCTTCGCGGCGCCACGCACCATCGACGGTCCGCCAATATCGATCTTTTCGATAATGGCGTCCTTGTCTGCACCGGAACGCACGGTATCCGCAAACGGATACAGATTGACCACAACCAGGTCGAACGGCTTGATGCCGAATTGCTCTAACTGTGCCGCATGGTCGGCGTTCGTCATGTCGGCAAGGATGCCGGCGTGGATATGCGGATCCAATGTTTTGACTCGACCGTCGAGGCATTCGGGGAATCCGGTGACCTGGCTGACCTCGGTGACATTCACACCAAGCTCCGCCAGACGATGTGCGGGTGATCCCGTGGAAACAACTTCAGTACCGGCTGCGATGAAGGCCTTGGCGAGAACCTCAATGCCTTCCTTATGGAAGACCGATACGAGGGCTCGTCGTAATGGTCGGTTCGTTGTCACCGTTGTGCTCCTTCATAGTGGGGTTCGAATTGACCACACGAGGCGTGTGGACTTTTCTCTTCTCTTCTTCTTCGGGTTCTGCCGATGCTGTCGCACCAGCGGAAATCTGTTGCCGTGCACGTCGCGCCATCAACACACGCACGCCGAATACGGCGGCTGCGACCACCACAGCGCACAACCACGCCGCGAACAACCCGATAGCGGTTGGTCGCGCCACGGCATACGTCGATGCTGTCACATCCACACCAACATGGGCAAGGCGATTCTCACCCAGTGCACCATCGGAAACGCCAAACAGCACGCTTAACGTCAAACAGACTATGGCGGCGATCATGCAGAACGCGCCAGCCGCATAGGCGCAATTGACACATTGCCGCATGCCGTCATCCCATGGTGAAGGCTGGCCGGACCGCTGATCTTGTGCCTTGTCATTGTTGGTGGCTGGTTCGCGGGTTCGCGTGTTCTTCGTCGATCCGCTATGGCTTTCTACGACACGGGCGGCATTGCTCCGGTTGGTTGAGTCATGTCGATGCGTACGGAAATCAGCGGAAAATATGGGAAAACCACGACGCAACACAAACACCGACAATCCCACGACCGCACTGATCACCAACGGCAAAGACAAGAACAACGAACGCAGGGCGTCGCTGTGCACCGCCGTGGGGAACAAACCGAACACGGGTAGTGCCGGCAGTCCTTTGATTGAGCCTTGCCACAGTGAGAACGTGGCCAGGGACCCGATATGGAACCCCGCGCCGAACAGCCAGGACAATGCCCACAACCACAAGTTGGGCAGCCAAGCCAACGCCATGATGAACACGATGACGCGAGAGCCGTTCTGCATGGCAAGCTGGTTGCAAATATTGCCCATGCCCTGGGCACCCATCGCCACCCAACAAATCAACGTGACCAGGCCGCACAGCAGATAAGCGCCCAACAGGATGCATGCACAACGCAAGCCGGCCATCAATGTATGGCGCAGCGGTTTGGAGACATGCGTATGCAAATACAACTTGACACGCCCCACAGTCAACGATCCCGGCACCGTACCCCATACAAACCCCAACGTGAACACGAGAGCGGTTTTGACCATGATGAGCCCGGTGGAATCCACGAGCAATGACGTGGCGGACCGTGTCAATGCCAGTTGCAATCCCACCCAAACCACAACGCCGCAAATCCATGCGGCCACGGAATCGAGTTTAAACCGGATCGTGAACGCGCGGATCAGCACAATCATCAGGAAAGTCAGCAGCAACGGCATGATCGTTGTAGTCAGCGAATCCGTGTGCAAGCCCACGCCTTGGGTGAGCATCATCACCATTTGCGTCAACGGAACCGTTGAAGACGACAGATTGACGCCACTTTCTTCCATGGACACGATCAGCAACGCCAATGCAAGAAAACATCCCAATGGCAGGCAGAATACGGCCAGGGAAACGGCGGAGGCCGCCGCTCCCCTCAGACATTGTTGCAGCGCACGGTTGTTCATCATGACAGCTGGGCCAACACCTCACGCATCAGGCGCGCAGCCTCACTCGGTGTTTTGCCAACAGGAATGCCTACGGCTTCCAACGCTTCCTTCTTATCTTGAGCAGTGCCTTTGCCACCGGAGATGATGGCGCCGGCATGACCCATCTGCTTGCCCTCCGGAGCGGTGAATCCGGCGATATAGGCGACCACCGGTTTCGTCATATGGTCATGGGCCCACTGCGCGGCTTCCTGTTCGGCTTTGCCGCCAATCTCACCAATCATGATGACGGCTTTAGTGTCGTCATCCTGCTCGAATTCCTGCAACGCTTCACGCAGCATCGTGCCCACAATCGGGTCGCCACCGGCACCAAGGCATGCGGTGAAACCGATATCCGACAACTCGGCCATCATCTGATAGGTCAACGTACCCGATTTGGACACGAGCCCCAAGGGACCACGGGACACAATGCCATCAGGGATAATACCCAAATTGACTCCGCGAGCATGCTCCGATTCGCCAAGTGTCATCAACCCCGGGCAGTTTGGTCCCACAATGCGCACGCCGCGGCTCAAGGCGAGTTCCACGAAATAGGCGGAATCATTGACGGGGATGCCTTCCGTGATGACGACAATGAGCTCGATGCCCGCTTCAATGGCTTCCACCACAGCGTCTTTGGCGAACCGTGGTGGCACAAACACGACACTGGCTTTCGCTCCCGTAGCCTCTTTGGCCTCGGCACACGTGGCATACACAGGAATGTGCACGTCCTCGCCATCGTGGGCGCCTTCGAACAGGACTGTGGTTCCGGCCTTGCGTGGATTGACACCGCCCACGATATTCGTTCCGGCCTTGAGCATGCGCAACGTGTGCGTCATGCCCTGATGACCAGTCATGCCCTGCACAATGACCGGGGCGTTGTCTTCAATGAATGCGCTCATTTCGTCTCCTCCGTGTTGTGCAGAACGGATGCTGCCAAGCTTACGGCCTGGGTGGCAGCTTGTTCCATCGTCTCGGCCACATGCACTGTGTCAAGCTTTGACTCGCGCAGGATGCGCAAACCTTCACTGGCCGCATTGCCATCGAAACGCACCACCAGAGGTTTTGACACGCCCAGTTCCTCAATGGCCTGCAGAATGCCCAATGCCACTTGTTCACAAGACGTGATGCCGCCATAGACATTGATGAACACCGATTCGACTTTGGGATCGGCCAACACTGTTTCAAGACTGCGACACATCGCTTCAGCCGATGCGCCACCTCCGATATCAAGGAAATTCGCGGCACTAATGCCGTTGCCTTGCGCTCGGCCTGCGAACGTCACGGCGTCGATGGAACTCATCACAAGTCCGGCGCCATTGCCAATGACACCCACTTGGCCATCAAGATGCACATAATGCATGCCTGCGGCTTGGGCACGGGCTTCCAGCGTATCGGCCACGCGAGTATCAGTGAACCGCTGCCAGCCATCATGGCGGAATGCCGCATTGCCATCAAGCGACACCTTCGCGTCCAATGCGCATAAGGTCAGGTTGCCATCCTCGTCAGCCACATTGGCCAACGGATTGATTTCCACGAGCGTGGCATCATTGGTCGTGAAGCACTGCCACATGCGGTACAGAATATCGCCAGCCTGGGCTACATCGGCGTCTTCAAAGCCAATCTGGGCAGCCATGTCCAAGGCGGCAGCCTGATCAAAGTCCTCAAGCTTGGAAATGTGCAGACGCTTGACCGCGTCAGGCTGTTCCTGTGCGATCTGCTCAACCTCAGTGCCGCCTTGTGAGGTGGCCAGCACACAGAAACTCCGTGTGGAACGATCCACGGAAATCGACACATAGTATTCGTTGCGAATGTCTTTGGCCTGGGCAACCAACACACCATTGATTTCATGGCCCTGAATGGACATCGGCAGGATATGCTCGGCCGCCGCCTTGGCTTCCTCCACAGTGCGCACCAGGCGCACCGCACCGGCTTGCCCACGATGCCCGATTTTTGCCTGTCCCTTGATGACAGCGGGCAATCCCATGCTGGGCAGCGCCTCTACTACTTCCTCGACATTGCGGGCATAGATGGCCTCAGGCGTAGGAATCCCCGCTTCCTGCAGCAGTTCCCTCGCCTGATATTCATAGAGGTCCATCACTTCTCCTCTGTGTAATGGTGTGTTGTATTTGCCTTACCGTTATACAAAAACAGGGTGCGATGCACCCTGATTGTTTCATTTTATGCCGGCATGCGCAGCAATGAACTCGTAGGATAATCGCCAAGACGTTCAATGCCGTCAAGACCATCGAGTTCCATGACAAAACTGAAACCCGCAATCGTGGCACCGCATGCTTGCAACAGATTGCGTGCAGCACGCGCCGATCCACCTGTGGCAATCAGATCATCGACAATCAGCACACGCTGGCCTTCGGTGATGATGTTCGATTCCACTTCAATCGCGGCTTCACCATATTCGAGCGAATATGATTCCTTTTTCGTGGGAGGCGGCAGTTTGCCGGCTTTGCGGACCGCCACGAATCCCTTGCCCAAATGAGCGGCCAACGCTGGTCCAAACAGGAAGCCGCGGGCTTCAAGTCCGGCTACCACATCAATTTGGTCGACAGGCACCGGCAATGCAGCCTCCATGGCATGCATGAGGATGCTGAACGCCTTGGCATCGGCGAACACTGGCATGAAATCGCGAAACAGGATGCCCTTGGCTGGGAAATCCGGAATGGTACGAATCTTGGAGACCAAATATTCGAAGTCATCCGCTGAAATAGCAATATCCTCGCTGGTGATATCAAAATCGGCGTTCAGCACGATATCGGTAGAAGACATGGGCAATCCCATCTCACATTCTTGGGTTTGGCACGGACGGTCACCTGCATGACACGGCATCAACACAATCCAAATCCATGGTTGACGTGGCATGCGATGCGCATGCATGCCACGCTTGCCATCCGTATTGTACACCGTGGGCAGGCTGCATCCAGAGCGGATGATTACGATTACTGCTGGTCGGCCTTGGAAGGTTGGTCAGCGGAAGATTCCTCAGTATCGGTCGTCGCTTCGACTTGCGACTCTTCCACTTCGCGGGCTCCGTATGGCAGTCCTTCCGTGCTGGTTTCCACCACTTCAGCCGACTCAATCTGTTCCGGTTCGGAGTCGGACGGCTCTGGGGAATCCTGCGGCAACGGATTGCCGTTTTCGTCGACTTCATCGTCATGCACAAAAGCCGGACGCACATAGGCGCGCGAAACCGCTTTGAACGTGAAGCGCAGATGGGAGCCTTCCGAGTCGATAACAATCTCCTCGTATTCTTCATCCACAGACACCACTTTGCCAATGACGCCACCAATAGTGATGACCTCGGTGCCCGGCTCGAGCGTGGCGTAGAAGTTCTGCTTCTCCTGTTGCTGCTGCTTGGCTTTGCGTGATTGGACGAACATCATGACAATCATGAAAACGAGCAGGATAATCAGGAAGGAATATTGCACCTCTTGGCTCCTTAGTCGAGTGCGACGTCAAGCAAGGTCATGCTTCACGGCCTATCAGTCTAGAATAACTTGCTGACATCAGCATCTTGCGCATCAGGCATCGTCAAGCCCAGATGCTGCCATGCTTTCTGTGTGGCAACACGGCCTTTGGGCGTGCGAATCAGGAAGCCCTCACGCACCAGATACGGTTCACAGACCGTTTCCACCGTTTCCGCTTCCTCACCGACCATCGCCGACAAATTGTTCAATCCCACAGGACCGCCATTGAACTGCTTGACAATCGCAGTCAACACGGCGATATCAAGCCGGTCCAGCCCTTCGGTATCGATCTGGTACAACGCCAACGCTTCACAGACATCATCAGCGCGCACTTGCGGTAAATCATGCACAATGGCCCAATCACGCACGCGACGCAACAACCGGTTCGCGATACGCGGCGTACCACGCGACCGCAACGACAATTGTTGCGAAGCGCCCTGCTCCAGTTCCAATCCCAACACGGCAGCGGAACGTTCAATCAATTTGCGCAATTCATCGGCCGGATAGAAATCTAGATGCGCGGTGAAACCGAATCGTGCACGCAACGGCGAAGGCAACATGCCTTCACGCGTGGTGGCGCCAATGACAGTGAACCTGGGCAACGTCAACGGAATCGATGAAGCGCCCGGCCCCTTGCCTACCATGACATCGACACGGAAATCCTCCATGGCAATATAGAGCAACTCTTCAGCGGCTCGCGGCAGTCGATGGATCTCATCAATGAACAGCACCTCGCCAGCATCCAATGAACTGAGAATCGATGCCAAATCGCCGGCATGCTGGATGGCTGGACCCGACGTGACACGAATCGGCACGCCGAGTTCATTGGCCACAATCATCGCCAGCGTGGTCTTGCCCAAACCTGGAGGGCCCGCCAGCAAAATATGATCAGGCGGTACATCCCGCTTGCGCGCTGCATCAAGAAACAGCTGCAACTGCGCTTTGAGTGTCGGTTGTCCAATGAATCCGGCCAACACATGAGGACGCAGTTCCTCATCGCTGACCGGTTCATTGCCCAAAGGGGCAGCCGACATCATACGTAACGATTCTTCATTGGCATTGCTATTGATGCCGGGCATCATGTCTTCCATATGTTCCACCACACCATTCCTCAGAAATCCTCAGTAACCGCGAACCATTCAGTGCACATACCGCGCCTGGTTGCACTCAGGCCATACCTACCAACCGTCAATGGCCACTGTCCAACGATGTCAATGCGGCGCGTAGCACCTCAGGCACCATGTCGGCAGCCAACGGTGTGGGCAAATCCTGCTCATGAATCACACTGTCCACAGCGTGTTGCGCATCTTGCTGACGCCAACCCAGCGAAATCAATGCTTCCACCACATCCAAACGGCCACGGTCCTCAGGTGCATGCGCCGATGCGGCAACAGACGTATCCGACCCTGAAGCATCGTCCAACGCAGCCAAATCCAGAGAGCCTTTAAGTTCAAGAATGATTTTCTGGGCGCCTTTCTTGCCCAGTCCCGGCGCTTTGGCCAATGCCGTGGCATCACCATCATAGATGGCATGAGCCAGTTGGCCCGCATCAAGCGTTCCCAAGAGCGACAACGCCACTTTGGGACCAATGCCGCTGACTTTTTGCAATTGCAAGAACATGCGTTTCGCCGCATGGTCAAGAAAACCGAACAATGTGATCGCATCCTGCGACACGGACATCGAGGTGAACACTGTGGCATCCTGCCCGACATGCAATGTGGCCAAATCAGCGCCAGCCATGCGTACCTCATACCCGACACCATGCACATCAATCAACGCCGCAGCCGTATCCACCGCAGCCACTTGACCAGACAACATGCCAATCATGCCAGTCCCCTTTCATGCAAGGTCACACCAGGCCAATGCATCACTACACCACGCAACACCCATTGTCGACATGGGCTGCTGAGTACTCTTCTGGTAGCAGTATATCGGTTCGAACAGATGTTCGCATCCCGCATGACCAGGCCGCGATGGAACGTAGAACGGGCTCAAGTGCAGTCCGTTCTTGGTATGAGGCGTCTATACGATTACATGGCGCGTCCACTACGCGCACTTTTATGGTTCGCCTGCTGTGCCGCCTGCGCCCATTGACGTTGCGCCGCGGTCAGATGCTGCTCGCGCTCGCCGCCTTGGATCGCACCTGCCGGTCGCAATGCGTGACAAATGGCAATGGCCAATGCGTCCGCGGCATCCGCAGGTTTGGGCAGCTGGTTGAGGCCTAGAATCCGGGCCACCATGCGTTCCATCTGGATTTTTTCGGCCCTGCCATTGCCGGTAATCGCAAGCTTGGATTCCGATGGCGTATGCAACGCTACGGGAATGCCGCGTTGTGCGGCGCCCAACATGGCAAGACCCGCTGCTTGGGCTGTGCCCAAAACGGTACTGCGGTTGTCTTGTGCGAATACACGCTCAATGGAAACCACATCGGGAATGAACTCATCAAGCTTGGCACACAACCCGTTATAGACCGTCAACAGACGCAAATCTTGCGGCATGTGGGAATCGGAACGCACCACATCCACATGCATAAACGAAAGCCGGCGATTCACGCCGGCTTCAATCACGCCGACCCCGCAGCGCGTCAGCCCGGGATCGACGCCAAGGATAATCATGCCTGATTACTCCTCATCAAGCTGGGCCATGACTTCATCGGAAGCGGTCCAGTTGCTGTAGATGTTCTGCACATCATCCAAGTCATCGAGGTTGTCGATAAGCTTGGAAACCTTGCGGGCATCTTCAAGGGAGAGCTCAACTTCGTTCTTCGGCATCATGACCATGTCAGCCGAATCATAATCGATGCTGGCATCCTGCAGTGCCTTGCGCACAGCCAGCATATCGGACGGATCGGTGATGACGGAATAGGTTTCGCCGTCATCCGTCACATCCTCGGCGCCAGCTTCGGCGGCCTTCTCAAACAGGTCGTCAAAATCGACACCTTCGGACGGCACGACGATGACACCCTTGCGCTCAAAGTTGAAGCTCACGGAACCCGTAGTGGCCAACGAGCCGCCGCCCTTGGTCAGCGTGGAACGCACTTCAGCTGCTGCACGGTTACGGTTATCAGTCAAGCATTCAATGATCAGGCCAACACCTGCGGGAGCATATCCTTCATAGACGATGTCCTCGTAATTGGCGCCACCGGCTTCTTCACCAGAACCGCGCTTGACAGCGCGCTTGATATTGTCGGCCGGCATGGAAGCCTTCTTGGCCTTGTAGATGGCGTCATACAGCGACGGATTGCCGTCGGGATCGCCACCACCTTGGCGGGCTGCGATCTCGATGTTCTTGATGAGCTTGGCAAACAGCTTGCCACGCTTAGCGTCGATGGCAGCCTTCTTATGCTTGGTAGTCGCCCACTTGGAATGTCCGGACATGAATTGCTCCTAGGCGTTGACGGGATGAATACAAACGAATAGATTCTATGGCGGTTCAACGACAAGACTTACTTATGGCCCAATGCGCGTGCGTACACCTCAAGGACCTGGTCGGTAATTGTGGGCCAATCGAAGTCTTTCGAACGCCGCAATCCCGCCGCCGACAACTGCTGTCCTTGCCGCCGATCATTGAGCACTTGAAGAATGGCCCTTGCACAATCATCGGGCTGTCCCACGGCGAACAATTGAGCATCTTGGCCTTGTTCCGTCACACTGACGAACGCATCAAGATCGGAGGCGACAATAGGACATCCTGCCGCCATGGCTTCAGCCAGCACAATACCGAAGCTCTCACCGCCGGTTTGCGGCGCCACATAACAGCTCAACGAATGGTAGAAGGAGGCTTTGTCGGCATCACTGATACGCCCAAGGAACTCCATATGATCAAGCAACTGTGCAGCATCGATGTTGTCGGTTTTTGCAAGTTCCTCGACCATGCGCCGCGCTTCATCCTCTCCGTCGCCAGCACACAAGAATCGCGCTTGTGGAACCTGCTTGAGCACCTGCGCGGCAGCAGCCGCGAACACTCGGAATCCTTTGCGCTCCTCCCCCATGCGGCCAAGAAAACCAATGGTCGGTCGCTCATGCGTCGCCATCCATTGGCCTTTGGATGAGGCGTCGGTGAAACTATGACGGTCTATGCCGTTGGGAATCGTTTGGCGTGTAATCTGCTGCGGCAAATAATGCTCTGCCGTCTGTTGCGCAGCAGGAGACACAAAAATGGCTTCCCGAATAGGTTCCAGGCAGCGGTTGAGATAGCGTTCAAACAGTTTCAACGCACGAGGATACGGCTCAATGGACGCATGGAACGTGGCCACCAATGGTGGTGCATCTTTCATCATGATCGGTTTATGGGCCAACGACGGCGCTTCCGGCTCATGCAAATGCACAATGTCGAAATGGCCTTGACGTACCCAACGGCGTGTCTCATGGCCTGCTGCGAGGAAATAGCTCAAATGAGCCCAAGACCCGTTATAGGGCACGGCAAACGATGAATTCGTGGTTTGTACCCATAACGGCATGTCTTTGGTGCGACGCCCTGGAGCGAACACCGACACTTGATGGCCACGATCCATCAGCTGCAACGCGAAATCGCGAATATGGTTCTGCACACCGCCCGGCGTTTCAAACGAGTAGGGCGACACAATGCCGATGCGCAACGCACGATTGAATTGTGCGGCGCCCGATGGTCCACGAGTGATATGCAGAGGGTCGATTTGTGCTTGGTCCTTCACCGACATGATGGATTGTGTGGTAGTGCTCACTGTGTCCTGTTCACCTCATCTTGACTGCTTGAATCAGCATCGTCACTGTTGCGCGATGCATCATCCATGGCATGGCGCAAATCACGTACGGCGTCGGGAACCCCTTTCAATCGGTTCATATCGAGATCTTCCAAAAAGATCGGTTGCATCATATGCCAATCCTGCGGATGTTCACGAATCCCTTCACTCCACATATCCACCCAGGCTTGGGTCAGCTCATGGATGGCTTGATCATGGTCCATGGTGGCAAGATCGTGATCGACAAGCACAGGTCCACGCACTTGCAATACATACCCATAGCCGCATCCTGCAGTTTTGCGTCGTGCTCCATGCAAACGCTCGCGATACATGTTGACCACATATAGCGGCAATCCCGTTTGCAATGCCAACACTGCGGGCCCTCTGGCCACGCGGATCATCGATCCGAATGCCTGGACGAATTCGCCATGGCTGCCAAGGTCACGATCAGCCAGCAGCGGTACCAGGCAGGGCGACTGCACCAGTCTGCGCTCAAGCCGTTGCGTAACGTGTCCCGACCCAGCCAGCATGATGTGGATGCCGAGTTCTTCACGAATCTGCATGAACGTGTCCAGCAGTTGCGCATTGGTCAGCTGTTCGGCCACGGTCACCACTGGGGCACCATGTTCACCACCCCATAATCCCGCATAATCCCAATTGCCTTGGTGTCCCATGGCCAAAGGAGCGGATGAATGATGCTCACGGCACCATGCCATCAACGGTTTGAGACCATATCCCGCACCGCGCGTACGGGTTAGCAGCTGCTGGCGCGAACGACCTGCCACAGTCATGGCTTCCGCAAAATATGCAAAATACGAGCGCATGGCTTGACGTGACAGTGTGCGCAGTCGCCGGTAGGCCGCAGTGCCCTTGGGCGGCATCACATGGCAAGCTGATTGCCCAGTGATGCCGTCGCCCTGTGCACTGTCCGATGTCACATGCGCGAGGTTACGTTCCAGCTGGCGTACCGATGCGGGGTGGCAAAGCCATGTGACCTGTGCGGCTGCATCAAACACCGCCCGCACCAGCGCCTTCCGGCACATACTTGGCATGCCGCGCGATCCATACCATGATTTCATCCATGCCAGTCGCTTTCCTTAGCGTTCGTCAGCGTGTGCTTCCATGGTTTCTTCATGCTCATGCACATATCCGTATGCATCCATCTGACCATGTTGACGTGGTTCTTCGTCAATACCATGGTCCACTTCCATGATGCGCTGGACCACGGTAATCGTGCCCAACAAATCAAGCAACGCCATCGTGACAACAAGAATCAGGTTGGCATGGAACAAACCGGTCAGCGCCATGCCGATCAGGATAATCGTCAATCGGTCCGAGCGTGTAGCGATGCCTCCCTTGGCGTCCACGCCCAAGCTTTCCGCTTTGGCACGCACGTAGGGCGTGACAAACGATGTCATCATGGCATACAATGTGCAGCACATGCCTACGATGGAGATCAAATCGTTACGCGTCATGTTCGTTACTTGGCTCCACGCGACCTGCTGCATATAGAAGTAGATCAGCACGCCCATCATGACGCCCCAATCCGCAACACGGTCAAGTGTGGAATCAAGGAACGAACCGAACTTCGTGCCACCGGTGGTCAGAGCGGCGACGGAGCCATCAAGCGAGTCGAAAATCACGAGCAGCGTCAGTACCACAGCACCTTCGAACAGCCAACCGGTCAGGCCGGCCCATATGCCGACAATGGTGGTCCCAACCGCGCCAACAACCGTCACGGCATTCGCGGTAACACCAAGCCGGACCAAGCCACGTGCAATAGGTTCGATGAAGCGCTTGAAACCCGGCCTCAACTTCTCCAGCATGGCAGGATCCTCCTTCTCGCTATGTCCATCCTCAGCAGCGTACCCGCATGATTCGATAAATGCAGCGCGTTGCATACGGCACGCATGCATGTGAGGCATGGATTCGCCATGATTCACATCACGGTAATCAAAAACAGGGAACCGAACTAATCCGGTTCCCTGTGCGAGTGCGGAAATATATGCCGCACCCAGGTGACGTCACTCGTGCGATTCAGCGCCGATAAGCTGCTGGAAATCGTCGGCGGAGTTCACTTGCACACGCTCGTTGATCGCCTTGAGGATCCACTGGCGGGCGTCGTCGACGGGCACGCCGTTCAGCTGGCTGCCGTCGCGGAAACGGAAGCTCACGGCATTGTTGGACATGTCTTCCTCACCAACAATCAAAATGAACGGCACCTTCGACTTGGATGCGTTACGGATTTTCTTGCCGAAACGGTCGTCCGACAAATCAATCTCGACACGCACGAGGTCTTCCTCCAGCGAGTCCATGAACCGCTGCAGATGTGGAGCGAACTCGTCGGCAACGGGCACACCCAACGCCTGTACCGGAGCGATCCAAGCAGGCAGCGCGCCCGCATAATGCTCGAGCAGAATCGCGAAGAAACGCTCAATGGAGCCGAACAACGCGCGGTGAATCATTACAGGACGCTGGTGGGTGCCGTCCTTGGCGATGTATTCAAGACCGAAACGCTCTGGCAGATTGAAATCGAGCTGGATTGTGGATACCTGCCAGGTACGGCCGATGGCGTCACGGGCCTGCACCGAGATCTTCGGACCGTAGAACGCAGCGCCACCCGGATCAGCCACGAGCTCAAGACCGGAATCCTTGGCGACTTCAGCCAATGTGTTCGTTGCCTCTTCCCAGATTTCGTCGGAACCCACAAACTTGTGCTCATCCTTCGTGGACAGTTCCAGATAAAAGTCGTTGAGACCGTAATCCTTGAGCAATTTGAGCACGAATTGCAGCAGGTTCTTGAGCTCATCTTTCATCTGCTCACGCGTGCAGTAGATGTGCGAATCATCCTGGGTCAAACCGCGCACACGCGTCAAACCGTGGACGACGCCCGACTTCTCGTAGCGGTAAACTGTGCCGAACTCGAACAGACGCAGCGGCAGTTCGCGGTAGGAACGCTGACGCGACTTGAAGATGAGGTTGTGCATCGGGCAGTTCATCGGCTTGAGATAGTAGTCGAAGCCTTGCTTGACGATATTGCCTTCGGCGTCCTTCTCTTCATCCAAATGCATGGCCGGATACATGCCATCCTTGTACCATTGCAAATGTCCGGAAGTCTCGTACAGCTTGCCCTTGGTGATATGCGGGGTCTGCACAAAGCTGTAGTGGTGGCGACGATGCATGTCTCGTGAATAGTCTTCCATCGCGTTGATGATGGCTGCACCCTTGGGATGGAACACTGCCAGACCCGGACCAATCTCATCGGGGAAGCTGAACAGATCCATTTCTTGGCCGAGCTTGCGGTGATCACGCTTGGCGGCTTCTTCCATGCGCTGCTGATAGGCCTTGAGCTCATCCTTCGTGGCGAATGCCACGCCATAGATGCGCTGCAACATCGGATTGGCTTCCGAACCCTTCCAATAAGCGGCAGCCGCACGTTCAAGCTTGAACGCCTTGATGAACCGCGTGTTCGGCAGGTGCGGTCCACGGCACAAATCCGTCCACACCACATTGCCTTCACGGTCGATGTTGTCGTAGAAGCTCAGTTCCTTGTGGCTGATATCTTGGGCCGCTTCGGTGTCGAGAGCCGCTTCTTTGTCTTCAATCAGCTCAATCTTGTACGGCTGATCGGCTTCGGCATCCAAAGCCTCTTGCTCAGTCACCACGCGACGCTGGAAACGCTGCGACGATTTGATGATGCGCTGCATCGTCTTTTCAATCGTCTTCAAATCGTCGGGCGTGAACGGTTCCTCAACGTCGAAGTCATAGTAAAAACCGTTTTCAATGACCGGACCGATGCCAAGTTTGGCATCGGGGCGCAGCTCTTGCACCGCTTGGGCCATGACGTGCGTGGCGGAATGGCGCATGATGGCCAAGCCGTCCGGGGAATCAAGCATGATGGATTCCACGATGTCGCCATCATTCAACGGCGTATAGAGGTCGCGGGGCTCGCCATTGAGGCGTACTGCGATGATGTCTTTGTTGTCCGAAAACAGTTCGACGCCTGTCAGGCCCGCATCCACCTCCTTCTGTTCGCCATCAATCGTCAGGGAGATGCTGTGTTCAGCCATGGGGTGTCCTTTGCTATCGGGGCCCGCGGTACAAGGTGCAGGCCTGGACTGAGATTTCAATGCTTAAAACTATGGCTGTGTCTTGACATTGCTTCACCATCACCGGACACGTGTCAATTCAGGGCTGAAAATGAAAAAGACCCGGTGCATGCACCGGGTCGCTGGAGCGGACAACGGGGCTCGAACCCGCGGTCTCGACCTTGGCAAGGTCGCGCTTTACCAACTAAGCTATGTCCGCATAGCACATGAACGAATCCCCATAGGGTGGGTGATATAGGAATCGAACCTATGACCCCTTCCGTGTGAAGGAAGTGCGCTAGCCGCTGCGCCAATCACCCGGATTCATTCAGTTGTTGCCGTGCGATATTGACTATCGCACTTGTGGGCGATACAAGATTCGAACTTGTGACCCCTTCCGTGTCAGGGAAGTGCGCTACCACTGCGCCAACCGCCCAGGTTGACTTCCGACACAAGAAAACCCGACTAAACAGCCGGGCTCGACTTGCATCTTGAGCGGACAACGGGACTCGAACCCGCGGTCTCGACCTTGGCAAGGTCGCGCTTTACCAACTAAGCTATGTCCGCGTAACCGAAACAGTGTTCCGATTCGTGGGTGATATAGGAATCGAACCTATGACCCCTTCCGTGTGAAGGAAGTGCGCTAGCCGCTGCGCCAATCACCCAAAGCTATTCAATTATCGACCAGCAATTGCTTGCTGACGCGTGGGCGATACAAGATTCGAACTTGTGACCCCTTCCGTGTCAGGGAAGTGCGCTACCACTGCGCCAACCGCCCGGGTCGTGCGAGGAACCGAAGTTCCAAGAGGTGGGTACGAGAGTCGAACTCGTCTATACGGCTTTGCAGGCCGCTGCCTAACCGCTTGGCTAACCCACCGTAAGGTCTGTCAGACTCATCGGACCTTAGAGCGGACAACGGGACTCGAACCCGCGGTCTCGACCTTGGCAAGGTCGCGCTTTACCAACTAAGCTATGTCCGCGTAACCGAAACAGTGTTCCGATTCGTGGGTGATATAGGAATCGAACCTATGACCCCTTCCGTGTGAAGGAAGTGCGCTAGCCGCTGCGCCAATCACCCAAAGCTATTCAATTATCGACCAGCAATTGCTTGCTGACGCGTGGGCGATACAAGATTCGAACTTGTGACCCCTTCCGTGTCAGGGAAGTGCGCTACCACTGCGCCAACCGCCCGGGTCGTGCGAGGAACCGAAGTTCCAAGAGGTGGGTACGAGAGTCGAACTCGTCTATACGGCTTTGCAGGCCGCTGCCTAACCGCTTGGCTAACCCACCGTAAGGTCTGTCAGACTCATCGGACCTTAGAGCGGACAACGGGACTCGAACCCGCGGTCTCGACCTTGGCAAGGTCGCGCTTTACCAACTAAGCTATGTCCGCGTATGCTTCCCGGCAGTTCGTCGCTGCCTGAGCACGAGTAACTACTATAAACACATTCATGTGATTTGCAAATCCGGCGTGTCGTTTTTGAGCAAACGGTTGCCCTGACAGCGATCGCCGAGGCTTACAGCATGTTTGGACCGACGCTTTTTGCCGTCTCAAATATCGTGATAATGCACCGCCCCGCACTACGTATCGATTCATAGGTCATAGATTTTCAACCTGCCGCCCCCCATACCCCATCACAACTATCCGCTCACGCACCGACGCACAGGGACACCGCCATATATGCCACAGGGAACGGTGTTCACTGAACTTGACGCGATAATTAGACGAAGTAACACCGTAAAGCAGCGTATTGCAGACGTGATTTATCTGCCAGAGAGCACATATTCGGTACAAAAGCCCATAGTGTACAGCATCGTAGCATCCTTTTGCGGCTTCGTAATATAAATGCAACAATCATTAGCGGCAGGCGGACGTGATCACCCCTGAATCCTTGAACGCGCTACAGTATTGACTATGTACAGTAAAGGGCCCAAACCGCAAATCATCATGGTCGCGGCGTTTGATGGATGGAACGACGCGGATCAGTGTGCTACTGACGTCATTCGTCAGCTCGTTTCCCACTATCCGTCGGTCGAAGTCGGCCACATCAATCGTGATGGCTATTACGATTACCAGGTATCACGACCCATTCAGTGCAGTATCCAAGGCTTTCGGCGCATCCTGTGGCCACAAACCACGTTTTATGACATCTCGATCAGCGACACGTTGCATATCCTTGCACAATTGGGGCCGGAACCCAACTACGGCTGGCTGGAATATTGCCGGGAAAGCCTGCGTCTGGCCGAAGAATTCGAAGTGACCCATATCTATACACTCGGAGCCATGTTTGCCGACTGCCCGCACACGCGTCCTTTGCCATTGGAAATCACAGTGGAAGGCAACGGGGCCGATCAAAGCGTGGAATACAGCGGTCCGATCGGCATTCCGCACGTACTGGACGCCGCAGCCGACGAAGAAGGGTTCGACACGACCTCCATCTGGGTGTCGGTGCCCAAATACTTGGGCAATGATTTGTGTCCGCAAGGCACCTTGCAACTCATGGAAACGCTGAACCAGCAGATTGACTTCAAACTCGACCTTGGCGATTTGCCGCGCAAAGCCGAGCAATGGCGCGCTCGCGCTTCACTGCTTACTCAAAACAATCCTGAGCTTGAGCATTTTGTGTCGGAACTTGAACATGAATATGACATGAATGAACGAGCCAAAGCCATTGCTGCTTCGGGCTCACCCGCCGTGCAACAGCTTGTCAGTGAGGCGGAGTCGTTCCTGCGTGATTATCCCCACGACAAAGAATAAACAGAAATCATAAAAACAAGGCCGGTCCTGCACCCAACGGTACAGGACCGGCCTTTTGTTCATCGGCACTGACGCCATATCAAGCGTTCGTACCCACCGGCACACCCTCCAACGGGGAAAGCACGCCCGTCAGCAGCAGCACCGCCACAATAACGGCCAACGCGATACGGTAAATGGCGAACGCCTTGTACGAGAACGTGGAAACGAACTTCAGGAACCCGATAATCACCACATAGCCAACGATGAACGCCACAATGGTCGCAGCGATCGTGGCACCCCAACCGGGGAACAACGCATCCGTCTGAGCGTCGTGCACGGCCTTGACGGCCTCCAAAATACCGGCGCCGAACACTGCAGGAATCGCCATCAAGAAGCTCACACGCACCGCGGCCTCACGCGTGTATCCCATGGCACGGCCAAACGTGATTGTGCCACCGGAGCGAGAGACGCCAGGAATCAACGCCAGCATCTGGCCGATACCGAACCAAATGGAGTCACGTACGGTCATATCCTCAATCGTTTTGACCTGGCGGGAACGCTCGTCAACAATCCACAGCGCAATACCGAACGCAAACAGCACGAAGACCGTAATCCACAGGTTGCGCAGCGTCGTTTCAATCGCGTCCTGGAACAGCACACCCGCAATCAGGATAGGAATCGTGCCAATGATGATATACCAACCCAACCGGGCATCCTTGTTCGACGCGCCCAGACGATGCTGCCAATCTTTGCCCTCACGACCAAACAAACAACTGAACCAGCCTTTTAAAATATTGATGATGTCGTGACGGAAATAGAGCAGAACCGCCAGTTCCGTACCCAATTGGATGATGGCCGTAAACGCCGCACCTGGATCGCTGCCGAGCATCAAGTCGCCGACAATGCGGATATGGGCGCTGGAAGACACGGGCAAATATTCAGTCAATGCCTGCACCAGCCCCAACACAATGGCTTGGAAGAAATTCATACATCCCCGCTAGCTATTCGATGGTTCTTTACAGCCAATACGTTACCGCTGCCCCAGAAAAAGTCAGCAACGTGAGGCATAACCGCAGAGCAGACCGCATCACAGCGACACCCGAACGCATAACAGTCCAATCATCAGCAACGTCACGCCCACCCAACTCAATGTCAGCGGGCGAACCAACAATGTCGTTCAACAGGCGATTCATAAACCACGAATGGCCACCACACAGGAGGAAAGCCATGAGCACCTATCGGAAATCTCGCGCGTATAGTCCCCAAGGGTTTTTTGCCTGCGAAGCCAAAGGATTGCAATGGCTCGGCCAAGCCCATGCCCAGGGCGGCCCACGTGTGGTCGAAGTAGTGGATTGGGCAGACAACTATCTTGACATTGAGCGTGTGAGCCCCTGCTCCCCCACGCCTGATGCCGCATTCCGGTTCGGAGCCGCGCTCGCGCGCATGCATGATGCCGGTGCCCAATATTTCGGGTCGGCTCCTGACGGGTACGACGGCACCTGTTATTTCGGACCGTTGCAGGACCCGGTGCCGATGGATACGGGGTCATGGACTGATGTCGCTACATATTATGCCGAGGGACGCTTGAGGCCGATGGTCGAGCTCGGCATTGCGCGTGGCGAGCTCAGGGACGCCGACATGGATTTGACCCAGGAAGTAATCGAGGCGTTGCCGGAATTGTTGGGCAAAGCCCGTGACGACAAACCCGCACGTGTGCACGGCGATTTGTGGAGCGGCAATGTCATGTACACGGCTGATAGCGGACAAGTGGATGCCATATTGATTGACCCGGCTGCCCACGGCGGCCATCGTGAAGAGGATCTGGCCATGCTTGACCTGTTCGGCATGAGCTATCTTGACCGCATTATGGACGGCTATACATCGGTGCACCCGCTCAAAGCAGGGTTTGATCGACGCGTGACGTTGTGGCAGCTCTATCCGATTGCGGGCCATTGCGTATTCTTTGGCGGCGGTTACGTCAACCAGTACCGGCGCATGTGCCGCTCGCTGTTAGATTGATAGCGCTGATAGCATGGTGGACCCGGTATTGTGAACTCAGTGTGGTGTGACCGTCGGGCATGCACCCCGAAGCCCACACCACACTGAGTCAGCATTTCAACCCAGTATTACTGGCATTCAACCCAGTATTACCAGTATTCACTGGTATTAGTTGAACGCTTCCTTCAACTTCGTGAAGAATCCCTTTTTGGCCGGCGCAACCGGCTTGGCATTGCAGTCCAACTGGCCATCCTCATCATCGTGCATGTCGCAGAATTGCTCGATGAGAGATCGTTCCTTATCGTTGAGCTTGGTTGGAATTTCCACATTCACATGCACGATGAGGTCGCCGCGCTCGGTATTGTCCCGTATATCGGTCACGCCCAGATTCTTGACTGTGACCGTTTGCTCGGGTTGGCAACCCGCAGGAATATCGACATTGTGCATGCCATCGAACGTGTCGATCTCAACCGTATGACCCAGCACAGCCCAACTCATCGGTACGCGAATCCAGCAATGCAAATCATTGCCTTGACGCGTGAACTGCCTGTCGGGCTTGATGCGCACATCAATATACAGGTCGCCTGCAGGACCACCGCATTCGCCGACTTCACCTTGGTGGGCAAGACGTATGCGCGCGTCATCGACAATGCCGGCTGGAATGCTCACGGTCATGTCACGCTTGACACGCACACGGCCTTGACCATGACATACTGTGCAGGGGTCTTCAATTACGGTACCGTGGCCTTGGCAGGTAGGACATGGCGACGATGACATCATCGTGCCCAACATGGTGCGCACCATCTTTTGCACCTGGCCCGATCCATGGCAATCGGGACAGGTTTGTGGTTGACTGCCATCTTGCGAGCCGCTGCCTCCACACTGGTTACACACGCCGAACGTGTCAACGGTGAACTTCTGGTTGCCACCAAACACGGCAGTACGCAAATCAATGGTCATCGATTCCAGCGAATCCCTGCCCGGTTGCGTACGCGGAATGGGGCCGGAGCCGGAAGCGGCCCCAAACGCGGAACCGAAGAACGAACTGAAAATGTCGCCCATGTCGCCCATACCGGAGAAACCTGCGCCGTACCCGGACTGCGGGTTGTTCGGGTCCACGCCCGCATCGTACATCTGGCGTTTGTCGGGATCGGACAACACTTCATAGGCGCTGTTGACTTCTTTGAATTTCTCCTCGAATTCAGGACCGGCGATATCGGGATGATATTGGCGGCTCTTATGGCGATACGCCTTTTTGATCTCTTCTTCGGATGCGGTACGGCTCACACCGAGGATCTCGTAATAATCGGTCACTGTTCATTCCTTTTCGTGATGGAGGTGGTCGATAGATGGTTGATGTTGCTAGTTGGTTGATAGTTGGCGGGTGCGCTCGTCTGGTATTGGCTGTTGTTCGCTGGTATTCGCCGGTATTGGTTTACTGTGGCCGTTCATTGCCCAGAAACTCAGTCAAATAGGATGCCACGGTGCTCACGGCTGCCATTGTTGTGGCGTAATCCATGTGAGTGGGGCCAATTGATCCCACGAATGCGACGGGCGTGACCGCAGAACTGGAGGATGGTTCGCTCAAGCCAAAGGATGTCTCAGCCGCATCCGCCATATGCCGGGCATCCGAATGCGCATAATCATCGTCCGCTTTATGGCCGTGATTGGTGGTGTCCTGCCCATAGCCGCTGGTCACCACTGAGGCATGCATCAAACCGGGCGTCTTGGTTTCCGAACCGATGGCGATACCGATACCGCGGTCATCAAGATGCTCACTTAAATCAGTCATCAATCGCATGATGACCACTTGTTCCTCCAACGCGTCAAACAATGGTCCCAAATCTTGGGAGGTTTCGCGATGTGCAAGACGGGCGGTGCCGGCCATGTACAAATCACTGGCATGTTCCTCATCGGCCATGGCATCCAACGCGGCTGCAAGACGCACCGTCAAATCAGTGTCCCAACTGCCCAGATCATCGGACCGCAATGCACGGATACGACCCGCGCAATCCCTCAAACCATGCCCCGTGCAGATACGGTTGACAATCTGCGCGACACGCCGGATATCATCGGGGGTCGGCATTGCCGGAGCCGCCAGCACATGCTGCGCCACACGACCAGTATCGGTAATGACCACAGCCAACATCGTGTTGGTGGCAATCGGCACCAATTCAACATGCCGCATCGTGGATTTTGACAATGATGGCGAGGCGACCACGGCGATTTGCCCGGTGATTTGCGACAACAACCGTGCGGCACGCCGCAATGTGTCTTGCAGATTGACCGACCCGGCCAGGAATGTGCCGATGCCTTGCCGTTGCGCTTGTGACAATGGCACTACAGTCGCCAATCGGTCCACAAAATAGCGATACCCTTTTTCCGTGGGAATGCGTCCTGCCGACGTATGCGGTTGGATGAGATACCCTTCCGCTTCCAACACGGCCATATCGTTACGGATTGTCGCGGAACTCACACCCAGATCATGGCGTCTCGCCAAGGCTGAAGAGCCCACGGGCTCCTGGTTGCGAATATAGTCTTCGACCACTGCACGTAATACCAACATGCGCCGGGTCTGTGCCATCGCTCCCCCTGTTTCCTGACTTGAATGTCCTACTGAATGTCTTGCTAATAGTGGAGTGTCGAGTCGCCGATCCACTACTGGAACCAAATCCGAATCAATCCGATTCATTCCCGGATTTGACTGAAATGTCCGGTTTGCCCGAAACGGCTGGCATAGCGGAAGGCAACGCGGAGCGCGAGTTCGCGCCGCTCACCGCATCACCACCACATGCATCCACATGCATCACACAACATCCATGAGTACTGGTTTAGCACTCTTGGCGCCAGAGTGCTAATCAGCCGGCCGCGAGCATGTCTCCATATTGAAAAAGAACCATGTTTATCGCATTGCCGCGACAACCCCCATGCCAAGCACATAGGTTCAAAACACTAGGATTGGGGCAACCTCAGTAAGTCTGTTGACAACGTTACTATGAAAGGGCAATGTGAGGGAGGAACGAAGCGGCATACCGCCTCACCGAGTTCCGCCCGAAGTATTGGAAGGAAAGTAGATCTCAATGACCGATATCACCTGGTCTGAATTGGACGAGCGCGCCATCAACATGGCCAAGGCTCTCTCCGCCGACGCTGTACAGCACGCTGGCCACGGCCACCCCGGTTCGCCTATTTCGTTGGCTCCGATTGCCTATACGCTTTACCAGCACTTCATCAAGCATGATCCGAACGATCCCAACTGGGCGGGTCGCGATCGCTTCATCCTCTCGGGCGGCCATGCTTCGCTGACCCAGTATGTGCAGCTGTTCTTCTCGGGCTATGGCCTGACGATTGATGACATCAAGAACTTCCGTGGCGGCGCTGACACGCGCACGACGGGCCACCCTGAGGTCGGCTTGACCCCGGGCATCGAAATGACGACCGGTCCTCTGGGCCAGGGTGTCGCCTCCGCTGTCGGTTTCGCCTACGGCCAGCGTTTCGAGCGCGGACTGCTCGATCCTGACGCCGCTGAGGGCACCTCGCCGTTCGACCACAATGTGTGGGTCATCTGCGGTGAAGGCGACGTTGAGGAAGGCGTTTCCGGCGAAGCCAGCTCGCTGGCCGGCAACCAGGATCTCGGCAACCTGTTCGTGATCTTCGACGCCAACCACATCCAGATTGAAGGCGAAACCAAGATCGCTTTCGCCGAGGATGTCATCGAGCGCTACAAGGCTTACGGCTGGTACACCGATGAAATCAGCTTCATCCAGCCTGACGGCTCCTACAAGGAAGATGTTGAAGGCCTGACCGCTGTGCTCGAGAAGGCCCAGCAGGTCACCGACAAGCCTCACTTCATCAAGGTCGACACGCTGATCGCATGGCCGACCCCGGGCAAGACCAACGATCCGTCCTCGCACGGTTCGGCCCTGGGTGAGGAAGCTGTCGCCGGCCTCAAGAAGGCTCTCGGCCTCGACGCCGCCCAGTCCTTCGCCATCGACGAAGAGGCTCTGGCTCACGCTCGCAAGGTTGCTGAGCGCGGTTTGGAAGCCCACAAGGAATGGGACGAGAAGCTGCAGGCTTGGGCCCAGGCCAACCCGGACAAGGCTGCGCTGTACGAGCGCATCAAGGCCGGCAAGCTGCCTGAGGGCTTCGACGCCGCTATCGACGAGCTCGAAGCTGGCTTCAACGTTGGCGACAAGGTTGCCACGCGTAAGGCTTCGGGTGCCGCAATCAATGCCATCGCTCCGGTCATGCCTGAGCTGTGGGGTGGTTCCGCTGATCTGGGTGGTTCCAACAACACGAACATCAAGGGCGCCAAGTCCTTCGCTCCTGCCCAGTACGCTACGACGCAGTGGCCTGACGTGTCCCCGTACGGCCGTCAGCTGCACTTCGGCGTGCGCGAGTTCGCCGCAGGCTGCATCACCAACGGCATTCTGCTGGGTTCCGACACGCGTCCGTTCTCGGGCACGTTCTTCCAGTTCGCCGATTACATGCGTGCCGCTGTGCGTCTGTCGGCCCTGATGGAGATCCCGAACCTGTATGTATGGACTCACGATTCCGTGGCTCTGGGCGAGGATGGCCCGACCCACCAGCCGATCGAGCATTTGGCTTCGTTCCGTGGCATCCCGCAGCTCGAAGTTGTGCGTCCTGCCGATCAGTGGGAAACCGCTGAGGCATACCGTTACTTCTTCGAGAAGAACAACACGCTGCCTACGGCCATGATCCTGACGCGCCAGGGCGTGCCGACGCTGGCTGAAACCGCCGAAAAGGCCAAGGAAGGCGTGCGCAAGGGCGCTTACGTGCTGCTCGACACCGATGGCGAGCCGGACGTGATCATCATGGCTTCGGGTTCCGAAGTGCAGTGGGCTGTGGCCGCTGGCAAGCAGCTTGCTGAAGAAGGCATCAAGGCCCGCGTCATCTCCATGGTGTCCATGGAATGGTTCGAGGAGCAGGACGAAGAGTACAAGGAAGGTATCCTTCCGGCCTCCGTCAAGGCTCGCGTCTCCGTTGAAGCCGGTCTGGCCATGCCTTGGTACAAGTACCTGGGCACCTATGGCAAGCCTGTCTCGATTGAGCAGTTCGGTCTGCAGGGTGACGGCGCTCAGAACATGATTGATCTGGGCATCACCACCGAGCATGTGGTTGAGGCCGCCAAGGCTTCCATCGAAAGCACCAAGTGATGTTGTAGGGGGTGTGTCCGCAAGGACACGCCCCTTTTCCTTTCTTGCAATCATTTGTTCAGACTTGCAAGAATAATGTGAATTGTTGATCCAATTGAGGAATCAAGGAGAAATAACCAAATGACTGAAGCAACTCAGCGCATTTCCGATAACGGTGTCTCGATTTGGCTGGACGACCTGTCCCGCACACGTATCGAGTCGGGCAACCTGCAGGAGCTCATCGCCAACGACAACGTTGTTGGCGTGACCACGAACCCTTCCATCTTCCAGAAGGCTCTCTCCCAGGTCGGCCCGTACGACGCCCAGCTCAAGGAGCTCGGCAAGGTTGACGTCGAAACCGCTATCCGCGAGCTGACGACCACCGATGTGCGTAACGCCACCGACATCTTCCGCCCTATCGCTGAGGCCACCGACTACGTCAACGGCCGCGTGTCCATCGAGGTTGATCCTCGTCTGGCTCATGAGACTGCAGAGACCGAGAAGCAGGCTGTGGAACTCTGGGAGAAGGTTGACCGTCCGAACGCGATGATCAAGATCCCGGCAACGCTTGAAGGTCTGCCGGCCATCACCGCCACGCTCGCCAAGGGCATCTCCGTCAACGTGACGCTGATCTTCTCACTCGAGCGCTACGAGCAGGTTATCGATGCGTTCATCGAGGGTATTGCCCAGGCTGACGCCAACGGCCACCCGCTGGAGCACATCGCTTCCGTGGCTTCCTTCTTCGTGTCCCGCGTGGACACCGCTGTGGACGCCCTGCTTGAGGAGATTGGCACCGATGAGGCCAAGGCTCTCGAAGGCAAGGCCGCTGTGGCCAACGCTCGCCTCGCTTATGAACTGTTCCAGAAGAAGTTCGCCGAGGATCCGCGCTGGGCCGATCTGGCTGCCAAGGGCGCCAAGGTGCAGCGTCCGCTGTGGGCTTCCACGGGCACCAAGAACCCGGCTTACTCCGACACCAAGTATGTTGACGAGCTCGTCGCTCCCGACGTTGTCAACACGATGCCGGAGAAGACGCTGATGGCTCTGGCTGATCACGGCAATGGCGCTCCGTCCATCGAAGGCACGTTCGATGACGCTCACGATGTCATGAACCAGCTCGCTGCTCTCGGCATCGACTTCAAGGCCGTTACCGACAAGCTCGAGGCTGATGGCGTTGCTGCCTTCATCAAGTCCTGGGACACCGTCCTGGCTGATGTGCAGGCCGGCATCGACCGCGTCAACGGCTGAGACCCGCGCTAGAACGCCAGTACTGACGTTCTGCAATACCGCGTGAGATTTCACGGTGAGGGGCTGCCCACCCAATGTGGTGGACAGCCCCTCATTGATATGTGATGCGAATCCCTTGCATCTCTACCGAATTGCGCACTCTGATGTAGGCGGCTTGGTTTGCGCGGCTTGTGCGCGCTTGCATACATGATGTCCCGACGAGCGGCGGCTGCATTAATGCCGTTGCGCGTGTTCCAACGTTTCGTCAATCTGGCTCATCATCGCACGACGAGCTTGCAGATACATGAGCACGAGTTGCACCATCACGAGCAGCACTGCAATAACAGCGCTGACTATGCCGACGCTATTGTATTTTGCCAACAATGATGCGGGCATCTGATCCCGCATGCCCAAAAACAAAGCGTAGGGCAATGCGATCATAACAAGCGTCAGCAGATGGGCTCCCACCATCGTCCAACTCACTGGCTGTACGGGTTGCTCCACGCGCGTGACATAGTGGCTGCGCACCACGGTAATGCCAATGACCAGCAAACAGCATGCCGCGGCAATGACCCAAACAATGGCCGGCAATGCGTTCATGATTCCCTCTCCCTCTTGCACATTTCTTGACTACATACTTACTAGCGTCGGTGCACTAGGCATCGTGCTCACAACCTGGTGTGCTCGTTGAGTTCCTGCATGACGTGTTGGCGATGTTCGAAACGCTGCTCGAAACGCTGCTCCATACGTTCAGCCCGTTCAGCCGCCAGTTCATCCACATCATCGAGCGCAATCAGTACAGGAACGTCATCATCGTTATCGTCAAGTTCGGTATACGGTTCCGACTCGAGTGCATCATGAATACGGTGCCAAAGGGCGCCCACCGACACGCCGAACACGGCTTTGCCCTCCCCCAGCAGCGCTGCGATTTGGTCAGGGCTCGCGCATTCATGCACGTACATGCCGTCACACAGTATTGTGGTGTGCTCCAGCTGTGCTGTGGTTTTGTCCATCAAAAACTGCACGGCTTGTGTCACGTTCTGTAAGTTGATACCAACATCAAGCAAGCGTTTGGACACGGCAAGAATAATCACATCTTTGAGCGAATACAATCGTCGTGATCCCGATCCTTGCGATTGTGCGAGCGACGGCTCGACGATATGTTGGCGAGCCCAGTAATCTAACTGCCGATACGTGATACCCGCAATTTTTGAGGCCACTGTGCCTCGATAACCACGAGTAAAACGTTCACTGTCCGCTGTGTCAAACAGTTCGCCTTGGACAAGTCCGCCCATGATCTGCGGTTGGGCTGCATGAATCGAACGCACGCCGCGTTGGTGGTGCGGCAGTTTCGTTTGCGCTGGCATCGGTGCGTAGCCTTCGCTGGGGTTGGCGGAAATACCATGACCGTCTGCAGAAGCGAGCTGCACGGTCTGGCTGGAAGCTGACAAAGCACTCCTCCTTCTGCATTCACGTTGCTGCACACGCACAATACTGGCACGTGTGCACGATTACTCAAACGCGAGAGACAGCGGTATTCGTGAAGAACACGAGACGGAACTTGCCGACCATGATTTCGTCGCCGTTACGTAACGGCGCGTTGTCGACACGCTGTCGGTTGACATACGTGCCATTCAGGCTGCCCGCATCAAACACGTGATAGGTGCCGTTAATCCGGCGGAATACGGCATGCGCACGCGATACCGTGGAATCGTCGAGCAGAATATCGGCACGAGGGTCGCGGCCGACGCTGATTTCATCAACGTCCAGCAGATACCGCGATCCCGACACGGCACCACGCGTTGAAATCAGCAGTCCCGCCCCATCTGGCAGACGGGCGATGGTTTCGAGATCCTCTTGCGTCAGTGGACGGTCCGACGTTGTGGTCACGGGGAAATTGATGGCGGGCAGACCAATGATTGTGGTCTCGCCTGCGCTAGGAATCGGTTCAGTCATAGTCGTTATTCTACAATCTTTGCATACTCAAAATCACTGCTATGGGCGACCTCGGTGATCTTCACATCGGATGAGGTCTCTATGGACACCTTAGCACCGTATTTGACAGTGAGCTGGGAACCGACACCGCCCGCCATATTGACGGCGTTCTGCAAGTTGCTTTGGTCTCCGATCGCTTTGATCAAATATGGTGTGCTCAGCATGGCGCCATCACAGATCAACGCGCCGTCACCCTGCGCAATGTACGTGGACGTCACCACGCGCACATCGTCAATCGAAATCACTTCGGCACCACTGTTGCGCAATTCTTCAATCAGCGTGAACAGAATCGAGGGATCAATCATTTGCTTGGTTCCCTGCGTGATGCGCACAATGATGCCCTCACCTTGGGCTGGCAGCCTGCCCGACAGGATACCGCTCGCTGCCTCGTTCTCCTCCGCGATTTTCTGGGCTTGCGCTTGTTTGTCGGCCGCGGCTTGCAGCGAACGAAGCTGCGCGCTGAGCTGGTCTTTACGATCTTTGAGACGGTCCACTTGCATGCTGGTTTCCGAAATCAGACGCGTCAGCTCGGTCTCGCTCATCGTTTCGTACGTCATGTCGGTGTTGTTGATTTGAATGACGTATCCGTAGCCCAACATGGCGCACAACAACGCGACAAGCACGCTGGAAGCCAGCCGCGACCGCAACGTGCGTGAGGAGTTTTTCAGTTTGTTTTTGGAGGTTTTATTGACCACAGGGAACGCGCCCGTCTGGGTGGAATCATTCTCCCTGTCTTGCGCGCGTTGTTGGGAAATCTTGCGCAGCAAATCCTTGTGTGTGATTTCTTCAGCAGGATTATTACTGTGCTCGCCACTGTTGGACGATGACGGTTCTGTGGAATGCGTGGCTGTTGGACGTTCTTGACGGGTATTCATTCACGGTCCTTGTCCGGCTTGCCTCAGCCTTTGAAGATGAAGCGTCGGATAGTGGAAACATTGGAGAAGATGCGGATGCCCAATACCACGATGACGGCGGTGGACAACTGCGAGCCCACACCAAGCTGGTTGCCGAGCAAGACCAGCAGCGTGGCGGTGATGACATTGGCGAAAAATGAAATCACAAACACCTTATCGGAAAAGTTGCGTTCAAAATAGGCTCGGGCGGCTCCCAGTAGCGCATCCAATGCGGCGACCACCATAATCGGCAAATATGGCTGAAGCACCACGGGAATGTCAGGGCGCACGAAGACGCCGACGACGATACCGATGATAAGACCTAATACAGCTGCCATTTATTCACTCCTCTGGGCAACCACTATACCGCCAGCCGTGGCTGCATTCAGGCGCATCATCCGCTCTTTGCTGATTTCCGGATGAATGCCGGCTCGATTGTATGAGTCATACAATGCTGCGAGATGTTTGCTGCCCATCCACTCCGCCAGTGCGTCAGCGTTACCGATTGCCTGAATGCGATACGGGCTATGGACGGGATCGGTACCGATCAAAATGGATCCAGCCGCTGTGCGGATGGACGTTTGTGCCCCAAGCCGGTGTCCGTTGATTGCGATGGCTTCGGCTCCCCCTTGCCATAACAGCGACACTAGCTGTTGCAAATCGGTATCGGTAATGACACGGATTTTTGCGGAACCATCGGCCGGTGCGTTGATGCTGGTGCCTTGGGCCGACACCGAATTGGCCAAACTCATTGTAATGCCTGGACCTTCGACGGGCAGCAGGCCCGAAGTCATATCGTCATGTTGCACCATACGTTGGGCGGCGCTGAGTCCGTGCTGCGTGTTTTGTTGGTCGATTTGTGTACGCAACTGTTCAATCTGCTTGTTGAGGTCACGCACTTCATCAGTGTTGGTTTCGAGCTGCGACGCCAAACTTTCACGCACTTCTTTGCGTGGATCGGTGTTGAGTTGGCGCACAAACAGGCATGCGTAAAACCCTACGGCCACGCAGATGACAAACACCACGATGCGTGTGTACCAATAACGCACACCCGATGTTGGGCGTACCCCTAACCGTGCATCACCATACAACGCGTCATAGGGCCTATTGATCAAATCATCAATCAGTTGCATGGAGTCATCATGATGGACTTTTGAACGAGCCGCTGCTTGTGGCTGCCCGGCGAGTTGGTCCGGTGATTGCGCATGATGAGATTCGATGGAACGGTAGGATTTGGAAAACACGGCACGTCGATGTTTGGGACGGTTCGTTCCTTCCACCGCATGCGACGGCGGTAGTTGCTGCGTCATCATCCTTGCCCTTCTATGCTCGACTCCTCTGCTCTACGCGTTATGAGTGGTGCTGTCAGTGCGCCATATACGCCGTGACCCGTGCCATAGTCAGTCGTGATTGTCTTCATGAGGGGCCGCGAGCGTTTCCGCCAGCGTAGACGAGGGTTGGTCGGTACGCAATAACGGCAAGGCTTGTGCCATGTAAATGATGCCTGCCGTCCAATACAGTGCAATACCCCAAATAGCACATGCCACGGCAATCAAATGCAGCAGCTGCGACCAGTACATGGACGCGTCGATTTCAGCGACCATGAGTCCGACAATCGCGAACATCAGTACCGCCGTACCAGCCTTGCCCACGAAATGCACAGGCAACGGACCGTAATCATGTTGGGCCATCACGAGACTCAGCACGCCCAGCATGACGTCGCGTAACACTACGGCGATGAGCATCCACCACGGAATCACTTGATTGATTGCCAATGCCCCCACGCTGAAGAAAATCAGCAACCGGTCAGCAATCGGATCGAGAATCTGGCCGATTTTGCTGACCTGGTTGAAGGTTCTCGCCACGTATCCATCAAGCGCATCCGATGCGGCTGAAGCGGCCAGCACAATCAACGAGGCAATCATGAGATGTTTGGTGATGAGGAACGCAATGACCGGTATGGACAGAATCCTGAACAGACTGATGAGGTTGGGTATGGTGAAAATCACGTCCCGGGCTTCAGGGCTGTACTTGCGAATAAGTTTTGGTGCCATCGTACGTTCCATCATGGTTTCATGGGCTGACACGAGGCCAGCCCATGGGGTCGTCATTATGAGCAGGTGTTGCAGTTACATGCGTGTGGCTTGAATGGCCGTAACGATGATACCGCGAGCACCAATTTCATATAGTTTATCCATAAGATGGTTGACTTCAGCTTTGGGCACCATGACACGCACAGCAGACCACTGCTTCTCGTGCAGCGAGGAAATGGTCGGGCTTTCAAAACCTGGCGTAATACGCACCGCTTCCGCCACTTTGTCGGAAGGGATGTCAAAGTCCATGAGCACATAGCGTTTGGCCGTCAAGACGCCTTGCAGACGTCGGCTCAAGCGCACCAGACGTTCATTGTCTTGATCCAAGCGTGGCGAGCGGATCAGCACAGCCTCGGAATGCACAATTGGGTCACCAAAAATGCGTAGGCCCGCATTGCGCAGCGTCGTGCCCGTGGATACCACATCGGCAATCAGATCGGCCACTCCAAGTTGCACTGAGGATTCCACAGCGCCATCCAAGTGGATTGTTTCCGCCTGCACACCATGGGCTTGCAAATAATCATGGACGAGCTTGTCGAAGGAAGTCGCCACACGCTTGCCTTGCACGTCTTGGAGCGTATGAATGTCGGAATCGTTGGGCGCGGCGAAACGGAACGTGGAAGCGCCGAATCCTAATTCCATATGCTCCTTGGCATCAGTGCCCGAATTGAGCAGCAAGTCGTGTCCAGTGATGCCCACGTCGATTGTTCCTCGACCTACATATACGGCGATGTCGAGCGGACGAAGATAGAAGAGTTCCACATCATTATCGTGGTCTTCCACCACCAGTTGACGCGGATTGGATCGCAAACGGTAGCCTGCTTCTTCAAGCATGGTCCAAGCGGGTTCTGAAAGCATGCCCTTGTTGGGCACGGCGATACGCAGCATGGTTTCCTCCATGGTATGTACTGCTCGATGTGGTCATAGGTGCGAAACAAGCGGCAATCCTGACGATTCCACGAGCTTCAAAAGAGCATGGGCCTCATTGACTGTCAACGGTTGAGTGTCCATGCAAATCGAACGGCCCCGAACACCGGTACAGAGGCGACATCGGGACCGTAAGATTCCAGAGAATTGTGCAATGGCGGACTAGAGGTTCTTATAGATGTCCTCAAGTGTGATGCCACGGTCAATCATCATGACCTGCAGATGGTAAATGAGCTGGCTCATTTCCTCAGCGGTACGTTCAGCGCCTTCGTATTCGGCGGCAATCCAAGTTTCACCCGCTTCTTCCACAATCTTCTTGCCAATGAAGTGGGTACCTTTTTCCAGCTCCTGTACCGTCAACGAATCTTCAGGCTTCGTGGCGGCTTTCTGCTGGAGTTCCTCAAACAGCGATTCAAATGTCTTCATGATTGGTCGCATTCCTTGTAGTTGTTCGATATTCGGCAGTTAGGCATGCCGGTGGCTTGGAGTTCAGTCGCGGTACGCAGCCTGTGCGGCTTCACGGATTTGATCAATGGCCACAGCCGGGTCATCCGCACCATACACAGCGGAACCCGCCACCAAAATATTGGCGCCTGCGGCAGCGACAATCGGAGCTGTGGAAGGGCTCACGCCACCATCAACCTGAATGTTCGTCTTCAAACCGCGACGCGTGATTTCGTCACGCAGACGACGGACCTTGTCCATTTGGTTGCCAAGGAACTTCTGGCCACCGAATCCGGGTTCCACCGTCATAATCAGAATCGTGTCAAACTCTTCAAGAATATCGAAAATAGGTTCTACCGGTTCCGCAGGACGCACCGCGAAACAAGCCTCACAACCCATATCATGCAGCTGACGGGCCAAACGCACAGGAGCATGCGTCGCACCCATATGGAATGTGACCGATTTTGCACCAAGCTTGGCGAATTCCGGAGCCCAACGATCAGGGTCCTCAATCATCAGATGAACATCCGCCGGAACCGGAGTGACCTCGCAAATGCGCTGGACAATGGGCTCACCCATCGTTAGGTTCGGCACGAAATGATGGTCCATGACGTCCACATGAACAAGATCCGCATTGGCAATACGGTTCAAGTCACGCTCAAGGTTGCAGAAATCAGCGGACAGGATACTAGGTGCGATTTGAATAGCAGTCATACAGTGCATTCTATGGATTGTCGCAGACGAAGCGGGTGCAGCCGTCCACTACGCGTGCTGTGATTCTTCCTGCTGGTCGCGTTCCTGCATTGTGATGGATTCAAGCTTGTTGGCCAGAACCTGCGTGGATGTGCCCACTCGCTGAATGATAATGAACGCCACAACGCCAAGAATGAACACGATAATCGAAACCCACACATTGACGCGCAAGCCCAGAATCTGATGCGAAAAATCAATACGCAACATTTCAATCCACGTACGACCCGCCGTATACCACATCACATACAACGCGAACAACGAACCCGCCTTCAACCTGTTGATTGTCTTGTGCCCAATCCAGATGATGAGCGCCGCACCGATAAGATTCCAAATCATCTCATACAAGAATGTGGGATGAAACAACGTGCCGGTAGGACAGGTGGCCCCGTCATAGCATTGTTCACTTGAACCGATGGCCGTACCTTGGTTATTCAATTTCAGGCCCCACGGCAACGTGGTCGGTTTGCCATACAACTCCTGGTTGAACCAGTTGCCCAAACGGCCAATGGCCTGAGCCACCAACAGCCCCGGTGCGATGGCATCAGCCATCAATGCCATCGGATAACGCTTGTGATGACACCAAGCCCAAGCACCCAATGCGCCACAAAGAATGGCTCCCCAGATACCCAACCCCCCGTTCCAAATGCGGAAGATTTCCACGAAATCCCCGTTGGGGCCAAAGAAGCGTTCGGGAGTGGTCACCACATGGTAAAGACGAGCTCCCACAATGCCACATGGCACAGCAACAAGCGTAGTGTCCAGCACTTGGTCAAAAGTGCCGCCATAGCGTTGCCAGCGCACGGTCAACATCCATACGCACACCACGATGCCCAGCAACATCGTCAACGCATAAATATGAATCGTGAACGGCCCAAGCTCAAATTGAGAAATCGTAGGCGAAGGAATATAGGCAAGTGTTGTCATGCTTCACGATGGTAGCGCGAAGGGTTCATCATCAAAAGACGATGAACCCTTCCCTGCATGGCAACCGCATGCCACAACGCTTGAATGCGCATCATCAAGCATGCGGCATGAGCATCATGCGCACACGCGCATGCACCTCATTATTGACGTGCAGTACGCACACCTTCAGCAATGGATGCCGTTGTCTTGGCCAAGTCGGCCAAAGCGGCGCCACGATCTGCTTTGGCATTGCCATTGCCATCAAGCAACGTATGCACGAGCGCGGAACCGACAATGACGCCATCCGCATAGGAACCAACCAGCTGAGCCTGTTCGGCATTGGACACGCCGATGCCAACACACACATGGTCAGCACCGGCTTCACGCGTGCGACGCACCAGCGTCTGTGGACCCACATCAATGGCGTCACGTTCACCCGTCACACCCATGCGTGAAGCCGCATAGACAAAGCCACGCGCATTACGCGACACAATACCCAAACGCTTATCAGTGGAATCCGGAGAGACCATAAACACACGGTCAAGTCCATACCGGTCGGAAACCTCAATCCACTCTCCCGCCTCATCCGGAATCAGATCGGGCGTGATCAGGCCGGCGCCACCAGCATTGGCGAAATCTCGCGCAAACGCATCAACGCCATAATGGAAAATCAGATTCCAATAGCTCATGATCAACGGCACGCCACCAGCGGCAGCCACCGCTTCCACAGCTTGGAATACGTTGGCAATGCGCTCACCGTTCTCAATGGCAATCTGGCTGGCCCGCTGGATAACGGGGCCATCCATAACGGGATCGGAGTATGGCAGACCGATTTCCACGATGTCGCAGCCATTTTCGACAAGGGTGCGTACCGCATCCACGCTTGTGGCAGTGTCAGGGAAACCGAACGGCAAATAGCCAATGAATGCCGGACGATTATGCTGTGTCTTCAACTCATCGATGCGCGCTGCAGTAGGGCTTGGCTGGTGCTTGATGCCAAGCGGCTGGCCGGAGGGTGTTGCGGCAGTGCTCTGGTCATGTTGTGTCATAGTAGTGTCCTCATAGTCTTCATACGATTCTTGGATATGCTCATTGCCAAGGCTCAGGCAGTGTGTGAACCTGGCGTACCGTTGCCTTCGAGAGCGGCTTCCTGCTCATCGGTCAAATATCCGAACCATTTGGCAGCCGTGTTCATGTCTTTGTCACCACGGCCGGAAATGTTCACAATCATGACCGGATGCTCATAGCCTTTGGCTTTCAGATCGGCGGCCGCTTTATAGGCGCCGGCAATGGCATGCGACGATTCGATTGCGGGAATGATGCCCTCGGTCTCGGACAGGTCCTTGAACGCGTTCATCGCTTCTTCATCAGTCGCCCATGAATAATTGACACGGCCGATATCCTTGAGCCACGAGTGCTCAGGACCAACGGAGGCGTAATCAAGACCGGCGGAAATCGAGTAGGTGTCGAGCGTCTGGCCTTCATCATTGACCAGCACATAGCTCTTCGTGCCCTGGAACATGCCTAATTCACCGGTACCTGGGGCGAAGCGGATGGCATGACGGCCGGATTCGGGTCCATCGCCACCGGCCTCGTAACCATAGAGGTTCACGCGCTCATCATCAAGGAATGCATTCATCACGCCAATGGCGTTCGATCCGCCACCCACGCATGCGACGACGGCATCAGGATGGTCAATGCCATACCATTCCTGCAGTTGTTCCTTGGCTTCCTCACCGATGATTTTCTGGAAATCACGCACCATCGAGGGGAACGGATGCGGACCGGCGACAGTGCCCAGCAGATAATGTGTGTCTTTCACATTGGTCACCCAATCGCGCAGCGCTTCGTTGATGGCATCCTTGAGGATACGGTCGCCTGCCGTGACTTCCACGACTTCTGCGCCGAGCATGCGCATGCGTGCCACATTGAGCGCCTGACGGCGTGCATCAATCTGACCCATGTAGATGCGGCACTTGAGTCCCATCATCGCGCACACCGTAGCGGTGGCCACACCATGCTGGCCGGCACCCGTTTCCGCAATCACACGCGTCTTGCCCATACGCTTGACCAACAGCGCCTGTCCCAACGCATTATTGATTTTGTGGGCGCCTGTATGGTTCAAGTCTTCGCGCTTGAGGGACACACGCGGCTCAATGCCGGTGCGTTCGGCAATGCGCTGTGCAAAGCGTGGTGCTTCGGTCAGCGGGGAACGACGGCCCACATACTGTTCATTAAGACGCTTGAGTTCAGCTTGGAACTCCGGATCCTTTTTGGCCTCGTCATAGACCTGTTCCAGTTCATCAATGGCCGTAATCAGCGCCTCTGGCACAAAGCGGCCACCAAATTCACCAAAATACGGGCCTTCATGGGTGCCCAGCGGGGTCTGTTCCGAAGACTTCACTTGTTCTCCTGCCTTGATCAGTCGGTGTACGGCCAGCACATGGTCATGCGCGGTTGCCACACCTTCGCCAACGAGCACGGCATCCGCGCCGGCTCGTGCATAATTCTTCAATTCCGTAGGACCGAATACACCGGATTCGGCAACCTTGATGACCTCATCGGGAAGGTTGTCAGCCAAATCGGCATACACGTTGATATCTACGTAGAGGTTCTTCAAATTGCGCGCATTGATACCGATGACCTGGGCGCCGGCAGCGATAGCGCGATCAATCTCTTCGCGCGTATGGGTTTCCACCAAAGCCGTCATGCCGAGCTCATGCGTCAAATCCAGCAGATGCTTGAGCTGGGCATCGTCAAGCGCAGCGACAATCAGCAACACCAGGTCGGCGCCATGGGCGCGCGCTTCCCAAATCTGATAGTCGGTCACAATGAAATCCTTGCGCAGCACAGGGATTGATACGGCTGCACGTACGGCGTCCAAATCGTCAAGAGATCCCAGGAAACGCCGTCCCTCAGTGAGTACCGAAATCGCACTGGCGCCTCCGCGCTCATATTCGCGCGCCAATGCGGCAGGATCAGGAATGTCTGCCAAATGTCCCTTGGACGGGGAGGCACGTTTGATCTCGGCAATCACAGGAACACTTCCCGCGTCCCTAAGCCATCGCTTGGCATCCAGCGGGGCTGGGGCTGCAGCCGCCATTTCCTGAAGTTGCGCCAATGATGTCTGTTGTTCACGAGCTTGCTGGTCTTCCAGTGCACCCGCAACGAGATCATCCAAGACAGACAATGCTCCTCCTTCGCCAGGGTCGTCAGACAGCTCTTCCGCGCGGGCATTCTTCATAAATTGCGCGCCGTTGGTGGAGCTGATTGCAGTCACAACGCTTCAGGGCACCAGATCATACGATTGTGATGCCGGTAACGCTGGACAGTACCCGACAGACTACAACAACCCCCGAGGAATTGGTTGGTATGACCGCAATTTGGCACAGATTCCCAACAAATCAACGTGTATCGCTTGCGCTCACTGGGTATGGTCAGGCAATAGGCAGGAACGCGCCCGCTCGATGCGCAGGCTACGGCCATGTGGGTCATGAATAATACAAGTACAAGGAAAAACGCACCAGCACAAACTGAGCAGGACAACGGATCTTCCCAAAAGAAAGGACCCAACATGGGTTTGAGCAGCACATTCGAAGCACTGAAGAACACGGTCGGCGCCAAAGTCGAAGAAATGAAAACCAACATGGAACTCAACAAAGCGGCACATGCCGACGAAAAACGGCATGACTTGCAAGACCAGGCGCAAGAGCTGCGCGAACAGACAGCGGAGCATCTGCAGGAAGCGCGAGAGGCCGTACAGCGCAAGCTGGAGAAGGAACGCACTGCACGCGAGCAGAAAGCGCAAGCTGAAGCGGACCGCCAGAACTAATCCGACGAGGATGCACAAGCCAAGCATCCTGACGAGCTGATCGCTTAACACCAACCATACATATACGTGGGCCGGACTTTGGATAAATCAATCCAAAGCCCGGCTTACGTATACCGCGTCACTAGGTCACAGATTGCGCAGTTGCGCGGCGATCTTGATGGCCTCGACGCTTGCCGCGGCCTTGTTGCGTGACTCCATCCATTCCGTAGCCGGCACGGAATCCAATACGAGACCGGCGCCTGACTGCACACTGGCTTCATGGTCGCGAATGAACGCCGTACGAATCGCAATGGCCATATCCATGTTGCCTGAGAAATCGAAATAGCCGACCGTACCGCCGTAAATGCCACGGTCCGCAGGTTCAAGCTCATCAATGATCTCAATGGCACGCGGTTTAGGCGCACCGGAAAGCGTGCCAGCGGGGAACGCGGACGTGAACACGTCAAGCGTGCTCAAATCAGGGTCAATCGTGCCCGTCACCGTGGAGCAGATATGCATGATATGGCTGAACCGCTTGATGTCCATGAACCGCACCACTTCCACCGTTTCCGGCAAGCACACGCGGCTTAAGTCGTTGCGCGACAAATCGACAAGCATGACATGCTCGCTCGTTTCCTTGGGATCTGCAAGCAATTCGGACGCCAAAGCTTCGTCTTCTTCCACAGTCGCGCCGCGCGGACGCGAGCCTGCAATCGGGAACGTCATGGCATGTCCATCATCCACGCGGATCAACGTTTCCGGACTTGACCCGATCACGTTGAAATCACGCCCCTGCACGTCAGTCAACGTCATGAAATACATGTACGGACTGGGATTGAGCGTGCGCAGCACACGGTAGACATCAAACGGCTGGGCTGGCGAATCAATGTCAAGACGCTGGGACAGCACAATCTGGAACGCGTCGCCGTCAATGATATGCTGACGGACCTGTTCAACGGCCTCCTCAAAGTCAGCTCGCGCCGTACGGAACCGAAGTTCAGGTTGCGCAGCTTGCGGGTCGAGCACACTGACCTTGGCCTCCCCCGGCACAACGGTGGCTACTTGCCGCTGCATCGCGTCCAACCGATCGAGCGCATGATGGAACGCTTCATCCTCACGCGTGTCCTGATTGTCGACATTCACAGCATTGGCAATCAACCATACGGAACCATCCACATGATCCACCACAGCCATATCGGTCGCCAGCGCCAAGGTCAGCTCCCCTTGCTGGGTCTCATCGGGAGCTGAACCGGACAACGTGGGTTCCCAATGGCGAATCGCATCCCATCCCACGGAACCGACCAAGCCGCCGGTCAAATTCGGCAGTCCCTTGATGTCGGGCGCTTTAAGCTCGTTGAGCACCGCGCGCACTACGTCAATCACATCACCCGATTGTGGGATTCCTTGCGGAACCGTGCCAAGCCAATCCGCCTGGCCGTTGTTCGAACGCAACTGGGCCATGGAATCGACACCGATGAAGCTGTAGCGGCTCCATGTGCCGCCATATTCGGCCGATTCCAAGATGAATGTACCGGGCCGGCCGGCGGCAAGACGCTCGTAGAATCCTACGGGTGTCAACGAATCAGCCAGCAGTCGACGAACCACGGGGATGATGCGGTAGCCTTGGGCCGCGAGCTCATGGAACTGGTCACGGCTGGGCCACGTCTGTCCCCACATCAAACCGGTCACATCACACCATGACGTGTCGTGATTGTGCGTGAGCTGCTGCTTGGACATGCCATCCGTCGCCTGTGTCATTCTTATTCACCCGTCTTCATTCATCATTGTTGTCATGCATACTGTTGCACCCAGATTGTTGCTCCTGGGTTTTGCTTATTCTTGAGGGCGTTCACCAACCACCACAGGCAGCTGACCGCCTTCGTCGAAGCACGAATGCTTACCCGTGTGGCAAGCCGCCCCGACCTGGTCGACCTGAACGAGCAGTGCGTCACCGTCGCAGTCGAGCGCCACCGACTTGACAAATTGCACATGGCCCGAAGTGTCGCCTTTGCGCCAGTATTCCTGGCGTGAACGTGACCAGAAGGTCACGCGGCCTGTGGTCAACGTACGACGCAACGCCTCATCGTCCATATAGCCGACCATCAGCACTTCTTGCGTGTCCCATTGCTGCACCACAGCGGCGACCAGACCGGCCTGGTCACGTTTGAGCCGGCTGGCAATCTGCGGATCCAATGTGATGGTGTTATCGAATGATGTCATGAGTGATATACCGTTTCTTTTATTGATGAAGCCATGAATACAGGTGGCACGCTTGGCTTTGCGCATCTCACCAATCAACGCACTTCGTATCCGGCGTCCTTGATGGCTTGCTTGACTTCACCGATGGTGACTTTGCCGTAATGGAAAATTGATGCGGCCAGCACCGCATCGGCGCCGGCAGCGATGGCTGGCGGGAAGTCGGCGGCTTTGCCCGCACCGCCTGAAGCGATGATCGGAATGCTGACTTCACGACGCACTTCACGAATCATTTCCAAATCGAAACCTTCTTGTGTGCCATCAGCGTCCATCGAGTTGAGCAGAATCTCGCCGGCACCCAATTCTTGGGCTCGCTTGACCCACCAAATGGCATCAATGCCGGTGGATTTGCGGCCACCCATCGTGGTGACTTCAAAACCTGATTGCGTGTGCCGTTCCCCTTGCTCACGGCGGGCATCCACCGAAAGCACGAGCACCTGGTTGCCAAACCGTTCGGCGACACGTGAAATCAATGTTGGATCGTTGATGGCCGCTGTGTTGACACCAACTTTGTCGGCACCGCAACGCAACAAGGAATCCACGTCTTCCGGACTACGAACGCCACCACCCACGGTCAACGGGATGAAAATCTGCTCGGCGGTACGCGTGACCACATCAATCATTGTCTGGCGATGTGAGCTTGATGCCGTCACGTCAAGGAAGGTGAGCTCATCGGCGCCTTGCCGATAGTACTCGGCGGCAAGTTCTACAGGATCTCCGGCGTCCTTGAGGTTTTCAAAATGCACGCCCTTCACCACGCGTCCCGCATCGACATCCAGACAGGGAATGACTCGTATGGCCAATGACATGCTTACTCCAGTCGTTGATATGGTTGCCTCATAGTATTGCAGTTCAGACTACCGGCTCATGGTACCAACAGTTCACAACTGCTCACAGTACAAACGTTTCATCGCGCTGCGCACATAAGTCATGGGGCATCATCTGACATCAATGCTCAACTGTTCTGTCGGCTCAAACCGTTGGAATACCGCAGATGCAACCACAGGTTGCGCGCACGTTGCGGTTGCATTATCTCAAGCAACCCAAAGTTGGTAGACAAGCTTCACGTTGTGCTGGCACAGTGGTCGCTATGCCGCCGCATCACCAGGATGTGAACGGCGAGAGTGGAGAGGAAATCATGACTTTCAGTGACAATCTGGTGTCATTGCGCGCTAACCGCCATATGACCCAAGAGCAGTTGGCGATGCTTGTTGGCGTATCTCGGCAAGCCATCAGCAAATGGGAAAGCGGCAAAGCGTATCCCGAGATGGATAAGCTGCTAATCATTTGCGATTTGTTTACCGTCAGCCTCGATGACTTGGTATTGGGTGATGTCACCCAGCCCGCACCCCCTGCAGTACGACCAACATCGCAAGACACGGTTCTCATGCACGACGGTCACGATGGCTACAATGGTCCAGTATCCATGGCTGCCTCATTGCCTAGCCAACCCGTCATGCCGAATGTGGCGCAGGATATGACTGGGTACGACAGCCATATGCGGCAATTCGCCGCCAAAATCTCACTGGGCGTGGGGGCCATCATCCTGGGTGTAGGTCTGGCACAATTCTTCGATCCGGCAAACTCCGTGTTGGGCAGTTCACCAGCCAATGACGCGCTGTTGTTCATTGTGTTGGCCATTGGAGTGCTCATCGGTTTGGCATTGCTGATTCCAGCGGGACTGAGTCATGACCAATTCATGAAACGTCACCCGTATATTGAGGATTTTTACACCGAGCAGGACCACAACCATGCGGCCAATCTTCTTGCCATAGGAGTGATCAGTGGTATTGCAGCGATATTCATGGGTGTGGTGGTTATGGTGTTTGCCGACGAAGCATTGCATGTTGATGATGGTTGGCCCGCTGCCATCATGTTGATCCTGATTGGCATCGGCGTGACGAGCATTGTGTATGCCGGCATCATGTATGCACGCATCAACGTGGATGCATACAACAATCATGCGGAAGAGGATGAACAAGGGCAGCATGGGCATAACACAGATCAAGACAGTCTCACGGGTGCGGTGTGCGGCATTATCATGCTGATTGCCACCTGCTTTGGACTGCTATGGCTGTTTGGCATTATCTCGCCAAACGATTCCAGCATGTTCTGGATTTGCTGGCCTATTGGAGGCATACTATGCGGTATTGCCAGCCTGGTCATCAATATTGTCAAGCGGCAATAACCCATCAATAGCACAGGCCCGGAGGAATTGGAAATGCCAGTCGGCATTGTTCCACTCCTCCGGGCCTGTATATGTGTAGAGGTGTACTTATGTCAGGACTGTTGATTCTTGACTTTGGCGGCAAGCTGGCCGCAGGCACCGTCAATGTCTTGGCCACGCGTGTCGCGCATCGTAGCCGTGATGCCCGCACGATGCAGAATGTCGAGGAACTGCTGTTCATCCTCAGGTTTGGAGGCGGTCCATTTGGACCCTTCGATCGGGTTGAGCGGAATGGGATTCACATGCGCCCAATTGTCACCGTAATGGTTGAGTCGTTTAGCCAACAGTCGCGCATGCTCAGCTTGGTCATTAATACCACGCATCAGCGCGTACTCAATGCTGACACGGCGATTGGATGCCAAGTAATAATCATGAGCCGCATCCAACACCTGCTTGGTATTGAAGCGCTTGTTCATCGGTACGAGTTTGTCGCGCAGCTCATCGCTAGGCGCATGCAAAGATACTGCCAGTCGCACCGGAAGACCCTCTTGGGCCAGTTTGCGGATGCCTGGCACCACACCGACTGTGGAGACGGTGATGTTGCGTGCGGAAATGCCAAACCCATCAGGTGGCATCGCGCTGATCTGGCGCACTGCGGACATTACGGATTTGTAATTGCCCATAGGCTCACCCATGCCCATGAAGACGATATTGCTTAAGCGTCCTGGTCCTCCAGCTACTTCACCTTCGCGCATCATGCGTGCCGCTACGCGTACCTGTTCGAGAATCTCGCCTGTAGACATGTTGCGTGTCAATCCCAGTTGTCCTGTGGCGCAGAACGGGCACCCCATGCCACATCCCACTTGGCTGGAAATGCAGAGTGTGGCACGATTCGGGTAGCGCATGAGCACCGATTCGATACGCGATCCGTCAAACAAATCCCATAGCGTTTTAATGGTCTGTCCGTCATCGGCGACTTGGCGCATGACCTCGGTGATCAATTGTGGGAAGAACGTTTGTGCGGCTTGCCCACGATGAGCCGCAGGAAAATCAGTGAAGTCAGCCGCATTGACATCGAAATGGTCATAATAATGTTTGGCCAGCTGGTTGACACGGAACTTCGGCAGTCCCAACTCTTTGGCCTTGGCAATACGCTCCTCATTGGTCAAATCGGCAAAATGCAGCGGCGGCTTGCCACGGCGTGCATGGTCCTTGGCGAGCACATCGCGAAACGGCCCACTAGTGCCTCCTGGTGTGATACCGGTTTCAGGAGCGTCAGCGGATGCATCATGGGCTGTGCTTGCGGAGCTTGTGGATCGAAAAGCCGAGGTTGTGCTCATGGTTGGTGCTCTTCCTAGGGAAACGGGATGCGGAAATCAAAAAATCAGTAAGTCAACGACACGGCGAGCCACTGTCACAGGCCGGTGGCCCACAACAGCAGGCAGATGAACGGCGCTGCCAGCAGGATCGAGTCGACGCGGTCAAGAACGCCGCCATGGCCCTTGAGCAAGTGGCCCATATCTTTGATGCCCAAATCACGTTTGAGCATGGACGCGCACAAATCACCGAACGTGCCTGCGATACCGATAATGAAGCCGGCGATAATCGGCACCCACCAGCGTGTGGCCCAGATAGCGGCATCATAGGTGCAGGCGAACACGGCATAGGAACCGGCCATCGCGAACAGAATTGAACCGGCCAAACCTTCCCAACTCTTTTTCGGGGAGATACGCGGACTGAGCTTGTGTTTGCCGAGCCAAGCGCCGGCAAACAGGCCACCTGTATCGCTCAATGCAGGCATGAACACGATCAGAATCGCATGGGATACGGGATGGCCGTTGAACGTCAACGGCATGATGATGCACGAAGCGAGCAACGGAATATAGAGCACGGTGAACATGGACACCGCCACATTGTCAATCGCACTACGTTGCGGCATGTCAACAGCCATGCTGCCGTCGGCCAGCACCTTGCCGCGCACCGCAGTGTCGGTGCGGCCTGTCAGCGTCAGATTGAGCGTGGCCATGACGGCCACCACAACCAGCGACGCGATGACGCACAGGCCCATCGTGACCACATGGTCTTGCGCATAAAATACGGAAGCCAATGTGGCAATCGAGCACAGCGCCAACGTAACAAACGGGATGCGGAACCCGGCCACGGCAAAATCGACACGCAGTTCCCACAATGCCAGCACCATGAAAATATCAACAAGTACGGCGAACAGCTGCACGTTGATGAGCAGACAGGCAAGGATGACCGCGACGAGCAATACGGCCGTTACAATGGCTTGCGGCATGTTACGGCCTGTCTTTTTGTTGATGGCATCGAGCCGTTGCTCAGCTTCGGTGGCATGAGGATCATGAGATTGTGTCATCGCAGTATTCCTTTGTGTTCAATCGACAGGCACCATGGGGGTGTGGAGCCAATCGTTACACCAGCATGGTGAAGGCTCCGGCGTAACGAACCGGAGCCTTCACCGATATTTGAAGGTCTCAGACCTCCATGATTTCCTTCTGCTTGGCTTCAAGCAACGTGTCAAGTTCATCGGTGACCTGTTTGGTCAGCTTATCGAGTTCCTTGAGCAAACGATCGCCTTCATCCTCGCCCATTTCGCCATCCTTGACAGCCTTGTCAATGGCTTCCTTGGCCTTGCGGCGAATGTTGCGCACAGCAACCTTGCCGTCTTCGGCCTTGGTCTTGGCGAGCTTAACATATTCCTTACGGCGTTCCCCAGTCAGTTCCGGCATCGTCAAGCGGATGACGTTGCCATCGCGACGCGGGGATGCACCCAGATCGGAATCACGCAGCGCCTTCTCCACAGCGTTGGTCTGGGAAGCATCAAACGGGGTAATCGACAGCGTGCGCGGTTCGGGCACACCGATTGTCGCCACAGCCTTCAGCGGCGTGGGAGCCCCATAATAGTCAACGACAATGCCGTTGAGCAGTGCCGGGTTGGCGCGGCCTGTACGAATTCCTGAGAAGTTTTCCTTCGTGGATTCGACAGTCTTGGCCATCTGATCCTTGGCTTGGTCTACGAGAGTTGCCATGTTTGCTCCTTCGATGGATTACTATTGGCACGATTGTAACGATGGGTGTTGGGCGTCGCGAAATCCGCAACGCGTGTTGTCGCATGAACCGTCAGGAGTTAACTTCCAGCTGTGCCATGTGGAAGTCCACTCGAATCAGTTGATATTCAGGCGAGCGTTGAATCCCCGTTGGATACCAGTGTACCGATGCCTTGGCCGAGCAACGCTTTGGTCACATTGCCGGCGGTTTCCAAGCCGAACACGCGAATCGTCTGGTCGTTGTCGCGGGCCATCGCCATGGCGGAGGCATCCATGACCGCGAGATTGTCAACGAGCGCGCGCTTGTAGCTCAATGTGGCGAAACGCTGAGCGTCAGCTTCCTTGCGCGGGTCAGCCGTATAGACACCGTCCACGCCATTCTTGCCCATCAACACTTCGTCACAATGGATTTCCAACGAGCGTTGGATCGACACGGTATCGGTGGAGAAGTATGGCATGCCGGCGCCAGCGCCGAAAATGACCACACGGCCCTTTTCCAGATGGCGGATGGCTTTCAACGGAATGTATGGTTCGGCAACTTGCCCCATCGTGATTGCAGTCTGCACACGCGTGGCTTGGCCTTCCTGCTCGAGGAAATCCTGCAACGCCAAGCAATTCATCACAGTCCCCAACATGCCCATGTAGTCGCCACGCGAACGGTCGATACCGGCCTGTTGCAGTTCGGCTCCACGGAAGAAATTGCCACCACCGGTCACAATGGCGACTTGTACGCCCTGCTGCACTGCAGGAACAATTTCTTCGGCAATCCGACGGACCACATTCGTGTCGATGCCCACACGTCCGCCGCCGAACGCTTCCCCCGAAAGCTTGAGTAGTACGCGACGTGGTTTGCTGATTGCATTCTCTGCCATGCAATACCTTTCTGGTCACAAATCTTGGGATTTGTCGTTAATCGAGCTCTAGAGTAGTGGGCATCGCAGACAGGTAAGCAACTATGGAAAAGGCAGAGCCGTGGTTCCCGCTAGGAAACCACGGCTCTGTTGCAATGGGTTGCATCACCACTGGGGTGACGCGTCAGCATCACTCGTCGGAAGCGGCCTCTTCAGCCTTGCCGACCTCGAGGCGCACGAAAGCCAGAGCATGGCCATCCACCTCGCGGAACAGGTCGCCAACCGTCTTCGACGGATCCTTGACGTAAGCCTGCTCGAGCAGCACGTTCTCCTTATAGAAGGCGTTGAGGCGGCCTTCAACAATCTTGGGGACAATCTGCTCCGGCTTGCCTTCAGCCAGGGACTTCTCCGTGGCGACACGACGCTCGGATTCCACGACATCAGCCGGGACATCCTCGCGGGTCAGCCAACGGGCGCCCATGGCGGAAATCTGCAGAGCTGCCTCATGGGCAACGTCAGCGCCCTTCTCATCGGTGGCGATCATGGCCACGATGCTTGGCGGCATTTCAGCGGACTTCTTGTGTGCGTAGATCTCGACGTGCGGACCCTGGATGCGGGCGAACTGGCCGAGCTTGACGTGCTCGCCAAAGAGAGCAGCGGCCTCTTCAACAGCCGTCTTCACGGTTTCGTTGTCACCTGCGGGGGCTTCGAGCACCTCGTCGACCGTGGCGGCTTCAGCTTCAATGCCATCAGCCAGCACCTTATCGGCAAAGTCCACGAACTTCGGGGTCTTGGCCACGAAGTCGGTCTCGGAGTTCACTTCGAGGGCGTAGCCGAACTGCTCGCCATCCTCACCGATAACGGTGGAAGCGATAACGCCTTCCTGGGCCTTGCGGCCTTCGCGCTTGCCTGCGGCCTGGATGCCCTTGGCACGGATGATTTCCTTGGCGCGTGCGACGTCGCCTTCAGCTTCTTCCAAAGCCTTCTTGACATCCATCATGCCGGCGCCGGTCTCTTCGCGCACCTGCTTGATCAGAGCTGCGGTAATAGCCATGTAATGCTCCTCAATAAAAAATGAATAATGTTGGATTCAGTCATCCATTGCTGGCACCGATTCCAACCGGACTGCACTGGTTGGTATTCCCGTCATGCGGTTTTCCCGTCATGCAGTCCGGTCGGATAATCCGATTGAATCGGGGTTCGGTGGCTCAGTTCTGGTCAGCGTCGTGATCAGCGATCGAAGCGGCCTCTTCAGCCTTGAGCACTGGCGTCTCGTCGGCATTGTCGGCGGCCACGTCGGCAGCAGCCTGCTGAGCGGCGTCAGCACCGGCGGCGCGAGCTTCCTCGGACTTGGCATCCAGGCTCTCGTGCGGGTACTTCGCATCCTTCGGGCCCTGCTTCTCGAGATCCTCGGTCACCGTTTCCGACACGGTGTGGGCGTTCTCCTTGAGCAGGTCCTTCTCCCAAGCAGCCATCGGCTGCTCTTCAGCGGCATCGCCTTCAGCCTTGGTGCCCTTGCCCGAACGCTCAAGCAGGCCCTCAGCCACGGCATCAGCCATGAGACGGGTCAGCAGCTCGATGCCGCGGATTGCGTCATCGTTGGCCGGAATCGGATACTCAACAGTCTCCGGATCGGTGTTCGTGTCGACGATGGCAACAACCGGGATACCCAGCTTGTGAGCTTCCTCAACAGCCAGGGCTTCCTTGTTGATGTCCACGACGAACATGGCCGAAGGAGTACGGGTCATGTTGCGGATACCGCCGAGCTGACGCTCCAGCTTGTCCTTTTCGCGCTCGAGCAGCAGCAGTTCCTTCTTCGTCAGACCGGAGCCATGCACATCGGTGAAGTCCATTTCCTCAAGTTCCTTGAGGCGGTTCACGCGCTTGGAGACGGTCTGGAAGTTGGTCAGCATGCCACCGAGCCAACGCTCGGACACGTATGGCATGTTCACGCGAGTGGCCTGCGAAGCGATGGCGTCCTTGGCCTGCTTCTTGGTGCCAACGAACAGCACAGTGCCATTGTGGGCGACAGTCGTCTTGATGAAGTCATAAGCAACATCAATCATGTCCAGGGACTTGAACAGATCGATGATGTGAATGCCGTTGCGCGAAGTGATGATGTACTGCTTCATCTTCGGGTTCCAACGGCGGGTCTGATGACCGAACTGCAGACCAGCGTTCAGCATCTCGCTCATAGTGATTTGAGCCATGGGGTGACTACCTTTCTTGTCGGTTCTTGCCTGGCCATGCGTACCTGCGTGCAGCTTGGAACAAACCCGTCATTGAAACGGGCCAGCCCTTGGCCGACCGACACAGGCCGTCGCGGACATGACGCGAAATGGGTGTGTGTCTGTAGACAATATTGGGTGGCTTCCTCCGCCTGCGACTGCGGATTCATCCGGGTTGACACACAAGCGCACAATATAGCATGCCCTGTCGTCATATGACGATAGGGCATGAACAGTATCAGATCATCTACGAATCGTGCAGAACGCCAACGGTTTGATACCTATGCGTGGTGGGCGGGAATAATGAATATCATTCCCGAACTGCACACCCGGTCACTGCTGATGTTCGCGCATATACTTGAGGGCTGCGCGACGTTCCTCTTTCTCCAGGCGGTCCAGATACACATGACCGTCCAGATGGTCGGTTTCATGCTGAATCATGCGGCCCATAATACCGTCGCCTTCCAACACCACCTCATTGCCATCCAAATCAATGCCGCGGCAACGGGCGTAGTCAGCACGGCGCGTCTTATACCACAGTCCCGGCACGGAAAGGCAGCCTTCATCGCCATACTGCTCCCCACGCGTCTCTTCAAGCACAGGATTGAGAATGTAGCCGATTTTGCCGTCGATATTGTAGGAGAACGCACGCAGCGGCACACCAATCTGATTGGCCGACAAGCCGGCACGACCCGGATCGTCGACCGTGTCAAGCAGATCTTGCACAAGATGGCGGATGGCTGGAGTGATTTCCTTAATCGGGTCGCACTGCGTACGCAACACGGGATCGGGGACGACACGAATGGGGCGGATGGCCAATGGGGGCTCCTGTTCATCAAACAATGGTTGGCATGCTGATCAATCGTGCATGCGGTTACTCTGTTACCCATTTGTAGGGTCGGTGCTGGACGTTGAGCGCACCGACCCCAACCGAATTCAGCTGTGATTGGCGAGCGTCGATGAACCAGCCGAGTCCCGCGTCGAGCCCTCCTGTTCGGCCACGTCGACGGCAACGTCTGAAGCCGCGTCCACGGCGGCCTGGGCCACCGGATCCTGCATGGGCTGCGCGGTGTCTGCATCCTGCGTCACATCCGCAGTGTTAGCAGTATCTGTACCATCTGCATTGCTCTTGAGCATGCCTTGCACTCGGTCTTTGGCTGAATTCGCGGCGTTCGACACTGATTCGGCAGCATTGCGCATCGTTTCATTCGTGCGCTCAAGAATTTGCACGCTCATCGGCACATGCAAATTCGATGGCACGGGCGCGTAGAGCTGACCTTCAATGACCGACGCATACTTGCTGAGCACTTTGGCGCGCACCACTTTCATACTGGCTGTCAGCGTGCCATCTTCCTGATTGAAATCATCGGAGAGAATCACAAACTTGCGCACCGATTCGGCTCGCGACACCTCACTGTTGGCTTTGTCAACATACTGCTGGACAAACGCGCGCACGGCATCAGAGTTGGCAATGTCTCCCTTGGCCATATCGGCGTCAAGGCCGCGGTCGGCAAGCCAACCACGCACCGTTTCAAAATCCAACGTCACAAGTGCCGCAATGAATGGCTTGTTGTCTCCCACAACCACAGCCTGGGACACGATCGGACAATTGCGAATCGTGCTCTCCATTGGCGCGGGCGTCACGTTCTTGCCACCCGCCGTGATGATCAAATCTTTCTTGCGTCCCGTGATATAGAGGAATCCTTCATCATCAATCGTGCCCAAATCACCAGTATGCAGCCAACCGGAAGGCTCGAGCACTTCATCAGTCAACTGGGGATTCTTGTAGTAGCCAAGGAACACGTTCGGTCCCTTGACCAAAATCTCGCCATCATCAGCTGTCGACACAGCCATGCCTGGACCCGGACGGCCTACGGAACCGGCACGGTTGGCTTCTTGCCAATTCACAATCATCGGAGCGGCGGTTTCGGTCATGCCATACCCCTGAATGAACATCAAATCGTCCATGCCGTTGAAGAAGTGGACCAGATCAGGGTTGATTGGCGCGCCACCGCACGCAAGATAATGCAGGTTCGGACCCAATGCCGAACGGATGGACTTGCCCACGGTACCCATATAAAACGCATGTTTCATTTTTTGCGCACGTGTGGGGTGCTCATGATTGTTCATCATCGTTGACCATTGCACAAAATGATTGAATGCATTCGCAAAAACGCGTCCCTGGACGCCAACACCGGCCTTCTGGGATGCAGCGTTATAGACCTTTTCAAACACACGCGGTACACCAAGCAAATACGTGGGCTTGAACGAACGCATGTCGGCAAGCAAATGTTTGGCGTTGCCCACATATCCGGCCACACCATGGCCGCCGATGCACACATATTGAATATATCGGGCGAAACAATGCGCCAACGGCAAGAACAACAGCAAACGGTTAGGCTTGTAAAGCATATCGGGCAATACTTCGTAGGCGTTGAGCACAATATGCATGAAATTGCGGTGCGAGAGCATCGCACCCTTCGGCTTTCCGGTTGAGCCGGACGTGTAGACGATAGTCAACAAATCATCGGCGCGAACACGTCCAATGGCCTCGTCGAGAGCATCATCATCAATGTTTTCGCCAAAGTTGATCATTGCATCCAACGCCCCATGGGCAAAATTGAACACATAATCAAAACCCTCACGGTCTGCCGCAATGCGTTCTAGAACCAGCGTGTGCGCTTCATCGCCACCAAATGCCACCACAGGTTTGACTTCGTCGGCAATCGATGCGGCTTGCGTCTCGGAATCAGTCTCGTAAATGGGCACGCTGACGGCACCAATCGCCGCACAGGCGAAATCGATGACTCCCCAATCGTATGAGGTTTCGGCGTAGAGCACCACCATTGATCCCTGGCGAACCCCCAAAGACATGAGTCCTTTGGCGACGCTGCGCACTTCGGCCAGCATCTCCCCCGCCGTCACATCAAGCCAACGGCGATCGGTGTCGCTGACCAATCGTTGAGCAATCAGGTCGCCGGGGTCAGCGGCAGAGCGCTTGGCCAATAACGAATAGATCGTATCCTGCTCGGTCGTTGAGACCATATCTTCCAAACCATATTGACGCAACATGCCAACGAGTATAGCGCCGACCACGCGCTTGCCCCATCAGCATGTTCCCCTTGAGAACAGTTGCCGGGATGGTTGCCGTGTCACCGGCCAAATGGGCGAGGAAGAACGTTGTGGTGAGTGGTTCGCAGATTTGCGTGGCTCACATGGTTCGTGCGATGCGTGTTGTGCGTGTGTTCGAGTGGATTTTGAGTGTGTTTTGAGCGGTTTTTTAGACGACACGCCCGAATTTTCACAAAATGCCCACCGGTGACGCTTGCATATAGGCGTTCTTCTGCATATTGTGGCAGTGCCACGGTCGGGGGGCCGTGGGTAACGATGTGAGTAACGATTGTGTATAGCCGAAGGGGGTTGAACACATGCTTGATACCATTGCCGATCCAGAGGATATGCGTCACTGCTGTCGTCCGTCTCGACTGCCGGTGTTTGATGGTGTGCTTACGTTGCGCAATGACGGCCAAGGAACGAAGTTCCATATCACTGCAGTAATGCCGAATCTCACGGAAGGCCAAGCTCAGGCCATGGCCCAGTTGACCAGTAGGATCACGTGCCTGTGTGCTGAGGTGCTGCGTGGCCACCAGCCGTTTGACTGCCTCGAACTGGCGATGACTGAGGAATGCTTGGATCGGTTGGAAACGTATGGGTATTTGATCACCGAGTATGTGCTGCCGCAAACCTCATATGACGGCGTATTCGCTCAAGCCTACCCACCCATTCCGCTGTTGATCAACGGCATGTTCACTGACGAACGCCAGTTCAGCGCTTCCGTGCTGCTCGGCATCGGCAACAAGACATGCTGGTGCACGTTTGCGTTCCGCAACACCGGCAGTCGCTGGGTATGCACGGTCGCCGATATGGGCTGAGTTTTCACGCAGTCCTGCTTTGGTAGGTTGGAATATTGATATTGCTGACGATGCAGCATATAGCTCTGCCATGCTCTTGACTCGATACGGCACTGCTGTGCGCTACCGTTGCGTGCGGTAGCGCACCACCAATGAAAAAAACGCGATGGCACTGAAACGGGTGTTATCCGTTATTGCAATGCCATCGCGCAACATCACGATGCTGCCTAGCAGCTGCTGCCGCATGGGCACCAACGATTGACGTGGGACCTTGCTGGCATGCGACTATTACGCAGCGTATTCAGGATCGATAGATCAACGCCCGGTCGGCGTGACAACCACATTGCATTTCTGGAAGTTCTTCAAATCCACATATCCTGTCGATGCCATGGCACGGCGCAGGGCGCCGCAGAAATTCAACGTGCCATCGGCACGGTGGCTTGGACCATGAAGAATTTGCTCCAGTGTGCCAACAGTGCCAGGAGTAGTCCGCACGCCGCGAGGCAATGAATCGTGGCGGGCTTCAGCACCCCAATGCGTGCCGCGGCCTGGAGCCTGCGTGGCACGAGCCAACGCGACACCAAGCATGACCGCATCGGCACCCATGGCCAGCGCCTTGACGAAATTACCGGTGTACCCGGTACCGCCGTCAGCGATGACCTGCACATAGCGGCCACCCGATTCATCCATGTAATCACGGCGCGCTTCAGCCACATCACTGATGGCTGTGGCCATGGGTACGTCAATGCCAACCGTCAACGAATTGGCGCTGGTTGCACCACCGCCGAATCCGACGAGCACACCGGCGGCTCCCGCACGCATCAGATGCAATGCCGACGTATAGTCCGAAGCGCCGCCAACGATGACCGGCACATCGAGTTCATAAATCAGCTGCTTCAAATTCAGCGGCTCATGGTCGGTGGACACATGCTCAGCAGACACCACAGTGCCACGAATCACGAACAGGTCCACGCCCGCTTCAAGCACGGCCGGCAGGAATTCCTGCGTGGTTTGCGGAGACAAGGCACCCGCCACAACCACACCGGCTTCACGAATTTGCGTCAAACGCTGTTTGATCAGTGACGCTTTGATGGGCTCTTGATAAATCTCTTGCAGATACGCTGTCACCTTGTCATCAGGCAATTCGGCAATACGCTGCAACATGGGTTCCGGGTCGTCATAACGTGTCCACAGACCCTCGAGATCGAGCACGCCAACGGTGCCCAATCGCCCAAGTTCAATGGCTGTTTGTGGCGAAATCGCAGAATCCATGGGGGCGCCGATAATCGGCACATCGAATTCGTATGCGTCCACCTGCCATGTGGTGTTCACATCGTGGGGGTCACGTGTGCGTCGTGACGGAACAATGGAGATGTCATCAAGACCGTAGGCCATACGGCCCTTCTTGCCAAGACCGATTTCAATTTCCTGAGCCATGACTCACAGGCTAATGGGTCTCATTGACACGACACATGGTGGACATCTTGCTCGCCAGGTAACACACGGCCGCTATGAAGAGTGGTGACGGTAATGAACCGAATTAAGGGAGTCCTAAAGAACATGGCCAAGATCAAGGTTGAAGGCAAAGTCGTCGAACTCGACGGTGACGAGATGACGCGAGTCATCTGGAAAGATATCAAGGACCGCCTGATCCTGCCTTATCTGGACATCGATCTCGAATACTACGATCTGGGTATCGAGAATCGCGATGCCACGGATGATCAGGTGACCATCGACGCGGCGGAAGCCATCAAACGCGAACATGTTGGCGTCAAATGCGCCACCATCACCCCTGACGAAGCACGTGTGGAAGAGTTCGGTCTCAAGAAAATGTGGAAGTCGCCCAACGGCACAATCCGCAACATTCTTGGCGGCACAATCTTCCGCGAGCCTATCGTCATCTCGAACATTCCACGGTTGGTACCAGGTTGGACCAAGCCCATTGTGGTGGCCAGGCACGCATTCGGCGATCAATACAAAGCCACGGATTTCAAGGTGCCGGGCGCTGGGCAGTTGACTGTCACGTTCACCCCAAGCGACGGCTCCGAGCCGATTCAGCATGTAGTGTATGACTATCCGGGTGCCGGTGTGGCCCAAGTCCAATACAATCTGGATGAATCCATCCGCGGATTTGCCCGCGCTTGCTTCAACTATGGTTTGTTGCGCGGCTACCCGGTGTATTTGTCGACCAAGAACACGATTCTCAAAGCCTACGATGGCGAATTCAAGGATATTTTCGCCGAGGTCTTTGAAACGGAATATCGCCAGCGCTTTGAAGAGGCCGGCTTGACCTATGAGCATCGTCTCATCGACGACATGGTCGCCAGCTCGCTCAAGTGGCATGGCGGCTATGTGTGGGCTTGCAAGAACTACGATGGCGATGTGCAGTCCGATACCGTCGCCCAAGGTTTTGGCTCGCTGGGATTGATGACCTCGGTGCTGATGACCCCGGACGGACAGACGGTGGAAGCGGAAGCGGCACACGGCACAGTCACGCGCCATTACCGTCGTTGGCAGCAAGGCGAGAAGACCTCCACCAACCCGATTGCCTCCATCTATGCGTGGACTGGCGGTTTGAAGCATCGCGCCAAGCTCGACAATACACCTGAAGTGGCCCACTTTGCCGAAACTCTCGAACAGGTCATTTTGAGCACGGTTGAGTCCGGTCGCATGACCAAGGATTTGGCCATGCTGATTGCCCCGGATCATGAGTGGCTCGATACTGAAGGGTTCATGGACGCCCTCGATGAGGAACTGGCCAAAGCATTGCAGACCAAGTAGTTTCCCCACCTAGACACCAAGGCGACATCACAACACGTGAGGAACGTCATTGGTTGCTAGGCATGCGTCATGGGTAGAATGGCATGGCATTGGTGTGGGATCGTCCCACACTGTGCCATGCCATTGTTGTATGCAGCGCGGTGTCACGGTGTGACCCACCAGAACACCGTTGGATTCTTGCAAGCGATAGCGTGGCGCAATTCCTTGCAGAAGGCGGCGTAGTCGATTGAACCATCCCTTGCTTAAACGTCTCACCAACGCAGTCGCGGGGTTGCTCTCCACGGCCTTGATCATGACAGCGGCAGCCTGTGGCACCACATCGTCCACCGCGTCGTCCACCACCCCGGTCACTGTCGACCATGGTCATGTGGCATTGTTCACGCCATCCACAGAGTTTACGTTGGCCACGTCCGTACCGCTCAATCGGTGGAACCAATTTGTTCCTGCAGTCACCAACGCGTTGGTCAGTCAGGGATTCACCAAGAAAAATATCATGTCAACAACGTCGTCAACGTTGGAAGAACAAAGCCATACGATTCAGGATTATGTGGTGCAGCAAGTCGGCAACAATCAAGATGAGCCATACGCTGATGCACAGAATGAATCCCATGCCACCACGATTATGGTCGCTCCAGCTGTGCATCGTGATCAAACGATGCTGGCTTATGGCGATTTGGTCAGCCAGCCATTGCCGGATCAGCGTGACACGGATGACGCCAGCGCCTGGAGCCGTCTAGCTTCCGCACTTACCTTGGCCAAGCATGCGGGCATGCATGTGGTCGTGTTGAGTGACATGATTCCTGAATTCACTCCTGACGCATACATCCAATTTGCTGACGCCGCCGCGATTGGTCGCATGCAAGCGCGCCAAATGATCAACAAGCTCGCCATGAACAGCGTTTCCAAAGACAACCCCAAATATGTTGAAATACTGCTGCCACTAGGGACTGATCCAACAAACGCCGACGAGACAACGGATCCCACTGCATTGTTCAATCAGCAGGCATTCACTGGGATGTGGGAAGAACTACGCCCATATTTTCTCAATGGCACCATGCGCTCCGTTTCAGGCACGCTGACATCGCAAACCACAAATGAGGATTGGAAAGATGTCTCGTTCAAAGCCACAAAACCCGACATGGTACAACATGAATTGCAACGACGCCTTGAGGCCGATGGCGATGATGACCATCTTGCAGCCATCGACGGAGTCATCGCGATGAACGATTATGTGGCCAACAATGTGGTCGCTGAACTGGGAGCATTGGATTATGTGGGGTCAGCGGCAGATATCAACCCTTCGATTGACATTCTAAGCATTGTCAGCAATATCACGGGTAAGAAAGATCTGGAGCGCGCCCAAGTGCCGGATGCCCAACAAGCACCCACTGTGCCACAGAGTGATCATGGTGATCATGCATCGCGCCCCGTGGTGAAATCCAGTGACGCTTGGCCTTTGGTGACGGGATTCGGCGCTTATGTGAGCAATATGCAAGACATCGTCAATGGCAAACAATGGTTGACCGGATTCGAGGATCGCAATGTATTCGCGGATAAGGCGGCCATCATATGCAACACGCTCAATGCCGATCAATCATTGTCGACACTGAATTTCCTGAGCGTACAGGGCGAAGGGGCAATGCGCACCTCAATATTGAGCTGGCCAGTGACTGTGGTCTATGCAGGCAATCTCAAACGCGAACTGATCGATCCCGGATACATTTCATTGGCTGATGCAGGCCTGTGACCAGTAGGACTCCTACTGTTTGAGCTCTTGGAATCTTGGGTTTCGGCCGCTGGTTTCTTGGATTTTCATGATGCCATGGCATGCGAGCCGCATTGTGCCTGCATCACCGTATATTCATTACGCGAGGCATACCTACCATGGTTTGAGCACGATGCGTTGCGCAGTCAATAATGCTTCAGGGTCTCGGTATTGACGATTGCCAACCTTGACACCCCAGTGCACACAATGGTCATCACAATGGTCGGAATGCCCCTCCACATGTGCAAACACCTCGCCTTGTTGCACGCTCGCTCCCACCGACAACTGTGTGGCCGCCGGCTCAAAAGTCAAGGTGCCCACTTCCCCACGAAGGCTCACCACTGACTTTCCCGCCACTGATCCTACGAAAGAAACGACGGCATCGAGCGGTGCGCGCAACTGGTCGCCAGTCTTGGCTTCCATGTCAACGCCGCGATGTCCGGCAAGCCAAGGTTGCGCAGGACCATCAAACGCTGCGATGATCCGGGCATTGGCCACAGGCGCCAGCAACGTCGCCTGACATGTTGACTGCTGTGTAGCTGATGCCAAGGGCACCCATGACGAGCTCGCCATCATGGACAATAGCGCCAACATGCCTATGCAGCAGGTGATATATAGGCGCCCCTGCATATCCGCCCATTGCTTACGCCACCGTTCCTGCATCCGACGCATCATACGCTGGCAATACTTGACATACTCATGGTGGCGCATGCCTGGACCCCATAATGATCGACCCGCCATCGGCCTCTCCCCTCACCCTTGCGCATCCCTGCGCGCTGCTTGCATAGCAGCCGATTCAACAGCAGATTCATGGCACGGTTTCATCGTTGAATCCGTGGAACGAATCCGCAAACACTTCGTGTTGAGTCATGCTTGTACTGTGCAGCAGAAAGGCATCAAGAATCAAATGCTGACGATGATTGTGGAGAACAATGGCGCCGGGCACGGGTATGTGCATAACTGCCTTGCATGTCGCCTCAGCGCCATAGCTTCATGTATTCCGGTATGCCCATCCGCATGATGAACCCGAGTTTCATGATTCGAACTGGTCAAGGACCTCATCTATGAGCATGCGGTCGCGCACCGCTCCCTCCCTCAGGCGCGGGAAGCGCCGATTGGCATTCGACGGCGCAGCTCCGGCAGCCCTGGATACATTGGATTTGCTCATGCCGTGCGCAATGGATTTCTCAGCCAAACGGTCCACGAGCGAATCAGCGATACGTCGCAATTGTTCAGCCACCCACACCTGTGCCAAATCGGCCGAGAGGCCATAATCCTCTTCCACTTCAGCCGAAGCTTCTTGCACGGCCGCCCATAGCACCATGAATGGCTTGCGCACATAAGCAAGGCGTTCATCCAACGTTTCCGCGCACAGTTCTTCCAACGCGCGCCGGTCTTCCTGATTGAGGCTCATGGTTGCTCCTCACGCATTCGCAAAAACAACGAAGGCCCATCAGATTTCCGATGGGCCTTCGCTCTACAAGCTCCTGCGACTGGGCTTGAACCAGTGACCGTCCGATTAACAGTCGGATGCTCTGCCAACTGAGCTACGCAGGAATGCGCGCTACCAGATTCGTTGTGTTCCGGCAACAGTCAGTAAACTTACACAACATCCCCAACTATTGCAAATCGGCGTGTTGCATCGATATGGAAAACTGCCATACTGGATAGGAACTATATGTTAATACCCAACAGTTATTTCCCAACAGTCAAAGATTGCTACCTATCCCCCGTCTGATCATCCACACAACAATCTGCATCTTCATCAGGGCGCATGCCATTTTCCTTCTGCATATTGCGCATAATCGCAGCAATCGCACGGCAAGCCACGTCTAACGGAATACGCTCCTGCTCTATGCGAGGCGCCTCGGAATGTGAGCCTCCCTCAGATAAAGCTACATACAAATCACGTTCATCTGGCGTCAATGATGGAGTCTGCTTGGGCGCATGTAATACGATAGGTCGGCTCGCCGCATCTAGCGCTGTAGCGAAATCCGCATATTCCGCATACGCATTTTCGTCCATAAGCACTGAATAGGCGCACACCCCAGACCCACGTAATCCGTCCAGAATTTCCAAACCATCGGCATCCATATCACCCCAATACACCACAGGCACTTGCGTGATCCAAGGTAGCAGTTGTGATACCAGTTTTTGCGCTACGCGTCCTTGTCCAAACACAACAACACCTCGACCAAACTGTGGCATATTTGGCATGTGCTGATAGGTATCTTTGTTCTCGACAATAATCACCATATCCACTTGGTGATCCGTGTCTGGTGTCCACGGTTTGCTGATTAACAGTTCATACTCGTTAGCAAGATATCGTAATCGCAATTCCCCCGGCCGTTCCACGAACTGTATTCCATCCAAACCAAGCAATGCAGTCAAGGCTCGTCTTCTAACTGATGATTGCGAACCTAACCATTTCGCACTAAATCCTGCGAGCGGCAGTTCCCGAGCGGACCACGGCAAATGAATCACCCGTGATGTTTTGCCCTGCTCATCAGTGACACATTGCACATGAGGTGCACATCGTGGCACAGTAGTAGTTGAAGCGCAGTCTTCACAGCCAATATCAAGGAATCCGGAATCAAGTCTGTATCCCATTTCCTTCAGCACATTACTGACACATTGGGTCGCTTGGATAAGCAACAAAAAGTCAATATCACTCTCGGTTCGCATGAGGTGTATAACGCGCCTAGCTGTCTGATCACTGACGGCAAGCTGATCGTGCAACTGGCGTATGCGAGTCATTCCCTGTGCGTATTGCTTCCGTATTGCGACATCAGCAACCCGCAGTGCCGCTTCCTGATCCGGGATGATAATGGCACCAGTTAAGCTTACGGAACGGCCGCCGATGCGCTTGGTCACTTCGCTTCGCATAAGCCCTTGGCGCGTGCAATATTCTCGCACACTACGCTCATGTGCATAACATGCGCTGGCGTGCGATTCCAGTATGGCTTGTGTCGGCCAACGGAATGGTATGCGTCGAGGCCAAGGCACCATTGTGTCAGATAAATTCCTTATCAGATCACGGTTCGCTTGCGTACGTACACGTTCCAAGTCCGGGAACTGCGAGCGCATCTTTTGGTCACCGGAGTCAGCCATACCTCACTACCTCTTCCTCATAAAGCGCGAACTGCGCATCTGGTGTCATATCAGTGCTCTTGATTGCTCACGGCATGTTTTCCCGTTCTGCGCGCCGTAGCGTGGTGCGTTCCTGCTTGGGATCTTTGACGGCTACCACGGCTTTGGTGGCTAGACGCATGATTTCTGATGTTTTGCTTTCGGGAGCCGAGACGATGATTTGGAATCCGAGCATGGGCAGTACTTTGAGTGCGCGCACCGTGTAATTGCCGTCTGCTTTGATTAATGCTTCATCCAGGAAGATTGTGGTGTATCCCGGATGGCCGTCCACGTCTCCTCCGAGTAGGTATATCAATGCCGCGCCGTACACGAACGACGTCAATTCTTGTAATGCGCCGCCTGATTTGCCGCCTGTGGTGTTCAGATGTTCTTTTGTGCCGTCGGGGTTATCCACGTCCACGGCGAATGCTGTGCGGCAGCGTGGGTCGAGGTCGAAGGCTCCGTATTGTTCAACGCCTGGTTGGTTTCTGACTTTGCCGAGCAGTGTGGTCAACATTGTGATGATTGGCTGCAGTTCTTGGAATGTCGCTTCGTCCTGGCTACGCGTATGTGCTCCTTGTAAACTCCAGTCGCGCATCAGGTCGATTGCATCGTTGAGCGCGTTTTTGAACGTGTGTGACGGCGGTTTGATGGTCACTTGGATTCGCATGCGTCCGCTTTTTGGGCCGTATGGCAACTTTTCGAACATCGTATTGATGTTGTCTAACGTATCTGTGATTTTGCGCGTGTCACTGCGCAATGCCGCGTTGATTTGTGTCAGGGAATCTTGGATACGTCCCAGGCAGAGTCGGTATTGTTCGTCTAACGCTGTCGGCGCGATTTGGGTTTGTAACTGCCGCCGTTCGTTGCGATATCCTTCAATATCGTTGACCGATGGTTCCAATGGTCCCACCACGTCGGCATGGTTCGCCACGTATGCGGACATGCTTTGTTCGACTACTGTGGCTTGCTCATCGGTTAAGGTGCGACATTCTTTGAGTTTGGCCATGGCTGCCTGACTGATTTTTCCAAGGATCATGTCCCTGAACCGCGCGATGTCATCGTCGTCAGGGACTTTCGTGTCACCTGTTTTGGTTGATCCCACGATGATTGCCGCGCGTTCACTATCAGTCGTGTTGGCTGCTCCGAACTGGTTGTCTATGGTTTGGCGCATCAATTCGATGGCGTGCGGATCCAGGACGGCCAGTTCACGCTGTGCCGTTGGTGTGACATGTGTCTTCCCGACGGCCGATTCAGGCACGTTTTTCAACCAGTGTTGTTCAAGTTCAATCAAACGTTGCTGATGGTTACTCTGGTTGGTCAGTTCGGCCACACGCTGGTCTATGTCACGTTTGTCCTGCTGGCAGCGTTCAAGCTGTTCGGTAAGCTGCTGGATATCAGGATCACTTGTGATGCGTGTGATGCGTTCTTCCAGGTCTTTGATTGTGCGCACCGCTGAGCGCACGTCTACCTCGTTCCATGTCAGCTTGGTTACGTCACGATAGAGGTCATGCTGGTTTTCGAACGTCTTCAATGCTTCCTTGGCTGCGGACCTGGCTTTTTCCGCTTCGTTGTAACGCAGCTGCGCTGCCCGATACTGTGTGTCCAGTTGCGCCAAGTATTCCGGGTCTACGAATCCGATCAGGTCGGCAATGTTCTTGGAACCATACGCGCCTCGGGTCCCTTCCTTGAACTGTCCATCCGTTTGGATTTGGCGTGTTGTGATGCTGTCATCGATATGCTCCACACAAACGGCGTCATATTGGGGTTGTTGCACAGCATGGCGTACCCATGCGGCGAACGGGCTGGTATCGTTGAACCGCAATTTTTCTGAAAGCATGCTTTCATTGGGCGCATCGTCATAATGCTGATCGAGGTCCACGAACCGCCAATTGCGCCGCATGATCGCATGGGCATCCAGATGCTCGCTGACAGCTTTGGCGAATCCTTGTTCATGGCGACGGTCAATGAGAATGATCTGGCTTAATGGCGCATATACGACATTCATGGCATCACGCCATTGTTCCTCATCTTTGCGCACATCCATGAGTTCCGCCACATAGGGTAGGTCTTGTGCGCTCAAACCTGCGGCTTGGGCCAGCGCGTCGCGTGCGGCAACGCGTTCATTGTCGGCGGCGATACGCACGCCTTGCTGTTGGGTTTGTGTGATCTTGGCTTTGATCTGGTCGCGGACTTGTTGGGTTTCTCGGACGGACAGCGTGGCGTTCATTGTTGCATCGTCGAGTTCCATACGGCGCTCATGCTCATGATTTAAGAAATCCGAAGCTTCATCATGCAGCGTTTCCCATGCTTCCTGATTGTCGGGCATGGTGAGGTCCAATGGTTCGAGCAGTGGGCGTAGCTCATTGACATGGCTACGCGCGCGCCGTTCATCACTGACTGCGTGGCGTCGTTGTTCCTCGAGTCGTGGAAGCTGGGTGCCACCATGTTTGTCAAGTTGCGCCTGGATTTCCTTGATGCGTTCTTCGGTTTTGGCGGCATCTTCTTGGACCGAAGCAAGAATACGGTTGTTATGCTCACGCTCGGTGACCAACTGCGGAATGGATTGACGGACATGGTGTGCCAAACTCGTATTGATCCATGCGAGGATGACGGATTCACCTTCTGATGTTTGCGGATCAATCGGCAGATATTGGCGCGTGCGTTGACGGCTGACCTCGTAGGTCTCGTATTGGCTAAGGATGGCTTGAACTTGGTTGAGCCGTTGTTGTTTGCTCTTGAGTTCGTTGAAAATCTCAGTGTAGCGTTCGTAGTCTTCAACGGCGTCTTTGGCGTATTGCAAGGCTTGCGGAACGTCAAGCACACCTTGTTTGAAGATGTCGTCAAGCTGGTTGGGTGTTTGCGCCGACTGCATGCGGTACAGCATGCGGCACGCATGCTCGTTGACACCGAGTCGACGCCACATGACTTCTTGAAACGACTGTTGGGTTGTGTAAATCTGGGCGTTCGGATAGGTGGCCCGCAATTGCGATTTGTTGAATGGTTCATTGCGATACCGGTCCATAAGACGCGGATCGATGGGTTCATCGCTGACCAGGAACCATTTGTGGATGCTGCTGCTATCGGCTCCGGCTGCGAGGGTCATGAATTTGGCGCAACTGATTGTGGAACCGTCCGTGTGATTGATGTAGGTGTCTACGATGGCGCTCCACACGGGCATCGGCATGCCTGTGGAACCAGTACCGCGTAGATAGGTGGCGTTACCGTCCGCACCTTTGGCGATGAGGCCTCGAATGTAGGTGTAGTCGCTACGTTCGCTACGACCTGAGTTGGATGCTTTGTTGAACGGGATGCCAGTGGGATAGAACAGTGAGGTTTGCGCGTCGAGGAGCGTGGATTTGCCTGATTCACTGGCCCCTGTCAACAGCGTGACAGGCATCGTCGGATCACATGACGGTTCGAATGTATGGTAGCCGTCATAGCTGCCCCAATTGACCAGTTGGCGTTGGTGGAGCATCCATCGGTTGGCGATTATCGCTGTGGTATCGTCGCGCATATCATTGTCCTTCTTCGAAGAGGTCGTCCATCGTGTATTGCGTGGTTACCGCCGTGACTTCCATGCCGGGCGTGGTGGGCTCATCCGTTATCACATCATTCATGGTGGCGCGTGGTGCAACCGTTGATATGTCGGGTGCCGTATCCATGGGCGGCTGGTTGGCTTGGGCCGCCCATTGCCGGACCTGGTCAAGCGTCATGATGGCCGGCACAATGCGTTGGACCAGATACGTGTCGGGATCGTCCTCCAAGGATTGGAAGTACCCGTAGTTGATGGCGCTACGAATCAGGCTGTCGACTTCAGCGTCGATACCGGCTTCATCAATGCGTGAGGCAAGGTATCCGGCTCCCGTGGTCAACGCCGTCTTGATCAGACTGCGCGAAATCCACCATTCCTCGGGAATGATGCGTTGCGCTTCGCATTCGGCGACACGGTCACGCGCTATGCACAGCAATTGCATCATCGGGGCGTTCAGGCGTGACCGTTTCTTGACGGAACGCGGCAACCCTTCCTGTTGGGATACGGGCGTGGCATACATGACATCGTAAGTGTCCGAATAATGCAGTTCGAGCAGGTCGTTGTTCAACGAAGTGACGACTTCTTCATAGTGGTCGTTGACCATGCTGACAAGTTCACCGGTGATATAGCGTTCGGTTTTGAGCGCGATGGCTGCACGGCGCGCGTCAAGGCTCATGACGGAACAGTCCTCCGGGAACAAAGCGTTGGGGTTGGCGATGTCTTCCGGGTTGGTGTCGTTTTCGTCGAAACTGGTATCGATCGTGTCGTTCATGTCATGTCCTTTACGATTGCCATGAGGTGGTCTGCGGAAATAATCCAAGAAGGGGTGCGCCAAATCACGGGAGTGCCGTCGTCGCCCACACACCGCCACAGCGATGTGCCAGGCTCCTGACGGCCGTCGAGCGTAAGCAAGCCAACTATTTCACAAGCGCGACGGTCCTGGGCGCCCAGAGTGTTGAAACTGGCAGCCAAATCGATCATCCCATCGTCCTGCAGCACGGGCTGCTCGAGAATCAACGTGGCGATGCGTCGCACTTGCGGGCCTCCCCTACGGATCATGTCGCCCACGTCGAATGGTTCAACGTCACCCGAAACCCCGAGCTCAGGAACGTCAACGTTCACAACTGTTGCGAGCGCGCGTTCTGGAACGGGTAGATAGCTGCCTTCGGCGGATTGGGTGATGAATGGGGATGCTGATGCTGGTCCGGTGACGTGGCCGGCGGTTGTAAACAATGTGGTCAGTGCCGTTGACATGGTGCGGTAGACGGTGTTGCTGACTTGGTTGACGAGTTGTTGGACGGCGATGTCGGATTGGCGTCGCTTGTCTTGTACGTTGAGGATGCCGGATTCGACGCGTTCGAGTTCCATGCTGACGGTGTTGAGCAGTCGTGCGTTGTCGTCTGTGACGAGGTTGCTGGCGCGGATGGCGGCGATTGAGTCGGCGAGTTGGGTGGCGCCGCCTTCGTCGAATAGGATTTGGAACGCTTCGTGGAATCGTTGGCCTTGTTCGGATTCTTCGAATGCCATGCGGTAGTCGCGGTGGTAGAGGTTGAGGATGTCGTCGACGTCGAGGTTGTGGTCTTGTTGTCGTAATCGTATGTCGCTGGCGTTGTGTTGTTCGGTCATAGCTAGTTCGGCGAGTTCTCGTGGGATGCCGCGTAGCATGCGTAGGATTACGCCGATTTCATCGCCTACTTGGCGTGGGGTGAGTGTTTCGGTGTCAAGGCCGGCTTTGAGTAGGTCGATTTGGTGTTGGCGTTGGGTGATGTCGTTTTCGAGTAGTTGGATGCGTTCGGCTGGGTCGGTGGTGAGTTTGCGTCGTACGCGTTCCACTACGTCGATGATGCTGTTGGTTTGTGCGCCGGAGAGCATGGTGGTGCTGTCTTCGAGTTGTTCGAGTGCGTCCATGGCGCGTCGGCAGCGTGGCGTGATGGTGTATTTGTAGCGTTGGGTGTGTTGGTCGAGGATGCTGGCGATCCAGAGGTATCGGCCGCGTTCTTCTTTGCTCAGTTCCACGAGTAGTGTTTCGCCGTTGTGGAGTGGGGATGCGGGATTGTCTCGTGTGTCTTGGTCGATGAGGTTGGCTTGGGTGAGTTGGCGTAGGCCCTCGTTGAAGAGCATGATGAGTCGTTCTTTGTAGAGTTCCGCGCCGAGTGGTTGGAATGCGTAGCGTAGTAATGCGATGTACATCTGGGATTGGTCGCGTCGCAGCAGTGTCAATACGCCTTCGTTGTAGGTGGGGGCGAGACGCTCCCATTCGTTGACGGCGTCCGCCATGGTCACCCCTTGTGGTGGTTTGTTGTCGCTTGCATTTCTTTATCGTAGGGTATTGGCTGGCAAGGCGCGCCAATACTTGAATATTGGCGTTATAAACAACTATTCATGAACGATATGGTTTCAGAGCAATACGTTGGACGTCCCTTACATAGCTTCAAAAATATACATTTTATTAAAATTTATCCCATCTACATGCTTTTCGATTCACACATGTTCTGTTTTATAAATATTATTTATTTAAAATTAGATTATATATGCATATCATTGGGAAGGACATTCAAATACTCTCACGAGAGGTGCATATGAATAAAGCTAAAACTTTAATAGGTGCATTATTCAGTACTGTAATACTTCTTGGCTTCATCCCAGCAAATGCAAATGCTGACGTCATACCATTTAAGCGATGCGACTTTTACTTGCACAACCAATGGTACGACCATGGGATACCGACGCTCGATTCCTGCAGGAACATGGCTCAGCACGGTACTGTAAGCCAACTCAGGGCATGTACGGCACTCACCGGCTTTGGCATAACAAATAAACCATAATGAGGAGGTGGTCATGGGTTGGGTGGTATTAGCCATTATTGTTATTGCGATTTCAGCTTATTTCAGTCATGAATACATGCTTGATTGCAAGGCTCCCAAGTTGCGTGATGGTTCAACGGAAGACCGTGCCATGGATAAGGATTTGAATGATATTGCGCGAAAAATTGATGAGAAGAAATATGTATGCCGATAATGGCAGGCATATGAAGCGGTCCTATGGGTACTGCCCATAGGACCGCTTTTCTCTGTTGTGTGTTGGACTCAGGCGACGGACTGCTTGAGTGTTATCAACGGTTGCTGTGCGCGCCAGACTTGCGATGTGCATGGCGTATGCCACGCGCTGATGCCAATCCTATGAGCGCGCATGCTACGAATACGGCTACCAGTGCGGCAATCACGATCCACATGACATTTGTGCCGGTGTGGGCGAGCGCTGCGGGGCGTTTGCCGTTCCAGTCGTCGTGGTCGGCTACGGCTTGCGTGTCGGCGCAGTGTGTGTTGGCGCTGGTGCCTGGTGTGTTGTCGAATGGGTCGGGGTCGGTGATGGGGCATTCGATGATGGGCGTGGCGGTGACGTTGATGCGGTTGGTATGCGTGTCGTCTTCGTGGACGCCGGTGAGTGTGGCTTCGAGGGTGATGGATTGGCCTGGTTTGAGGATGAGTTCGTTCCAGTTGTCGGGGTAGGTGATGTTGGTCAGTTCGCCCGATCCGTTGATGAGTTGGTCGTTGAGGGTGAGGTTGGTCAGGCTCATGCCGGCGCCGGTGTCGTCGGTGTTGGATGTGTTGGTGATGGTGATGCCGATTGGCGTGGTGTCACTGGTCATGTTGAGTGCCTTGTCTGTGGTGTCGCGGTCGCCTTCTTTGGGACCTGTGGCCAGATCGTATTTTTCTACGGTGATGCTGGCTGTCAGGTCTGGTGTGTGCGTGGTGACTGTGTTGGATGGGCGTGTGGTGCCGTTGATGGTTTCTTGGAATGTGTTGGTGATGTGGTCTCCTGGTGCGATGCGTTCGCATTGTATGTAGACGCGGAATCCTATGGTGTCTGCGGCGCTTGCCAGGTCGAGCCAGCGTCGGGTGGCGCTGATGGTGAGTTCGCCTTGGTTGTTGTGTTGTAGGGTGAACAGTTCACCTCCGTAGGGGGTGGGGTCGATGGTGGTGCCTGCGATGCGTTCGCCGGTGGTGGCGATGATCATGTCGCCATCGTATACGTCATGGGTGGCGTATACGGCCCATTGGCCGGTGTATCGGTCGTGGGTGGTGTCTAATGGGTCGGTGATGTCCCATTGGGTGATTTGCGGGTAGGCGCGGTTGGCTGGCAGTGTGCTCGAGTCGAGTTGATAGAGGAATGTTTGGCCTTTGCGGATGCTGGTGTTGTTGGCGCTGGTTTCCCCTATGGTGACGACTACGTCTTTGGATGGGTTGATTGGTTGTAGTGGCGTGCTTACTTGGCGTGTTTGCACGCGATGGTTGTTGGTGATTTGGGTTGCCTGGTTGGTGATGGTGGTGTTGTCGCTGACTTTGATGACGCTCATGGGTAGTACGAGAGTGTAGGTGTGCCCTAGCATGGTTTGGTCGATGCTGGGTTCGGTGAGCGGATCATGGTCGCGTGTCGCGTAGGCGGCCAGATCGTCGGGTTGTGGGTCTCCCGGGATGATTTCACCGGTTGCAGGGATGTGGGTGTCGGCGAGTTTGGCGAATGCGTAGGTGACGCCGTCCTTGTGCTGGATGTTGAACGCGTCGGTTACGTCTTGGCCGCTGTCGTTGAGGATGTGTACGGCTGGTTCGTTGAGACGCAGGTATTCTTCGTCCCAGTCGTCGATGATGCCTAACCGGTGGACTTGGTAGGCGGTGTTGTGTTCGGTGAGCTTGGCTGCATCCAAGGTGATCTGGTAGTAGATGGTGTCGCCGAGCAACGCGGTTTTGCCGTCAATGTCGATGCTCGCGTCCTGTTGGGTGATGTGTTTGTCGGGCGTCGTGTCGGGTGGCGTGTTGTGCACGATGTTGGATGGGGTGAGCGCGTTGTTGAGCGTCAACGCCCACTTGTTGGCGACTTTCCTATCGGTGGGCGCGTTGTTGTCTACGGTGCCTTCGAACCGGATCATGATGCTCGGGTCGGATCCTTTGGGCCAGTTCGTGGCCACGTAGTCGTCGCGCAATGTGAGGGTGACTGTGTGGGCGGTGTCGTCCCATACGGTTTCATAGTGTTGTTTGGATACGCTTTTGCCGGTGTGCAGGTCGGTGATTTCCATGGTTTGCCTGTCTGGATGCAAGTATGGGTCGTATTCGTCTCGGATAATCACTTGGCGCACGTCGTAGGCGAGGTTGCTGGCGAGTTTGGGATGTGTCGTCAATTGGTATTCGACGCGTTGACCTGGGAACACGGTTTTGCCGTTCACGCTTTCCTGGTCGCCTCCTTGGGATGCTTCCGCGACCACGTCTTTGACTACTGGAGGCACGTAGCCGCAGATTTTGGGTTCATTGGTTGCTTCTCGCGTGTCCGCTATGGTTTGCGCACCACGGTTGGTCAACGCCTGGCCTTGCGGACTGGTGCAGAACGCCACTTCGTCACCGGCTTGCTTGCCGAAGTCGTGGCGTACTTGCGCGGCGCCTTGACTATGCGCATACCGTATGGTTCCCGGGATGAGCAACGTGAGTTGGCGCGCTTTGCCCATGCCTTGAAGCTGCGCCAAATATTCGGGTTTGGCGTTGGCTGTCACCATCGTGCCATCTTTGGCAATGGTGAACAGAGCTGTCACGTCGCGTCCTTTACGCGCGATATCAGTAAATGAGGATGCCGCATCCGTGTCCACGTCAACGTCATACACTTTGTAGGCCGCCGGATCGTCAGCATCCCAAATATAGTCGGCGTTGGCGTAATCATCGATGAGCGCGAGCGCGGATGGTGTTGTTGCCAGGTTGGCTGCGATGGTGCCGTTGACGACGGAGGCGACGCGTTCTTCGTCGAGGAAGACCATGTTGTCAGCTCCTGTCGTGTTGGTTTCTTTCGGGTCGATGACAGTGTCCCATTGGCCGTCTGCACCTAGGCGCACCCAGCTTTTGTCCGGGTTGGGTGTCCAGATGGTTACTGGCGGCTGGTTGGTGGTGACGGGCTGGTTGTTCCATTGTTCCCATCCCTGGTTGGGTATGGTGACACTGTGGCCGGCTTTGAGCGCGTTGGGTTTGAACGTGCCGGTGATGACCATGCGTACCGTCCGGTCGTTGGTTTGGTTGGCGCTTGCTTTGAGCAGTGTTGGTTTGGCCGTGGCAGTGGTCGTGTGTTGTGAGGTGGTGATGGTGAATTCACTGGTTTTGTCGACGCCGTCTACGCTGATGGTGGCTTTCAGCGAGTCCATGTCGATGTAGGTGGCGGCTTGGTCCCAGTTGTCTGCAATCTGATAGGTGTGCAGGTCTTTGGCGAGGTTTTTGGGTAGCAGTCCGTTGACTGTTACGGCGAACGTGTCGTGTTGGATGAACGTTCGTTGATCGGCGCTGACCTGGTTGGTCCATTCGGGGTCTTCGCTTTGGTTCGCGCTACCTTCGTCAACACTCCAACTTTTGTTGGGGTGTGGGGTTCTGGTGTAGACGGGTGGTTTGTTGGTTGGTTTGTCTTCGTTGTTCCAGATTTCCAAGCCCGCGTTCGTCATCGTGGTGTTGGATCCTGGGGTGGGGTTCTTTTTGAATACGCCGGCCACATACAGGGTGACGGTTTTGTCGGTGGTGTTGAACGCGGTGGCGCGTAGGAATGATGAATGTGCGGTGGCGATGGTGCGGTGTGCAGTGGGGTCGATGGTGATATCGAATTCGTTGGTTTGGTCTTGACCGTCCACGTATACGCGCACATCCTGGGGACGGTTCCAATCGATGTATGGTGCTGATGCGGTCCAATCGTCGATGATCTGATAGGAGGTGAACATGTTGAACAGGTGCGCGGGTATGCGACCGTTGACTACGGCTCCTACACTGTCGCCGGGTACGAATGTTTTGGTGTCAGCTCCTGTCTTGTTGGTCCATTGCGGGTCGTTCGCGCTTAATACGCCTTGCTCGTCCAACACCCAGCTTTTATTGGGGGTTGGGGTCACTTTGGTCACTTCACGCCCGTTGCCGGACTGGCACATGTGTCCGTCCCCGTTCCAACATGCTGATGAGTCGTCATGAATCACATAATCCTTGTCGGAAGGCACGGTGGCTTGTGGTACAACCAGCGTGTACAACCCGGATGCCGGTGTTTTCACAAACGCTTTGACGGTGCGTTGTCCTGATACGGAATCGTCGACACTGATGTCAGCCCCTGCGCGTTTGCCGCTCGGATCGGTCACATAAACGGCGGACAGGTCGTCATGGTCCACAGCGCCGATATGCACGCGGTCGGCACCCAAGCGGATTGTGTCGTAGAGCCAGAATCGTGTGGACGCGGATGATTGTGCCGTTATTGTTGCCGTGTACAAACTGCCTGATGGCAGGTATTCGTTGGGATTGGCGATGGTGTCACCGGCCGCGTTGACGATGGTCTTGCTGGGGTCGGGCAGTGTGGATGACCAGGATTCTTTCGCGTCATTCTCTCCCTGATGGGTTGCGGCCGTTTTCATTTTGCCTTGTTTGGGTATGGTCACGTCAAACCAGAATTTGCCAGCAGGCCAGCATTGCCAAGAGGAATCCACTTGCGTGTGGGTGAATGACACAGTGGTGTTCGCGTTGTTGGTGGCGTTGAACTGCTTGGATGTTTGCCGTGTGGAACCGTCCACGCCACGCCACGTCAACGTGATTGTGCCATTGACTTGTTCAGTGATATCCGAGTTGCCCCGTGAGAGCTTAATCGTGTCGCTCACCGGGTTTGTTGCGCCCGCGGACGTGGTGGTCGCTGCGGTTTGCGTACTGACGGACAGGTCGTACTCCTGGGGTCCTTGCGGCTGGTATTTGTTCAACGTCAAAATGATGATGCCCGTGTCCCCTTTGTTCGCGCCCCGTTCCATCAGTGCACGCACCGACGTGGATGGATCATCTTCAAACGGGTCACCAACCCGGTAGGTTTGGCCTTCATGCGCATACGTACGTGGTGCGACTGTGTTGTTCCATTCATCAATCCATGAGCTGGTGACGGCTTTGCCTGACCCGTCATCCTTACCCAACGTGGAGTTGTAGGCGACACCCACACCGACCACACGGCAATTGGCTGGTCCCTCACCCGGATGTTTGTTGGCGAACGTCAATTCGCATTCCGCTCGTGACTCATCCAAGGCGCGTTGCGCTCGCGTACGGCCGGCGTCACTGATCGGCAGGTTCACCGACTGGTAGGCGTTCAGTACGCTTTGCATATCCGATGCCGGACCGAACGATCCAGTGTTCTCATCCTTGTACGCCCATACCAAGCCCATGGCCTGGCTGCCTCCCGTACCGCTCTGGTCACCTTCACCACCGGTGGCGTATGCGCCTGGCGCGGCGAATCCCATGACAAACGCGGCGCTCAACGCCGCTGCCACCACACGTTGACATCCCCTACGATTCGTATGCGTGCCCATCACATGAACCTCCCCTGACGGTATGCCAGCCCCATTGTTGTAAGAAGCTGGCGATGGCGGCTTTCGCCATCGCACACCATCATCAGATACGGGCACACGGTTCACGGACCACACCACCACGCCGGCAGCGCACACCAACCGGCGCAGTTGTGGCGTCATAGCAACGGTTCAACCAACGGCATCATCCCGGTGTGACACTCTGGCCACGCGTGGCCAGAGTGTCACAATGCGTCACGTCATACGCATACAACATGGTCAGCGGCATCATTGCACTGTGACTGTTCGCATGGCTTGGCATATGCCACACGTAAGGCACGCATGCCAAGCAAGCACAGCTCAAATCGAGTCGTTCATTTCCAAAGTCAGACAGGTGGCGATGGCCTGGTTCATGCTCATGTTCAACATGGCGCTTTTCTCAATCACCTGACGTTTCGTACTGTTGCCCAGCCGGGCTTTCAACCGTCGTATGTCACCAGACTGGCCATATTTGCAGTTATGGCATGCTGACGGGTGCAGCGTGTCAAGATGATGATCCAACGCGCGTTGCACCACATCACTATCATGCACACCTTGCGTCGCGGCTTGCACACGCACCCATATGCGTACCTGCGCTGGCAGACGCAACGTCAAATCCTGATGATTATGGTTCTTCATGCGTGTCAGCTGACCGCTCGTATGATGCAACGCCTTGTTGATTTGCATACCGTCATCCCCTCATGCATCGTCCTGTCATGATGCCCGCAGCATCATGGTTCGCCATCAACCCTGACAGCCCCAACCAATGGTCTATTATTGCAGGAGTCGCACCACTGTTCAAGCGTTGCCACACTGCATGTGGTCAACAAGCCGTCACATACGGCAGTTGCGCCACCAGCTCCTGGGCCAATGCCGCAAACACGCCAAGCCGTGATGGCATCACACCCCCATTCACCAGATCGCCATAGCGTTCCTGTTCAACTATCGCCGTAGCGCACAACCCCACGCCATGCTGCTTGCACCATGCGCGCGCCTCGCGTTCCCCATCCTCATCACAACGACCCAACAACACGCTATGCGCAGCACCCATCAACCCATGCGCTTGCGCCGTGCGTTGCAGATGGTCCGGCTTGGTATCCGTACACAACAATGCCACATCACAGGCGTCAACCAGCCCGCATACCCGACGCATGTCACGCGACCCCGCATCAACCACAGTGAAACCCGCAAACGGTTCATCATACCTACCCATATCATCAACCCGTATGACATCAGTATGACCCTGGCCGGCCACGCGCTCACGCCAATGTAGCAACGCGCCCGATACGGACGCATCCACCAATCGCACCGCATAACCCGAACGGTGCAACGCCAAAGCCATGCACAACGCGTTCGTACTGACACCAACCAAACGCACCACGGCACACACCACCACACGAACATCCGCCGGTTGAAACCCGATACGCACACCTTGACGTTCATGACGGCGTTCATCACCATCCGCACGCTGAGCCATGGCAATGGCCTGAGGATTGCCACGCAACCATCGCAACACAGCATTCACCCCCAGCCGCGAGCGCACACCATCCGTTTCATCAGCCCGCACCCATCCAGCCAGGCGACGACGCGTGCTGATGCGCAATCCCCCGTGAATGCCGTCCTGTTCACCGCACGCCATGGCTTGTGCCAAACATTCCAACCGGAACGCGCACAACGTGCATATCGCCATAGCGCCCTTGGTCAACGCTCGCTGCGTCGAAGGATCATCAACACACTCTGTTCCCCACATCACATCCGTCAACCACAATGGCAGCATCGTGCACAACCGTTCACGCTCTTCAGGTGCACATGTGTTGCCGCAATGCACACCTACCCCGTTGCGCTTTCCCATGGCCTATCCCCCTTGATCATCCGCGATCCTATGCACCCGCCCCTATGCCGGTTGAATCACCCATGCTACGGCCAACCAGTCGCACAATCAACGTGTCCCGCGTGCCCATTGATCATGCATCAGGAATCCGTTGCAGCAACGGTATGATGATTGACGTCTGCCGTTGAAACGAAAAATCCCTACGGCACATGCCGTAGGGATTCGTAACGGGCTCCTGCGACTGGGCTTGAACCAGTGACCGTCCGATTAACAGTCGGATGCTCTGCCAACTGAGCTACGCAGGAATGTCATGCTCCGGATTTCTCCAGCGCACAAGACATGAATATTACACGAATGCGATGTGAGCGCAAATCATCGGCGTTTCGCGTTGTTGGTCACTTGTCGCCACGTGTCGGCACCTGTTGTCGCAACCGCATGAGACGCACGGCACATCATGGCGATGGACCATGGGTTACGGCATCACGATTTGGTTCATTGGCATGGCCGAATCAATCGCGAAGTCCGCTGATGAGGGTGCCACGCCGGCGTTGACGAGGTTGGAGCCGAGCATGGCCACCATGGCGCCGTTGTCGGTACACAGTTGCAATTCGGGGATGCGCACGTCCACGCCTTGGATCGCACCGTATTCTTGCAGTTTGGCGCGCAGTTGCGAGTTCGCGGAAAACCCTCCGCCCACGATCAACGTGTTGGAACCGAATGTTTCGCAGGCTTGCATGGCTTTACGTGACAACACGGTGGCCACGGAATCGGCCAATGATGCGCACACGTCGTCCACGGGAATCGGCAGGCCTTGCGCCTGGCGTTGTTCCACCCAGCGTGCCACGGCGGTTTTGACTCCGGAGAAGCTGAAATCATAGGGATGGGCTTTGCCGGCTTTGCCTTGGGTCAAGCCTTGCGGCACGCGCAACGCATGCGGGTCTCCCAACTGGGCGTGACGGTCGATGTGTGGTCCGCCCGGATACGGGAAGCCCAGCAGGCGTGCGACCTTGTCGAAGCATTCACCTGCCGCATCATCCAATGTGGTGCCTACCACGTCCACGTGGCGTGCCACGTCGCGCACGTGCAGTAGTGACGTGTGTCCGCCGGAAACAATCAGGGCCAGCGTGTCTGTCGGGAACGGCCCGAATTGCAGTTGGGTTACGGCGATATGACCGATCACATGGTTGACACCATACAACGGTTTGTTCGCACCCCACGCCAACGCTTTCGCACCAGACACGCCCACAGCCAGGCATCCGGCCAAGCCGGGCCCGGCGGACACGGCGATCGCGTCCACGTCAGCCAAATCCATGTTGGCGTCCGCCAGTGCGCGCGTGACCACCGGTGTGAACTGTTGGGCGTGCGCGCGTGACGCGATTTCGGGAATCACGCCGCCATAACGGGCGTGCTCATCCATCGACGAGGCGACCACGTTGGACAGCAGCACGCCGCCTTGCACCACGGCGGCCGCCGTTTCATCGCACGTGGATTCAATGCCGAGCACAATCGGTTCGCTCATGGGATTCTTTTCCGCTCCTTGACACCATGCGGCGCACGCCCATGTGGAAGGCGGCCGCCAATTCTTTGATCGGTTCCAGCCTACTCACACCATAGGGCGAGCGCGTCAACCACCATCAGGCCAGTCGCTTCATGCAGACGGCCCGTCTCGTATGTTTACGCGGCTTGGAATCCCACGACGCGTGGTTGCAGGTCCAACGCCATCGTGTAAGCGTCTTTGCCTTCGGGCATGTAGTAGCGTTTGCGCAGTCCCAGACGCGTGAATCCGAACTGTTCGTAAAGGCGTAACGCCGGTTCGTTGTCGGTGCGCACCTCGAGCAGCATGCGTGCGACGCCTTGGTCGCGGGCTTGTGCAATCAGTTGGCGCAACAGCATGCTGGCCACGCCTTGGCGTTGCCAGACGGGGTTGACGCCGATGGTCATGAGTTCCGCGTCATCACCGTCATACCAGAATCCCGCGTAGCCGCGTACCATCATGCCATTGACCGCGGGTTGATTTTCGTCTGCCCGTGTGGTTTCGTCGAGGTCAAGCAGATAGGTGCGCGCGGGCGCGTCGAGTTCCTGACGCACCATGTTGGCGGTCCATGCGCCCGCGCCGAACAGTTGCGTTTCGAGCATGCTGATCGCGTCGACCACGTCGTCACGGTCAAGGCTCGTGATATCGCTGATCATGCGTGCGACTGCCCCGTGGTGCGGGAGTCGGTGGGCCCGGCCTGCCCATCGTTGGCATCCGGCGTATTCGTGCTCGCCGTATTCGCCTGCCCGCTGCCGTCCGTCTCGTTCTTGTCAGCGGCCCCATGGTTGAGCACATGCTTGAGCGGATTGGGTACGGACACGTCCGGGCGGCGCAAATACAACGGTTCCACATCCACGCCCGCGTCACTGTGGTCACTGTCGCGTTGTGCGCAAGCGGCGAATTCCTCGAGTCCGGCGGCTCCGCAGTCCAGCAATGAATGGTCGATGACACTGCCCAACGAAGCGATGGCTTGCCAACTGTCCGCATAGGTTCCGGCGCCGTGTCCCGCCACGTCCACCACCATGTGCACGCCCGCATGCTCGGCTTCGTAAGCCGCCACAGCCGTGTTGACGCGTGTGACGATTGAGTCGGCCGCATCAATGTCCATGTCGATGAGCACGGTGCGTGCGCCTTCATCCGCATACGGTTCGCAAATCAACGTGAAATACAGTTGCTTGCGTCGCGCATCGTTCACGCACAACGTGGCATAGACGGTGTTGGCGCTGTCCTGATTGACGGCTTGCGGCACGTCGGCCAGAAAATCGACGTCAGCCACGCGCGCATCCTTAAGGTGGGCCAGGCGCATCATTGTCGCGTTCGGTGTCAGATCATCCTGGCCGAGCACGTCGGCGCCTGTGGCGACGGCGAGCGCTTTGGCTGCGACCAGTCCGACGCGCAACCCCGTGTAGGGGGCCGGTCCGCGGCCTACGACGATCCGTCGAATGTCCTGCGGGTTGATGCCGGCCTGTTGGGCTGCCTGATCAATGTTGGTTTGCAAGTGTTCAACGTGGCTGCGTGAATCAGCGTCGAGGATCGGGGCGTGTCCGACGAATCCGACGGTCGATCCGAATGAGGTGTCGATGACGAGTGTGAGCATGCTCGCTTCCTTAGTGTCGACGGTTGGTCGACGTTTGGGGCCGCTTTCTTGGCGGCGTTTCGAATGTGGGATGAAGGCGTTGCGTCGGCAAGGTTTGCCAGGTCACGCCAAGTGGTCTTGCAAGCGTGCAACCCATTGGTCGCCGACTGGGGTGATTGTGATTGTGCGCTCGCCTTCACTCGTCAACTCACCGTAGGCGTCTTCGCTTGGTATCGGCTTGGAATTTGCCTCATGGTTCGTGTCCGGTTCAGCCAATGGCCGGTCGATATGGATTTCGAGCCGTTGCGGTGCGAGCGCTGCCGCCATTTGTTCACCCCATTCCATGAGGATGACGCTGTGCGCTCCCGGGGATTCGAGTTCCTCGTCCAAGCCAATCGATTCCAGTTCGTCCAACAGCCGGTCGACGCTGTTTTGTCCCGGCGCATAATCGTTGCCGCCCAACCGGTAGGCGTCCACGTGGATCAGCGTGGCGGGTGTGCCGTCCGGGAATTGTCCGTTCAGTTCTCGCGCGATTGTGAACGTGGGTGACACGATGGGTTCGTCAATGTGCAATGCGCGCCCGAATCCTTGGGCGAACGTGGTTTTGCCGGCGCCTAGCGGGCCGGACAGCAAGATTACGTCACCGCCGTGTACGAGTTTGGCGATGCGTGCGCCGGCTTGGCGCATGTGTTCAGCGCTGGGTGCTTGCCAACGGATGGTCGGTTCGTTCATGATTGCCTTTCCAATGCGGGCACGTGGTGCCATCGGTTTAATGCATGCCTCGCGCCGCGATGCTGCTTACACATCGTTCGAGCGCGTACAGCGGGTCCGCTCCGTTTGTTTTGCATTGTTCATCCGCCCAAGCCAGCAGACGGATGCATCGGGCCAGTCCCGGACTGGTCCATCCGTGCAGCTGTTTGGTCGCGTTTTTGAGCATCCACGGCGCCATTTTCGTTTCCGCCGCGGTGATTTGTCCGGCTTTGACCGCTCCGGCTTTGGCCAGGGAGCGTAGTTTTATCGCCAACGCGCTGACGAGCAGGATTGGTTCGGTGCCTTGCGCCACAGCGTTGCGTAACGCGATGACGGCATCCTGGACACGTCCGGCCAACGCCAGGTCGGCGACGTTGAATCCCGTGACCTGCGGGTTGGCAACCAGGTAGCGTTCCACCAGGTCCAACGTAACCGGTTCGTCGAAGTCGAAACATAATTGTTCGCACATCGCGTTCAACGCGCCGATATCCTCACCAAACACGGCGACCAACTGTTGGGCGGCCATCGGTTCGATACGCCGCTGGTGACGTTCAAAACGTTGCAGCACATAGTTGAGTTTCGCATCGGTTTTTTTCAAATCGGGTACGTCAAGCACTTGCGCCCCGGTTTTTCTCAACCGCTCGATTACCGCTTTGCCTTTGGGTCCCGCTTCTTTGGACACCACCACGAACGACGGGTCGGGTTCGTGTCCGGCTTGTTTGAGCCACTCGAGTATCGCATTGATGAACGGTTCATCCGCGTTCTGCACGTTCCACACGGTCACGTTCGCCGCGTCGGACAGCAGACTGGGGCTGATGGCTTCCTCAAACATCATCGGCGTGGCTGTGGTTGCATCCAGTTCCACCACGTCACGTTCCGGATGGTACTCGCTGGCTTGCCGCACCAGTTCCAGCACTTGTTGACGGTTGAGGAACGCGTCGCCCCCTTGGACGATCACACAATTGGCCGACTGGTTTGCTCGCATGGTTTCAATGTCGCCGTATCGGTGGACATCGCTTGCGCGTTTTGCGTGCATGATCACGCTCCTTCCACTGCACCGTGTCAAGTTCCGTCCACGTTTGTTCACGCCACACGGTTATTCGATTACTCAACGTACGTCGCATCGGGCTCGTCCCGTTGTTCATCATGGCCGTCACTATGTGGCCTGCGCGTGCAGCCAATATGACCCACATGAGCATCAACGCGAACACAAGCGCCAACATGAGCGCACCCTGCCAGCCTGGCATCCAGTCAATCTGCGCATGTTCGTCACCGCACCATTGGGCGGCGAGCGCAATGGGCCACGTCCCCCAGGACGCCGCATAGGCGAGCATGTGGCCCAACTGTGGCATAAGCCAACTGGTCATCAATGCGCCCAACGCGCATATGGTGGCCACGTCCAACAACGGGTTGGCCACAAGATTGGCGATTATTGACCATGGTGGCAGCGCCGGTTGCATCAGCGTTTGTATGGGCAATGCGAACAGTTGCGCCGCCACACTGACCGCCAACATGTCAGCCAGCATGCGCGGCAGCCAGGTGCGCCACCAGTGTTGCAACACTGGCGCCAACCAGGAGATACCAAGTACGGCGCCAACCGACAGTGCGAATGCCAAGTCACTGGCCGCGGTCGGATCGGCCATGAGCATCACGATCATCGTGCACGACAACGCGTGCCCGGTTTGCGCGCGTCGCCCGGCCAGCATGGCCACGGTGGAAAACCAGGACATGACGAACGCGCGGTTGACGGACGCGGAAGGTTGCATCAGCATCACCAATCCGCTCGACAACATGAACGCCATCCCCGCATTCATCCAACGCGGTGCCAACAGTCGATGGCATATGAACGCCGACAAGCGTCGCACGAGCACAAAATGCGTGCCAGAAACCGCCATGATATGCATGATGCCGGCCGCTTTGCACCGTTGCGTCAACCATTGAGCATAATCCGCATCCACAATCTCCTGGCCCTCAACAGCGACAGGACTGTCATGGCCCAACACGCCCATCGCCAAACCGGGCACGAGCACACGACCTTGGTCAGGCAAACCGCGCGTGGCATGTAGCAGTGACCGTTGCATTCGGTTCACGCCACGCCACCACCAGGACGCGTGCACCGAGCCTTGCAATGCGCTCGCCGTTGAGGATGCTGATGACACTCCAGCAGACGGTTCGGGCGATGCCAACACCCACACGCTTTCGCGACCATAGGCCGCTTGGGTGAAGGTGACGCGCATACGCATGGTGGCGCCACGATACCATTGGCTGCAATCCGGATACGTCGCCATCGCCAACACGGCAGCATGCGACGGTTGCATCACACCATCGGATTGCACGGCATCCACCACGGCCCGCGCCTGACAATCCATGCCACGTTTGGTGCTGGCATGCGCAGGCTCACGCAACGTGATTGACACTTGTCGTGGTACGGCCCGTTGTGACTCGCTGCCCATGAGCAACGTCACCGGGTCCGCCTGATCCAACAACTGCCGCACCCCCACATTGACCACGACCACCAGCACGGCTGTGAGCATGACGACCAGTTGGCCACCCACATGACGTCGGCCACCACCACACGCATTCAAGGCGCGCCCCGTACTGATCACAGCAACCATCATGACGGTCAGCGCCAACACCACCAGCCCAATCGCCCAGATGATTACGCTCCGATCGACCACGCATGGCATGGATACGGTTTGCATCGCCAACGTCACCGCCCACATCAGCATGGCAACCGGTAGCAACCGCCAGTCACGGCTACCGGCAATACGCGACACGGGCGCGCATCCGTCAGGCATGCGCAACGTGCGCAACCATGCGCGCGCCCACGCCTGCACGCTCCCCCACGCCATCATCGCGCATCTTTCACGTTGACGGTGACGAACGGCGCGATTTTCGCCAGTGTTTTCGCGCCAATACCTTTGACCGCCATCAGTTCGTTCACACTCGTGAACGGTCCGTGCGCGTTACGATACTCGACAATGCGCGCCGCCATCACCGGTCCCACACCGTTGATCGTTTGCAACTGGTCAGCGTTCGCCGTATTCAAGTCAATCAACCCCTCATCGACACTGTCCGACGATTCAGCAGGTTGTGTTTGAGCTGGAGCAGACGGTGAAGGAGCGGATGGCGATGATGCGGAAGGAGTTGGCGAGGCTTGCACGTCGGATGGGTGTGCGCCAACGTCCGACGAGGATTGAGGGGTTGGTGTGGTGTCATCATGAAGCGCACCAGACGTATCCGGCTGCCCGGAACCAGAAGAATGAGCCGACCCGTGGTCCGTCTGGCTGGACGCGGCACCCGCATCCCCGGCAACACTCAACGCGCCCATGTTGAGCGCCTGTTGCACGAGCATCGTCACACTGGCCGCCAACACGGCCAACAACACGAGAATGACAATGATTGCATGCTTGGGATCGATCAGCACGCGTGCAGCCGTGCGCCGCTGATGCACCACCGCGTCGTCAGCGCCATCCGACGCACGCACCCGCACCACCGACTCCAACGACGCCGAGCGTTCGCTTGAACGTCGCGTCGTATCGGTTGGCGGCAGCGGCGGATGCAACAATTCCTGCCCATCATGCAACACACCCATGGTTCCACTGTGTGGCAACCATGGGTGTGTTGTCGAGCCGGCACAACCATTGTGGAAAACCAAACCGTTATCCACCATGCTTGCGCCTCAGGCGATGCCATGCTATGAGGCAAGACGCGTCAGGCATGTATCATTCCGCTGGCACAATCGAGACGATCTTGGGAGCCTTGACAATGACCTTGCGTGGCGCTTTGCCACCCAAACGGTCCTGCACGGCTTCCAACGCCATTTCTTCCAATGTGGCAGCGTCAATGTCGGGGCTGACCTCAAGCTTGGCGCGCACCTTGCCTTTAATCTGCACGACAGCGGTCACCGTGTCCTGACCCACATAACGTTCATCAGCCTGCGGCCACGGGTGGGCGCTCAGAGACGTGTCATGGCCCAGACGCGACCACAATTCCTCCGCCACATGCGGAGCCACAGGCGCCACCATCAGGATCAACGGTTCAATCGCGGCACGCGGCACCGTGTCCAAGCCCGTCAAATGGTTGTTCAACACGATGAGTTTGGCGATCGCCGTGTTCGGACGCATCGCTTCCATTTCCACCGTCACATCGGCGATCGTGTTGTTGAGCAGCTTCAACGTCTTGTCATCCGGGGTGACATCGGCGACCGTGACTTCCCCGGTCGTCTCATCGATCACGTTGCGCCACAAACGCTGCAGGAAACGCATCGAACCGACCACGTTGCGCGTGTTCCATGGACGCGACTCATCCAACGGACCCATGCTCATCTCATAAAGACGGAACGTGTCAGCACCATAGTTTTCATACATGTAATCAGGTGTGACAATGTTCTTCAGGCTCTTGCCCATCTTGCCGAATTCACGGCGCACCGATTCACCCTGCCACGTGAACTGTGGTTCGTTGCCACCATCAGTCGAACCGGCGACTTCCTCAACTTCTTCAGCCGGCACATAGGCGCCACGCTCATCGCGATACGCATACGCCTGGATCATGCCCTGGTTGAACAGCTTGTGGAACGGTTCAGCAGAATCCACGTAGCCCAAGTCGAACAGCACCTTATGCCAGAACCGCGAATACAACAGGTGCAGCACGGCATGTTCCACACCACCCACATACAGGTCCACGCCACCGGATTTGCCGGCTGTCGCATTATGGTTCGGCCCCATCCAATAGTCGTATTCATCCTGTTCGACCATATGCGTCGTATCATGCGGGTCAAGATAACGCATGTAATACCAGCACGAACCCGCCCAGTTCGGCATCGTGTTCGTGTCACGGTAATACGTGCGTTCACCGTCGCCCAAGTCGAGTGTGACCTTCACCCAGTCCTCGTTGCGGCTCAACGGGGCTTCCGGACTTGAATCAGCATCCTCAGGGTCGAACGTCTTGGGCGCATAATCGGGCACTTCAGGCAAGTTGATCGGCAGCATCGAATCAGGCAGCAGATGCGGCACGCCATCCTCACCATAGACGATCGGGAACGGTTCACCCCAGTAGCGTTGACGGCTGAACAGCCAGTCACGCAGACGGAACGTCACCGTGCTTTGACCTTGACCGGATTCGTCAAGCCACTCGTTGACCTTCGCAATCGCATCATCAACACGCAGCCCGTTGAGCGACAACGCATCACCACGAGACGCGGTGGCGTCGACGCTGGAATTGATCACGATGCCATCATGAGAAACAAAAGGAGCCTGCCCTTCGAAATCAGCGAGCGTCATGCCGCAATCCGGCAACGGCTCAACCGTGTAGATAACAGGAAGACCATACTTGATTGCGAAATCATAATCACGCTGGTCACCACCAGGCACAGCCATAATGGCGCCCGTACCGTAATCCATGAGCACGTAATCCGCCGTAAACACGGGAAGACGCGCACCCGTGATCGGGTTGATCGCGAACAAACCGGTAAACAAACCGGACTTGTTGCCCGCATCCTCCACACGGTCACGCGCTGTTTTCTGCTCGGCGGCCGCACGATACGCGGCCACAGCCTGCACCGGCGAATCATAACCGCCAGTCCACAGCTCACGCTGGGACGGGTCGATGCCCTCAGGCCACTGTTCGGGCACATGGGCGAGCAGCGGATGCTCAGGCGAGACCACAGCGAACGTCGTGCCAAACAGCGTGTCGGGACGCGTGGTGAACACCTTGAGCGTCTCATCACCGTTTGCCGCCGGCACACGGAAGTCGACATACGCGCCATGCGATTCGCCAATCCAGTTGCGCTGCATGAGCTTGACCTTCTCCGGCCAGTCAATCGTATCCAAATCCTCAATCAGACGGTGGCCATACGCGGTGATGCGCATCGACCACTGGCGCAGCTCACGCTGGAACACGGGGAAATCACCACGTTCCGAACGACCCTCGGCCGTAACCTCCTCGTTAGCCAACACCGTGCCCAAACCAGGACACCAATTGACCGGGGACTTGGAAATGTATGACAAACGGAACTCGTTGAGCACATCAGCATGCTCCGCCTCGTTCAACGAATCCCACGCCTGACCCTCATGGCCCGGAATGGCACGCTTGCCAGAACGGAACTCGTCTTCCAGCTCACTGATCGGACGGGCACAACCCTTCGTGCCCGACGGATTGGTCGCCTCGGCATCATACCAGGAATCGTAAATACGCGAGAAAATCCACTGGGTCCAACGCACATAGCCGGGTTCAATCGTCGCGAACGAACGACGGTCGTCAAAACTCAAGCCCATACGATGCAACTGACGACGCATATTCGCGATGTTCTGCTCCGTCGTGACACGCGGATGCTGGCCAGTTTGCACCGCATACTGCTCAGCCGGCAGACCGAACGCGTCATAGCCCATCGCATGCAGCACGTTCTCACCCTTCATCCGGTGATAACGGCTGACCACATCCGTAGCCAAATAGCCCAACGGATGACCCACATGCAAACCCTTGCCCGACGGATAGGGGAACATGTCCATCGCAAAGAATGAAGGACGGCCCTCAGCATGACGGCCCTGGCCATCCGTCAGCTCACCAGCGACGTTGGCAGCCCAGAACGTGCCCTGCTGGTCCCAAATCGTTTGCCATTTCTCTTCGATGGTCTGTGCGAGTGCGGCATCGTAGCGGAACGACGGCGTGCTCGTCTCATCGGACGGCGCGATTGCGCTTTTCTCAGTGTCACTCATAGGGAAAAGTATGGGTTTTTCTGTGGACAGGGCGGCGCATCATGGCCAGCATGTGACAATGCCACTCAACCTAGCCATCCACCGCGTCGCCAACAGCTCGTGAGACGGGACAACCAGGCATCACCGCCTACCCTCTGCCATTCTCGCAGCTATCGTTCACTGCTTCGCGTCAGCCTTATGCACCGTGGGCGCCTTGACGGATTTGCCGCCGTTGAGTCCCGGTTCGTCAGTTTGCAAGCGTTCCATGGCTCGGGTCCATTCGCCGCTCGCAATCATCTGGCCGATCGCGTCATCGACAAGTGAGAGCATTTTGGCTTTGTCACCGGCCACGGCCACACCATAGCCTTGTGAGCCGAACGTGGCATCCATGACCGACGTATATTGGTCACCCGTTTGCGCGGCCAAACCGCGGATCACCGGCTCACTGCCGGCCACAGCTTGCACTACTCCCGTCAACAATGCGGACACGCATTGCGGATATGAGGGTTGTTCACTGACATGCACGTCGGACACCGTCTCCTGCACCAGCGCACGATCCGCCGTGCCCGTAACCACGCACACACTTTGGCCTTGCAACTGGTCAGGCCGCGTCAACGTATGGTCCCCGTTTTCGACCACCAGAAACGCATCCGGCACACGCAAATACGCTTGGGACACGGAAACTTGCGGATCTTGGGCGTCATCCTGATCATCGCCCGCAGGCACCGTCTGGTCGCCCACAACCAACGCCACCGTGCCGTCCTGCAATTTGGCGGCCGCGTTCGCGGGTGTCACAGCGTGGAAGGTGATTTGTGAAGAGCCATAGCCCAACACTTGGGCGACATAACGCGCCACGTCCACATCAAACCCGGAAAACGATCCGTCCGCATACCACCCCATGTAGGGTTCGTCAACGGGAATGCCAATCGAAAGCACAGGACCGTCCGGTTGGCCTTGCGGTGTCACCGACACCGACGTGCCGCATGCCGCCATGGCCGCACACATGGCCACGCTGGCCGCTACGGCCATGCCACGACGCACCAGATGCAATGGTTGACGTCCAATCACATCACACCTCCACGGTCAAGAGTTGAGGCCAACGGGTTATTTGAACAGTCGTGAACGTGTCAGGAACCAGGACACAAGCACCGACACGAGCACGGCGATCGCGATCACAATCACAAACCCCCATGGGGAGCCCGACAATGGCATGCCATACATGCCAGCCTGAAAGTTCATGCCATACATCGAGAAAATCAGCGTGGGCACCGACAGCGTGATCGAAATGATCGTGAAGATACGCATGACATTGCTCAAATTGTTCGACACGATCGACGCGAACGCATCGGTCATGTTCGCCAAAACGCCGCTGTAAATGTTCGCCATCTCGATGGCCTGCTTGTTTTCGATGATGACGTCCTCGAGCAGATCCTCATCTTCGGCATACTGCTTGAACCGGGGCAATGTCGTCAGTTTCTCCATGACGATTTCGTTCGATTTGAGCGACGTGGCGAAATACACCAATGTTTTGCTCATTTCGAGCAAAATCATGATTTCCCTGTTCTGCATGGCCGACCGCAACCGCAGTTCAAGCTTGTCGGTTTCCCGGTCGATGATGCGCAGATAGCGCAAATACATCGTGGCGTTGCGATACAGGATCTGCAAAATGAAACGTGACCGCATGGCCGTGTTGAATCCGCGAATCGTGCCCTCCATGAACGGATGCAACACCGGAGTGTCTTGCATGCACACGGTGATGATCAGATCCTTGGTCAAGATGATTGACAACGGAATCGTCTCATACCAGTCACGGCCGCCACGGCTTTCCACTGTCGGAATGTCGACAATGATCATCGTGTATCCGTCTTCCACGTCAACACGGGAACGTTCCTCATCATCCAACGGTGCGCGCAAATCAGCCAGATCGATGCCGGTTTTTTGACAGACTGTGGCCAGTTCCACGTCGGTCGGGTCAGCCAGGCTCAGCCAGGCGCCTTCGCAAGGCTCGTCAATCTGTTCCATTTGCCCGTTGATTGTGCTGAACATGCGCAGCATGATCGTCACCGCCTTCCGATAGGTCCACTGCCGGCAACCGCGGCATCCGCCAAGACGTGTGGAACCATCGGCAACCAAGCCGTTCCAAGCTCACCTCGGCACGTTCCACACCAGCCCAAACCCGTAACGCCATGCGCCCGCAAGGAACACCGTGCAGGCCCGACTGCGGATTTTCGGCCAAACGCCTACTGTAGTCGTACCGTGCCGACTTATGCGCGAACCGATGGCGGATGGGCATCGCAAGCCACCCGCCACCAGTGCGTCACCACCGGTTCGTCATGATCAGTTCAGGCTTTGGGCCCACTGACCGACTTCCACACAGGCATGTCCGCCGTATGCAAGGATTGCGGTCCGTTCTCCCAATCAGTCATCGCCGCGACGGCCGGCCCCTCATCATAGGAGTCCAGCAGCCACGAACCCGGTGTGATCTGCTCACCGTCAGGAGGGGTCAGCGTCGACCAGAACGCGTTACGCATGCCGTTGATCGTGGAATTGGCATTGACATCCAACCCGAGCAACGTCTGAATGGTGGCACCAATCCATGAACCATGCGACACGACCATCAACGTGACATGGGACTCGTCACCCGAACCCGTACAAGCCGCATTCGCGTCCATGCACAAATCGCATACGGCTTTGGCGCCACGTTGGCCCAAATCGTAGCGGCTTTCCACACCGAACGCGGCTTCACCACCTTGATGCAACCGCCAGGAACGGTAGCCTTCCGGATACTGTTCGGCAATCTGCTCACGTGTCATGCCTTCCCACATGCCAAAATCACGTTCACGCAACCGCGCATCCACATGCACGGGCAAATCCATGATGTCGGCGAACGCGTGGGCCGTCTGCTGAGCCCGCAACAAATCGGAACTGTAGACGAGCATCGTGCGCTGTGACGCCGGCACCTCACGGTACTGCGCAGCTACTTGCTCACCCATAGCCTCAAGTTCTTGAGCTCGTCCCTCGTTTGGCGTCACATAGTCGGCCGGCACGGTTGGTGCCATATACGCATGGGCTGAACCGTCACGCGACGCCGTACCCGCCCGGTGCGCCAAACCGGACACTTTCGCCCAGTAATAGCGTTGCGCCAGCGCGTAAGCGCTTTGATCGACCTGCCAATGGCCAACCACATCAAGTGGCACATCAATCTGGCCTTGCATACGCCGGGCCAGATTGAATGCGGTGCGCCCGTGGCGCAAGAAGATGACGTGATCGATCATGCGATACGCTTACCCGCGTTGGCGCCCGACGTCAAATCATCAATCTGCGTGATCTCCAGCACGGGAATGCACACAGGCGCCTTCGTGCCACGCTCGGCAGCCAAACGCACCTGCTCATCAAACAACTCACCTTCCGTGTGCAACGTCACCGTGCCGCGGAAACGGTAGCCGACCTTTTCAGCGAGATTCGCGCATGCCACCACCAAGGGGCTGCCCGACTTCAAATTCTCATAAACCTTGCCGCCCGTACGCTCGTGGTAGGCCAAGTGGGAGTCGTCGAGTACAAACATTGACATCTTGGGGCCCAGATCCAACTCCCCTTCCGGGCTGATCGTTGTCACCCAGCACAGGTTTTCGTTGACAAATTCAATGATTTCCGGGGTCATGGTCACCATGGCGGTTCCTTTCGTTTCGCGAAGTGTTCGTGAAGTACTGTCCACTCTATCGGAAACGAACAGGGAACATCCTGAAATTGCGCCCATGGATGCGTGGGAATGCAGGCACCATGTTTTTCCGTAAGGCTGCCCAACTACAAGAAAACCGGAATCGTAAGGATTCCGGTTCGTGGGTGGAGCTAAGGAGATTCGAACTCCTGACCCTCTCCATGCCATGGAGATGCGCTACCAGCTGCGCCATAGCCCCGAAGGAAAGCTTGACCTGATTGGCCATGCCCTAAGCACCACCTTGGTGATGCGTTGGTGGAGCTAAGGAGATTCGAACTCCTGACCCTCTCCATGCCATGGAGATGCGCTACCAGCTGCGCCATAGCCCCGAATATTGAGTTGTGTTCTGCTGCCGTGTTTCCAAGGCAACGGTTTGTTATATTACGACACTCACCGCCTGCATGCAAATTCGGCGTGTCGCAGCGTATGTACGGAATCGGGATGTGGGGCTCGTTACGCCATGCGAAGGGCCGCGGAAATCAATGAAATCCCCGCGACCCTTGCCGTGCGCGACGCTTGCGTGCGGCATCACCAGTCTGTGGCAGTTACTGGGCGGACGTACCGGACGCGCTCCCCTGTGCATCTCCCGTCTGGCTACCACGCGCGGCGTCGGCTCCGGTTTTGCTGTCTCTTGACTTGCTGTCGGCCGCCTTGTCGTCGGTTGGTGACGTGGGCGAGTCGGACGGTGTCGGAGTCGGTGAATCTGAAGGGGTTGGAGACGGCGTCACGGGATCCGTGGGCGAGTCGGATAGCGTCGGAGTCGGCGAAGGTGACGTGGGAGACGGCGTGGGTGACTGCGTTGGCGACGGCGAGTCCGAGGGGCTCGGAGATGACGGTGTGGCGGACGGCGTCTGCGTCGGTTCAGGCGCGGGAGTCACAGGCAACGTGCCCTGCGGCTGTTCAGAAGGAGTCACGGACTGCGTTGGCGTCACCACGTCACGCACGACGGAATCCGTGCCCTTGCCGTCCGTAAACGCCAAAATCAGCCACGCCGTAAGCCCCACGGCAACCAGCGAACTGACAATGGCCACAACCATGCCCACGCGCTTGATCCGGCGGGCGCGACGCACCGCATCTTCCGATGCCGTTTGATTATCCTGCGTTGATGCCTGCCCCGGGTTCTGTTCCGCAGTTTCCGCCTGGCTCGCATCCCTCTCAGCCGTTGTGTCGGGCCGGGTTCGCGAATCGTCCTCCTGCTTGAGCACCGTAGTGTCGTCAGCAATCGGACTCGAGTCGGACGGTGTGATGATCGTGGTGGACGTGACGGTGCGCGTGGCGGTCTGTGAGTCGGTGCCTTGCGAGTCGGTAGGCTGCTGGGACTGCTCGGATTCGGACTGTCCTATTGCTGGCAACTGCTGGGTGCGTGCCGCGTCGAGTTCGTCCAGTGTTGGAGCGTCAATCGTTGTGGTTTTCTGTTTCTTGATTTTTTTGCCCGACTCGTCAATGACGTTCTTATATAGCTGCGAGGCCGTGGCCGACACGATGGAACCGACAGCCACGCCGATGACGGAGCCGGCAATGCCGATCTTCGCCGACAGCAGGAACGAGGTGACGGCCGCCAACGCACCCGCGAACAGTTGGGAGAAACTCAAGCCTTTGAAAAAATTTTTCATGATTATTGCCCACCTTGCCTCCGTGGCCTGATGCAACGCGGCATTGGCATACGAAGCTGCCCAAGCGTTGCGGTCAGGCGGATTGTTGCGTGTTGGTGTGGGGCTCGTACCATTGGGGCGTGTCGGCAATGGCCGGCCCGTGATTGTAGTCGTTGAGGATCCAACGGTCAGGCTGTGTCAGCATCGCGTTGGTCAACCGCGCCCAATGCGCGTTGCGCATTGATGAAACGGACACAAAGTCGGGAAACGCTTGGGCAATGCCGAACATGCCCTGCAATGTCTGCTCGATGAACGCGCCATGCGAGAACACGAACAGGTCGCTGTCAGCTCCGGCGACACGCGACCAGTGGGCGATGGCTTGCATGCCGCGCGATGCCACAGCCATGCGGTCTTCGGCGCCGTGACGCATCTCACCACCGCCACCGTCACGCCAGGATTCGAAATCCTGCGGGAAGCGGACGGCCACATCTTCCACCGATTCACCTTCCCAATCGCCAAAACAGCGTTCACGCAGCCGTTTGTCCGTATGCACTTGCAAACCGAGTGCATCAGCAAACGCATGCGCCGTTTGCATGGCGCGTGTCAAATCGGATGACACAACAAACGGATGGCAGTCCGTATGGTCGTGCACATACAACTCACGCAGAGCATGGCCGGTCTGGGCGACTTGCCATAGACCCGTTTCATCGAGCGGAATGTCGATGCGACCTTGGAAACGATGCTGGTTGTTGTAGGCGGTCTGGCCATGACGCACGATGGTCAGCGTGCGGCTCTGGCCGTTGAGTGTGCGTGTGGTAGGCATGAGGTTCACTCTTCAGACGAGTCGGCAGCGTCCGCAACGCTGTCGGTGGTGTCGTCAGGGCCGTTGGCAGTCAGATCCAATGCGATTCTCTCACAGTCGCGCCACAGACGCTCGAGGTTGTAATACAAGCGTGAATCGTCGTGCATCACATTGACGATGATGTCGCCGTAGTCGATCAGGATCCACTGGCCTTCGGCCACGCCTTCACGCGAGCGCGGTTCAAGATGATTGTGGTTGAGGTACAGGTCTTTTTCAATTTCTTCGGCGATCGCCAGCACCTGACGTTCGTTGTTTGCGGATACGATCAGCATGGCGTCGGTGATGCCCAGACGGTCGCTGACATCATAGGCGACCGGGTCGGTGGCTTTGAGACGGTCGGCGGCTTGGGCGGCCGTGCGCACAAGATCAATGGATTCTTGCAATGCGGTCATAAGTGGTGTGCTCCTTCACGTGTGTCGATCACCTGTGGTGATCAGGGGCGGTATTGGTGTTGATCAGGATAGTTGGAATGGTGCGGGGCGTTCCATCGGCCCCGTGCGCTCATGGCAGCTAACCCCAGGCATTCGTCGCGGTCGGTTCACTGTCCGGACTTGGGCTGCCAATGTTCCACGACATGCTCGGTGTTTTCCGAATAGACGAGCGCGTCAGCCGGCACATCATGGCGTACCACTGAGCCGGCGCCTGTGGTCACGCCGTCACCGACAGTGACTGGGGCGACGAACAAGTTGCCAGCGCCCACATGCGCATTCGAGCCGATGGTGGTGTGATGTTTGTTCACGCCATCATAGTTCGCTGTGATGGTGCCACCGCCAATATTCGTGTGCTCGCCAAGCGTGGCGTCACCCACATAGCTCAAATGCGGCACTTTGGTGCCGTTGCCGATATGGGCTTTCTTCATTTCCACATAGGCGCCAGCCTTCGAGCCTTCGCCCAGCTCGTTGCCCGGACGCAAATACGTCCATGGGCCGATTGTGGCATGCGCGCCGATATGCGATTCCTGTACGCGGGAACGCTCCACGACAGCGCCTTCGCCGACCCTGGCATCAATCAGCGTCGTGTAGGGGCCGATTTGGGCTTGTGCGCCGATGACCGTGTTGCCTTTGAGGAACGAGCCCGGCAGGATCACGGCATCCTGGCCGATCATGACGGTGTCTTCAATCCAGGTGGTGTCGGGGTCGAGCACCGTCACGCCTTCACGCATCCATGCTTCGGCGATGCGATGGTTGTAGGCTTTGGCCAGTCGTGACAGTTGCACGCGGTCGTTCACCCCTTCCACGCTCAACGGATCGGGTGCGGCGAACGCGCCGACACGGCCATGGGCTTTGGCGGCTTTGAGCGCATCGGTCAAATAAAACTCATGTTGGGCGTTGTTGGAATCCAGGTTCGCGATGGCGGCGCTCAACACGGCGGCATCAAACACATATACCGACGTGTTCACCTCACGTACGGCCAACTCATTGCTGTTGGCGTCCTTCTGCTCCACAATGCCCAGCACGTCGCCTTGCGAGTCGCGGATGATACGGCCGTAGCCCGTCGGATCGTCCAGGATTGTGGTCAACACGGTGGCCGCATTGCCGCTGTTGTGATGGAAATCAAGCAGCTGGTTCAATGTTTCCGTGTCAAGCAACGGCATGTCGGAAGCGGCGATCAGCACTGGACCTTCCAGGGGGGCGTCTTGTTGCAACTGTTGCATCGCGCACTGCACGGCACGACCCGTGCCAGGAATGTCATCCTGGTCGACAATGCACACGCCGGCGTCATATGAGCGGGCTGCTTGCGCCACACGTTCAGCCTGGTAATGCACGACAACGGCCAGCGTTTGCGGACCCAGCTGGCCCACGGACGTCATGACGCGTTGCAGGAATGTGCGGCCCGCGAACTCGTGCAGCACTTTGGGAGTTGAGGAACGCATGCGCGTGCCTTCACCTGCCGCCAAAACAATCGCCGCCGTCAATGCCATGGTTTTCCTGCCTCCTGGGCTGCCCATGCAGCCGATGTGTGACGTGGATGGATTGTCAAGTGCAGCCCAAGACGCGCATCCGCACCTTTGACGGCACTCAACAGGAACGCTCTTGAGCGTACACCACGAAGCCGAAGAAAACGGCCAAGACGCGCTGGTCCTTGGCTGTTTGGAATATCTTGATACCGCCGTTGTGGCGCGCTTATGCGACCCGACACTCAGCGTAGGTCACGCAACGCATCATCGATTTGGGCGAGCACATGGTCGGCGGCCGCGTCGTCATTGACAAAATCGTAGGTGTCGCCATCAATACGGATCTTGGGGCTCATATGGTATTCGTCAAACCAGCGTGGATACGCGTCATGCACCTGCTGATAATAGTGGTACAGCGACGGGTCATTTTCAATCTGTTCGAAAGTGCGGCCGCGTTTCTTGATACGTTCGAGCATTTTTTCAAAGCTCACGTCAATGTAGATCAGCAAATCCGGTGCCTTCTTCGGCATGCCTTCAAGCTCTTCCATCATGTTGTTGAGCAACTCGTGATAAATATGCTGTTCCGTGCGCGTCACGTTGCCGTTGATGACGTTCAAGTCAAGGAACAACGCGTCTTCGAAAATCGAACGGTCAAGCACATTGTTGTTGTGCTTGTAGGCTTTCTTGATGGATTCAAACCGCTTGTTCAAGAAATGGATTTGCAGCAGGAACGCGTACTTCTTGGGATCCTTGTAATACAAGTCAAGTACGGGATTGTCATCCACCGATTCATAGAACACGTCAGTGCCATAATGCGACCCGACGATGCCTGCGAGCGATGATTTTCCTGCCCCGATGGTGCCTGCCAGTACCAGCAACAGTTTTGATCTCCTTGTTCAGGCCGCCATCGGTGCCCGGCTGGCCCGGATGCGTGAAGCGCATCATGACGGGTCAATCATGCGCTCTGGCGACAAGCCGACCATATATGCCCACAAACAATACAAAAGTCCGACATCGACGAACCGATGTCGGACCATTGCCATGGGTGCTCCCCCACCTGGACTCGAACCAAGACAAAGGGTTCCAAAGACCCGTGTGCTGCCATTACACCATGGGGGAACGGCGGTCGTGACCGCCACGCTTTATTATGCCACAAGGGCCGACAAAGTCCAGTCCGTTGCAAAAAATAACCGCCCCTACCTGGCGGTAAGGGCGGTATTTCAACGTTACACGCCGAACGGACCGTTTGCGGCCGTCAGGCGAATTTGAATCCCGTGCCGTGATGTTCGGGATACGTGTCGAACAGTTCAGCCACGGAATCGTCGGCAAACACGGCCTTGATCGCGCTGGCCAGCAGCGGCGCGATTGACAGCACCGTCAGACCGTCCCAGCGTTTCTCTTCAGGAATCGGCACCGTGTCGGTAAGCACCACTTCGGTGGCACCGCATTCTTTCAACCGTTGTACGGCCGGATCGGACAACACGCCGTGCGTGGCGACCACGGTCACCGACTTGGCTCCAGCATCGCGCAACACATGGCAGGCGCCGGCAATCGTGCCGGCCGTGTCGATCAGATCGTCAACGAGCACACAATCCTTGCCCACCACGTCACCGACTACACGGTTGGCCACAGCCTGGTTGGGCCGCGTGATATCACGCGTCTTATGCACAAAGGCCAAGGGGCCGCCACCCAGGCGCTGCGCCCACTGCTCGGCCACACGGATACGGCCCGCATCGGGAGAGACAACGGTGACATTGTCAAGATGACCTTCGAAACGGTCGCGAATATAGTCCACGAGCACGGGCATCGCGATCAGATGGTCCACTGGTCCATCAAAGAATCCTTGGGATTGTGCAGCATGCAAATCCACGCTCATGATGCGGTCGGCGCCTGCGGTCTTGAGCAGGTCAAACACAAGACGGCAGGAAATGGGTTCACGGCCACGATGCTTCTTGTCTTGGCGTGAATAGCCCAGCAGCGGGCATACCGCCGTAATCGAGCGGGCCGAAGCGCGCTTGAGCGCATCAATCATAATCAGTTGTTCCATGATCGCCTGGTTGACGGGCGACGAATGGCTTTGCAACACGAACACATCGGCGCCACGCACCGACTCGGTAAACCGCACATACATCTCCCCGTTGGCGAAGTCGTATGCGGTGGTCTCGAGCACATCGATGCCCAACTGGTCGGCGACATCGCGAGCCAGTTTCGGATGGGCACGTCCCGTGACGAGAATGAGGTTTTTATCTGGCTTTCCTTCAAGGATTGAGCTCACCGTATCTCCAGACATTAAGGGTGCGTGATACCGAACCCCCAGTGTAATGCGCTCATACGACGGGTGCGGCAGAATGCGCCGATGATGGACACGCAAATCGGCGCGTCACCACCGTCACTACCATGGGCACGCGAGCGCCACGCCATGGATTGACAGTCAGTCGCCCGCGCATCCGCAGCACGCCGGCACGCCGGCATGCTGGCTCTGGTTTTAGCTCTGGCTTTCCGGCACGCCGGTCCCAGCTCAGTCTTGCCGGTACAGCCCGTGTTTGCCGATGTATTGCACCACGCCGTCAGGCACCAGATACCATACGGGCTCGCCCGTGGCCGCACGGTGGCGCACATCCGTTGAGGAAATAGCCAACGCGGGAATTTCCAGCATGTCCACGCGCCCCTTGGGCAGGTTGTGCGCGGATGCCGCGGAATACCCGGGGCGTGTGACGGCCACGAAATGCGCCACATCGAACATGCGTTCCGCGTCTTTCCATTGCATGATTTCCGCCACAGCGTCCGCGCCCGTGATGAAAAACAGTTCGGCTTGCGGATGCAATGCGCGGATGTCACGCAACGTGTCAATCGTGTACGTCACGCCTGGCCGGTCAATATCCACGCGCGACACGGTGAACTTGGGGTTGGATGCCGTGGCGATGACCGTCATCAAATACCGGTCCTCTTCGTTGGTGACCTGTTTGTCCAGTTTGAACACGGGCCGGCCTGTCGGCACGAAAATCACTTCATCAAGATCATATACCCATGACACTTCGGACGCGGCGACCAAATGGCCGTTATGAATCGGATCAAAGGTGCCGCCCATGATGCCGATGCGCGGGCGTGTATGCCAGTTGCCACGCGCTGAACGTCGCGCTTGCATATCTACGGCGTGCGCTGCGGCATGCGGCTGGTTCGACAGTTCAGCCATACGCCGACCCGGTTCAGCGCCACTGTACGCTGCCGTCGCGTCACTCGAGACTCGCGTGTCAGGCGCCATTGGTTCCTTGTGTGCCATGATGAAAGTCGTGTCCTCGTCCACTCAACACTCTGGGTTTTGTTTCACCTGTTGAACTTACGCCGATAATCCGTCCTCGTGGCGGATTTCCTCGGCGAGCGCTTCCGCCAATGACGGGCCCGCGTCGGGATCGGCCCCCATGTCGAGGGTACCTTGCACGGCCGTGTCTTCAGGATCGCCTGTGGCATCCGGGTCGATTTTGCCCATGTCCTCGTTCCATTCGTCCTGGACGACACGGCGGATTTCCGCGAACGTCGGTAGCGGGAAGGAGGGTTCGTAGATGCGTCGGATTTCGGCGACGCGATGCGTGATGGCGATCAGCATGTTGGTCATGCCGTCAATGTCGCCGCGTGCTTCGTCCGCACTGAATTTGGCGATGTAATGTTCCAATTGGCGCATGAGTTCACGCATGGTAGAACATTGCAGCGCCGTGGGTGAGACAACTTGTGCGGAATCCATTTCGGGCCAGCCGATCAGCACGGCGTCCGAATATTCCAGTGAGGCGCGTTGCGCGGCGGATGCGATGCCATCCTCGATGGACACGAGGAACACGTATCGGACGATGCTTAAGCGTTCGGAGGCGATTTTCAGCCCGATCATCGGGTTCGTCAAATCCCAGTGCCACGGGTTGTCGCAGGTGGACGGGTCGCATGATTCGGCATCGATGTCATCGGCACTATCGTCCCCATCATTTTCCATGCTGGACGTGGCCATGTCAGCATCATCACCGTCTGCGTTCGTGTCTGCATCTGCAGCTGTGGCGCCTGTGTCAACGTCGCGACACTCGCTGTCCTCGTTGGTCACGTCGGCATGTTCGTCGACGGCGTAGCCATTGGCGGATTCCTCGTGTTGCCGCGCCACTTGCATGGACGGCGGCTCCCCGTCAGTCATGTCCTTGGCGGCATCGGACGGGTTGACGGTAGTGGACATCATCATTGTGCTCATGCGCGCACCTGACCCATGCCGTAACCAATCCATTTTGTCGTGGTCATTTCAGACAAGCCCATGGGACCGCGCGCATGCATTTTCTGCGTGGAAATGCCCAGTTCGGCGCCAAACCCGAACACGCCGCCATCAGTAAAACGCGTGGAGGCGTTGACCATGACCACAGCGGAATCGATGCGCGACGTGAACGCGTCGATGCTGCGGTAGTCTTCGGAAATGATTGATTCGGTATGTCCCGTGGAATGGCGGTTGATATGCGCGATTGCGTCATCCACGCTGTCGACCACGAGCACACCCATGTCCAGCGACAGGTACTCGGTGTCCCAGTCCGCCACAGTGGCGTCCACCAGCTGCACACCTTCAATACCGCCGGCTTCAATCAGCGCACGCGAGACGGGATCGACATGCAGTACCACGTCGGCCTGGCTCAACGCGCTCGCCACCATCGGCAGGAACGTGGCCGCCACATCACGGTGCACCAGCAGTTTTTCAGCGGCGTTGCATACGCCGATGCGCTGGGTTTTGGCATTGATCACAATGCGCACCGCATCGTCTAGGTTGGCAGTAGCGTCCACATAAATATGCACGTTGCCCGCACCCGTTTCAATCACAGGCACGCGCGAATTGCGCACCACCGACTGAATCAGGCCGGCCCCTCCACGCGGCACGAGCACGTCAACAAACCCGCGGGCTTCCATCAAAGCCGTGGCGCCAGCACGTCCGTACTGATCGACAGTGGCGACGAGACCACGGTCATAACCGAACGATTCCAACACGTCACCAATGATCGCCAGCGTGGCTGCGTTCGTACGTTCAGCCGCGTGGCCGCCACGCAGCATCGCCGCATTGCCCGACTTGATACACAAGCTGGCCACGTCCACAGTCACATTCGGACGGGCTTCGTAAATCATGCCGACCACACCGAACGGTACACGCACCTGCTGCAGTTTGACACCGTTTTCCAACGTGTATCCACGCACAATTTCACCAACAGGATCAGCCAGCGACGCCACATTGCGCACGCCTTGCGCGGCCGCGGCCACACGCGTCACATCAAACTTCAAACGGTCAAGTTTGCCCGCATCCATGCCCGCATCAAACGCGGCCTGCATGTCAAGTTCGTTGGCGCCGGCAATTTCATCGGCACGATGATCAAGCGCATCGGCAATCGCGAGTAGCAGCGCGTTCTTATGCGCGGCATCGGCCGCAGCCAACCGGTGCTGCGCCTCACGCGCACGTTGCGCCATGTCGCATACCGCCTTGAACACTGTCGCGTCAACAGTGGACACATCATTGCCGCCAGCCGCCTGCCGCGTTGCCGCCGATTCCTGTTGCTGCGCTGTCACTGCCATTCCTCACTTCCATTGATTGCTCACCGGCTCACAGCCCGGTACGCCACACAAACGGGGTGCACCAAAACCCTGCCATGCATGTGATATATTTGACAACAATAACCGTTTCTGCCAACCTTCGCAGCCGTTGACACCATATCGTCCAATGCTTGGGACTTCCCCCCTCACTGCCCACGAGTGCCGCTACACTGGTGCTCGCATTATCCCCCAGTCGCTAAGGATGACATCGACCAGTGAACACGTTCCATAGCACCAGAAGCGTTACCGATTCACTCACCGCCAAGCAGGCCATTCGCAAGGGCATCGCCGATGACGGCGGCTTGTTCGTCACCGACGCGCTGGGCCAAGCCAAAGTCGACGTCGCGTCGCTCGCCGGCAAAAGCTACCAGCAAATCGCCTATGAAGTCCTAAGCCTGCTGCTCGACGACTTCGACGAGCAGGAACTGCGCGCCTGCATTGACGGCGCCTACGGCAAGCAGTGGTCCGATGAACGCATCACACCACTCAAGCAAGTTGGCGACGACTACATTCTCGAACTATTCAACGGCCCCACCTGCGCGTTCAAGGACGTCGCCCTGCAGATCCTGCCGCGCTTCATGGCCTGCACCTCCCCCACCACGGGCGACGGTGAGAAAATCATGATTGTCACGGCCACGTCCGGAGACACGGGCAAGGCTGCGCTCGCCGGATTCGCCGACGTGCCCGGTACCGGTATCACCGTGTTCTATCCGCAAGGCAAGGTTAGCCGTGTGCAGGAGCTGCAGATGACCACGCAGCAGGGTGCGAACGTGCACGTGAGCGCTGTGGAAGGCAACTTTGACGACGCGCAGTCGCAGGTCAAGCGCATTTTTGGCGACACGCAGTTCGCTGAACAGCTCAAATCGGACGAGCATGTGGTGCTTTCGTCCGCCAACTCAATCAACGTGGGTCGTCTCGTGCCGCAGGTCGTCTACTATTTCGCCGCGTATGCCCAGCTGCTCGAAAGCCAGGCGATCAATGTGGGCGACGAAGTCGAATTCATTGTGCCCACGGGCAACTTCGGCAACATTCTGGCCGGCTACTATGCCAAGCGCATGGGCCTGCCCGTGCGCGACCTCGTGGTGGCGTCCGACAAGAACAATGTGCTGTTCGACTTCCTCGTGTCGGGCACGTACAACAAGCAGCGCCCGTTCTTTGAGACGATTTCGCCGTCCATGGACATTCTCGTGTCGTCGAATTTGGAACGCATGCTCTATTATTTGGCGGAAAACGACCCGAATCTCGTGGCCGACGTCATGAACGACCTCAACGAATGGGGCGCCTACCAGGTTCCCGAACAGTTGCTCGCACGCATCCGTCACGTGTTCAACACGGGTTGGGCTGATGAAGACCAGGTGCGTGAGATGATTGGCCAGTGCTGGAACGACCATCATTACGTCATCGATCCGCATACGGCTTGCGGGTACTACGTGATGCAGCAAATGCCACGCGACACGCAGGTTCCGCGCGTACTGTTGGCGACGGCCAGCCCGTACAAGTTCCCGCGTGTTGTCAACGAGTCGTTGGGCTTGGATGCCACGGGCACTGATTTTGAGTGCATGGATGAACTTTCCCGCGCCACCGGCACCACGATTCCGGCCATGCTGCGCAATTTGGAAACGGCTGATGTGCGTTTCCGTGACGTCGTGCCCGTGGACGGCATGCAGCGGTTCGTTGCCGAATCGGCCGCCGAACTCTAAAGTTCCGTTAACCCCGGCTCTGTTCTACTGATGCCCGTCCGGTTCCTGTACGGACGGGCATCATTGTGTTTGGCCATCTTTATTTCCGCCAACCCCGCGTGGCGATTCCACCCCGCAATTCCCCGCGTCACAACACGCGCGGCGCTTGCGTGAAATCATGAATCGTGCCAGTGGCTTCCCGCTGAATCTGATCCCACAGCATCGCCGACGACGGATCATACACGCCATACGTGGTCATGCCTGCGCGGTTCGCCGATTTGATGGCCGGCAAAATGTCTTCAAACACGGTGCAATGGTCAGCTGGCACACTAACCAGCTTGGCAGCTCGCAAATAAATATCAGGTTCACTTTTGCCATGAGCCACTGTCTCCACACCGACCACAGCATCAAACAGGTTCCACAACCCTACATGTTCCAACGCGGGCTGGCGCAACGCTGGCGACAATGTGGTGGCCACGGCCAGTTTGGCCCCTGTGCGTTTGAGCTGCATCAAATACTCGCGAGCGCCATGCTTCGTGCCCACCTCATGCGCGTACTGGTAGGCAGCCAGCTCATCCCATTCGGCCATGAGCGCTTCCGGCGTGTCATCCAAATGGAAACGCTCAATCGTGTACGCCGCAACTTCATGAAATTGCAGCGCGGCGATAGTCTGCATGTAGTCGTCGGGCACAGCGAATCCCCGTTTGGCTAGAAAGATTTCGTCGACTTGTTTCCATACGCCAAGCGAGTCGAGCAATGTGCCGTCCAAATCGAAGATTGCGGCTTTGCCAGCGTTGACTTGTGCGACTGGTGTGTCCATCACGATTTCCTCCCTGAGTGTGACACCTCTGCATAGTGGCGTGTTTGTGCTTGACCATACGGGGCTGCGAACCTGATCACAACACGCATTCAGCCAACAGTTCTTGCGCGTGGGCATGTGATGTCTTGGTGCTGGAGCCAGACAGCATGCGGGCGATTTCCTTCAGACGTTCGTTGCCCTCAACTTGACGCACGGTGGTTTCGATGCCGCCAGGACCATCACCTTTGGTCACAACAAATTGTTTGGATGCCCAAGCTGCCACTTGCGGCAAATGCGTGACCACAATGACTTGTGCGCTGCGTGCCAGGATTGCCAGACGGCGTCCCAGTTCCATGGCGGCTTTGCCGCCGACACCCGCGTCCACTTCGTCAAAAATGAACGTCATGGCCGGCTCCCCCTTGGCATGCTGCTGCATGTGGGTGCTGGCCGATGTCAGTTCCATGGCGAGCATCAGACGGCTCAGCTCACCGCCGGATGCACTTTTGCCCATGGGCAATGGTGGTGAATCGGGGAACGGCCGAAACAGGAACTCCACATCGTCCAATCCGTTGGCATCAAGTGTGGCGCGTTCACGCACTTGCACATCCAATTCGGCTCCCGGCATGGCCAACGAGTCCAGTTCTTTGGTCACATTGACTGATAGCGCTTGCGCGGCGTTGACTCGCGTGTCATGCAATGCCCTGGCGGCTGTCATCGCGTGTTTCAACGCCTTATCGCGTTGTTTTTCCAATTCGGCCTGTTTTTCCGGTGAGGCATCCATGTCTTCCAAATCCAGCATGGCCTGGTCACGCCATGCGATGACGTCGTCGAGGGTGGGACCCCAGCGTTGTACGAGTTCGTTGAGTTCATGGATACGCGCATTCAATTCGTCAAGATCTGCTGCGTCATGTTCATCAGGTAGCTGTTGGGCCAGCGTGAAGCGGATATCGTCAAGTTCGGCGACGGTGGAGTTGAGACGGTTAGCCAGTTCGTCAAACACGCCGCCCACATGGATGTTGCGCAATGCTGCAGCGGCATGGCCCAACATGTTGATCGTGCCTTCCACCCCTTCTTCGGGCGCCCCGTCCAATGCGGCCATCGCCATCGATACACCATGTTCAATTTGGGCGGCGTTTTCAATACGTGAACGGTGCGCTTTAAGCTCGTTCAACTGTCCTGGTTGCGGGTCGGCCTGGTTGATGCGAGCAATTGATTCACGCAAATAATCGGCGCGCTGAATCATGTCGGCTTCCTGGGTGCGCAACCGTTCAAGCCGTTGTACGGCGGCATGGTAGGCGCGCCACGCCTGCTCATAGGCGATGCGCTGCTCGGTATTGTTGGCGAAGTCATCCAAAAACTCACGTTGCCGGGCCGGGGATGCGATACGCAACTGGTCGGCTTGGCCATGCACGGTGATCAGGTCCTCGCTGATACGCGCCAACACGGTTCTGGGCACTGTCTTACCGTTGAGCACGGCACGTGAACGCCCTTGGGCCGGCACAGTACGTGATAAATACAGTTCGCCATCATCATCCTCAACACCGGCTTCCTTGGCCGCTTGCCATGCGGCTGCACCGTCATTGGCCACGAAAATGCCTTGTGCCCATGCTCGGATGGACCCCGGATGCACACGTGACGAGTCAGCTTGACCGCCACAAATGAGTTTGACTGCGTTGAGCAGCATCGATTTGCCCGCACCAGTCTCACCCGTAATCGCCGTCATACCGGCCGAGGGTTGGATCGTGGCATGGGGAATCGGCCCCAAGTCAGTCAATTCAAGTTCTTCAAGCATGCAAGTCCTTTACGTGCAGCGCATTCGTTCACGGCATCCATGACGTATGCGGCATGCCATTTAGTCGAGCTGCACGTCGTCATAGTCTACCAGTCCGTGCAAGGTGGTGCCGTGTTCCACCCCTTCAGCATTGCGGTGATGGTCACGATCGCGTTCCTGTCGGGACGGCTGATGGTGGCCATGGTCGATTTGCGCTTGTTCACGCCAACCGATAACAGGCAAATCGAACTTCGTCACCAATCGCGTTGTGAACGGCACTTGTGACAACGAAACAAGTTTGAGTCGGGCTGAGGATTGACGCACGTCAATACGCGTGCCCTTGGGCAGTTGGCGTCGGCGGCGTCCATCACAGCAAATCCAACCGTCGGACGAGGAATCCTCGGAAATATAGAACGACAATGTGGAATCCGAACCGATCACAATCGGCCGCGCAAACAGTGCATGCGCAGCCAACGGCACCATGAGCAGCGCTTCCACATCCGGCCATATGATCGGTCCTCCGGCCGAGAACGCATAGGCTGTCGATCCCGTGGGCGTCGACACGATCACGCCATCGCAGCCGAACGAACTCATTTCCACACCATCCACGGCAATCGACAATTCCACCATTTTGCCGCGATCCGACCGTTCAATCGTGATATCGTTCAACGCCCAGTCCACCAACGGGGTGTCATGGCCTGGCAACCACACGTCTACATGCGCCACCAACCGTTCTTCCACCATGTAATCGCGTGCAGTGATGCGGTCGATCGCATCATCAAGCTGGAAGCTTTCAAATTCGGCCAAAAAGCCCACATGACCAAGGTTGATACCGAGGATTGGCGCATCCGTGCAATGTGTCAGTTCCGTAGCGCGCAGAATCGTGCCATCGCCGCCAAGCACGACGACGATTTCCGTGTTCGGGTCGACTTTTTGGGTGATACCGCCAAAATCAGGGGCTTCAAAATTGTCGATGACCTGCACGTCGAAGCCTTTGGATCGCAATCGCTTCACGGTTTCCTGCACAATAGTTCCCTGTTCGCGAAGCTTGGGATGAGTGACGACGACCGCCAACCGCGACTGTGCCATGCATGCTCCTTGACTGACCGAATCCGTGGATGTTCGCTGCCCATGCTAGCGCCTGTCCTGTTCATCGGTAAAGAACAGTCACCGTTTGATGGGCGCCGTTTTGGCTTACCTGCCCCTACAATGGGGTGAGTCCATGCCCGTTGATGCTGTGAACACAAGCGAAGGAGAAGCATTCCATATGGCACGCAATCCCTTCGATGAACCTTCCAAACGTCGCCGTCATGACGGATACGCCTGGTGGTTTTCCACCGACATGTTCCGCACCGACAACACTGACGAACGCACTGCACGCAAACGCAGCATCGGGTATCGGATGAGCCAGCATCCCGGCCAGTTGACGATTATCTACTTCCTGGTACTCGTAGCTTTCGTGACCGCGTTGTTGCTCACTCCGATTGCCACGCAAGACCATACGACCACACCATTTTCCACCGCGTTCTTCACGGCTGTTTCCGCGTTGTCAACCTGTGGCATCTCGATTGTCAACACCACGCAGCATTGGTCGATTTTCGGCCAAGTGGTGCTCATCTTCGCCGTACAGTTAGGTGGCTTGGGTGTCATGACGTTCGCCTCGCTGATCGCCTTGGCGATCAACCGGCATTTGAAAGCCACGCAGCGGCTGCTGACCGCCAATGAGCTCGGCACAAACAAACTCAATGAAGTGCGCAGCGTCCTGGCTGTCGTGTTGACGATCACGTTCTCCATTGAGGCGATCACGTTCATTTCTTTGTTTCCAGGCTTGTCACGCGTCAACAAGGGTGACGTGGGCAAGTCGCTTTGGGAATCATTGTTCTTCGCTGTCATGGCATACAACAATGCGGGATTCACGCCTGATGGCGCCGGATTGTACGTGGGCCGTTGGGAAGTGGGCATGCCGATCATGCTCAGCGCATTCTGCGGTACGTTGGGCTTCCCCGTCATCCTTAACCTTTGGCGTACGGCGCGAGCACACAAAGGTCCACGCCATCTGAATTTGCATACCAAAGTCACGTTGCTGACCACGTTCATCATTGTGTTGATTTCGTTATGCTGGTTTTTGGTCGTCGAATGGAACAACCAGGCGCTGTTCCATGACGCGAACATTGAAGAGCGCATGCGTCGCGGCGTCGTGGCCGCTGTCATGCCGCGCAGCTCAGGATTCGACCTGTCGTGGGTGCCGAAAGTCAGTGAACCGACCAAAGTGTTCATGAGCCTGGTCATGTTCATTGGTGGCGGCTCCACCTCAACTGCCGGTGGCATTCGAGTCACCACGTTGGCCGTCATCTTCCTCGTATGCAAAACGGCGTTCTCCGGGCATACCGATGTCAACGTGTTCCATCGGCGCATCCACACGCGCGTCATCATGACGGCCGTGTCCATCACCACCAGCTGTCTGGCGCTCGTATTCATCGCCTCCATCGCGCTGATGATGATTGAAAACGCCTCATTCAGCCACGCCCTGTTCGACGCCTGCTCCGCATTCGGTTTGGGCGGCTATTCCGTTGGCGTGGCCAACGCCGACTATCCGGCTTCGCTCTACGTGTTGGCGTTCACGATGCTAATCGGCCGTCTGGGACCCATGACGATCGCCTACGCGGTGGGACGGCCCAATGTGGTCGAAGCCGTGCATTATCCGACCGACCAGATTGTGGTGGGCTGATGGTCAGTATTGCCGATGTGGTGAATCGTATCACCCATTTCAAAGACACGAAGAAACCTGTGAACCATAAGGAGAAAAGGACCACCATGGCAGATACACGCAGTGTGCTCGTTGTAGGGTTGGGTCGATTCGGCAGCGCCGTCGCCACCACGTTGGATGCCATGGGTCAGGACGTGTTGGCCGTGGATCGTGACGCGTCACTCGTCAACCGTTGGAGTTCCCAAATCCCGACCGTCCAAGCCGACACGACCGACGTGTTGGCGTTGGAACAACTCAACGCCTCCGATTTTGACACGGCTGTCGTTGCCATTGGCGACAGTGTGGAAGCTTCGGTCATCACAGCAGGCAACCTGCTGGACGCTGGAATCTCGGACATTTGGGCCAAAAGCGTGTCCAAAGAGCATGCGCGCATCCTGCAGCGCATTGGCGCACGTCACATCATCAACGCGGAAACCGATGCAGGCAACCGTGTAGGCCACTTGGTGTCGGGCAATTACATGGATTACATCGAACTGGAAGGCGCCTACAACGTCGTCAAAATCCATACACCCATCTGGGCGATTGGCACCACCATCCACGACGCACGAGTCAACGAACGTTTCGGCATAACGATCATTGGTGTCAAATCACCAGGTCACGAGTTCGCGTACGGTTCCAACGACTTGGAAATGCATCGCAATGACGAACTGATCATCTTAGGCAAGCAGGACCAGATCGATCATTTCATTCGCGGCTGACCGGCATCACGCTTGCCGAAAACACAGGCCCCCTGTGGCAAGCGTGCCAATCATCCTGGTCATGGCGTAACCATCATGCGGTGTGCCCATCCCCTGCGCGCCCCTCCCTTGAACAGCGCGCATAGAGCAAATATTCGGCATTGCCATGCATGCCTTCAATCGGCGAATCCGCAGTGGCCACCACCTGCAACCCGTGTTCTTGTGCACATGCGGCAACACGGTCCAACGCTTCCTGACGCAACACCTCATCGGTGACAATGCCATGACGGTCCAAACCGCCACGGCCGACTTCAAACTGCGGTTTGACGAGTACCACCACAGGCGCGCCGGCAGCGGCGATGCGCGCAATCACAGGAATAACATAGGTCAATGAAATAAACGAGACATCGGAAACGATCATTTCCGGGCGGAACGGCAAATCCTCAACCGTAACGTCACGCACATTCGTGCCGCTCATCTCGATGACACGCGGATCGGACGCGATACGCGGCGCCAACTGGCCGTGCCCCACGTCCAATGCGATGACCTGCCGCGCTCCCCTGCGCAACAATACCTCGGTAAAACCGCCCGTGGACGCGCCAATATCAAGACAACACAAACCAGCAGGCTCCGGCAGCGCAGGATCGCAAGAGCTGAACACGTCGAACGCGCCCACGAGTTTGAGCGCGCCACGCGACACATAATCATCGCCCTTGTCCACGCGAATATCAGCCGCGCCGTCCACTTTCGACGACGATTTTGACACGCACTTGCCGTCAACAAACACGCGCCCCTCATCAATCAGCCGTTGCGCACGCGAACGCGACTGCACAAGCCCACGCCGCACCAGCGCCTGGTCCAGACGAAGCTGGTGGCCTGATCCTTGCGAGGCACGGCCACCAGCCTGCCCGGAACCAATGTCGGCAGGCTGGCGGCCAACGCCCATGCTCATGCGTCGAACTCCATATCGGGCAACGTCAACGCCTGCACATCCAAACCATGATCAGCAGCCTGCCAAGCCACCATGCAAGCCGCACGCAACGCGTCAACGCTCGACAGTGACGACACATGCAGCGCGCCATCAGAGATCCACGCGCGTTCCTCACGGCAGGTGAACGAACCGTCAGGCTGCGCCTGCACAGCGGGAGCCGGCTCGTTCAACCCGCGCAAATCCAACGACACATACGTTGGACGCAAATACGCAGGCGCCGTGAGCAACTGCCGATGGTCGGTCACGCCAGTCAACACGCACAGCGAATCATATCCGCCACGGTTACCGGCCTCAATATCGGTGTCAAGACGGTCGCCAATGGCCAACGAATCAGCCACCGACACCATGGCCTCACCATCATGGGCAGCCAACTCGCGCGCCTCATCATACATGGCCGATTCCGGCTTGCCAGCCGAGCCCAGCGGCTCGACGTGCGTGGCATTGATCACAGCCTGAATCATCGACCCGCATCCCGGAGCAATACCAGCCTCACGCGGAATCGTCAAATCACGGTTCGTCACGTAATAGGCCGCACCCTGCTCCACAGCGAACGAAATCTGCGCCATCATCGACCATGTCATGTCAGGGAACCAACCCTGGATCGCCGCGACAGGATGGGCATCAGCCGAATCCACGACCTCAAGTCCCATACGCGCGACTTCCTGGCGCAAATGTTCGGCACCAAGCACGAACACACGCGAACCGGCCGGCACATGCTTGGCCACCATGCGGGCCGCAACCACGGAAGACGTGATCACCTGCCAAGGTTCTACGTCAAGGCCGAACCCCTTGAGCTGCTCAGCCACGGTGGCTTGCATGCGCGAGGAGTTGTTCGTCGTGTATTCAATCGTCATGCCGCGCGATTGCGCGTCGCGGATGCCGTCTGCCGCGTACTCGATCGGATCGGCGCCACGGTAGACGACACCATCGAGATCAAGCAGCGCCAGACGATAGCATGTACTCAGCGGCTGGTTCGTTGATTTGAGCACGGCTGCGCATCACTCCATTTCGCTCTTGATCTGTTCCTCCACGTCACCGACGCGCGTCAGATCGTCATCAACATCGTCAAGATCGGGATCGCCCATCGTGCCGTCTTCATCAGCTTCTTCGTTGCGTTCCATTTCCAACGCCGGTTCGACGTCGAGTTCAGCGCCAGCACGCTGTTCCTCTTCATCGTCACGCGTTTCGTCATCCATGTTCACACCCGAATCAGCGCCGTCATACGGTGCGTATTGGGCATCGTCGAGCGTCACGCCAAGCTTGGCTTGCAGATCTTCAGGCAGGTCTTCCACATCGTAGTCGACGACGTAATCGTCGCTGTTCTCGTCAAGTTCCACGTCAGCATACCTTTCCTCAAAACGGTCGATAACCTCGTCCAACGCCACGGCTTCATCGCTGCGTCCGGACTCGTCGAGGAAGTACTGTTCCGCTTGCAACGCACGCATGCGGTACTCTCCCGGCAGACCCTTGGAATGCGCCAGTTTGGCCACAATTTCAATGGCTTGGTTCCACATCTCCAAATCCGCCAACGCACCGGCATAAACGAGGAACATTTCGACTTTCGCCTCGCCTGTCAGCTGCTTGGCTTCATCAGAGGTGGCCACTTCAATGGCCTTCTTCGGCTCGCCCAGACCGCGTTCACAGTCGGCAATGAACGGTAGGTAATCAAGATACCCGTTCATCCTCTTTGCCGTCTTGAATTCGCGCAACGCGAGTTTGTAATCACCCTGACGGTAGGCCACGAACGCCAACACTTCACGAGCGAAATCCACGCGGGAGGCTTGCTTGGCCACCCACTTGGCATGGTCGAGTGCCCCTTGCGGATCGGATTCTTCAAGCGTGTACGCCGCGAGAATGTGCAGGCCGATGTTGTCGGCGTGTTCTTTTGACAGGCCGCGCAAACGGTCACGCTCTTCACGCGAGAGCATCGACCACTCGAGTCCCTTCGGCATCTTCGGTTCGCCTGGGCGGCGTGCCGTGTATGGGTTCTGCGACGGGAAGCTTACGGTACCGTCCGAATTGCGGCGCGACTTGGACATGTAGTCCTGGCGCTTTTGTTCACGATACTGCGCTTTTTCTTCCGCACTGAACTCACGGCGCTCATCATGGCGGCCATGGTCCTGTGCGTAACGCTTGTTTCCCGTACGCGGTTTGCTGCGGTCAAAGTTGCGTTCACCACTACCGCCACGCTGGCCACGATGATCATTATTGCCGTGGCGGCGATCATCGCGTTCAAACCTGCGGTTGCCGCCTTCGTCGCTATGATGCATGCGACGATCATCGCTGTCGCGACGCTCAAAACGGCGCTGGTCACGGCGCTCGAAACCGCCATTGCCATGGCCATTGCCGCCACGGCCACCATGGCCATTGTTGGAACGGAACGAACCGTTACCGCCACGATTGTCCGAGCGGAACGGACGGCCTTCCTCTTCATTGGCGTCGTCACGGCGCTCATGACGCTGGCCATTGCCCTTGCGGAACGGACGGTTTCCGGAATGACCGTTGCCACCACGGCTGTTGAACCCGCCCCGGCCACCAGAGCGGAACCCGCCATGTCCGTTGCCGCGGCCAGCGTTGCCACGTCCTTTGCCGTTGCCACCTGAACGATGATTGTTGTTGCCATATGAGCGGCCATTGCCGTTACCGCGTGAACCGCGCTGCTCTGCCATGGGTGTTTCTTGATCCTTTATCTCGTGCGGGCCAATCCCCGCGCAACCACACTACGGAATTCGGGCAACCCTGACGAATTGCCCGAATTACCACAAACTCAAGTCAATATGCGCTCACCAGCAGTGCCGTACTGGTGCCGTGAATTCCAGTATGACACCGCAACCCTACAGATTGCGGTGCGTTGTGCCGGCCGGTGAAGCGTGTTTTTAGCGTCGTTCAGTGACGTTCCACCGCGCCGACGGCCTTCTTGCCGCGACGGATTAATGCGAAACGGCCATGCAGGAAGTCCTCGCCGTTCAGTGTGGCTTCCTCATCTTCCACGCGCACGTTGTTCAGATACAGGCCGCCGCTGCGAATCGTTTTGCGCGCTTCCGACATCGACTTGACCAGTCCCGCCTTGACGGCCGCTTCGATGATGCGGTCACCCTCGGCTACAGGAGCGAAGGCTTTGGTGCCGTCTTCCATATCGATCTTGACGCCTTCAAGTGCGGCTTCCAACGTCTGCTCATCGATGCTCGTCACATCGCCACCACGGCCAAACAGTGCCGTCGAAGCCTCGATGGCATGTTTGGTCGCTTCGTCGCCGTGCACGAGGCTCGTCACTTCCCACGCCAGCACGCGCTGTGCCTCGCGAGCCCCAGGATTCGTCTCGGATTCGTTGACCAGACGCTCAATCTCATCCTTGGGCAGGAACGTGAACGCCTTCAGCAGACTTTCCATCTCCGCGTCGGGACGGTTGAACCAGAACTGGTAGAACTTGTAGACGCTCAGCATGTCGGCATCAAGCCAGATGGCGTTGCCTTCGGACTTGCCGAACTTTTTACCTTGCGCATCGGTGATAATTGGTGTGGTCATCACATTGACGTCAACGCCACGCACCTTATGAATCAGGTCGAGACCGCTCGTCAGATTGCCCCACTGGTCGGAGCCACCCGTTTCGAGTGTGCAATCGTATTCGTCGTACAGATGCAAGTAATCATTGCCTTGCAACACCTGGTAGCTGAACTCGGTGAAGCTGATGCCATCTTCGGAATCCAAACGGCGCGCCACCGTGTCCTTGGCCAACATCGTGCCCAAACGGAAGTTCTTGCCAACATCACGCAAAAAGTCAATGACGTTCATGTTGGCCGTCCAATCGTAGTTGGACACGAACCGTGTGGCATTGGGACCATCCACCACGAGGATGCCGCCAATCTGGCGCTTCAACCGTTCAGCCCATTGCGCCACAATCGACTTGGCATTGAGCGTGCGCTCCCCCGATTGACGCGGATCGCCAATCAGACCCGTGGCGCCGCCGACGAGCGCGATAGGATGATGGCCGGCTTCCTGCAGATGACGCATCAGGATCAGCTGGACCAGGTTGCCAATGTGCAATGATGCGGCCGTAGGGTCAAAACCGCAATAATAAGTGATGGGTTCCCCGTTCAACGCTGCGGCGAGTCGGTCACGGTCCGTGGACTGATTGACCAACCCTCGCCATTCCAGTTCATCAAGCACCGAATCGAATCCGGCTTGTTTGAAATCAATGACGTGAGCCATGCAGGGCCACCCCTTTTCAGGTATATAAATCGTTATGTTGCTTGCAACAGCGCCGGTGGTATGATCCAGCGCCGCAGGCCGATATGCGACACATCTTCAATGCTTCCCTATCGGCGGCATCATGTGGCTTCATGTGAGTCCACACAACGTGTTTCATCCTCTCAAACGCGCTTGACAGGGCGGCTTGTGCGATAGCATACGGTCTCCACGGTGGCGCTGATTTTGTCGGCGAGTGTGACCAGCCAGCCTTCCCAATGTTTGGGTGGAATCGGCGTCAACGGAAACATGTGGCGATGAATACTGTTGCGTTCCACCACGTTGAGGTTGAAATCACGATGCCCGTTGAGCATGGCTGTGCGCCCATGCCGGAACCCGTGCCAGCGATGCGAACCATCATCATGATGATGCCAGTCATAGAGAAAATAGTCATGCAACAATGCGGCGCGCACGAGTGAACTCAAATCCACGCGATACCACAAATGCAGACGATCAGCCATTTTGACAGCTAGGCACGCCACTTTGAACGAATGCTCGTAGGTGCTGACCAGACCATGTTGCATGGCAGCTTTGGAAATCTCCATATTCTCGTGCGCAAGAATGTCCGCGCCATAATGGCGCACGATGCGTTCAATCTGCTGATTGCTCAGATATGCCATACACGCGCCCCATTTCTTGCATACGCCGACCATGCGCTTGATGCGGTTGCGAAGCCCAGTGTAGTACAGCCAACAAGCAGGACCCGCACCATTTCGCGGGTGCGGGTCCTGACATCATCAATCAGCGCAAAGAGTGGCTTGGTTACGCTTTGGGCGCATGGAATGCGGGACCGCTGCACTGGGAGTGTGCAAAGCCGCGCAGCTGCTCCGTATCCACGTGGGCTTGACCGATTTGTTCGCGCACGCGCAACGGCGAGGTTCCGCCCTTGCCATTGCGGGCAGCCACCGATCCGGCCGTGGACAGCACATCACGCACCTGCACGGCGATATCCGCGGGCAGGAAGTCGGCGAACACGCCAATGTAATCGTCATCGGTCAAATCCCACAGCTCCTGGCCGCGACCTTCGGCGATCTTGACGCAAGCGCCCGAAAGCTCATGGGCGTGGCGGAACGGCACACCGTTGCGCACTAGCCATTCGGCAATATCGGTGGCCAAAGCGAAGCCGGTAGGCGCTTGTTCTTCCAGGCGTTCATGGTCGAACTGCATCGTGCGCACCATGCCGGTGAACGCAGGCAGCACAACTTCGAGCGTGTCGACCTGGTCGAACACGGCTTCCTTGTCTTCCTGCAAATCACGCGCATAAGCGGTAGGCAATCCCTTGAGTGTGGCCATCAGGCCAGTCAGATCACCAATCAGACGCCCAGCCTTGCCGCGCGCAAGTTCGGCAATGTCTGGATTTTTCTTCTGCGGCATGATTGACGAACCCGTCGAATAGGAATCATGCAGCGTGACGAACGCAAACTCCTGCGTGTTCCAGATGATGATTTCCTCGCTCAAGCGCGACAGGTCCACACCAATCATCGCGTTGATGAACGCGAATTCGGCTACCAAGTCACGGGCGGCTGTGCCGTCGATTGAATTCGACGTGACGGTGGAGAAGCCCAATTCACGCGCGACCATTGTCGGATCAAGGCCCAGCGTGTTGCCGGCCAAGGCGCCCGAACCATATGGGCTGGCATCACAACGCGCATCCCAGTCACGCAACCGCGACACATCGCGCAGCAGCGGCCACACATGGGCCATCAGCTGGTGGGCCAGAAGCACAGGCTGCGCATGCTGCATATGCGTACGGCCCGGCATCACGGTCTTGCCTGCGGCATTGGCCTGGGCCATGAGCGCGTCACACAAGTCCAGCACGTCGGATGCGATAACGCGCGCTTTGCGGCGCATCCACATGCGGATCAATGTGGCAATCTGGTCGTTACGCGAGCGTCCCGCACGCAGTTTGCCGCCCAGTTCGTCGCCCGTAATGGCCAACAAGCCGCGTTCCAATGCCGTGGCTTCGTCTTCATCGTCTTCAATCGGAGCGAACTCGCCGGAATCCACTTGGCGTTGCAGTTCGTCGAGTGCTGCTTCCATGCGAGCCAATTCATCCTGGGTCAGCAGGCCGGCATGGCCCAAAGCGCGCGCATGTGCACGGGAGCCCGCAATATCGTCATCAGCTAGACGCCAGTCAAACTGTGTTGACTTGCTCAGACGCGCCAATTCAGGCGAAGGCCCCGAAGAGAACCGTCCTCCCCACAGTGCCAGATGCTCCTCTTGCTGTTCGTTCTGTTCGGCCATTACGCCGCTCCTCCTTCATGTCCACCATGCCAAACCGATGGTCTTTAGTAAGCCTAACAGCCCACCACGCTTTCACCCCACATAACCCACATGCTGAATAGGGTCGCATACTTGCTTGCTCACAAGAACATCATTGTTAGCTCGTCAACAACTTGTCACAAATAACTTTCCCCACAATTATCGCATTGAAACAATACATATCCCCCATAGTAATTATGCATACCGCTTCCCCAGTCAACATGAAGCCAAAACAGCCGGTATCAAATACATGAATTATAACAAATACCTCCATAATGCGACCAACATCATTCTATATTCACAATTCAATCTTTACTATGTATTTATAATCTAAAGAGAAGGGCAATGAAGCAATCAACAGATGTTTTACTCATACTGACAATTGAATCAACATTGATTCTCCTGACGTGTTGACATGCTTTGCCGCCAACAATTTCGATATCCTCGCCCAAACCACCACCCCTTGCAAACCGTTGGGGTGACTGCCCACATAATACAGCAGATACGAATCAGGGGAAGCAATCGAACGAAACCGGATTGCTTCCCCTGATCGTTATTGATGTTCAGACAATCGCCAGGATCACTCGACCGTGTTGTCTGGAACTTCGATGCCGTTGCCGAACTTGACGTCGCGGGCGGCGGCAACCTTGCTGGGCAGGCCGTAGATCTCGATGAAACCGTTCGAGGCGTTCTGATCGAACGCATCACCCGAATCGTAGGTGGCCAGATTATAGTCGTAGAGCGAGGAATCCGAACGACGACCCACCACAACAGCACGGCCACCGTGCAGGATCATGCGGATTTCACCCGACACATACTGTTGCGTATCGTTGATGAACGCATTGAGCGACTTGACAGCCGGCGAGAACCACTGCGCATCGTAGACGAGTTCGGCCCAACGCTTGTCGATGTCACGCTTGATGCGGTGCTGCTCACGTTCGAGGCAGCAGTTCTCGAGTTCCTTATGCGCCGTAATCAACGCGATGGCACCTGGCGCTTCATAGAGTTCGCGTGACTTGATGCCGACGAGACGGTCCTCGATCAGGTCCACACGGCCGATGCCCTGGGCGCCGGCGCGACGGTTCATTTCCTCGATGGCCTGCAACGGCGTCACGTCACGGCCGTCAATCTTGACGGGCACACCTTGCTTGAACTCGATGATGACTTCATCTTCAACAGGCGGGAAATCGGGATCGTCGGTGTAGGAATAGCAATCCTTGGTCGGCGCGTTCCACGGATCCTCAAGGAAGCCTGTCTCAATGGCACGGCCCCACACGTTTTGGTCAATGGAGAACGGCGACTTCTCGGTCTGCACAATCGGCAACTCATGCTCGTTGGCGTAAGCGATTTCCACGTCCCGCGTCAGCGACAGGTCACGGATCGGGCTGATCGCCTTGAGTTCAGGGTCGATCGACTGGATCGACACCTCGAAACGCACCTGGTCATTACCCTTGCCTGTACAGCCGTGAGCAATCGTGTCGGCACCGAACTGGTGTGCGGCGCGCACCAGATGCTTCGTGATCAGTGGACGCGAAATGGCGGACACGAGCGGATACACGTCCTCATACATGGCATTGGCCTTGAGGGCCATCATGCAGTATTCCTCGGCGAACTCGTCGCGGGCGTCCACAATGTACGATTCGACAGCGCCGCAAGCCAGTGCGCGCTCCTTGATTGTCTCCAGGCTTTCACCGCCCTGCCCGACGTCGAGCGAGACGGCCACAACGTCCTTGCCCGTGCGGTCCTTGAGATACGGAATGGCCACGGACGTGTCAAGACCGCCCGAATAGGCCAATACAATGCGATTCTTGTCTTGTGCAGTATCGCTCATGGGAAACCCTTTCTCCACTACAGTTGATGTCATTATATACAAACAACTGCATAATTATGCATTACATAAAGCTATGCGCTCACAGTGTGGACGTTACATCCACACATTGGTGCGTTTCGCTCTCATATGACCCTGCTTGCATGGCTGCCATGCGTTACCCGGCGTCGCAGCCACACCCGGCCCAGCCATATCCGGGACGCATCATGTCAGGCTCAGCAACCATTGCGCAATCGATTGCGCGCTGGCGGCATCCGTGCAAATCAGCAGAATCGTGTCATCACCGGCAATCGTGCCCAGCACGTCGTCAGACGAGTTGCGGTCAATGATGCTGCCCACATATTGTGCCGCTCCAGAATTCGTATGCACGACCACCTGATTGAACGCACGAGCCACCGAAGTCACCAGTCCCACAAGCACTTTGGCCATTTGCGCTTTGGCGCGGGCGTCATCATAGCCGTTCGGCATCGTCACATCGAAACCTGTCTCATTGATTGCATACGCCGTGGAACCATCGGGCATGCGCATTTTGACAGCGTTCATCTCGTCCAGGTCACGGCTCAGCGTGGCCTGGGTCACTTCGAATCCGTCAGCACGCAACAACTGCGCCAATTGGGCTTGTGACGTGACCACATGCGTGGTTAGCGCATGTTCAATGGCGCTCAACCGTGCCGTACGCGTGACGGGACGCCCCGAAGCTGTGGTCACATCGGGTTTGACTGGTGCAGGGCTTGCCTGCGCGTCTTGCGCATCAGACGTCGAGGCTTGTGCGCTCGGCATCTGCGAGCTCACATCCGGTGTTTCCTGCGATGATTCTGTTTCCTGTGATGATTCATGGACGGATGCCATCCGCGCCCCTTTCCATCAGGTGGCGTGGCGCCCCTTACAGGCTGCCACGCATTGCCACACGTCAGACCAGCAAGCTTTGCTCACCGCGCTGTTGACCAATCAGCCATGTGAGCAGCGCCTTCTGGGCATGCAACCGGTTTTCAGCCTCGTCCCACACCACTGACTGTGGTCCGTCAATCACCGCCGCCGTGACTTCCTTGCCGCGGTATGCCGGCAGACAGTGCTGGAACAACGCGTCGGGCTTGGCCAACGACATTAATTCCTCATTGACCTGATAAGGCCAGAACGGCTTGGAACGGATGGCGTACTCGCCTTCCTCACCCATCGATACCCACGTGTCAGTGAACACGCAATCGGCATCACGCACAGCTTCCTTGGCGTCGGTAGTCACGAGGATTGAGCCGCCATTGTCTGCAGCAAGACGTTCGGCATCCTCAACAATATCTTGACGCGGCAGGAATCCGTTGGGACCAGCCACACGCACATGCATGCCGGCGATGGCGCCAGCCAGCAAGTATGAATTCGCCATATTGTTCGCCGCATCGCCCAGATAAGCGATTGTCATGCCTTCCAGCGCATCCACGCCGCCCTTGTGCTGGGCAATCGTCAGGAAATCAGCAAGCACTTGGCACGGGTGGAAATCATCAGTCAACGCATTGACCACCGGCACGGTGGCGTATTTGGCCATCGTTTCCACGCGATCCTGACCAAACGTGCGCCACACAATCGCGCTCGTCATGCGTGTGAGCACACGGGCCGTGTCTTCCACGGGCTCACCGCGGCCCAGCTGCGAGCTGGACTTGTCAATGACGAGCGGATAACCGCCCAATTCAGCCACACCTACCGAAAAGCTCGAGCGCGTGCGTGTGCTGGGCTTGTCAAACAGCACGGCCACGCCCTGCGGCCCGGCGAATGGCATGTGATAGTGGCGATCTTCGCGGAACTTCATGCCCAGTTCCAAGATCTGCTTCTGCTCCTCATGGTTCACGTCATCGTCACGCAACATGTGGCGCAATGTTCCCGCCATGGCTTCTCCTCTCGGGTTATCAGATTATTGGCAACCTTAGGTTGCTTGGGTAACGTTCGTTCGTCATGCACGTGGTATGCGGTTGCGATGCCATCGAGTCGATCAGTCGTCAGACAGATCCGACGGGATCTGGCTCAAAATCGCCACGGCATCATCCACATCCTGCTCGGAGGCAATCAACGGCGGCGCCAACCGCAGCGCATCAGGAGCCACAGCGTTGATGATCAGGCCATGCTCGAGTACCCATTCCATCGCCGCATGCGCGCATGGATGTGCCAGTTGGATTGCGTTGAGCAATCCGCGTCCGCGCACACCAGTGAACAGCGGATTGCCACACGCCATGATTTGGCGGCGCAACTGTTCGCCGCGCTGCTCTGCGTTCTCGATAAGTCCGTCACGCTCAACTGTTTCAATCGTGGCCAATGCGGCGGCCGCTCCGAGCGGATTGCCCGCGAACGTGGACCCATGCTTGCCTGGCGAGAACAAGTCGGAGAGCTTCTGTCCGAACGCAATGATGCCGCCCATCGGGAATCCACCGGCCACACCTTTGGCGAACGACACAATATCGGGTTGCACACCACCCAAATCCTCGCGCTGGAACGCAAACCACGAACCTGTGCGGCCCATGCCCGTTTGCACTTCATCAATGATCAGCAGCGCTCGGTTCGCATCGCACAATTCGCGCACGCCACGCACATAGTCGGCATCCAGTGGCATGACACCAGCCTCACCTTGGATGAGTTCCATAATCACAGCTGCCACAGGCCCCTTGCCGTAATGCCCAAGACCGGTTTCCGCGAACGCGTCACGCAGGTCGCGCAGGTTGTTGGCCTCCACGAATTCGATGTTAGGCACGAGCGGTTCGAACGGTTTGCGGATCGCGGGCTTCCACGTGGCCGACAGCGCTCCCATCGTGCGGCCGTGGAATCCGTGGGTCAGCGCGATGATGCGCGCCGGTTTGCCGCCGAACGACGGCAAAGCACCCGGCAATGTGCGGCCATAGAGTTTGGCCAGCTTGAGTGCCGCTTCATTCGCCTCAGCTCCCGAATTGCCGAAGTACACGTGCGACCCTTGCGGCGCGCCGGCCAGTTCCACAAGTTTGGTGGCCAGTTCAATTTGCGGCTTGGTGGCAAAATAGTTGCTCACATGCGCCACTTGAGCCGCCTGGTCAGCCACGGCCTTGACCCATGCCGGATGCGCATATCCCAGCGCGTTCACTGCGATGCCGGCCAAAAAATCAAGGTATTCATTGCCGTCCACGTCCCAGATGCGCATGCCTTCACCATGGTCCATCACGCGCAATGGAGTACCGAATACGTGCATATGCACGTCATCATATTGTTGGAGCCAGGCCCCACCGTTCTGTTCGTCGCTCACGTCGCCTTCTTCTCTTGTAAGGGTTGCTTTGCTGCGGTATGCTCAGCGGCCATATGCGCTGCGCATCGTAAATCCTTCTCCGGCTTCCACCATCGTGCCGATGCCGTCCGTCGTGAAAATCTCGTTGAGGATGGAATGCGGTTTGCGTCCGTCAATGATGTGGGCTTGGTGCACTCCACCATCGATGGCGCGCATGCAGGCTTCCATCTTGGGCCGCATGCCCGTCTCCAGTTCAGGCAGCATGTCGCGCAGTTGCTCCACGCCAAGATAACCGATTAGCGAGTCACGGTCGGGCCAGTCTGCGTACAGACCTTCCACATCGGTCAAGATCACGAGCTTTTCGGCGCCCATCGCGGCCGCCAACGCCGCAGCCGCTGAATCGGCGTTGACGTTGAGCACGGTTGTCGGGTCGTCTTCATCGGGAGCCACCGACGAGACAACAGGGATACGTCCGGCCGCCACGAGGTCTTCCACGGCGGACGCGTCCACGCCCACCACGTCACCCACGAGGCCGACGTCCACGGGTTTGCCGTCCACAATCGGCGCGCGCACCGCGGCTGAGAACAGTCCGCCGTCCTCGCCTGACATGCCGACCGCATATGGGCCGTGGGCATTGATCAGACCGACCAGGTCACGCGACACTTTACCCGTCAACACCATGCGCACCACGTCCATGGCCTCGGGAGTTGTGACGCGCAGGCCGCCCTTGAATTCCGAATGGATGCCGAGTGTCTTGAGCATGCGTGAAATCTGTGGGCCACCTCCGTGCACCACGATCGGATGCAACCCCACTTGGCGCAGGAACACCATGTCTTGCGCGAAGCACTGCTGCAGATGTTCATCGACCATCGCGTTGCCGCCATATTTGACAACAATGCGTTTGCCTGCGAATTCCTGCAGCCAAGGCAGCGCTTCAATCAGCACTTCCGCTTTCTGGTCGGGCCGCAAGTCCGTATGCACGTCCAGATGGTAGCCAGGCCCTCTCAATTCGGCCATTCTCGTTCCTCAGCTTTCGTAATCAGCGTTGATATGCACGTATTCGTGGGTCAGATCGTCCGTCCACACGCTCGCTTCAGCATCCCCGGCGTTCAGATCAATCTCAATCGTCACCTGACGTTGATCCATATTGACTTCCGATCGATCGCGCGCAGGTTTCGCACCGTCGCAAATACGCACACCATTGACATCCACCGTCACCTGTTCGGGATCATACGGTGCCACGTCCATAGGTACGGTGCCCAGGGAACTGACGATACGGCCCCAGTTGGGATCATTGCCGCTGATTGCGCATTTGAGCAGATTGGATGCGGCTACGGCCCTGCCACAGGCCAATGCTGCATCCTCGGTAGTGGCATGACGCACCGTGATTTCAATCGTATGGCTTGAGCCTTCGCCATCGCCCACAATCTTGGCGGCGAGTTCCGAACAAATCTCTCGCACAAGACGGTTGAACTCGTCCGGGTCGGGTTCCACACCGCTGGCCCCCGAGGCCATGAGCAACACCGTGTCGTTCGTGGACATGCAACCATCCACATCAATGCGGTTAAACGATAAATCGGTACCCACGCTCAGTGCAGCCTGGCATTGGCCAGCGCTGACCTGCGCATCGGTCGTAATCACGCACAGCATCGTGGCCAGCTGTGGCGCAATCATGCCCGAGCCCTTGACCATGCCGCCAATGCGATACCCGTTCGTGCCTTCGCGCACCGCGGTTTTGGGCACCGTGTCGGTGGTCATGATGGCATGCGCGGCGTCCTGCCCTGCAGCGTCATCATGCGCCAAATGGGCATAGGCTTCGCGCGCGCCATGCAGCACCTTGTCCAATGGCAGCAGTTCGCCGATCAAACCAGTGGAGCACACGGCCACATTGGCGGCTCGGGTGCCAAGAAGTTCAGCGACAAGCTCGGCTTCAGCTTGGGATTGCGCGTAACCTTCCTGCCCGGTGCACGCGTTGGCGCCGCCTGAGTTCAAGATCACGGCATCGGCGCGGCCCGCACGGATATGTTCACGCGTCCACTGCACTGGCGCCGCACAGAACCGGTTGACCGTGAACACGCCGGCGGCGGCGTTGATCGGACCATCGTTGACGACGAGTGCCACATCCTTTTTGCCGGCCACAGCCGAGATACCCGCTTCCACGCCTGCCGCGCGGAATCCTTGTGCAAATGTCACGCTCACGGTGCCACTCCAATCGTTGTCAAACCAGTAGATTCATCAAGTCCCATGGCCAGGTTCAAGGCTTGCACGGCCTGCCCGGCGGTACCACGGTTCAAATTGTCGATGGCTGCAAACGCGATGATGCGACCGGCGTTGCGGTCAGGGACCACCTGCAGATGCGCGGCGTTGGATCCCACAATGTTTTGTGTGGCCGGCAGCACGCCTTGCGGCAGCACAATCATGAATTGTTGATCTTCGTAAGCGCGTTCCCATACGGCATACAGTTCATCATCGCTCAACGCCTTCGCCTTGTCGGTCATCGTGGCACTGACCACGGCCAGGATGCCACGAGACATTGGCACGAGCATCGGCGTGAACGACAACGTGAATTGCGATGCATCAGCGGCCGGCTTACCTGCCGCATGCGCAAAGTTTTGCAAAATCTCGGGAATATGGCGATGCGTACCACCCACACCATAGGGTGTGGCCGAACCGAATGCTTCAGCGGCCAACAGGTTCATGCGTTTGAGGTTCTTGCCTGCGCCGGAATACCCCACGGCGAGATCCGACACAATGCTGGTCGGTTCCACCAACCCTTCAGCCACACCGGGTTGCATGGCCAAGGTCACGGAGGTCACGTTGCAACCGGGTCCTGCGATGCGATGCGTTCCGGTCAGATTCGAGCGCTGACGCACATAGTTGCCCTCGTTGTCTTTGCCGAGGATGAGTTCAGGCATGCCATAGGTCCAGTGGTCGTAAAAATCGCCGCCATAGAATGCGTCCCAGGCGTCCTGTTCTTCCAATCGGTGGTCGGCGCCCAAGTCCACAACCACAGCCGCCTCATCCAATTGGCTGGCCAGTTTGCCCGAAGCGCCATGCGGCAATGCCAAAATAATCACATCATGACCGTTGAGCACTTCTGGTGTGGAATCTTCAATAAGAAGGTCGGCCAGCTGCGGAATATGCGGCAGATATTCGCCCAATCGGTGCCCGACTGAAGAATGGCCGGCAACTGTTGTAACTGCAAAACTGGGATGCGAGGCAAGAATGCGGATCGCCTCTCCTCCGGCGTATCCCGTGGCACCTGCCACAGCAACGGTGTAGACCATATGGCCGCTCCTTCACGTATCAACGTAGGGCATAGTATACACAGTATGCATGAAACTGCATAATATGCAGTTTCATCATGTGAACAGGTAAGTTGACAAAGAAAATAAGGTGGACGCCGCCATTGCCGTCCACCATCAGATTAGCGAAAATGCCTCCGTAATCTACACCAATCTCGCCATGTGGAAATAAATCTGATATAAAAATGTGAATAAATTGTGTTCACAACGCTTCATCAAGCCGCAATCCGCATGTCGGGTCGTCGACTTCAGCGTCGCATTGCACATGGTTCTTTGTGCCCGGTTCGATTCGCGCCAGATACGAGAACAGGGCATCCATCTTCGTATCCCAGAAATCAATATCATGCCGACCGGCGGACTGATCAAACCCGCCAATACGCAAGTTTGTAGAACAACAGCGGCCCGGCAACACGTTGTCGGACCTGCAGTATCATGCCGTGAATCATGCCTTAAGCGAGTCGGTTGAATCGCGCATGGAATCAAGCATCGCATTCATCTGGTTGAGTACGTCGGTCGGGGAAACGCCGTTCGCCATCATCCAGAAGAACGCAATCGTATAAATCGTGTTGATCACGAGAGCTGCAACACCAAAACCGAAACCCTTCATATGGAACGTTTTCGTGCGCCACATGGCCAATGCTCCCATGATGGCAGGAAGCACGGGGCACGGGAAAATCAACGTGAAGACGAACGCAATAATCGAATAAGCGTCCCAATGACCATACACGGGATTCTGATTCGGGTCGTCCAAATTGATGCCGTTGCGGTAGCGGCCCGGCTGCTGCCCGTTGGGTCCGTTCGGCTGATCCGCAGGACCCATGTACATGCCGGGACCATAGGCGTTGCGGTAGGAATCGGGGTTTGCACCCTGCTGGTTTGTCGGCTGGTTGTTGCTCGCATCGTCGGGCAAACCGAACGGATAAAACTCGGGGTTGTAATGGTGGCGCGGCTGTTGAGCCTGCTGCTGATCACGCAACCGCTGTTGGCCCTGCTGGAACTGCTGATTGCGCGTCCGGCGCGCGTCGGCGTCGTTTGTATCCAACGTCTGCTGCTCGGTCGGTGGCTCAGGAGCGCCATAAATATACGGATTGTAGCCGGCCGGGAACTGGCTGGACATGGCGCCATATTCAAGCCCAGAACCGTTGCCCAAATCGGACGCCAACACACCGTATTCGGGTTGTTGTGACGGCTGCACCGGTTGCGGGGACTGCTGCTGGTCCGGCTGCGGCTGGGATGGGGATTGCTGCACGGAAGGCGACGGCTGCACTGACGTAGCGGGTTGAGCGGAGTCAACCGGAACAGGCGTCTGCGTATTGGACGGAGTGTCCGGGGTGGGCTGCTGGTCCGGTTGTGTCATGATCATCCTTACGTTGCTAATGAATGTGTGCGCAGGGACGTTGCCCTGCGCACACATGCTGCACGGTGCATGCTGCTTGCAGTCAGGCAGTCTGCGAGTCAGCTAGTCAATCAACCAGCCAACCAGCAGACTGTACGGCATCCGCCAAGTGCGCCTATTACGCACGCAGCTGCGCGCCGAGCTTTGCTGCTTCTTCGACAATACGCGCACGAATCGCTTCAGTATCCTCACCCGTCAGCGTTTTATCCGCTGCGCGGAACGTGACCGCGTAAGCCAAGGACTTCATGCCCTCACCCACCTGTTCACCCGTGAACACGTCGAACAGCTCAATGGATTCGAGCACGTCGCCGGCGCCACGCGCGATGGCTTCATGCAGGTCGTGAGCGCTCACCGAATCGGCGACAGTGAATGCCAAGTCCTGCTTGACGGGCGGGAACGTGGAAATCGGCTTGGCTTGCACAGGCTTGTTGCTCAGCGTGGCGAACAATGCCGTCAGGTTGAGCTCAAAGGCGGCTGCATGTGCAGGCAAGCCCAACGCTTCGTTGACGTGCGGATGCAATTCACCCACGATGCCCACCTGCTGGCCGTTGGCCACCACATAAGCCACACGGCCTGGATGCCACTGGGCAGGAGCATCGGCCACAGTTGGCTGATCGAGCACGATGGCGGCACCGATGCGGTCGGCAATGCGATGCACTGCTTCCACACTGTCGGTCCAATCCACAGCGCGACGGTCTCCCAGCCAGCCGTCATCCTCAGCGTTGCCGGTCAGGATGCCTGCCACGTGTAGCGGCTGCTCGGGCAAACCGGCGTCAAGCGCGGCCAACTGCTCGTCGGTCGGGCGTACGCCGCCTGGCAATGCCGGAATGGCAGGCGCCTGCGGATCCCACAAATACACATGGCCAAGCTCATAGAGGCTCACATTGTCAAGACCACGATGCAGATTGCGCTGCACGGTCTGCGCCAACGTCAGCAGAATCGAGCGACGCAAATAGGGACGGTCGCCTGCCAGCGGGTTGACAATTTCCACGCTGATGGGCGCAATCTGCTCGGGGTCGTACTGGAACGCCTTGAAATCAGCATCACCCACGAACGGGTACGACAATACTTCCACCATGCCATACTCGGCGAGCTCATCAGCAACCTGACGCTTGTGCAGCTGGTCGGCGGTCAATCCCACATGGCCTTCAACCGGCGCATGTGGCACGTGAATCGGAATCTGGTCGTAGCCCACGAGACGGGCCACTTCCTCAACCAGATCGCAGGGAGCCGTCAAATCAGGACGCCATGACGGCGCCTCAACCAAGAATGTGTCATCACCTTCAGCGGTGAGCACGCAACCCACATCCTCAAGCTTCTTGACAATTGTCTCGGTCGGCAGGTCAAGGCCGGCCACACGAGCCACTTCCGACGCTTTGAACGCGATGGCCGGACGGTTGTCCACGTTGTTCACGTCAACTGGCGTGGTTGATGCTTGCGCATTGCCATAACGTTCAAGCAGGCTGGCCGCCATCTGCGCGGCAGCGGGCTGCAGCTTGTTGTCGACGCCGCGTTCGAAACGGCGCGACGCTTCCGACGGAATCTTGTGGCGACGTGCCGAACGTGCCACAGTGACCTGGTCAAAATGCGCGGCTTCAATCAGGATGTTCGTGGTTTCAGCCGTAACCTCGCCATACAAACCGCCCATGACGCCGGCAATGCCGAGCACACGTGAACCCTGCTCGCCATTGGGCGAATCAGTGATCAGCAAGTCCTCTACGCTCAAGTCGTGGTCCTTGCCGTCAAGCGTCGTCAGCTTCTCGCCAGCCTTGGCGCGACGCACCACAATCGGCGGTTCAATCTTGTCCAGATCATAGGCGTGCAGCGGTTGGCCCAAATCCAGCATCACATAGTTTGTCACGTCCACCGGCAGCGAGATCGAGCGCATGCCCGCACGCGTCAAACGGCGGCGCATCCAGTTCGGTGTTGGGCTGCCGGGCTGGTAGCCGCGCACAGCGCGCGCATAGAAACGGTCGCAACCCACCACGCCATGGATGGGCGCGTCATCATCAATGATCACGTCAATATCGCCGGCATCAGCCGTGCCGGCGGTGGCGGCAGGAGCCTGGTCGTTGAGTTCGTTGACAGGATCGGTGAACGTGGCACCGGTTGAATCCGCGTACTCGCGGGCCACACCACGGTAAGAGAACGCATAGCCGCGGTCAGGTGTCACGTTGATCTCAAGCACGGGCTGGTCCAGATGCAGCAGATGCATCAGGTCGTCACCAGGTTTGAGATTCTCGTATTCCTCAGGCGTGAATCCGTAATCCTTGAGCAGGATGATGCCGTCATGGCTGTCACCCAATCCCAGTTCACGTTCGGACGCACACATGCCATCGGAAATGTGACCATACGTCTTGCGTGGTTCAATCTTGAAGTCACCTGGCAGCACAGCACCAGGCAACGTCACGACGACTTTCTCACCGGCGGCCATGTTTGGCGCGCCACAGATGATGCCGCGCGGCACCTTGTTGCCGTTCTCATCAACGTCGTTGTATTCATCGCCAACGTCCACATGGCACCAGTTGATGATTTTGCCGTTCTTTTGCGGTTCGGGTGTGGCATCGACCACGTAGCCCACAACAATCGGTCCGGTGACCTGTGAATCGTGGATTTCCTCTTCTTCCAGACCGACGCGCACCAGATCCTTGGCCAGCTGGTCGTAAGTCAGGTCCTGCGCGACGTCCACATGTTCGCGCAGCCAATCAATATCTACCATTGGCATTTCGGTGTCACTCCCCCATCACAAACTGTTCGCTGAATCGCACGTCGCCTTCCACAAGGTCGTGCATGTCGTTGATATCGGAACGCAACAGCAGCGTACGTTCCACGCCCACGCCGAATGCGAAGCCCGTGTACTCGTCCGGGTCAAGGCCTGCCGAGCGCAGCACGTTCGGGTTGACCATGCCGCAGCCGCCCCATTCGAGCCAGCCGGCGCCGCCCTTCTTATCGGGGAACCACAGGTCAAGTTCAGCTGAAGGCTCGGTGAATGGGAAGTAGCTGGGACGCAGACGCGTCTTGGCTTCCGGGCCGAACATGGCCACGGCCAGCTTGTCGAGCACGCCCTTCAGGTCGGCCATCGTCAGGCCCTTGTCCACTGCCAGCGCCTCGATCTGGTGGAATACTGGCGTGTGGGTGGCATCAAGTTCATCGGTGCGGAACACGCGGCCAGGGCATGCAATATAGAGCGGCACACCATGCGCAATCAGCCCACGCACCTGGTCCGAAGACGTCTGCGTGCGTAGCACCATGTTCGAACCCACGAAGCCCGCGGCGTCCTTGGCCTGGTTGCCTTTGATATAGAACGTGTCTTGCATTTGGCGGGCAGGATGGTCGGGACCGAAGTTGAGCGCGTCAAAATCGAACCATTCGGTTTCCACTTCCGGTCCGTCGGAAATCTGCCAGCCCATCGACACGAAGAAGTCTTCAACATCTTCCATGAGCTTGGGTAGCGGGTGTCGTGCGCCCAACGGCTTGCGCTTGACGGGCAGCGTCATGTCCACGGTTTCGGCAGCCAGGGCCGCGGCTTCTTCGGCCTGCTTGACTACGGCTTCTTTGGTACCGAAGGCACGACCAAAGTCGGCGCGCAACTTGCCCATGAGCTTGCCGGCTTCCTTCTTCTGGTCTTTGTCGAGACCGCCGATGGCCTTGCTCGCCATCGTCATGGCCGACTGCGCACCCGCATACTGTGTTCTGATGGCCTTGAGTTCCTCCATCGTGGAGGCATGTTCGATTTTCTCAATACCTTCCGCAACCGCAGCGGCCACGGCTTCGGCATCGAAACTCATCTGTTCTGCCACAAGAGCCCTTTCCATAAAGCTTCACCCCCTTCACCTCACCGGGCGCCAGTGGTCCCGTTACGCTGTGAGGGGCGTGTTTTTGCTTGTTTTTCAACGATTTCCGATATCAGATTGTTTCAACATGACTCGACATAGCCATACTCATCAGCATGATCGACGCGCTGGTAGCCAAGTTGAGCGATTCGGCCTTGCCGTAGATCGGAATGGACACGATGTCATCAGCCTGTTCAAGCATGCCAGTCTCAAGTCCACGCGCTTCATTGCCGAACAGCACACAGGTGGGCTGCTGGGCAAAAGTGCGTTGAGCCAACACCACAGGCAACGTGCGTGGCGAACGTTCCTTAGTGCCATATACGTCAGCGGCAACGAGTGTCATCCCCCGCTCGTGGCACCACTGTGCAAACGTGCTCTCATCCATGGTCAAGATGGGCAGGTGGAACAGTGAACCCGTGGTGCTGCGAATCACTTTGGGATTGAACACATCCACGCAATCACCCACCAACACCACACATTCACAGCCCGCCGCGTCGGCGCTGCGAATCACGGTGCCCGCATTGCCGGGATCACGCACTTGCCAGAACGCGGCGATGAGTGGGGCACGTGCCGTTCCTCGATCCAGTTGCTCGTCATCCAAGACATCGGCTTGCTCATTGCCGGTCATGAGTTCACGGCATTGGTTCAAATCGGCAATGGCGAAGATACCTTGGCAATCGCCGCTCACATGATGCATGACCTCTACCGTGGCCTTGTGCACATACGCCCCCGCCTGCATGGCCAGCCCTGCGCATTGGCCAATGGTCGGGTTGATGAATGCCGCGTCCGGCTCTGTGGAATCCACCGCCACATACAGGTCGAGCACCACGGAAGGCATCCACTGCAGCAGCTCGCGCACAGCCTGCGGGCCTTCCACAATGAACCGGTTGGCCTTTTCACGTCGTTTGCGGTTGCTCAATTCCATAATGCGCTTGAACCGCTCCGTCTTGGCTGATTGCAGCACTTCGTTATACATAGGCATAGCGCCCATCCTATCGTTGCATGCGCCTATCTCATGAGTTCCACGAGTTGAGCGCCGTTATTCTCTAGAACCTGTCGCTTGCAGCCAGAAATCGTTGTTCACATTTTTGGAATACCGTGAGCACATCATTGATTTGTGTCATTACGCCCTCTATGCTGGGGGCATAGACTGTTGAACACACTGCACACGCGGTACGTTTCAGGAATCTTTGGTGCCGCACATAAGCCATGAGGGGGCGATAGTCATGGGTATGGCGGACACCATGGCCATGCGCATTGCGCTTATTGAACATGACGCGTTCGCGGCGCACATGTTGCTTCATCTGCTCAACAAAACATTTCCGCATGCCCAAGTTGATAGTTATACCGGGCGTGAGAGCAACCTGATCCGTCGCATAGCCCAGGATTCCTATGATGTTGTGGTGGCGTGCATGGAACTCGACCTGTTTACCGGTCCGGGACTGTGTGCGGCATTCCGCAAACTCAATGACCACACCCCATTGTTGGGTATTACGAGTTATCCCGCACATCGTTATGAGCATGTGCTGCGCCAATGCGGCGCCCAGGGACTGGTATCAAAAAACGAACCGAAAAAATTGCTTGCCGCTGTGGCATCCACGGCGCAACATCGAGTAATGCACGGATTCACTCAGCCATATCAAGCGCACCATGACCTGTTGCAGCGCCGGACACTGCATCGCAATCTTTCCGCCCGCGAAGCCACCGTGTTGCACCTGTTCATGCAATACGGCAACAATTCCAAAGCCATTGGCCGCGACTTGCATATCCATCCGGAAACCGCCCGCAAGCATCTGCAAAACATTCGTCGCAAACTCGGTGTCGCCGATCTGACTGAACTGCGCACCGTCGCCTCCAACTACGACCTCGAACTCGCCTGAACCACAATGGAATCCACCACCTTCAGACAAGGGATTGGATCAACGTGACATGGTCCATGCAGGCAGCTTCATCCTCTTGCAACAACTTGTCACGTTCTTCAGGTTGCATGTGCGCAGCATTGATAGGGGCAGTTCCTTCATGCCGTTTGACAACGTGAACAGCACAGGTTGCGAATATCCGCAATCCACTATGCACTGGGAAAAGTTCTGCCACGCCTGGTTGTAATCCTGTTGGGAAATTGTCCCCTCGTGGTCCAATGCACGTTGCAGCGTATCCTTCACGCTGTCCGGGGCGCGCCCATCGGTTTGTTGCAATAGTAATGCCACATAATCTTTCTGGGATACAGCCAATTTTTGTGAGGAGTCTTGTGTAGCTGAAGACTGGCAACCACACACCCCACAAAACCACACAACAGTTAATGTTGCAGCCACATATTTCTTCATACCCAACCCTACCTCGATACACCATAGATGAATATAAAATATATGGCATTTATATCATTGTAGTTTCATCCCATTAAATTGATAGGATTTATTCCGGCTCACCTAGGAACGCGAAGGAACCGGTGGTTGCGGCGGTGACGAGCGCGACCACAGGAATTAATACACAGCAAACCAGGAACCAGTAATCACGCGCGTGCATACGGGAAATGCGGGCGTGCGAGCGCGGACCGGAACCGCCGAACCCGCGGGCCAGCATGGCTGTGGCCAGCATGGTGGAGCGGCGGATCGAGAGCACGAGCAGTGCGAATGCTTGCGGGAAGAACGCTTTGAACGCGTTCTCATCACCCAAACCGCGTGAACGGCGTGATGCGGACAGCGCGGACCAGTCATCGCGCAGCACGGAGAACAGACGCATGCCGGCCAGTCCTCCATAGACGAACCGGTCGGGCAGGTGCAAGATCTGGCTGAACGAGTCGGCCAGATCAGTGGCGTCGATGCCGAGCACGAGTACGATGGCGGGAATGCCGATGGCCAGGATGCGCATGAATGTGGCCAACGCGAGTGTGGCGGAGCGGTCGGTGACGTTCATCCAAGCCCATTGCCACCATACGTTACCGCCGCTCTTGCCATAGAGCAGCACAGCCAAAGCAGAGGTGGGCGCGCCAATGAAAATCGGCCATGTTGAACGCACTACGCGCCATGGTGTGATGCCCAGCAACCACAGGGCTACGAATTCAATACCCAATGCCACGCTGGCTGAGACGACATCCAGGCTCAACAATAATGGCAGTGACACGAGGAATGCGCCAAACAAACGTGCGGCGGGATTGAGGGATGCCAGGAACGGCGATCGGCTTGAAGCCTTTGGCTCCTCGTAACGGTCGTTGACCGAGCTGACCGACACGCTTACCGGATTTGCGGATGCCAGTTGTTGCGGCTGATTGTTTGCCGTCATCACTGGTTGAAGCTGTTCTTGATGAACGTTGTCGGCTTCGGGCATGTCGGATGATTCGGATGATGAGGTATCGCGTACCGTTTCCCATTCGGGTGTGCTGAATTCGGGCACGAGTTGCACAACGCGCGCACCCAATGCCGTGACTAGGTCGCGGTCGTGTGTGACGACGATGATGCTGACGCCGTCGGCGCGCAACGAGTCGATCAGCAGTGCGATTTGCATCCAGGTGCGTCGGTCTTGTCCGAATGTGGGTTCGTCCAAGATCAGCACGCCTGGGGCGCAGGCGAGCGCGGCGGCTACGGTCAGGCGTCGTTTTTCTCCGCCTGAGAGCGTGTAGGGATTGACGTTGGCGTATTGGTCGAGGTGGAACCGTGTGAGCAGTTGCATGGCTTGTTCGCCCGCTTGCTGTTCGTCGGTGCCGGTGCGCATGGGTCCGAGCATGACTTCGTCGAGTACGCTCGAGCAGGCGAATTGATGTTCGGGGTTTTGGAACACGTAGCTAATGCGGCTGGCCAGTTCGCGGCTTGACCAGTCGATGGGCCATGTGCCGCCGTCGGGGATACCGTTGGCTAACGCGTCTGAAGCTTGGACGACGCCGGTGATGGGTTCGAGTAGGCCGGCCAGCGTGAGTGAGAGTGTGGATTTGCCGGCGCCGTTGGCGCCAACGAGTGCGGTGATTTCGCCGGCACGGAACTCGAGGTTGATATGTTCGGCGATGGCTTGGCCGTTGCGGCCGATGGCGAGGTCTTGGGTGGTCAATACCACGTCACCTGGGTGCACGTCCTTGGGTTCGCCGTCGCGCACGGGTAGCTCGCTGGAGGTGCGCTCCTTGGTTTCGGTACGCGCGTCGGCTGCTAATGCCGTGGTCTCGCCGGCAGCTGGGGACGTTGCGAACGGTGTGATGACGTCTTCGGGACGGCGGTAGCGTTCGGGCACCCAGATGCCAAGTTCGGCGAAATCAATCGAACGGTCGGTGAACACGGCTTCTGGAGTGCCGTCGGCCACGATGATGGTGCGGCGGAACCCTTCGCGGTCGATTTCTTCATCGAAGCCTTGTTGGGTGACGCGCTTGTCGTCATGGTCTGCCGATTCAAGGCCGAGCACCACAACGCGGTCAATTAGGTCGACCCATGCGGCGGCACGGTGTTCCACGAGTACCATCGTGGCGTGTGTGCGGTCGAGGACTTGCTGGACCGCGCCCACGACTTCGGTGATGCCGTCTGGGTCGAGGTTGGCGGTCGGTTCGTCGAGCAGTAGCACGCGCGGTTGCATGGCCAACGCTCCGGCCAAGGCGAGGCGTTGCATTTGGCCGCCGGACAAATGCAGCACTGAACGTGACAGTTGCACGCCTTCCATGCCTACGGCGTGGAGTGATTCATTCACCCGCTGCCATATTTCTTCTCGTGGCACGTCCAGGTTTTCGGGGCCGAACGCCACGTTGTCGCCCAAACGCTGAAACACGACTTGCGCGTCGGGATCTTGCAACACCAATCCGACGTCGCCGTGGGCCTGATGCACGTCGTTGTCGTAAATCGTGATGTGACCTTCGGTGATGCCGCCATCAGCGTCAGCCACGGCGGACTGCGCCACATCATCGTTGAGTTCACGGTCTTGCCCATGCTCGTGACCGGGGGCATGGTCCTTACTTTCACAGGAGCCGTCATCCCCAACCGATGCCGGATCCGCGTCATCACCGAGAATGCCTGCGGCGCCTTCCAAAATTGTGGACTTGCCAATGCCGGAAGCACCGACCAACAACACGCGTTCGCCTGGTTGAATCTGCAAGTCCAAACCGCGCACGGCGAACTCAGTGCGTGAGGCATGCCGGTACCCCCAGTTGTGCCAGCTGATGGCTGGGACTTCAGTCTCATGGTGCCTGGCGGCTGGTTGCGGAGGGGCTTGGGGTTGTGGCCGGGATGCTGATTCGTTCACATCGTGTTGGTTCGATGGTTGGTGCGGCACGCTGGATCCTTTGACGTGAATGGTGTGAAGTGCTCTGATGATATGCAGGACTCCGGGTAGGTTTGATACTGGGCAGAGTAATACGCAGAGTAACACAGGGCGCATCCAACGCATTGAATGTGCCCTGTGATCAGTAGCCGCTTCAGTTCATGCCGCGCTGTTCGCGGCCCGATGCGAAGTTGTCGAGTGCGCCGGTGCGCGCAATGGCGCGGAACAGATACCACATGGCCAAGCCGGCCACCAATGCGCCGGAAATCACGGAAGTGATCAGATAGGTGATGCCATAGGGGCCCGTCACGTCAATGGCCTGCAGGTTCGTGAAGAACGAATAGCCCCAAGACCCCACGCCCGCCAATGCGCCGGACAGCAACATTGAACCAAGGTTCCATTTGCTGTAGCGCAGCAACGCGAACGCCAGTTCGGCGCCCACACCCTGTCCAAGGCGATCAGCACCGTGCCAACGCCACCCCACTGGTTGCCGAGCAACGCTTCCAGGATGCCGGCAATCACTTCGGCGTAAATCGCGGCACCCGGTTTACGCACAATGATGGCGGCCAGCGGTCCGGCAAACAGCCACAAACCGTTAATCAGGCCGCCCATACCGGGCAACACGGCTTCCAGCGCACCCCATGGTGCCGACGACGCGATGGCCACGACCCAGTAGATCAATGCGGAGGCCACTCCAATGACCGAAGCCACGGCGATATCGGCCACACGCCACTTGAGACGGGGTTTGGCCGTGATGGTGGAAGAAGTTGAAGAAGTCATGGGTTGTGCCTTTCTTTTCTCGCTGTGCGGTTGAATATGGGGTTTCTGATGATTGTTCATATTCAAACTCCCGCAGTATTAAGGCACGGGCGATAACGACGTCCGTGCGCCGGCATTATCCGGATTCACGTTCAATCGGTCAGGGAACCATTCCCTTCTCAGCCGGCGTTCCGCATGCCAGTTACGCAAGTCGTCGAATATACCGCTGTACTGCAGCATATGAGTCGCTATAACGCAACAGGCGCAGGGCCAGCCCCCGTGTCGGTTGACGATTCTAAAGCACGCGCATGACCATGGTGCAAGCATGTCTCATTTTTTGCCAACTTCAATGATTATTTGCCATCTTCACCGTAATTATTGTGGTTTGCCATATGCGTACGCCCATGCATATACCCACAAATACGCCCATATGTCAGCGACGCTTGAACAAGCGGAACAACTGTGATTGGCGCACACTCAACCGTGGTTCGTCGCTGACGTGGTACTTGCCGCCCGTTTCGTTTGCCCATCTCGCTCTCCCCTCGCGCTCACCGACGTCACCATCGGACGTTGTGTCGCGTCTGCGCGTTTCATTGTTGACCAACGTGGGTTCTTTTCGCAACTGCACTACCATTGTTGTGTGGCTGTTCTTAGCACAGCACACCTCATATGCCTACGTTGCGGATGCAACGGGCTCACGCGGTAATCATTTCGTGCCAATGTGCATACTTTTCTTCGAATGGGCATTGCGCTATGGTGCCGAATTCATTGCAACACGCGAATATCTACCACATATGTGGTAGATGGTTTGCCTAATCAACCAAACAATCAGCATAATGCTGGCGTGTGCTTCACCCTTAGGGGAGGGTGAAGCACCTTTTTTATTCAAGCCGAGCAATCCGTATCATTGCACACTACGATTCCCAAACCACTCACGTCAGCCAATGCGTACAGCAATGCCCGAAGCGTTATTCAATATTATTCACGTTTATGAAATATATGCATTCGTGTTCTGTGATATGCATTATTATGAACGCGAAACGTGTAAAACAATGGTGAATATCGAAGGCATACTATGCAAACGACAAAGGATTCACACAGTTGGACAGACCCCACAGCATGGTCATTTGTAGTCATGGATGATGATGCATGGAGCGCAAAATACTTGATTCGAGGATTGCGTGATTTCTTTCCCCACGCCACGTTTCACCATTATGACGGTCAGGAACGCAACGTCATGGAACGATGCCATGGCGCTGACGCCATCATCATGGACATGGCTTTAGGTATTCATAACGGCGTTGAATATTGCGCACAATTGCGCTATGCCGACAACATCACCCCCGTGCTCGGCATCACCAGCTTTCTGGTGGACGACTACCGTCAATCATTCATTGATGCCGGAGGCCAGGGGTTACTGCATAAAGAGCACATCGAACAGGTTGCCATGGCTCTGCGTGCCGTGGTGCAAGGACAACCTATGGACGGCTTCCCCACTCCGGCACAAGCGTTCGACGCTCTGATCCAATCCGAGCAGGAACCGTTGACGCCTCGTGAACAACAAGTCATTGACGAATACCGCCATACCGGTTCCGCTGAAGCGGTGGCTCAAACATTGCATATCGCCGTAGCCACCGTGCATAAGCATCTGCAAAACATTCGCCGTAAACAGCCGTTTACCAAGAAATCCACAATCGAATTTTCCTATAATCCAGATACCCCCCCCCCCCCCCCGAGCGTCGGATCAGCACCAATGACACCCATCATTGACGCCACGCATAGGTGGCATGTTGAAGAAGAACATTGACAATGTTCCACAAATGACTGATGCCATGTCATCGCCACGAAAGGCGTTGACATGGCATCAGCATTGATGTCGGCCCGTTCCCTACGCATGTTCCGTGGTCAAAGGCAGTTCAACATTGGCTTGCCACAATCCATCATCAAGCACGCGATGCTCGACGGTGCCACCAATATCATGAATGGCTTTCGTCAATGTGGTCAGACCATTGCCCCCAGGCAATTTGGGCTGTTCGCGCTCCTGATCCTGATGTATGCCGTTGATGCTGACAATCTGCATGGATTTGCTCGTGATGCGAACACGCATCCGATACTTCACACCAGGATCAGCATGTTTGGTGATATTGGTATACAGTTCATGCACAGTCATGAGCAACAATGTGCCAATGGACGAAGGCACCGTTTCGGGAGCATGATGTGATTCCAATTTGGAAGAACCATGGAATCCATAGTTGTGCAGCAGGGCGTCACTATCTTTCAATTCCTGACGCAACTGCGCATCAAATTCGAGAAACACCTCATCTTTCTGCCTGGCAGGCTCTCCTAGCAATGCGATGATTGTTCGTAATGATTCCAACGCTTCACGGCTAGTCTCATCGACGAATGCCCAATCTTCACTATCACCATCCTGCTGGCGCACATGGTGTTGCGCGGCCATCGATATGACAGCCAACCGTTGCGACAACTGGTCATGCAATTGCAGGGCCGTGCGCTGGCTAAACTCCAGCACACGCAATTGTGATTGCGCACGCAACGCCGAGCGAAGTTGCTCAGTACGTTGCATCGTCCATCGCAATCCTGCCCCAGCCACGCCCAGCAGCATGAAGCATGAGCTGTACGCGACAACCCCTTTGAACGACATACCCCATGGTTTGAACAGATGTTCAGAAACAATGAACAGGCTCAAATAGGCCCATGTCGCTACCGTCCAAGTATTGGTCGTCTCATACGCCACCAATGGCATGGCTAGGTACAAGAACCAACTATCGTAAAAATCAAATCCCGGAATGGCATATTCACCAATGCTCACGAGCACAATGAGCGCTAATGAACAATGCACGGGATACCAGTATGCCAGCAAGGAAAGCACGTATCCCACTCCCATTGCCACCCATGCACTTAGCGAAATCTCCCTCGGATATGTCACCCAACTGATGCTGCACATGAGTAACACCACGCCTATGACCAACAGACGGAATGGGTGGTCAAGGCGCAGCGGATGGTCACGCCAAACCGTCTGACGAGTGTTCTTCGACAATCCATTCATCATGACAACACCCTGCTTAGCACCAGCCCAAAGCATGCATCCAATCCAAGCAAATAACTTGGCAAGATGGTATGCCAACTGCTCCATGCATACCCGGCCGCACAGGCGTCGCCGGCCCTGCAATACCTGATATCATCAGCAGCGGCGTCACGATCAATGCAGCCAACGTGCTCATGGTTCTTCTCTCTTTCTTCTACGTTTTCTCTCCAGGATGTGGCTCACACACTCATTCGTATTCAATCACAAGCGCGATGTGCATATCCAACAATGCCCATCATGGTCAGTGTTTCCATGACCATGATGGGCATTGCGGTTGCCATGCTGTATGGACTTACCAGCATGCTGCGCAACCGGCAGCGCATTGCCTTATTGCATTTCCCCCAAGGCATTGAGTAGCAATGCCTCAGCCACCACATTTTTTTCCAGGCCCGGCAAGCTGACCGACTCATTGGGGCTATGCGCATTCGATTGCGGGTCTTCGGGACCTGTCACCAACACCTGCGCGTTCGGGAACAGCCGCTGCAATTCGGGAATAAATGGAATCGAGCCGCCTTGACCCATGTTGATGGGCTCCACGCCAAATGCCTGCCGCATGGCTTGCAACGCGTCCTTCGTGGCTGTGGCGTTCGGATCCATGGCCCAACCACGTCCAGCTTCAAGTGGCGTGACCGTGACTTGGGCACCAAACGGCGCATGAGATTCCAGATATGTTTTCAGCGCTTGCTGCACTTCCACCGGATCTTGCTCGGGAGCGGTGCGCACACTCAATCGATACGTGGCTTCAGGAGCGATCACATTGAACGAGCCTTCCACGGGCTGCGCATCAAAACCGATGACCGTGGCGCTCGGCTTCGTCCACAACCTTGCGGCCAGCGATCCCGTGCCCGCCAACTCATATGACGGCACCACACCTGAATCGGCACGCACCGAGGCTTCTTCCACATCATGCTGCAAACCGCCCACCGGCTGCTGCGAAGCGATGCCCGGCACCGCCAAATCACCGTTCTCGTCATACAATGAGGCGATCGACATGGAGGCCAACGTGATCGCGTCAAGGATCGGGCCGCCATACTGCCCGGAATGCACAGGATGTTCGAGAACTGTGACATGCACGTCACACGTCGCGTTGCCGCGCAGGCTGGTGGTCAACGACGGGATTTCAGGTGCCCAGTTGCCTGAATCAGCCACGATGATTACGTCGGCGTCAAACTCGTCCTTGTGGGCTTGCACGAATGGGATGAAGCTCGGCGAGCCCATCTCCTCCTCACCTTCGATGAACAATTTGATGTTGACGTTCAACGCTTCACCCAGCGCTTGCAACGCGCCCACATGCATGACAATGCCGCCGCCGTCATCACATGACCCACGGCCATAGAGGCGGTCGTCCACCACCGTGCCTTCGAACGGTTGCGTTGTCCAACCTTCCGGCCCGGGCACGGGCTGCACATCATGATGCGCATACAGCAGCACCGTCGGCCGGTCAGGATCGACTTCCAGCGATCCGATCACTTCCCATGCTCCCGGTTCACCGTCTTCGCCCGTAGCCTGCACCACTTGCGCGTCCACACCCACCTTGCGGAACTCGTCGGCCACAAACTGTGCGGAACGCTTCATCTGTTCGCCCGCAATACCCTGCGCCGATATTGATTGCAGCGCAATCTTGCGGTTGAGCAAATCCACGAGCCCGTCCCACTGCGCGGCCACGTTCGCCTTGACCTGTGTTTCATCCAGTGCAGCCATATCTATTTCTCACCTTTCGACCTCGCATGCCCTGCTTCGCATGCATTGCCTCACTTACGGAACGCCATGCAACACCAAGGCGTCCCACCGTTGCCAATGCCGTAAACGCCACCATTCTAAGAGCATCATGACACCACAGAAAACCACGCGCATTGCGTCGCGCCGTTCACATACGCTAAGACGCATGGCTGCTAAGAATGAGGATACCGAGAAAGTCTCTGCCGAGACCACATCGCACGATACACAAAAAAAAGGGACGCCCCACCCCCAAGCGCAAGGAAGCACAAGCGCAAAACTTGCGTCCGCTGGTGCCTCAGGACACCAAAGAACAGCGCAAACGCGCCAAGCAGCGTTTACGTGAACGTGAGAATCGTGAATACGAAGCCATGCGTACAGGTGACATCAACAACATGCCCAAGGCCGAACGCTTGCCATGGCGAGTGTATATCCGCGACTATGTTGATTCGCGATTCAACATTGGCGAATACTTCATTCCTGTGGCACTGATCATTCTGCTGTGCTCGGTCGTGTTCACCGTCGTATGGCCCAACGGCACAGTGTCGTTGATCATGATGAGCATCATGTACATCTATCTGTTCGTGATCATCATTGACGTGGTCGTGATGTGGCGCAAACTCAAGCGTCAACTGATTGCCAAATATGGCGAACAATCCGTGGCCCGCGGCATGCGTTCAGGTTCCTATGCGTGGAGCCGCGCGATTCAGCTGCGCCGTTGGCGTCTGCCCAAGCCGCGCTACGCCAAGCGTAGTGAGTACAAAGAACACAACACGCTGGCCAAGGACTGACCGGCACCTCGCCAGTTTTCCAAGCGCAATACTTCCCCATGGTCGTATGATCGAAGCATCATACGACCATCTTTGTTATCTGCCGGTATCATCACTCCACATGTCATCCGGGTTCACGATGACGGCAGACGCATTCAATCACAGGTAATGAGGTTGGCATGACAGCACCATTCGATTTCACATCTTCCACCGCTTCACCAATGAAAACGGACATCGCGATCATCGGCGCGGGCCCTGGCGGCTATGCCACGGCGTTACGTGCCGCCGAACTGGGTTTGTCAGTCATGCTGATTGAACGTGACAGCCGCGTAGGTGGCACCTGTCTGCTGCGCGGTTGCATCCCGTCCAAGGCGCTGATCACCGCGTCCCGAACAGTCGACGCCGTTCACGATGGTGCTCGTATGGGTATTGACGCGCAGCTCACCAGCATCGACGCCACGGCGCTGGGTGCATACCGCCAGCATGCCGTGGACACTGAGACAAACGGATTGGCAGGGCTGCTGGCCGCACGCCATATCACACTCGTGCATGGTACGGCGGGGTTGGCCCCTGATGGCACAGTGACCGTGACACCGGCTCCCCACGAATCGCAAGTACGCGTCGGCGCGTCCCTTGACACGCTCGAGGATGCTGGAGACGCTGTCTCCATCGATGCCACCGATGTGGTGTTGGCCACGGGTGGTCGGCCACGCGCGCTGCCCGGTATGCCGTTCGGCGGACGAGTCCTCGATTCCACAGCCGCGTTGGAACTTGGGACACTGCCCCAACGCGCAATCATCGTGGGAGCTGGTTCGGTGGCATTGGAATTCGCTTCAATGTGGCGTGCCATGGGTGCTGACGTCACATTGCTCGTGCGCCACGATACGCCACTGTCGCATGCGCACCGGCGGTCCGCCGTGGTGCTGACACGGGAACTCAAACGGCGCGGCATCACGATAGTCAACCATGCGCATGTCACCGCAGCCAATCAGACATCGGATGGCATGAACGTTACCGTGACCATTGATGACAACGTTGGCGGAACTGCGCGTACGACATCGATTGATGGCGACTATCTGCTTGTGGCCATTGGCCGTGATCCGAATACGGCATGGATTGGTCAAGCGGGCATCGAGCTTGATGATGCTGGGCTTGTGGTCACTGACGAACATGGCCGCACAAACCGCCCTCATGTCTGGGCTGTGGGTGACATCACGCCAGGCAAACAATTGGCCCATCGCGCGTTTGAACAAGGTATCGTGGTGGCCGAATCCATAGCCGGGATGAACCCGACCGCTGTTGATGAACGCACGGTGCCATCAGTGGTGTTTACCACTCCCGAATTCGCGAGCGTTGGTCGCACAACTGACGAAGCCATGCAACTGGACGGATGCTTGGAGGTGCGCGAGACTATTTACCCGGTGATGGGCAATGCTCGTATGGTCATGGAACAGGCCGGCGGATCGCTCTCCATCGTGACGGGCCGCTTGCCAGGTATGCCTGATCGCACGGTGGTGCTTGGCGTGCACATTGTGGCACCATTGGCCAGCGAATTGATCGGCCAAGCCGAGCAATTGATCGGCAACAGCATCGCTTTGGATGCTGCCGCCCGGTTGATCCAACCGCATCCTACATTCTCGGAAATGCTTGGCGAAGCACTGCTCAAGGCCGACGGCCGCCCTCTGAACACACGTTGACATGCCTCAAGGTGCAAGGATCCAACGAGGTATACGAACGAACGGACTTGTATCAGTATTCCATCTGTCACACGCACGTGTTCGCATGGACAGGTTACAGTAGTGCGTATATGTGAAGTCGGTTCTCCAGAAATCAACAAAATCTCAACGAGGAAGGTCCTAATGGCGCAGCAGAAGCCAACAAGCGAGAAGAAGCCGAAAAAGAACGGCATGTTCAAGCAGATTGTGCAGATCTACAAATTCACCCAACGTGAGGATAAATCGCTGCCATGGCTGCTTGGTGTGGCGTTTGCCTGCCCAATCATCGGTTTCATTGTGCTGGCGCTGATTTTCCATTGGTCGTGGATCGGCTGGATTGCCAGCATCCTGCTCGGCATCATGCTGGGCTTCCTGTTGTTCACGATTGTGCTGACGAACCGTGCCGACAAAGTCGGATACCGTCAGCTTGAGGGCCAACCGGGCGCCGCAGTCAGCGTGCTGAACAACATGCAGAAAGCCGGATTCACGTTCCCGCAGGAACCCGTGTGGGTCGATCCGCGCACGCAAGCCGCAGTCTGGCGTGGCACGGGCTACGGCGGCATCTATCTCGTTGGTGAGGGTGATTACGGACAGGTCATGCGTGCCATGGACCGCCAGGAAAAGCAGATCAAGGGCGTGACCGCGGGCTCGCACATTCCGATCTATCGTATTGCAGTGGGTACGGGCCCCAAGCAAGTGCGTCTGAAGGATTTGCGCCGCACGATTGTCAAGAAGAAGTCGTACGTGCCCACCGACCATAAGAATGCGGCCATGAAGAAGATGCACTCCAAGCGTCGTTTCATGATGACCAAAGACCAGCTGGCCACCCTCAATGACCGCCTGCGCACGTTGCAGCGTAAGCAAGGCTATGGCATTCCCAAGGGCATCGACCCGATGCATCCGGGCAAGGTGAGCCGCCGGGCCATGCGCGGACGCTGACCGAACAAACACTGAATACTAACAACACTGTCCTGTTTCTTGAATCTCAAGGAGCAGGACAGTTTTTTATACGGCAGAGGCCTATCCGACATGACGGAAGGTGCACGGACTGGCCAACGAACGAATGTATAAACGGACGCATGTCCAGTACGTGGAAAGCCACAAGGGGTGGATGCACTGTTACACAACCAACTGCGGGGGTACCTCGTGAACGGCGGAAAACCAAGGAATTACGCCCTGTCATGGCATAGTCATGAAACATGCTCGTAACTCAACTGACGAGCGCGCGAAACGCTGGCTTCTATGCTGATATCTCGTTACCTGTTCTTACGAAAGGAGCGGTCTCGTGACCATTCTCAAGACGAAAGCAGATGCTGAGGCACTGATTAACCAGGAAGGCATCGAATACGTTTCCGTCCGCTTTACCGATCTGATTGGTGTGCAGCAGCACTTCACCGTCCCGGCCAGCGAGTTCCTCAAGGATGCATTCGACGAGGGCATGCCGTTCGATGGTTCCTCCATCGAAGGTTTCCAGGCTATCAACGAGTCCGACATGAAGCTCGTGCCGGATATCGAGACCGCTTACATCGATCCGTTCCGCAAGCACAAGACGCTGAACGTGGCCTTCTCGATCGTTGACCCGCTGACCGATGAGCCGTATTCGCGCGATCCGCGCCAGGTGGCTGCCAAGGCTGAGGCCTACCTGAAGTCCACAGGCATCGCCGACACCGCATCGTTCGCTCCGGAAGCCGAGTTCTTCATCTTCGACAAGGTGCGTTTCGGCAATGACATGCAGGGATCCTTCTACGAGGTCGATTCCGTGGAAGCTCCATGGAACTCCGGACTGGACGTGGAAGAGGATGGCACGCCGAACATCGGTTTCAAGAACCGTGTCAAGCGCGGCTACTTCCCTGTTCCTCCGATGGACCACACGCAGGACCTGCGTGACGACATGGTCGCCAACCTGCAGCAGGTCGGCCTGATTCTGGAGCGCGCCCACCATGAGGTCGCCGGCGCTGGCCAGCAGGAAATCAACTACCGTTTCAACTCGCTGCAGCACGCTGGCGATGATTTGATGAAGTACAAGTATGTGGTGCATGAGACGGCCGCTATTGCCGGCAAGGCCGCCACGTTCATGCCCAAGCCGATCGCAGGAGACAATGGTACGGGCATGCACTGCCACCAGTCACTGTGGAAGGACGGCAAGCCGCTGTTCTACGATGAGAAGAACTATGGCGGCCTGTCCGACATGGCTCGTTGGTACATCGGCGGTCTGATCAAGCACTCCTCGGCTGTGCTCGCGTTCACGAACCCGTCGCTGAACTCCTATCACCGTCTGGTTCCGGGCTTTGAGGCTCCGGTCAACCTCGTGTACTCGGCTCGTAACCGTTCGGCCGCCATCCGTATTCCGCTCGCAGGCACTTCGCCGGCTGCCAAGCGCATCGAGTTCCGCGCTCCCGATCCGTCCTGCAACCCGTTCCTGGCGTTCTCGGCTCAGCTCATGGCTGGTCTCGACGGCATCCTCAACCACATTGAGCCTCCAGCTCCGGTTGATAAGGATCTTTACGAGCTGCCTCCGGAAGAGCATGCTGGCATCAAGCAGGTGCCGAGCTCGCTGGCTGAGGCTCTGGATGCCCTTGAGGAAGACCACGACTTCCTGACCGCCGGTGACGTGTTCACCGAGGATCTGATTGAAACGTGGATCGATCTCAAGCGCGGTGAAATCGACCAGGCTCGCCTGCAGCCGACGCCGCTCGAGTATGAGCTCTACTTCCACATCTGAGTTCGTCCCCGAGTCAATTCGAACTTGAACTCGTATGAGTTCATCAGGTAGCGATGAGTCCCCGTGACGCTGGTGCGTTACGGGGACTCATCGCATATATGGGTAATACAAGCAGGGCCACGACTGAGGGGCACGGTTTATTATGAACCGTGCCCCTCATGCCTGTCTTGTGTTGTCAGTCGGTCAACGAGAACTGCGCGTTGTAAATGTCGGCGTAGAAGCCACCACGCTCAAGCAGTTCGTCATGCGTGCCACGCTCCACAATGTCACCATCCTTCATCACGAGGATCATGTCGGCGTCACGGATTGTGGACAGGCGGTGCGCGATCACGAAACTCGTGCGCCCCACAGTCAACGCATCCATGGCCTTCTGGATCAGTTCCTCGGTACGCGTGTCCACGGAACTTGTGGCTTCGTCAAGGATCAGGATTGGTGCATCCTGTACCATCGCGCGCGCAATCGTCAACAGCTGCTTTTGGCCTTGCGACAGTGTGGTGGAATCATCCAGCACCGTGTCATAGCCCTGAGGCAACGAGCGAATGTAATGGTCAAGGCCCACAGCCTTGCATGCGGCCACCACTTGCTCGTCACGCACACCCTGCTTGGCATAGACGATGTTCTCGCGCACCGTGCCCTGGAACACCCACGTGTCTTGCAACACCATCGAGAACTGGTCATGCACATTCCAACGCGGCACCGACTTCGTATCAATGCCGTCAATCGAAATGCTGCCGCCCGAAATCTCATAGAAGCGCATGAGCAGATTGACCATTGTCGTCTTGCCGGCACCCGTCGGACCGACAATGGCCACCTTGTGGCCCGGTTCAATATCGGCTGAGAAATCATGGATCACCAGCTTGCCCGGATCATAGCCAAACTGCACATGGTTGAACGACACACGTCCTTCAACCGGTGTGATCTCCCCATGGCTGCCACAGCCGAGCAATGCTTGTTTGTCGCTCTCATCAGGCAGTTGCGGTTCATTGAGGAACCCGAACACACGTTCGGCACCAGCTGCGCAACGCTGCAAGTTCTGGAACGCTTGAGCGAACTGGCTCAACGGCTGCGTGAACAAACGAATGTAGAGCATGAATGCCACAATCACGCCAAACTCGATGCGCCCGTCCATGGCGAGCGCCGCACCTACCACGCACACGATCACATAGCCGATGTTGCCGATGAAGTTCATCATTGGCATCATGAGGCCGGAGAAGAATTGGCTTTTCCATCCGGATTCGTAGAGTGCGTCGTTGTAGCGTTCGAATGTGCGGATGGCGTCGGTTTCGCCGTTGTAGGCTTTGACGACGATGTGGCCGCCGTACATTTCTTCAACATGGCCGTTGACGTCGCCGAGTGCAACCTGTTGACGTACGAAGTATTTTTGCGAGAACTTCATGACGAGCATCATCAGTACGAGTCCGAGGATTGTGACGCCTACTGCGCATAAGGTCAGGACCACGTTGTTGGCGAACATCATGATCAATGCGCCGAAGAACAGCGTCACGGAAGACAGTAGTGCGCCCAGTGATTGGCCTAATGTTTGGCCGACGGCGTCTACGTCGTTCGTGATGCGGCTCATGACGTCGCCGTAGCTGACTTTGTCGAAGTATTTGAGTGGCAGTTTGTTGATTTTCACGTCGATGGCGGTGCGTAGCCGTTGTGCTGTGCGCTGCGTGACGGTGGCCATCATGTGGCTTTGGATGTAGGTCAGGATCGCGTAGGCTGCATACAGTGCTACGAGCGTCCAGGCGATGTGGTTGACAGCGGCCATATCAATCGAGTGCAGCACTGGTTTGCCTTGTACAAGTGCCGGCAGGCCTTTGACGATCTCGTTGGTCATGTCTTTGAGGTAGTCGGGGCCGATGATTTGGCAGATGGTGCCGCCGACGCCGAGAATCAACGCGATGATGATGGCTGGTATGTAGCGTTTGCTGAACGTCATGAGTTGGCGCATGGCCGATCCGAAGTTCGCGGGTTTGTCCATTGCGGCGCCGCGACCGCGCCCCATGGGTCCTGGCATGGTGGGTGTCCTTTCAGTGAGTGCAAGTTGGTGTGGGGCGCCGTTCAGGCGTCGAGTTCCTGCTGGGTGAGCTGCGATTGTGCGATTTCTCGGTAGACGTCACAGGTGTTGAGCAGTTCGCGGTGGGTGCCTTTGCCGACGAGTTTGCCGTCGTCGAGCACGAGGATGCAGTCGGCGTCCATAATCGTGCCGACGCGTTGGGCGACGATGATTTTGGTGGCTTGGGCTGCATGTTCTTTCAACGCGTCACGCACTACGCGATCCGTTTTGAAATCGAGTGCGGAGAACGAATCGTCGAAAATCAGGATTTCCGGGTTGCGGTAGATGGCGCGTGCAATCGACAGGCGTTGTTTTTGGCCGCCGGACACGTTGCTGCCGCCTTGGCTGATGCGCGCGTCGTAGGTGCCGTCCATTTTGTTGACGAACTCACTGGCTTGCGCGATGTCGCAGGCTTGTTCCACGCGGTTCATGTCTTGCGCGGTCAATGGTTGGTCAGCGTCTTGGGCCAGCAGTTGCGCTTCCATGCGTCGTCCGGCTCGCGTGGACGTGTCGGCGATTGGTACCGTTTCGTCTTCTCCAGGCTTGTCTCCATAGCTGACGTTCGACGCGACGGTACCTTTGAACAGGAAGGATTGTTGGGGCACATAACCGATTTTGTCGCGCAAGGTCTTGATGTCATAGTCGCGTACGTCCACGCCGTCAACGAGCACTTGTCCTTCACTCGCATCGTAGAATCGCGGTACCAGGTTGATCAGGGATGATTTGCCTGAACCGGTGGCGCCGATGATGGCCACCGTGTCTCCTTGGTTGGCACTGAAGCTGATATGGTCGAGCATGGCTTCACGCGAATCCGGGTAGGTGAAACTGACGTCGCGGAATTCAATTTGTCCGGCCAGTTCCACGTCTTGCGCATACTGTTGGGCGTCGGCCGCGTCGATGATGCCGGCTTGCTGGGCTTCGGCCACGGTCAGGCCGCGTTGGCGTGTGCCGTTGGTCACGAGCGGTTTCGTGTTGAGCACGTCCATCACACGGTGTGCTGACACGTCGGCGCGTGGCCAGAGTACGAACACCATGCTCATCAGCAGGAAGCTCATGATGACCTGCACGGCGTAGCTCGAGAACACGATCATGTTGGAAAACAGTGTGAGCTTGTCCATGGCTCCCGCGTCTTCAATCAGGTAGGCGCCAATCCAGTACACGGCCAACGACAGTCCGTTCATGATGGTGCTCATCAACGGCATCATGATTGCCATCGTTCGGTTCGTGAACAGTTGTGTGTCCGTCAGTTCCGTGTTCGCGTGTTCAAACTTGCGTTCCTGGTAATCCTCGGCATTGTAGGCTCTTACGACGCGCAGGCCCGTCAAGTTCTCGCGTGCAACAAGATTGATATTGTCCGTCAGGCGTTGCATGGCTTTGAATTTCGGCATGACCAACACCATGAGCACTGCAATGGCAACGAGCAAAATGACTACTGCGATGCCTGTGGCCAGCGTCCATTCAAAGCCATCGCCCGCAATCTTGCACACGGCCCACACGGCCATGATCGGTGACTTGATCAGCATCTGCAAACCCATCGTGATGAACATTTGGATTTGCGTGATGTCGTTCGTGGAGCGTGTAATCAGGCTGGCCGTGGAGAAATGATGCATCTCGGAAGGGCCGAACGATTCGACTGTGCGAAACTCAAGCGAACGCAGTCGTTGCCCGAATGATGAAGCCACACGGGCTGCGATATAACCCGTGACTATGGCACACGCGAGTGAGCCGAGTGCCATGAGCAGCATCTTGCCGCCAGCAATCCAAATGTCCTTCATGGCGCTGCCGGGTGTTTCGACGAGCGTGGTGATCTGCGACATGTAAGTGGGCAGCTGCAGGTCGAAATAGACCTGGCCCACAATGGTCACCAACGCAATGAGCATCTGCCCGATTTCTGACCGGGAGAGATATTTCATGATGCGGAACATAGGGGGTCCTTGTGTGGTTGTTTGGATGGATAAATATGTGGTTGTTTTAGGTGGCTAACGCTGTGCTTGTGCGGGTTTGGCAGGCGGTCATGGCATGACACGCCATACAAGTACCTTACAGTATGTATATATTTTTCGTGATCACATGGTTGGATGCTGCCGCCCCGACTCATGCTCGAACGCTTCACGCACCTGCTGTGCCGACGGACGCGCCTGGCCTGGTGTGATCAGCGACATCAGCGTGAAGAACTCATGGAATAGTTCAGCGAACTCACGCGTCCTGCGCTCCCCCATCTGCTGGAACGCCCAACGCAAATCATCGCGCAACTGCATGTAATGCTCACGCACCACGTCTTTGCCCTGATCAGTCAACGTGATGACGACACGACGTCGGTCGGCGGCGTCTTCCTGACGGCGCACCCAACCTTTTTTGAGCAGTGACGACAGCACGGTGGACACGCGTCCCGACGTGACGCCCATCGCGGCACACAGTTGCGTCGGTGTGCGCGCGCCGTTGAACAACAGGTCGCGCAAAACGAACATCTCGCCATGGGCGCCACGCTCGATGGTGCGCGCCATTTTGGACCGGTTGCCCAATACCGTAACCATGATCGTGTGCATGGCTTCATCAGCATAGGCAAATTGGTTATGCTCACCATCGCGATCTTGCTCAAACCATGCGCGCGCAGGACATGCGGCATTGTTGTTCGACTCTTCCATCACCTCTCCCAAGTCCATGTTGATGTGCGCAACACATACGGCCAAATAGTGGACGCCCATAAATTACTTACAGTGTAAGACAATCGGAGATACAACGGCTATGGAGGGCGCCAAAAAATACAAAAACAGTTGAAAAACTGTACCAGGGAAAAGCAGGAGACCATAGAAAAAGCCGGGCCGTGCGATGCACAACCCGGCGCAAGCGGGAAGAAAATCAGGCGGCTTCCGTCATCGTGCTGCGCATGGCGGCGACGAACGCGGCGACGATGCGCCGATTACGCTCGTCGAGCGCGAACATGCTTTCAGGATGCCACTGCACGGCCAGCGCGAACGTCTTGCCGGGCACTGAAATCGCCTCGACAAGCCCGTCTTCGGAAACGGCATTGACGAGCGCCCCCTGCCCCACGGTCTTGACAGCCTGATGATGACGGCTGTTGACGCCGATGCTATGCACATCCGCAAGAATCTCGGCCAGCGGCGTGCCGTGCTCGATTGTCACATCATGCACGGGACGGTCGTACGCCACCCTCATGTTGTGATTGACGTGACTGGGGCGTTCCGTCGGCAAATCCTGATAGAGCGTGCCACCAAGCATGACGTTCAGGAATTGCAAGCCGCGGCAGATGCCGAGCAGCGGCACGTCGTTGTCAAGGCAGTATTGCATGCACAAACGTTCCACGGCATCCAACTCGCGCGACGTCTCACCGCACTGCGAGGACGGATCCTGGCCGTACTCGGAAGGATGGATGTCGATACCACCCGTGAACAGCACACCGTCACACAGTTCAATGCACTGGGCGATCACCGTTTGATCAGTGGACATGGGCAGCATCATCGGAACCGCACCGCTGCGCTCAAGCATTGTGAAATATTCAGGCAGCATCCACATGCTGCGACGTTCCACATCGTAAAGCGGGACGACGCCCACGATCGGCCGTGTTCCATTGTTGATACCCACTGGCTGCCCACCTTTCTTTTAGTAACCAATTTCCCGGATTCGCGATTGCTGAGTATCGCAAGCCGACTGTCGCCCACCGTATCAACGATGTGTTTCTTACGCATGCAACAATCTCACACTCAGATGCCCCGTAGCCGATCAATCAGCAACTCATCATGCGTGACCAGCACGAACGCGCCCGGATACTCACGCAACATCTGCGCCAGCGCCTGCTTTGACGACAAGTCCAAATGGTTCGTCGCCTCGTCGAACAACAGCACTTGCGGACGGCGCACCAGCCCTAGTGCCAACACCAGTTTGCGCACTTCCCCGGCAGACAATCCGGCACCTTCACTGAGCGTACGCATATTGCCGTTTTGTGCGGCAAAGTACGCCATGGCTTCTTGGCGTTCAGCACCGGTCAGCTGCGCGAATTGCTCGAGCACAGCGTTCGCCTGCGCTACATCCTGACCAATCATCACGCTCGGCACTTGCGCGGGCAATGTGGCAGCCAACGCATTGAACAGCGTGGTCTTGCCGGTGCCGTTGGCTCCTGTAATCACGATATGGTCCCGTGGCCAACGCTGATGCGCGGGATGGCAAGCGCTTCCGAGGTGTGCTGCAGTGTGTGTCCAGTGAGTTCACGGTTGCGGGTGAGGTTCACGTGATTGCCATCCACACGCGCCACATACCGCGGCAGTTCATCCGGATCTGCTTGGTCCCACAAGGGTTCCTGGGATGTTAAACGGATCACACCCTGCTCCAGATGCATGAGTTCACGTCGAGAACTTGGAACGATGTCGAACCGGACCGCTCCGTCATATCGCTTCGTCGCCGTCACAAATCCTTCTTGTGCACGTTGTGCAGCGGCAATACGCCCCTCCAGACGCGCCACGTTGCGGCTGACACCCGCATCGAGGCCACCTTTGGCGAATTTCTTGCGTTTGCAAGCATCATGGTCCCGCCGGTCCGGAGTGCGTTGGCTTGCCGCCGCAACGGCCCGCGTTTTCTCCATACGACGGACACGTTCGGCCTGCAGCCGCTTGGTTTCGGCTTTGGCACGGCTGTGCTGGCGTTGCGCGGTCGTGTTACGTTCTTTGATTTGTTCTTCAATGATTTCCCAAGTGCCCTCATAGGCTTCGACCACCGTGCAATTGCCCGCGTCAGTATGCACTTGACGCAGCAGATAACTGCGCGAAGCCAACTGGTTGACGACGGCCACATCATGCGTAATGACGATGCCGATGCCCGTGAACCGTTGCAATGCGTCAATCAGCTCTTGCCGCGTGGGCGCATCGAGATGGTTTGTTGGCTCATCGGCGATCAGCACGCTTGGTTCCAAGCTCAGCGCGCACGCCACTTGCAGTTTCTTGCGTTCTGCCACCGCTCCTACTGCACAACCGTCCGGCGGTTCTTCTGAGCCAGCTTCCTCAATGCAGGAACAAGTTGAAATGCTGAAGAACCTCAAGGAACTGCTGGACGCCGGCATTCTGACGCAAGAGGAGTTCGACGCTAAGAAACGTCAAATCCTCGGCTTGTGACCGTTACGATACGGTACAGAGGCGGCATGTGGAACCATGTGCCGCCTCTGTGTCATACAGCAGCCGTAACCGGCGTATGCCAGCATATATGGGCACAGGTAGATTGCGGTCATGTTGTCAAGCCGTCAATCAGCGTAATCGGCGCCAAAGAATGGCCCTGCTTATATTTCAAGCCCTCAACTCTCCATCATCCCTTGGTCCAATGGCGAGCGTGCACTACAATGGCGTGGCGGAACAGCGTTCCCACGCGCTAGCCGAAACGCTACCCACGCTACCCACGCTGCCGCGCCAGAGCACACACCAATCACCGAGGAAGGATTCGACGAGCCATGGCCAAACTGTATTTCAAGTTCGGGGCGGTAGGCGCGTCGAAAACGGCGAATGCGCTGATGGTGCGCTACAACTACATCGAACGCGGCAAAACGCCAATCATGCTCAAACCACGTATGGAAAGCCGCGATGGCGAACACACAATCCGTTCGCGTATTGGCTTGCAAGCCGAATGCGATTTTGTTGAGGATTTTCTCGCGTCGATGGAAGGCCGCACGGCGCAAGACATCGATTTCGATGTGGTCATTGTGGATGAAGCGCAGTTCTTGAGCGCCGAGCAAATTGACGCGTTGGGCGCGATTGTGGACGATTTTGACATTTCGGTCATCTGCTATGGGTTGCGCACGGACTTCCAGGGGGAAGGGTTTGAAGGCGCAATCCGCCTGCTGCTCACAGCAGACAAGATTGAAAACATCAAGACCGTATGCTGGTGCGGCCGTGCGGCCTGTTTCAATGCGCGGCTTGACGAGCAGGGCCGTATTGTGCGCGACGGCGACAAAATCATGTTCGGCAGCACAGGCACCTATATCTCACTGTGCCGTAAGCATTATCATCAAGGCATCACGACAGGCAAGGAGCACATCGCGTGAATCCGATTGAAGAACAACTGTATCGTCGTTTGTCTGCCGTCATCGATCCGGAATTGGGCAAATCGATTACCGATTTAGGCATGGTTACGGCCATCCAGGCTGTGCCGCGCGACCAATCCACGAACACCGGTAGCGCCGAGCAAACCAATGCTCAGCCGGTTTATGACGTGACAATCGGTATTGAACTGACGGTGCCCGGCTGCCCATTGTCGCAAGCAATCACTGATAGCATCAAACAGGCCGTGGCGTCCTATCCCGATGCCACACTGGTTCCGCATATTGAGGTGGGATCGATGGATTCCGACAAACTGCACGCGCTCGTGCAACGCCTCAAAGCGGAGCGCCACGAGAATCCATTCTCCAAGCCCGGCAGCAAAACGCGTATTTTCGCCATCGCGTCAGGCAAAGGTGGCGTGGGCAAGTCAAGCATCACGGCCAACCTTGCGGCCACATTCGCGGCGCTCGGGTACGACACGGCGGCCATTGACGCCGATATTTACGGGTTCTCACTGCCGCGCCTGTTCGGCACGTCCGAACATCCCGTCAACTTAAACGGCATGCTGATGCCGGCCACGGCCTGGGGCGTCAAGTTCATGTCGATTGGCATTTTCGCCGGATCCGACAAAGCCATTTTGTGGCGCGGCCCACGCTTGCAACGCTCGCTTGAACAGTTCCTGGCCGACGTGTGGTGGGGCGCTCCCGACGTGCTGCTGCTTGATTTGGCTCCGGGGACGGGTGACATGGCCATTTCCGTGGCCCAAGCGTTGCCGAATGCCGAGCTCGTCGTCGTCACTACTCCCCAATCGTCCGCTTCAGACATCGCCGCGCGTTCAGGTCTGGTGGCCCTGCAGGTGCCGATGAAGGTGCGTGGCGTCGTGGAGAACATGAGCTGGTTTGAGCATCGCGGCGAGCGCTTGGAAATTTTCGGGTCCGGCGGTGGCCAGCGTGTGGCCGACCAGCTTACGCGAGCGTTGGGTTATGATGTGCCGCTGCTGGCTCAGCTGCCGTTGGATCCGCAGATTCGTGAGATTGGTGAAACAGGTCGTCCGGCTGTGCTTGATGAGCACGGCCGTTTGCGCGACGACGATTTTGCCCAATCCTTCAAACACCTCGCCCAAGCGCTCATGGCCGCGCCTTCTGTGGCTGATTAACTGCCCGTAGAAGGGATTGTTTGCTACAGGCAGGCTTCGGCGGATTGTTGCGCATCCGTGGATTCTTGGTCGAGTGCGGGCGCAACACGAATAACAGGCTCAGTTGCATAATCTGATAAAGCCGGCGCCTTTGCCTCTTCTACTGAGGAGGCGAGTGGGCGCCCCGGTTTGGTTTGGCGCGTTTCCAGCCAGCGTTCAACAGCGTCTTTGCGGTAGAGCTTCGTATGTTCGGTCTCAATCACTGGCTTGGGGAATGTATGCGATCGCGTCAACTGTCCGACGCGCTGCCGACTGACGTGGGCCATGCGGGCGATTTCCGCATTGCTCACTACTGGCGGATAAGTGGGTTCAGCAAGACGGCGTGATGCTTCATGCCATTCCGTGGCTTCCACACTGTACAGCTGAAGAGTCATGCCCAAGGCTTGTTCAAGCAAATGGTGTGCTTGGCGGATGGCTCCAGTTGGCTCTACGTCGATCACGCGTAGGGTCACACTTCCCTGAGTTGACCCGGGTTCACATGCCGCACTTGGCGCATAGTTACCCAAGGTTTCCAGCAAATCAAATACCGCATCTCCGGTAAGTTGATCAGAGCTATAGAAATCAAGCCCGACCATCCACGTGCATTCGTTCTCCATACATCTCCTTGCGCCATTCAATAATGGACAGAAAGAGAGGTATCGCTTGAGTAACGGTACCTCCGTCCGCTCACCCTTGGAAGCCTCTCCGCTTGAGATACCGCATACAGGAGTTGTACCAATTTGTATCCGACGGTGTCCTATGGATACAAACTGGCGGCATCGTCTTGCAGGGCGAATAGCACATCCAACCCTTCTTTACAGATTCGATGCGCCATCCTTGTTCCGCGAGCGACTCAAGGAACGGACCGATTCGTTTATCCTTGATGGACAATGAATCCTTGCTGTATGTGCCGAATCATTTCGGCACATACAGCATACAACAATCATTTACTTTGTAAAGTAAAAATGACGTGTCAAGGTTGAGGAGTTGCCGTCAGCACCATTATTCGTCAAAGGTGGGTTGTTCCACGGCTGGGTCGCCGGGTTCGCCGGTTTCGAGCAAGTGCACGAATTGGGCTTCGTCGAGCATCGGGATGCCGAGTTCTTCGGCTTTCTTGGCTTTGGAGCCGGCGGCTTCGCCGATGACTACATAATCGGTCTTTTTGGACACTGATCCGGCCGCTTTGCCACCGCGATTGACAATGGCTTCCTTGGCCGAGTCACGTGTGAACTGCTGCAACGAGCCCGTAACGACCACGGTTTTGCCTTCCAGCGTTTTAGGCAGCGACGATGATTCCGGCGCCTTCATTTCCACGCCGGCCGCCTTCCAACGCGCCAGGATGCTGCCATGCCACGACGTGGGATCGTCGGCATCGGCAAACCAGTCAAGGATTGCTTGTGCCACTTCCGAACCGATACCCGGCACCGATTCCAGTTCGTCCTTGCTCGCATGCATGAGCGCGTCAAGCGTGCCGAACCGTTGCGCAATCAGCCGTGCCGTGGGCGGTCCCACATGTCGGATCGACAACGCGACGAGCACGCGGTCCAGTTCGGCATGCTTGGCATGCTCAATCTCTTCGAGCAGGCTTCGTGTGGTTTCCGACGGGCACACATACTGCGGTTGCACGCTCGTTTCTCCGCGCACACGCTTCGTACGTTCATCCACAATCACAGCATCCGCCGGCACATCATAGTCTGGATAGCGTTGCGCGATGCTGGCGGCCTGTGCGGGAGCTTGGGTCTGTCCCGTCACTTCATCCATGTAATCCTGCTCGGCTTCCAACAGCGCATCCTGTGGTGTATCAGCGTGTGCTGCCTGAGGTTTGCTTTTGGTTGCCCACTTGGGTTGCGTCCAAAACGCCGGTACCTGCCGCCACAAACCTGAACCGCCCAACCGTTTGCGCACGGTCTTGGGTTTGCCATTGCTGTCAATGCGTTCACGTACTTCAATGATCGGGATTTCTCGCCACACTCGAATGTCACGCAATTGCGGTGCCGTCAGGTCAAACAGCCCCGCTTCACTCGTCAACACCGGCGTTTGCACGGGTGGCAGTTCCAGCCCTTCGACAGGTTCGTACGGTTCGGGTTCCTCGCCGGGACCTATTTTTATTTCTTGCACATTCGGCGCATACACATCCACCGTCGCCGGACGTTGGTCCTCAGGGTTGGTCAGTGCCACGGCTGATTGTTCGCCAAGCTGCTCAATGTCGAACGCTTTGCGCGAACCCATGTTGATGATGCGTTCAGTCAGCTGGGCCGGGCAGCTTTCATGGTTCGGGCAGCGCAAATCTTTGCCGCCTTCCATGTCGTATTCCAACGTGGCGCCGCATGACGGGCATGTGGTGGGCATCTGGAATTCACGCAGCTGATCCTCGTGACCTTTGCGCGCTTCAATCACTGGTCCCACCAGTTCAGGAATCACATCGCCAGCTTTGCGCACCACCACTATGTCGCCGATCAGAATGCCTTTGCGTTTGACCTCATAGCCGTTATGCAATGTGGTACGTGACACGGTCGAACCGGCCACATAGACGGGATCGAGCACGGCAGCCGGCGTGATACGTCCCGTTCTGCCGACTTCCACAATGATGTCACGCAGCTTCGTATGCACTTCCTCGGGCGGGTACTTGTAGGCGATGGCCCAGCGTGGTGCGCGCGATGTTTGGCCAAGCCGGCGTTGCAACGCCAAATCATCCACTTTGACCACAATGCCGTCCAATGGATGTTCAATGTCATCACGATGCTGACCGTAATAGTCGATCATGTCGAGGATTTCGTCGAATGTGCCGACCATACGATTATGCGGGGAAACGGGAATGCCCCAACGCTGATACAGATCATAGGCTTGGGACTGGTCGTGGACCACATCCACGGCATCCACAGGTTTGCCCTCACCCCAGTCGAGTGTGCCGATGCCATGCGCATAGAAACTCAAATGCCGTTCGGCCGTGATGCGCGGGTCCTTTTGCCGCAACGACCCTGCCGCCGCGTTGCGCGGATTGGCAAATGGCGTTTTGCCGTCCTGTTCGTTGCGTTCATTCAACGCATGGAACGTGTCCCAACGCATGAACACTTCACCACGAATCTCCACCATATGCGGGATGTCGCCCAATGAGGCGCCCGCTTCAGTCAGATTGCCCGGAATGGAACTGATCGTGCGCACATTCAACGTGATGTCTTCGCCAATTTTGCCGTCACCACGCGTCAGGCCTTGCGACAGCACGCCGTCACGGTAAATCAGGTTCAATGCGAGTCCATCGATTTTCACTTCACACGTCATCGGCAGACGTTCACCCTCAGGCCATTGCAAATCAGCGCGCACACCCTCATACCATTCACGCAGTTCCTGAATCGAGAACACGTCATCGAGCGACAGCATTTGTGAAGGTTGCGGCACTGAAACGAACTCGTTCGAGAATGAGCCTCCCACACGATGTGTTGGCGAGCTCGGCACATCAAGTTCCGGATAGGCGCGTTCCATCGCTTCCAGGAATCGCAAGCGCGCATCATAGGCGGCATCCGAGGAAATCGGCGCGGAATCAATGTAATACGCCACTTGGTCGGCCTCCACCCATGACGCCACTTTGCGCCACAGTGTGCGGGCACGTTCCGCACCTAATGCCGGCACATCCACGGTTTCAAGCTTCATCGCATCCTGATCGGAACGTGTCAACGCCGCAATCCACGCGTCATCCCCCGCCTGCATGTGCATATCTTCCGCCATGGTCCACCATTCCTTCCTGCGCAACGCCTCTGCAGCAACAGCGTAGCAAGGAACGGCAGCCCGATAATGCTTTACGCTTGGAAAGCATTCCCGCATTGTTGACCATCATTGGCACGACCACGCAATAAGCGGGTTGAACCGCATTCGAGTTCAACCCGCTTATTGCGTAACGCTGCGACCGCGCTACACCGCACACATACCGGGCAGATTATTCGTTCAACGACCGCCAGAACTGCATTTGTACTTGTTCCATGGCCGCAGTGCCACGGCCCAACGCTTCCGACAAGCGTGCATCGGCCACAGCCAAGGTGCGTCCCGGCACGAACAAGCCTTGATCAACGGCTACACGGGCCGCAGGACCCACAATGTCAGCGATTTCACTGCTTGGCCATAATGGCATGCCCGCTTTGGTCAGCACTCGTGCCACATCGTTCAACGATGAGGGCACTGGAATGCACTGGCTTTGCATGCGGTCCATAAGTTCACGCATCTGGTCGGTGCGATACGCGTTGCCAGGCACCAGTGCGGCACTGAGCGCATAGCATGCCATCGCCACTTCAAACTCGTCACGCATCCACGCCGTATATCCCAAATAATGGTAAGCGTCAGCCGCCGACTCACGATCAAGGCTCACGCGCAACGCGTTCAAGGCGACGGCCTTGACTGAATCCCAATCCTCCATGCGGTACAACTGCATGGCCAGGCGAAGATGCGCCTGAGCATAAGCGGGCGCGTAGGCCACCACCTGGTTCAAATGCGGCAACGCGGCTTCCGGACCACGCAATTGGCTGAGCAATTCCGCCAGTTCAAGATGCGCATACACCAGGTCGTTGGGCACCAACGTCAACCGTTCACCGGCAGTGGCGAACAACTTGTTGTAGACCACACGTTCGGCATACGAGTTGAAATAGCGCGGCACCGCGTCACGCGGCGTATTGCCGTCCGCGGGCATCGTCTCATGCACATCATGGAACCGTCCGTCATAACGCGCCAACATGTGTTCGGCATGCGTCACGGCATCCTCAATCTGGCCGGAAAACAGAAGGTCTCGCGCCTTGGTGCGTTCCTGCGACAATTCCCGCGACCAAGAGAACGTCATGCCTTGCAAGCTTTGACCGTCAATCAGCGCTGTGGCGATGTCGGACGCTTTCAAATACAACTCGGGATCGTTGATGCGTTCAATCATGCGTGACGCTTGCAACGCGCGCGACGCGGGATCCGCCGTTTGGTTTTCCGCGAGCCTCTGGAACGTTTGCATGGCATAGCTGAGCAGATCATCACGCTCAATGGCCAGGCCAAACGTGTCGTTCGTGCCCAACAGGAACGCGGCATGGTCGCTCAATGGCACGTTTTCGGCTTCCGGAGCACGCTGCGCATCCTTGGGGCCGAACCGCTCATCCTGCAACGAGAACGGCGGCACCGTAGGCACCAGACCTGCCGTGGAATCAATGTCGAGCGTGGCGTTGAACAGGCGCATCGTGGCCAGCGGATCAGCCAAGCCTACGGCGGCCATGTGCTCGAGGAACTGTTGCCGCGTCAACGTCACACTGACCAACGGTTGCATCGTGGGCATGCTTTGCAAATCGGCAAGCGGATCGCTCTGGCCATCATCACGGGAGCGCACCACACTCACTTCAATGCCGTTGTCGGCATCATACGACGATTCCAGCTTGTCTTGCTGGTCAAATTGCTCGCTGAACACGACTTCGTCAATGTCAATGCCTTGCATGAGCTGCTCGAATTCGGAATCGACATCACTCTGCGCATACGAATCCACGGTTTTTGACGGCTGGTCGGTGTCTGCCACGGCAGACGTGGGCTGAGTTGACGTCACACGTTTCTCCACCGTGTCGGAAGACGGTTTTTGCAACCGTTCAAACGTGTTCAGCGCGTCCGGCACCATCGCCTCAATAGCCGAATCTTGGCGTGCCACGGCTTCTTCAAGCCCGATTGAATCGATGCGCACATCGACTTCCCCGATGGATTCGTCCGCACCAAACGCGAGCGCCGCCATGATCAATGCCACGCGCAGATTGTAGTTGACGCTGCGGTTGGCACGTTCCTGGTCGCTTAACTGCCGCCATTGGCGCCGTTCAGTATCGTATTCGCGCGCGGGCATCAACGCGGGTCCGGCTTGCGTGACGGCTATGGCCACGCGTCCTTCTTCGAGGTTCACGCGGAATTCCGTGTCGAACCGGAACGGCAGCCTGAGTTTGCGTAGCATGGTCGCCATGGCACGCCGGTACACCCATTCGCTGATCGGCGCGTGTTTGTTGCGCTGTCCGGGTTCGGCTGTGCTGTTGGAGCGGTCATCATGCAGGGTTTGTTGTGTTGTTGATTTCCGCGGTCCCTCATTGCCGTTGGACTCTGGGCTGGCCATATCCGTATCGGCTTGGGCGAATCGCGCCGTGATGCGTCCGGCAAGCTCGATGATGTCGTTGATGGCCAGGAAGCCGTCTTCACGCAACACGTCCACGTACTCGTGTTGCAATTGGTCTTGCTGCCCCAAACGCGATGGTGCGCCCAACGCCAACAGCGCCGGGTTGCGCAGCAATGCCTGGTCGATGAGTGCGGCCTGCTCACGTGTGACTGTGTCTTCAATCGGTTGCAAGCCTTGAAGGTCATTGTGTTCCAGCCAGGCGCTGACGGCTGCGAAACGGTTGAGGTTGCCTTCCAGTCGCAATGATTGCAACGCGGCGTCGAACGGCAAACCATGGGTCCATTGGAACGAATACGTGTCGGACAGCGGCGAGGTGGTCAGGCGCAGCGGTTCGGCCCCATGTTCGGCTTCCAACCCGTTGATTGGTGTCAACGCGTTCACTTCGCTCATGAGGTCGGTGAAGAATTGTTCCAACCCGGACACGCGTAATCCCTTGCGTTCGGCAGCTGCCGTGTCGGCTACGGATCGGCGTATGGCGCTCAATGGCGCTTCGCGTCCCAGTCGGCGGAAAATGTTGCCCGAGCCGTATCCGATCAGCACATGCAGCTGTTGGGGCACAAAGTAGGCTGCGAAATAGGCGATGGCCATCGCGTCACGGTACCGCAGGTTCGTGCGCAGATTGGCGGGCAATGGTGTGCGCAACTGTTCGAGCGAATACCGGTTGGCGCTTTTGAGCCATGAGGCGAGCCAGAGCATGCGCCCGTCTTCGCCACGGCCCACGATGTTGCCGGCGACCACGGCGCGCAACCGTGTGCCATCGGCCTGTTTGCCCATGGTTTTGCCATAGGGCATGCGGCTGGAGAATCGTGATGAGTCGGGCAGCACGCCATCATGGTCTTTGACAAACGCGAACACAGGTTCAGCCGTATGCGTGTCGTGCATGGGACGCGCCTCGGTGAACACATGGCCTTGCGTATCGGCATAGCTGAGCGGGATGATGCGTTGGGCGTCAAGAAATATGCCGAGCATGAACCCTTGGCCTTGGCGTTCAGGCAGCTGTGCCCAGCCCAAGCTGACCCCTTGAGGCACATTCGGGAAATCCTTGTAGATGCGACGTTTGGTCAGCGCCGACAACGTGACGACATGGTTTTTGGCAAACGATTCGAGCATGGATCGCACCTGCTCAGCCGTGACAGCCGCCGCCCCTTGCGTGTGCGGGGTCGACGGCGTGCGCTTGGCGTGATGGCGCCAAGCGGATGTGGATGCGTTCTTGTTCTTCATGCGTGCCATATCCCTTCACTGTAGCCGGTACGGTACTGCTGCTTGTTCAACAAGCGCATTTCCGTGCATATTCCACACCCGCATTGCCGTTATTCGCACCACGGTGGCCATACAATGGGACGCATGCACAGCACCTCTTCCACGCTTCGCCGGCATCAGGCATGGCATCGCACGCTTTGGCTCATGCTTGTTGGCGTGGTCGCGGCGATGCTGGTGGAATGCGTAGTGTTCAACATGCCGTTTTGGCGTTCGCTGGCGGCAAGCACTGATTCCGACACCGCGGTCACCACCACAGGCGCCGGCCTGGCGCGCGGTTCCGATGGCGCTGTTAGCGTGACCAATCCCACAAGCGCCTATTTTGTGGTGCATCAGGATGGATCAAGTCCTTATCTGCATGTGGACACGGTGCCACCGCGCTCGCAACCATGGGATGGCACGTATGGCACGGTGCATCTGCGTGTGGAACCGTTGGGCCAAGGATGCGGTTCGTCGAGCGTGTCAGTCAGCCCCCAAGCACCACGTTCGTTATGGCTTACAGTGCCGCATTGTGATGCGTCCAGCGTGCGCGTATGGGTGGAGGAGCCTGCCGGTAGCGCCACATTGTTGACGAACATCCGCGCCAATGTGCAAGTGCCGTTTTCGTGGGATTGGGTGCGCGTGCTTGTCATGATACTGGCATGGCTGCTGCTGGTTATCTGGCTGCCAGGTTCCCCACTATGGTTGATACCGCTCAATACCCGTTCGGTGCGCCAACGCTGGTGCTTCGCCGTTGTTGTGACTCTCGTGGGCGGCTATGCGCTCGTGCGCGCTGGCGTGTCCATCGCCACGGCCTCACGGCTTGTGTTCCATGAGCCGGGTCGTTACACGTTCGACTTGGACCAGTACGGCCATGTGGCCGATGCGTTATTCCATGGCCGCGTATGGCTTGACTTGCCGGTGCCCGACCAATTGCTTCAGGTCAGCAATCCGTATGATGTGCAAACACGGCTTGACTTGATGAAGGATGGCGCGTCTCCCATCTATTGGGATTACGCGTTCCGTGACGGGCATTGGTATTCGTATTTTGGCGTGGTGCCGGCCATATTGCTGTTCCTGCCCTATCAGGCAATCACATCGCTATGGGTGCCCGGTGGCCTGATGCTGCCATCAGCAGCGGCTGAACCGATATTCATGGCGTTGGCCACGATATTCGGCGTGCTGCTGTCGATCCGCATCGTTCAACGTGTATCACATCACATCAGCGTGGCCGCTGTCAGCTTGTTGGCCACGGCATTCGTGTTGGGTTCCGACATGCTCTATTTGTGGTATCGCGTGAATTTCTATTCAATCCCGTTCGCGGCCGCCATGGCATTGACATTAATCGGCCTATGGGTGTGGATGGGCGCGGCAATACCCGCTACAACCATTGCCCACACTGGAGTCATTGGCCACGCTGCCAGTAGCGGCACGTGCAAGAGCCGCTTCGGCTTGTGGCAGGTACCAGGCGCCGACGCCGTATCATTGCCACGCGTGGCCATAGGTTCGGCATGCATCGGCGCCACCATGGGCTGCCGTCCCACGTTCGCCACAGCGGCCATCCTGGGATTCGCGATCTTCTGGCCGCAATTGCGAGCGCTCTGGCGAATCCGAACGCATGCACACCATGACGTGCATGGAGGGCGTTTGGTGGTGCGGCTGCTGATTGCCGTATGCGTGCCCGCGCTCGTGGTGGTGGCGCCCGTATTGGCATACAACCATGCGCGGTTTGGCTCATGGTTGGATTTCGGCAATGCCTACCAGTTCACTGTGGCTGATATGACGTCGTTCCATACGCCATGGGTCAACATGCCGTTGACGATGCTGTATTACTTGGGGTTGCCGTTGCGGTTTGAATCCACGTTCCCGTTCCTCGCGCTCAGCCCTACCCCATTGCCGCTGTGGTCGTTCACGGAACCGTCCATTGGCGGCATCGTATGGTTGATGCCGTTGATGGTGCTTGCGTTGGCCGTGCCGTTCATGCGACGACAATTACGCGGGTCGGGACTTCTGGGATTGTGCAACACGGCCTTGGTGTTGGGGGCGTTGCTACTTGTGTTCGACTCCTATGTGGGCGGCTTCAGTTGGCGTTATATGGCGGATTTCTGCTGGTTGTTCATGCTGGGGGCCGTCACCGTGGGCGCATGGTGGGTGACGCGCCGGGGCGCCTTTGGCCGTTGGGTCGTGGCAGTGAGCGTGTTGGCAGCACTCGTGTTGGCGGTCATGTCGTGTTTTGCGCTGGGGCGCGATGACATGCTGATTGTCAATGATCCGGCTACGTTCCACGCCGTGCAATCCTGGTTCACATTGCTATGACCACTACGCGTGCCAAGTGATGCAGTGGGATGGATTGTCGGGACGATTGCTTGCAACCAGAGAAATCAATAATCATCGTTCTACAATGGGCGACATGAGTGTTTTCTCCTCACTGTTCAGTCATGAACGGCTCAATGATGTGACGGATGTGACGATTGCGTTGCGTGACGCCGCATACCAATATCCGGACGGTTCGTCGGGGCTCACGGCCACGACGGTCACGTTCGAACCCACGCATACCCACACGGCCTTGATCGGGTTGAACGGAGCCGGCAAATCGACGCTGCTCGACCTGATTACAGGCACGGTTGTGCCAACCCAAGGCGAGGTGCAGGTTGAAGCGGGACAACAATCCTGGAACACGAATACGGCGAAGGACCGGCGTGATGTGAAGCGCATGCTGCCGCTAGTGCGCGCCGAACACATTCCTCCAGCCATTGAACAGGCGCAATCCATTGAAACCGCGCTCGCGCACGAACTCAAACGGTTGCATGTCGACGACACTGCAGCAAGAGCCATCATCGAACGCGTGTTCTCCAGGTTCGACTTGACACAGCTATCACGCATGCCAGTGACCACGCTGGACGCCGAACAAATCCACATGCTGACGTTGGCTGTGGCATGCGCGAGGAATCCGGCTGTGCTCGTGGCCGACGAACCCACGAAAGGGCTTGATGAAATCAGCACGGCGCACGTGGCGCAAGCATTGTTCCACTGTGGCAAACCCGTGATTTTCGCCACGCACGACATTGATCTGGTTAGGAATGCCGACAATCTGATTGACCGTGTGCTCGTGCTCGACGACCAACGTATCGTGTTTGACGGGCCAGCCAATGACGCCTGCGAACACTATTCCGAAGTGATCCGCGCCAAATATGCGAGCGTGATGCGACGCCACCAGTGATCAGTCGGCGAGTGCCGCGCGTACCGCGTTCAGCACTGTGTGCACGTTGCGTTCGAATTGCGCGGGTTCGGGCAGCAATGAGAGCGCTAAATAGCCGTTGGCGGGCATATCGAAGAAGTAGCCTGGCTGGCCCGTGGTGTGCTGGTCGCGAATCATCGCGAGCACGCATTCGTTTTCATCAATCACGCTTGGCATGCGCAGCAGCACGTTCCAGCCGCCTTCAGCTCGCAGCACTTGGGTGACGCCCAATTCGTCCGCGTCGAGCAATGCATGCAGCCGACGCAAATTGGATTGCGTGCGTTCGCGCACTGTCGCGGTTTGCGCACTGGCTTCCTCCAGCATGGCGGGCATGGCTTGGGCGATCAGTTCGCTCATCGGCAGGAAGTCGTCAGCGATTACATCCAACCGTCGCATGGCTTCACTGACATCCGTGTGCGGTCCGCTAACCTCGATCCAACCGACTTTGGCGTGTGGCGCGGCCAGCATTTTGGAAAACCCGTCAAGCGCGAACGTCAGCACAGCGTTCTCTCCGGCAAAGCGTTGATTGCCGTCGAACGGTTCCAAGTCATAGCCGTAGAACACTTCATCGGCGATGATCGCGCAGTCCATCGCGCGTGCCAGATCAATGATCGCTTCGCGTTCCGCGGGTTTGACATAGGATCCGGACGGATTGTTCGGGTTGATCACGATGATTGCTTGCACACGATGTGGCGCATGCTCGGTATTGAACGTTTCAATGGCCGCGCGCATCGCCGGCACGTCAACGGTCCAGGAACCGTCAAACGCCAATTGGTATTCGATGCTGTGCACGCATTCGAGTCCTGCGATGGATTCGATGAGCGGATAGCCGGGTTTGGGACCGAGCACAGCGTCGCCCGCATCGCACAACAGTTTCATCAGCCACGCATAGGCTTGTGAAGTGGAGCTCAGCAGATACAACCGGTCCGCTGTGACCTGATGGGGTTGGCTTTGGCAGTGCGCCCGGCCTTCGCGTGTTTCCTGTTCGGCGCGTGCGTTGAGGAACGCGGCTAACACTTCACGCGCGTCATATTGGCCACGCGGCTCGGCATGGTAGACGGCGTTCAACGAGTGGGGCGCCAATCCATGTGCTGTGGGATTGGAATCGTTGAGCTTGTGCAACGCGATGCCGGCAGCGCGTGCTTGCGCTTCGGCGAGCGCGATCGGATTGGGGGCTGTGGTATTGACACGGGAAGAAAAACGCACGCCTTTAGCCTACTGCGCCACTACGATGAGCAATCTCACACACCTACAAAAAAGGGCGGCGCCGTCGGAACCGATGTCCGACAGCACCGCCCTCATAACCATTGGCTCGCTCGAGTGGCGCGTCACTTGCCCTGCTGCACTGATGCGTAATACGCGGCACCAATGATGCCGGCTTCATTGCACAGGCTTGCCGCAACAATCGGCGTGTTGATGTCGATGTACGGCAGGAACTTCTCCGACACGCGGCTCACGCCACCGCCGACCACGAACAGCTGCGGGCTGAAATACAGTTCCATCAGGCTGTAATACTTGGTCAGGCGCTTCGCCCACTTCTTGTAACCCATGTCGAGCTTCTCACGCACCGAGGAAGCCGCATACGCCTCGGCCTCGCCCTTGCCCTTGAGCAGCTGGATATGGCCGAGTTCCGTGTTCGGAATCAGCACACCGTTGTAAATCAGCGCCGTGCCGATGCCCGTGCCCAGCGTGGTCGCGATGACCAGGCCTTCCTGGCCCTTGGCTGCGCCGAACTGCTGTTCGGCCAAACCGGCGGCATCGGCATCATTGACCACGGTGACCGGGCGTCCGCAGGCCTCGGAGAAGACTTCCGTCACGTCCACACCAATCCACGACTTGTCGAGGTTGGCCATGTAATCAAGCTTCTGGCCTGGCTTGATCGGAGCCGGGAACGCAATGCCGACAGGAGCCGATTCAGGCACTTCAAAATGCTCAAGCTGCTGGCGCACGATCTCACCAACGGCCTGCGGCGTGGACACCTTCGGGGTCGCGATCTTGAGACGTGGTTCGGCGAATTCACCCTTTTCCAAATTGACAGGTGCGGCCTTGATGCCCGAGCCGCCGATGTCGACGCCGAAAGCCTGTGCGGTTTCAATCATGATTGACCCTTTCCTAGCAAGGTGTATGACAGCCCCGGCACATTCACGGGTGCCGGCACACGTAGTGGAGCAACGACGCCCTACCGTTTCTTGACCATCATCAATACGGATGTTCATACGGCCGCACCCCATGGTATGCCCAGGTCCGCGGGATTGACCGGCAACCCCGTCACCGCGCGTAACCCCCACATGCCATGGAATCCGTCCTCCCCCAGTGTAACAAACGTTTGCATGCAGAACGCCGTTCTTCCTATCCGGATGCTGAGAAAATTCTGTGAAAGATTGCCGCCCTTCCCCGCCTTTCGTTATAACTGAAGATGCATCAGCACCCGGCGCACCACTGTCGGCCAGCGATCCATCATTGATTCATCGCCCGGCCGTCCCGTAGCCTTGGCCGATGCACATAGTTTCAGGGAAGGTGCAATTCCTTACTGGCGGTAACGCTAGGCCGGGTCCATAACCGGTATTCGACGCGAAGCCCGCAACCCGCATGACGCGGTTGATCCGGTGTGAATCCGGGGCCAACGGTTACAGTCCGGATGGAAGAAACGGAAGGTCCCCTCATGGGCAATTCGACGCATGCCACCACACGCGCCACCTCTTCGGCCAACACAGCCGAATCCTCCACACAACCACTCAGCCAGGCCACACGCCCCGACACCACGCATTCAACCGGCGTGGGCGACTCGGGACGCTGGTCCACCAAACGCATCGCCATTTACGCGCTGTTTTCCGCCCTGGCCATGGCCGTGAGCTTCATTGAAATCCCGCTGATGCCAGCCGCCCCATGGCTCAAATACGATCCGTCCGGCATCGTCTGTCTGCTGGCCGGTTTCGCATTCGGCCCGTCAGCCGCGGCGATTGTCAGCGTGATCGGCTTCCTGCCGCACGTGTTCTCGAATCCGTTCGGCACCATCATGGCGATCATTGTGGCGCTCGCACTGTCCGTGCCGGCTGCGTTGATTTACCGCGGCAATAAGACGCGAGCCCGCGCCGTCGTCGCGTTGGCTGTGGGTTCGTTGTGCGCGCTCGTCGCGGCCATCGTGTGCAACCTGTTTATCACGCCGCTGTACGCGCACATGTCAATCGCGCAGGTTGCCGCGATGATTGTGCCGATTTTGCTGCCGTTCAACCTGATCAAGTTCGCGATTCATGATGTGGTCACGTTCCTGATTTACAAGCCTGTGTCCAAGCTGGTGGGACGGTGAGCGAACCCGATCCTCTCATTGCGCTCAATCATGTGCGCTTCAGCTATGATCATGGGACTTCCTGGGCGCTTGACGACGTATCGTTGACGATCCGGCCTGGGGAGCGTGTCTGTCTGGTCGGCCCGAACGGGTCGGGCAAGTCGACGCTCTCCCGGCTGATCGCCGGTTTGGCAGCTCCCGACCATGGCACGATCACCTTGGCCGGGCATCTTGTGTTCAGTGACGAGACTGGCGTCGATCCTGGCGCCTATCGTGCCGCGCGTCGTGTGATTGGCGCCGTGTTTCAAAATCCCGAAGATCAGCTCGTCACCACGGTGGTCGAAGATGAGATCGCGTTCGGGCCGGAGAATTTGGCGGTGCCACGCGAGCAGATTGGTCAGCGTATTGACACGGCGTTGTCGCTGGTGCGTATGCAAGCGTCACGCGGTGATGACCCGACCGTCATGAGCGGCGGTCAGCAGCAACGCATCGCAATCGCCGACATGCTCGCCATGCAGCCTGCCGCACTCGTGCTCGACGAACCCACGGCCATGCTCGACCCCGACGCGCGCGCCGACGTCATGGCCACGCTCGACCGTCTTCAACAGCAGGGCACCACGCTCATTATCATCACGCATTTGCGTGAGGAACTCGCGCGCGCCGACCGCATCGTGCGCTTGGAACATGGCCGTCTCGTTGACGACACTGATATTGCTATTTGCGCTACCGCTCCCGTGGCCGTTGACCAGTCCCATGCCACCACCGCGCATACTACAAGCAGCACCGTGGCGCATGGCGAAGTGGCAGCGGCGATGAAGAGCGAGCGGAAATCAACAAAAAACCACTCCCCGATCATCAGCTGCCACAACGTGTCATTGACCTATCCGGGAGCCAACCGTCCGGCCGTGAACGGACTGGACGTTGACATCGAACCCGGCACGGTCACGGCCGTACTCGGCGAAAACGGGTCGGGTAAAACAACGTTCGCGCGGCTGCTATGCGCGCTCGAACAACCTAGTACGGGCTCGATCACCATAGCGGGTATACCAGTAGCCACAGCTCGAGCCAAAGGCCGCTCCAAACTGGCGAAACCCGCACATTTACGCGAATTGCGCCGCACGTTGGGATACGTGATGCAGCATCCCGAACGCCAACTGTTCGCGCCAACCGTCCGTGAGGACGTGGCGTTTGGACCACGCAATCTGGGACTCGACGACCCGCGCGTGCACGCTCAGGTCATGCACGCGCTGGACCTGCTCAACATCGGGCAGTTGGCCGAGCGGTCACCATTCGAATTGTCGGACGGTCAACAGCGGCTCGTGGCCATAGCGGGCGTGCTCGCATGCGAGCCGAGCGTGATCGTGATGGACGAGCCGACAGCCGGATTGGATGAAACGGCCACAGCGCGCATGATCGACATTATCCATATGCTGCGCGAACGTGGCTTGACCATAGTCATCGTGACGCATAACGTGCACGTGGCCGAACACATTGCCGACCGGGTGATCGTATTCGGGCAGCCGGAACGCCGCTTACGCGACTCCTTGCAAACATTGCGCGACGGCCAAGGACGCCAACTGGCCGTGAACGTGGTCAACCAGCAGCACCACGTGCATAGCCAGGCCGGCGATGCTGAAGCGTTGAACAGCCCGCGTCGCTCATGGGTGGCCATGTTGGATCCGCGCGTCAAAATGATCGGACTGCTCGTGCTCATGTGCACGGCGTTCACGATGTCAAATTGGGCGCAGCTGGGCATCGGCATGGCTGTAGCGGCAGGTCTCGTGGTCGCAGCGAATATCGGCATCGCACGGTTGTGGCGTGCGATCCGCTGGTTTGTGGTGATGTTCATCTTCGTTGCCGTACTCAACGTGCTGATTGTGCGCGACGGTACCGTGCTGGTGCAGTGGGGCGTGTTGCAGGTCACTGATGTGGGTGCCAAAACGGGCGTGCTCTATGCGTTGCGGTTCACCGTCGTCATCGTCCTCGGTGCCGTCATGCTGGAAACCACGACACCCACAGCCATGACAGACGCCTGCGAATCACTGATGCGACCGTTACAAAACTGGGGATGGCACGTGCAGGAAGTGGCGCTCGTCGCCGCACTGGCGTTGCGGTTCCTGCCCACGCTGTCCAGAGAAGTGCAGTCGGTACGTGACGCGCAACGCTGCCGTGCGGGAGCCGTGGAAAGCGGTAGCATCACAGCGCGTCTGCGTGCGATGACAGCGATTATCATGCCCGTCTTCGCGGCCGCGTTGCGCCATGCCGACACGTTGAGTCTGGCCTTGGACGCACGCTGCTTTGAAGAAGGCTTGCAACGCACCCACTGGCGCGTCATGCGCTGCACCTGGCGCGACTGGCTGCTGCTGGCCATAGTCGCAGTCGCCTGCGCAGGATTGTGGCTGTTGCGAACCATGCCGCTGTGAGCCAGCGGACCATCAATGCAATCGGTGCGTGTTGGGGAAAATGAATGGAGAACACTGGCGTGGGCCGACGCGGGCGCACGCCAGTTTTCGTTATCAGACGATTCCCAGCCTCAGCCACCGTGCAGCACAGACTCGAACCATAGAATGAAGACAGCAAGCCAAACGGGCGCAACGGGCGCCTTGGCGAAACAGACGAAATAGAAACGAGGCAACCGTGACATATGCGCACGCAACAGCACTGAACAACGAGGTCATGATCCCGCAAATCGGGTTCGGCGTGTTCCAAACCAAGAAGGGCGGCACGACGGTTGAAGCCGTGAAAACCGCATTGGATTTGGGATACCACATGATTGACACAGCCATGATCTACGGCAATGAGCGTGACGTGTCCGACGGCTTTCGCAACAGCGGCCTGGACCGTGACGACGTGTTCATCACAACCAAACTGTGGAACGATGACATTCGCGCAAGCCAAACCAAGCAGGCGTTCGAAACGAGCCTGAAGACGATGGAACTCGACTATGTCGACATGTATCTGATCCATTGGCCGGCCGACGGATGGCAGCAAGCCTGGGACCAGATGCAGGAGCTGGTTGAGCAGCACAAGGTGCGCGCAATCGGCGTATGCAACTTTGAACAGGACCAGCTCGAAGAGCTGCTCAAGCACTCGTCCTACAAGCCGGCCGTCAACCAGATTGAATCCTCACCGCAGTTCACGAACCAGGAACTCATTGATTACACGCAGTCGCAAGGCGTGACCGTGGAAGCATGGAGCCCCTTGGGAGGCTTGAACACGAAGCTCATCGCCGACCAGCGACTCATTGAAATCGGCATGAAGTACGGCAAGTCCTCCTCGCAGGTCATTGTGCGCTGGCACATTCAGCGTGGCGTGATCCCGCTGCCCAAGTCCACCTCGCCATCGCATATCGCCCAAAACATCGACGTGTTCGACTTCGAGTTGACGCCCGAGGAAATGCATACGATCTCGAACCTGGGACTCAACCAGCGCGTCGGCGCATCAGGACACACGTTCAACTTCTAATCCGCAGCCGGACGGCTGCGCCAAGTCGCCCGTAGCCGGCAGCCATGCCAGTGTTGCTCAACAGTGAGCAGCAATGGCGTGGCTGCCGGCTACAATCATCTGGTCGAGAAGAACCGTATTACCATCATCGTTTCAAGGATTTCACCATGGCATTGACCAAGAAGCAGATCAAGCAGCTGCGCGCGCTCGCACATCACGAAAACCCGCTCGTACAAATCGGCAAGAACGACATCACCGACAATGTGGTCAAGCAGGCCGCCGAAACAATCAACAAGCGCGAACTGATCAAATGCCAGGTCATGGATGGCGCCGGATTTGACGCGGCTGAATGCGCTGAGAAACTTGCCGGTCAGATCGGCGCGCAAATCGTGCAAGTCATCGGCAACCGTTTTGTGCTCTACCGCAAGTCCACGCGTCCTGACGTGGAACACATCCGTTTGGTGCGCGACTAATATGCTCGAGCAGCTTCCGTCTGTGAACTTCCGGAACACCTGGAATAAGTAAACCCTGCACCCGTCCGTGCCACTGGCACAGGATGGAATGCAGGGTTTACTAATGTGAGGAAAGTATCTTTAGGTATCTCATGGGCAATGATGAGTCATCAGCAACGTGGAACTGTCCACAACCACATGAGGCCCATCAGCGCCCGTCAGCACCTAGCAGTGTGTACGCGTCTGCCAGTTTGTCAGTTCAGCGCCAGCCTGGTTTCCAACCCAGCTGACGGTCATAGGCTGTGGACCAGAACAGATACTCGTTTTGCACGCCGCGCACAAAGCTGGCTTCCAACTCGGCTAAACGCTCTTCCGGCAACCCTTGCACCAGACGCTCAATATGTTCAATCAGCCATACGCCGCCTGACCAGAATGCGGGGTCCGCATACATGGCAATCCAATCACCATACGGGTTGTCTTGAAGATTGTCGCCAAAATCGCGCATCAAACGCTCGCCATAATCGGCATACACCCATGCGCACGGCAACACGGCCACGAGGATGTCAACGAGATCCTTGGTATATGCGATTTCCATGATGTTCGACGTATAGGCATGCGCGAACGCCGACTGACCGATTGCAGCAGCCTCATCAGGATCCATGCCGTACGCGCGCAGTGCCTCATTGTGATGGCCCTGCTCCATATTGAAAATATTCATCTGCACTTGCGCCATGAACCGCATGATTTCCACGTCATCGGTTTTGGTAACGGCCAACGCGTGCACTTTCGCATAATCATTGAGATACAAGTTGTCTTGAATCAAATAGAAAGCGAAACGCTCAGGGGCCAGCGTGCCCTCACCCAGTTCCTGCAAGAACGGCTGCTTATAGCCTTCTTCCCACACGTCGGCGGCCGCTTCGCGCATGCGGCGCGCAAAAGGCGGCAACGTCGTTACGTCGGTTGGGCTGATGGTGGGCATGGTTGTGCCTTGATTGCTCATTCTTCTCCCTACGATGGTATTAGCCAACAGGTTCAAAGGGTCAGGCTGTATCGCCTCTCTCAACCCGGTCCGTTTGACGCGTCCCGGGTTCCCCTGCGTGTGAGCACGCGCCTTTATGGCATCATGGCCATGGGACATTTCAGCGTTTTCCCATGTTCACCCTCTACATTGCGCACTATGAAGCTGTTAGGAAATATTTTGTGGTTGCTGTTGGGTGGCTTGGAAATCGCCTTGGGTTGGGCTGTGGTCGGTGTGATTCTGTGCATTTCGATCATCGGCATTCCGCTTGGGCTGCAAGCGTTCAAGATGGCCGGTCTCACACTGACTCCGTTCGGTTCCACAATCACGTATGGTGGCGGCGCGCCGTCTTTGGTGGCCAACATTATTTGGGTCATCTTTGTGGGCTTGTGGATGGCGATAGGCTACGTGGTGGCTGGCGTGATCAACTGCATCACGATTGTGGGCATTCCGTTCGGCTTGCAGGCCTTCAAGATGGCCAAGCTTGCGTTGTGGCCGTTCGGTGCCACCGTCAGCTGACAAATTTATGATTTTTATTTATACAACGAGGTGCTATGGCGGTTTCAACCGTCATAGCACCTCATTTCGTTACGTTACGTTGTTAGACTCGGAAAACGTTAATACCCATGGGAATGCAAATACGCGTCATCAAAGCCAAAATAGTGGCCAAGCTCATGTAACACGGTAATGCCGATTTGATGTACCATCTGGTCTTTAGTTTGGCAGACGCGTTCATGAGGCCCTTTGAAAATCGTGATGACATCAGGCATGACGCCCGCATAGCCTGTCGTACGCTGCGGCAAGGGAATGCCTTGGTAGAGCCCCAACAGCTCTCCCCCATCAGTGCAGTTGGTGTCGGCTTTCTGCTGGGCCGTCGGCTCGTCAGCCACAGTGATCGCAATGTTATGCAAGGCCTGCTGGAACCGGTCCGGCACTTGCTCCAATGCCTCATGGACGGCTTGGGCGAATTCGTCTTCAGTCATATGCATGCGGCAAACCTCATCTGCTGCCGCATTGCACCAGCAAACCGGCAGAATGTCAACCAATCAATCAAGCGCGTTACTCCTAGTCGTCCACGCGTGCCAGCGCATATTCCTTCCGCAATGCGGCTTTGTCCACCGACACATTCACCACGAGCGCCGCAGCCACCAAAATCACAATCGATACCATAGCCATCACATCCCCCTGTTATCTGGGCATCCGCGAGTCACATTGACCGTGCGGTCGTATTAAGGACACTGTAGCGCCCTCATGTTGGGAATTTGCTGATACGGGCCTATAAAGAGATAGGGAAGCGTATCAACGTTTGTCTGTCGGAGGCCGGCAATCCCTACATGCGCCAGCTATAGTCGCCATGCGCATTATTGCCATAAACCATTCGATAGGCGTAGCACACCATCCTCGGCATCCAACGTGGAGTAGTCTGGGCTAGTACCCCGTACCCATAAAGGAGATTGCATGCAGATTCGGCTTGCCACATCAGCGGATATCGATCAACTCACCGCACTGCGCATGGATTACATGCATGCCGAACATGGCGCTTTGACCGATGAGCAGCAGCGCACGATGGAACAAGCGGTGCCACAATTCATTCTCGACCATTTGGGCGATGATTTATATATCTATGTTGCTCAAGATGAGGATGGCACGATTGCATCCACTGCTTGGCTGTTGACTGAGGAAAAACCGCCGCGTCCTGAATTCCCCACGGGTCGTGTGGGTGAAGTGTTCAATATGTTGACGCGTCCTGAATATCGCGGACGCGGTATTGCCAAACAAGTCATGCAACGGCTCGTCGATGATGCGACACAAACATTGGATTGCGAAGCCGTGCGCTTGAACGCCACTCCGGCCGGTCAGCATGTATATGCGGCCATCGGGTTCAAAAAACGTGAGCCGGGCTTACGCGCCATGTTCTATACGAAGCTTGACCAGTCCTGAACCAAGAGTGCCACATTGCGCAGTATGCGCTCCAGCCCGTTGTGATGACATTAGTAAAGAAAGAAGCCCCCATGGTTATGCATGAATTGAAGATCAAACGCATCTATGAAGCGCAGTCGCCAGATGATGGATTCCGTGTGCTCGTTGACCGGCTGTGGCCACGAGGCATCTCCAAAGAGCGTGCCGATCTCGATGAATGGGAACGCGCCGAAGTCTCCCCTTCCACGGACCTGCGCAAGTGGTTCGGACATGACCCGCACAAGTTTGAGCAGTTTGAGCAGCGTTTCGATGAGGAACTCGATGGCAGCGAAGCGGCCCACCAATTCGCCGCCGACATCCATAAGGAACTGCAGTCGCGCAACGTTACGCTGCTCTATGGCGCCAAAGACACCGAACACAACAATGCCGTGGTACTCAAATCATGGCTTGAACAGCAGTGGAACAATCAATAATAACGGTGCAGCAACGACACTTGGTCGACGCATGTGGCATCCAATGGCAATGATTGGTCAATCGTCCCTACCACTGCAAGGAACCGACGCCAATCATCGGTATAGATAATGGAAGGGCCGTGGAAGGAGGATACCCAGCTTCCACGGCCCCACTATGGTGATGAACATCTTATGTGATGGCTGAATCAGAATCAGTCACGGCCCAACGGGTTTACGCCTTCGTTGGCGAAATCCGTTTCGTTGTCGTACATCAGCACGCGCAGATGCTGGTCGAGTTTCATGTTTTCAGTGGAACGTTGCGGCATCGGCTGCTGTTCACCGGCCAGATTCATGCCCTGGTGATCATAGAAGCCATAATCGCTCGTCGTATCGGTCCATAAGAAATAGTTGAGCACGCCTGCGGCCTTGAATTCCCCAAGCATCCAATCGAACAGGCGCTTGCCAATGCCTTTGCCACGCAATGCCGGATCGATCAGGAACATGATGATTTCGCCATCATAAGCGTTGCCTGAATCCTTGGCGAGCTTCAACAGTTTGCGCTGTTCACGGAACATGCGATGCAGTTGGGCCAACTGCTTACGCCCCTCAGCCGAACGCATGAGCTGCGTTTCCAAGCGCACCACATTCGTATGATGCGTGTTGACGAGAGGACGCGTTTCCTTCGTGTCGATGCGTCCCAAAATCAAACCGACGGCAATGCCGTTACGCACCGCCACTTGGGCTGTGGTGGCACGTGCCAGGCTGCGTTCAAAGTCGAGTTCAGCCAAATCACGGGCGATTTGCTCATCGGATACGTCCGAATACCATGCTTCGCGTACCAGTTCAATCAATGCCGGATAATCGTCGCGCTCAAGCAGACGGAACGTGACTGTATCTGTATTCGTCGTCATGGCACTTATCATACGCGCTTATGCAGGCATACCAATGACGTCTAGCGCAAGGCACAACCTGTTACGCGCCCGCATCGGGCAGGCGTGCATTGTTGGCAGATCAGTGGTCGTCACCGTCTGGTTGCGTCGGTGTTGGTGAGGGTGCTGGCGAAGTGGACAACCCGCGCGGCCCGATGGGACCACCCGTCATACCGACGCCCAATCCGCCCAACATACGGCCGGTACGCGTGCCTTTGCTCTGCAATTGCTTACGACGTATGGCTTTGTCTTCTTTGGTGCCACGCGAGGAATCCACGTCACGCAACCGTTCCAGCAGCCGCACGAGCGAACCGTCTTCGAGCGCTTCGGCAATCACGCCTTCATTGCGGCGTTCTTTGTAGACCAGCATGGTCAGCAACGCCACAATCAACGTATCGTCCAGATGGTCGGTGTTGAGGATATCCAATGACACGTCTTTATCAAGCCCATACCGATGCAGCACCTTGGTGTACTGGTCGTCGGAATCATGCAACACGGCTTCAATGAACGACAGCACCACTTCCGAATACACGGAATACCCGATACGATGCGATCCTGCGGCATCCACTGCCATGAACTCGACGCGATGCAATGGTTCCGGGGGCTCTTTGAATGAGGTGATGAATGCAGTCAATGCCTCGAAACGCGGTTCTGTGGGCTGCACCTGGTGCAGCATCGAGACAGCGTCGGCATAATGTTGGTAGCGTTCACTATCCACCGACGTGTTGTCGGCGCCGCGCGCCCCTACCGACTTGCCGCCGGAGAGGTCGGGCAAACGCACGCTCGTTTTGAAATGGCTGGCCACCTGCAACGCCGCAGCGACAATATGCTTGCAAATTTCGCCATTCTGCCCTTCCTCGCATGTGCATGACACACGTACGACATTGTTATGGCGAAACAGCATGTCCACTTCGCTGGCGGCCGGTTGACCGTTCCCTGCCGCGGCAGCTGTCAGTGGGGACGAATCATCAGTGGCATCATCAACTGCGGATTGCGCATCGGATGGGCGCGATTCGGATTCCGATGCACTATCAACGTTGTCGACATTGTCGACTTCGGCGTGCCAGATACCGAACCGTGTCTCATTCGTGTTGTGCACGGCATTGGCTTCAAACAGCGCATTGCCTTCGGCAAGTACCGATTGGGCGACCCATAAGCGCAAATCAAGCAAATGGCGTCCAATCGTGATCGAATTGTTGTTCAATCGGGCACGCCCCACATTACCCAGATGGATCAGCTGGCGTTTGACGTCGGGCAGTTCAAGCTGCGCTTTGAACTGGCTGACCTCCATCGTGTCGCTGGCTGAATCGGACAACATGTCCGTGCGCATATGTTGCAAGCGTTCAATGCGTTCGTTTCTAGGATCTGTGCCTTCAACGCGATGCCATGCGGCAACCAGACGCAACACCTTCGCGTTTTCGTAGAGCACGATGAAATTGCGGCCGATGGCCGCGCTCCACCATTCATCCACGGCGATATTGGCCGGATCCATGATCGTGTCGCGCACCACTTTCCAACCGGGCATCTGATCGACTGTGGTGTGGTAGAGATCGGCAATGTGCTGTTTGAACACACCCGAATACATGTAGCCGCCCGTCACTCCGGAACTCATCAACGCACGGAACGAGCGGTATGTGGTGGGTACGGAAGAAACATCGCATTCTTCATATACGGTGCCTGGTCCATAAGTGATCAGCGGGTCTTCATCACGTACCTGGCCTTCAACTGTGGGATATTCACAGGCCACCAACGCGCCACAATTGGGGCAGCATTCAAACACGCGGGCACCAAGCAATGTCACACCCACATCAAACGGGATGTCGTAATTGTGATGGGCCAAAGAGGAAGCGGGAACGAAGCCGAAGCGCGACGCGCCTTCAACCGACAAGCCTTTGAGTGGGGCGCCGCAGATGCAATGCTCTCGCGTCATGGTGTACTCCTCCTTGTAGCGTCCAACTCATGCACGAAGTGATGTATGCCACTGAGTCAACCACAGAAATCTCAATATAACCCGAAAGGCACCTGCGGATGCCGGTCGGGTTCGCAAGATTGCCAAACGGTTTCCCCAGTCCCGGTGTACGAGCCCAAGGGGCGGACGAACTCTAGGGGTCATTCTATGGCATGGCGTTCAACGCACGCAACACTCAAGCCCAAAACGAGCCACGCGATCTCTATTCGACACGCCGATGTTCGAGTATAGAGAAAACCGTACGCCCCCGTAACCTACGGAATCGTAAGAAAATGGCCAAAACGCACCAATACAGCGGTTTTTTGACGGAAAAATGTAGGGGCGTTCCGGTACAGCATAGAGTATGGGAACAGATGAAAAATCAACACTGGGCACTGCTTCTGACCCCCAAGCAGCGCAAGAAATCTCCACCCCGCAGGCTGACGCCACCGCTGCCGCGACCAACGACGAGCAGCACAACAGCGTGCAGCTGACTCCCGATGCATCCGACGGCATCGTGAAGCGTTACACAACGCCCCTCAAGCATCCCATCGATGCGGATATCAACTTGTACGATTTTCTTGAGGACCGTGTCTCACGACTGCCGGACACCCCAATGATCAGTTACAAGGATGAAGCCGGCGCGTGGCAGAATTACTCGGCCACCGAGTTTCGTGACCTCGTGAAGTCAATCGCCAAAGGCCTGATTGGATGGGGAGCACGTCCGGGTGAGTCCGTCGCGATCATCGCCCACACAAGCTGGCAGTGGGTGGCGCTGGACATGGCCATCATGTCGATTGGCTGCGTGACAGTACCCGTCTACGAAACGAACTCCCCCTCGCAAATCCGCTCGGTATTCAACGATTCTGAAGTGGTGTTGGCTTTCGCCGAAGATGACGAACAGGCCGCCAAGATTGAAACGGTCAACGACGACATTCCGTCGTTGCGTGACGAATTCACAATCACGGCCGGCGCAATCGATGCGATCCGCGCGTTTGGCACGAGCGTGGACGACCGTGAGTTCCAGGCGCGCAAGGATGCCTGCCACGGCGACCACCTGGCGACGATCATTTACACGTCAGGCTCCACAGGCACGCCGAAAGGTGTGGAAATTTCACACCGCAACATGGCCGCTGAATGCATGGACGCGTTGCAATACATGCCGCGCGCCATCAACATTCCCGACCGCAGGCTGCTGCTGTTCCTGCCGATGAGCCATGTGTTCGCACGGTTCATGTGCATTGTGGGATTCTCGGGCACGTTGACCGTGGGTCTGAGCAGCAACATGAAGACAATTGTCAAGGATTTCGAAACGTTCGGTCCCACACTGCTGCTGGCTGTGCCGCGCGTGTACGAGAAGGTGTACAACGCGGCCTCCCAGCGTGCCGGTACGGGCGTTGCGGGCAAGATGTTCGCGGGAGCCGCCGAATGCGCGATTGAATGGTCGGCGCTGGAACAGGCCGGAGAGAAGCCGACGCTGCGGCTACGCATGAAGCATGCGTTCTACGAGAACATCGTGTATAAGAAAATCCGCACGATTTTTGGACCAAACGCCGATTTCGCGATCACGGGCGGCGCGCCGATGGACTCAAGACTGTCGAACTTCTTCAATGGCATCGGCATGCCCGTGCTCGAGGGCTACGGCATGACGGAAACTTCGGGACCCGTGTCCGTAAGCTTGCCCGAAAACAACCACATTGGCACCATCGGCCAGCCGCTGTGCGGCACTACGGCCGGCGTGGCCGAGGACGGCGAGTTGTGTTTCAAGGGTCAGTGCGTGTGCATGGGCTACCATAACCAGCCTGAAGTCACGGCACAGCAGATTGTGGACGGATGGATCCATACGGGCGACCTCGGCGATATCGATGAGGACGGCTTCATCACTATCACGGGACGCAAGAAGGACCTGATCATTACGGCAGGCGGCAAGAACGTGTCGCCGTCCGTGCTGGAAACCACGATCATGACGTCGCCTGTGATTTCGCAAGCGCTGATTATTGGCGACCGTAAGCCTTTCATCGCGGCGCTGATCACGCTTGATCTTGAAGACGCGAACGCATGGCTCGTGGCCCACGGTGCGCAACCGGCTGAAAATCTTGAGGAACTGTCGAAGAACCCGATTATCCGCATGGAAGTGGAGCGCATTATCAAGCGCGCCAACGAGGGTGTGTCGCGTGCCGAATCAATCCGCAAGTTCGAGATTCTGCCTGACGAGTGGACGGTGGACAACGGCATGATTACCGCGTCTCTCAAGACGCGTCGCGCGCAGATTGTGGAGCATTACAAGAAGCTCATCGATACTGTGATCTACGTGCCGCGCAAGAAGTGACGGCAGCGGATTGACGGAAGGCCGTAACCAAGCGATTGCCTGGTTACGGCCTTTATCATAAGTTGACAGTGTGTTGCCGGCATGGCGCGCAAGTGCCTCATAAGTGCCGCACACTGGCGGATCTCCCGCTTGGCTCAGCCAGATGCGGGCTATCCTAACGAGACATGTGTGGTGTCACTGAATGCCTCGATCCATGCTTGTTTCTCCATCGCGACGGGCGCGCAGATGGAACGCTGCGATGAGGCAGCCAATGGCGATCAGCTCAATGACAAGCATCGTCAGGAACACGCATGAGCCGCCGAACATCGTGGCGTGAGCGTAAGCCGCCGTTCCCTCAGCGCCGTTACCGGCCTGCGCCACGGTGATAATCGTGGAGAAAACCGTCATGCCAAAAGCGCCGCCGACCTGTAGTGAGGTCTGGAACACGGCCGTGCCGTCAGGAATGAACTGGGGTGGGATGCCGGCGATGCCGTCGGTCATGATGTTCGAAATGCTCAACGAATAGCCCACACCAAAGATGAAATAGAACGCAGCCAGCATGAAGGGCGACATCGTGGTCGCGAACGCAATCATGAGCAGCAAGCCCACAACCGACACGAACATCGGCACGAGAATCGGCAGGCGTGCGCCGAACCGGTCATAGAGCATGCCGCCCACGGGCGCGAAGAACGCGCCAACCAAAGCGCCCGGCAACACGAGCAGGCCGGAAATCAGTGCGCTTTGTCCCATGCCAAGCTGCGCCAGATTGGTGATGACATAGCCGAAACCGATACCAAGCATTGGCATCAGCAAATACGGCAACACGTGCAGCAGTGAAATCGGGTCGCGCAGCCAACCCAGACGCAGCAATGGCGAGAAGGAACGGCTTGACGACCAGCAGAAGAACACGAGTGACGCGATACCCACGAGCAACGCCACCACACCGATGATGAGCGCCGTCGTCGCGTTGGTGCCGGCTACCATATGCGAGATGCCGGAACCAATCTGGTTCACGCCCAATACCAGGCCGATCAGCGCCACAAAAATCGAAACGAATCCCGCAAGGTTAAATTCGGCGTGGACAGGAGCAACCATCTGGCGAATGCTCTTCAATCCCAATGGCAAGGATATGATCAGCAAAATCGGAATCGTCAACAATAGCACTTGCCGCCAGGTCATCACTTCAGTCAGTGCGCCGCCAACAGTCGGGCCAATGGCCGGTGCCACGGTAATTACGAGCGAGCCGATGCCCATCAGACGGCCCACCTTGGATTTGGGCGACTGCTCAAGAATGATGTTCATCATTAGCGGGGTGGCAATGCCAGCGCCCACGCCTTGGACCACGCGCGCGCCCAACACCATCCAGAACGCTGTGGAGAAATACATGATAATCGGGCCGGCGACCGCGGTGGCAAGCGCGAATACAAACAGCGATTTTGACGTGAAGCGTCGTTTGAGGTAGCTCGAAATCGGCATGATCGCACCGACTACGAGAATGTAAATCGTGGTCACCCATTGCACGGTGGCGGTGTCCACATGGAATTCCTGCATGAGTGCCGGGAAGAGCACGGTCATGACTGTCTCGGTCAGAATGCCGAGGAAGGCCAGGGATCCTACGGCCAGGATGGAGCCGATCAGGAATCCGGGGATGTGCTCGTTGGTTGTGGCGAGCCGTTCTTCGTTCTCGATCTTGTAGGCGCGATCATCCATGGCGTCCACGGAATGCAAGGAATCCAAGGGGTCCAAGGGATCCAAGGATGGTTCATTCCTGCGGGCGTTCATGGACATGGTCGTTGGGTTCTGTGACATGAGTTGTTGTGTCTTGCCTCTCCTTATGCACGTGCAGATTGCTCTGCCGCGACAATTGCCCGATTCGTCGGGTTTCGTACGCCCCTTATATGCATGAGTCCATGAGGCCATGCCAAAGCCGCATAGCGACGCGATTCTTGGGCTGTTGAACATGGTAAAAGCCCGTTGGCGCTCTATGCGTGTCAATGTGTCGGTATTGCGGTCACCGCGTATGCATGGGAATCATGGCGGTCCGGCCAAGTCCGCATCCTAGTGCATGCGGGTGTGCTGGCGGAACCGTACTGGGACCGTTTGGAATGTACCTCAGCATGGCGGACATTCCTCATGTTGTTATGCTCGGCAGCGCACCGTTTCCGCCACTGTTTTCGGCACTATTCAATGTGCTGTTCTTCCGAACCATTCATGCGGCCATCCCACAAGCATTGTTGCAGGTCGACGCGCATGCCCGCGGCTCCAGCGTTTGAGTCATCGCCAGCGATAAAACGTACGCATTCCTGTTCCAGCAAAGCCTGCTGCTCCCCTGGGCCCCCAAAGGCGAATCCCGGAGCCAACGAACCATCACGGAACACCACGCGATGGCAAGGAATGACGCCGGGCTGCGGATTGCGGTGCAATACTCCCCCTACCATGCGCGCCGTTCGCGGGCGCCCGGCCAGCTGCGCCACCATGCCATACGTAGCCACATATCCTTGCGGAATGGCCATGACAACGCGGTACACGGCCTGCGAAAACCCTTCAGTCATGGTGGTCAACAGTTACTCCATGGTGCGGTTGCTAAATACATATCCTCTAGTTTTTGTTGCTCGGAACAATAACTTGATATGCGATTCTAGATGTTGTATCGCACCAAGGCAATGACATCATGATTGATGGTTTTTGATGCAGGATCGGCCAGCATGTCGGCGATAGTAGCCCATTTGCACTGGTGGCCACCAACAGTGAAGGTTCCCTCAGGGGCCCGTTGCTCCGGCAAGTTGAAAAGGATTGCTTCATACAGCCGGTAGACATAATGGCGTGTTTCTTCGTGTTCTGTTGAATTCTTCACACTTTCGCCGGTACCGCGAATCTCGAGCTGGCAATCATCTTTCGGAAGGCCATATTCGGCATACAGGTAATTGATCAGATCTCGGGTATCGTCTGCGATATCAGGAGTGGAACGGCGATTCGGGAAAAACCAGCAGTTCCATTCCGCATCCCAATACTAAAGAAACCTGTTCTCAAATCCAGTCGCCGGGTTCCTGATTGCCATAATCGAACTTTCGACAATATTCATGGCGGCTATCTCCTTGTATAAGTTTTCTGCAGTATATGGGCGCAATATCAACCCAACAATCCCGTACACTGTCAGTGCAATTCCGAGCACCAGCAGAAAGACTCCTCCTACATAATGCTCAACATCAAAAGCCGCTGGAATAAAATATGCCAGTTATTAGAGTCAGGAGGCTCTCACCCAGCGGCTTTAAGCCGATGAAATTGCGTCGTTGAGCAAGAACGCTTTCCAGATCTTGTTCACGAATCATCAGCACCATGTCACCACATTCTACGCAGCATAAGGATTACTCGATGCGACAATCAGCGCCGCCCACGGTCGGGCCAATCGCCGGAGCCACCGTGATCACGAGTGAACCGATGCCCATGAGTTTGCCGATCTTGGTACGCGGCGCTTGCTCAAGAATGATATTCATCATCAGCGGCGTGGCAATACCTGAACCGATGCCTTGCAATACGCGCGCCACCAGCACGAGCCAGAATTGGACACTGACGAGCATGACGAGTGAGCCTACGACCGCGAATGTCACTGCGGCCACGAACACGGTTTTCAGCGTGAACCGCCGCGTCAAAAATCCTGAAATAGGCATCGTCGCGGCCACGACGAGCAGGTAGATGGTCGTCACCCATTGCACAGTGGCTGTGGAAACACCGAATTCGCGCATGAGTTCAGGAAATAGCACGGTCATCAACGTTTCGGTCAGAATGCCAAGGAACGCCAAGGAGCCCACGGCTCCAATTGATCCAATCAGGTATCCGGGAACGCGGTCATTGGCTGCAGGCGCGGGAGAGCCACCCCATTCGTCCTGGATATAGGTTTCTTCCTCCTGCAACCGTTCATCAGGTTGCGAGGAATCGTTCAATTGACTGGCTTGTTTGGATGAAGGCGAGGCTGATACGGGCACGGTAATATGCGACATCGTGAAAGAAATCTGAAATCTGGAGTACAGAAATACGGCCTCCGGAATCCGGCAGGGCACGGCTGCGCCAAGGCAATTTCCTCTCGCAACAGTGCGTAACCTACCGCCTCAATCTGGACAAATCCGCCACGCCGGCCGTTTCGTCACGTCGGTTCGTCATGTCGGTCCCGCTCGCCAACTCGCCAACTCGCCAATTCGACAAGCAGTTGCGATCCCCTAACGCGCCGCACTGCTCTGGTTCGCCGATTTGTCACACAGTTGCGATTCGCTGATTCCTCACGCAGCTGCAGCACACTGTTTCACTACATCGTTCCGACTATTGCGGCTTACCGATTCGCCTTGCAGTTGCAGCACGTAGTTCATTTTCCTCGACTACCGCTCATCGTGCAAAATGTTGCGGATGCGTTCAAGTCGCGGTCCTATCTCGCGCTCGTACCCGCGGTCATTGGGATGGTAGTACTCGGTGCCCACGAGCTCATCAGGCAAATATTGTTGCGTAGCCACGGCGCCCGGCACGTCATGCGCGTAAATATAGCCTTCATGATTGCCCCACTGCTCCATGAGTTTCGTGGGCGCGTTGCGCAAGTGCAATGGCACAGGTCCCGCTTTTCCGGCGTCCACGTCGGCGAGCGCCTGGTTGATGGCCTGGTAGGTCGCGTTTGACTTGGGTGCCGTGGCCACGGCCACAACGGCTTCCGCCAGGATTAGCCGTGCTTCAGGCATGCCGACGAGCGCCACGGCTTGCGCTGCTGCAACGGTGACCTGCAGGATTTGCGGCGCTGCCATGCCCACTTCTTCAGCTGCGGCGATCATGATGCGTCGCGCTATGAACCGCGGGTCCTCCCCTGCCCGGATCATGCGTGCCAGGTAGTGCAGGCTTGCATCCACGTCCGATCCGCGCATCGATTTGATGAACGCGGATGCCACGTCGTAATGGTCGTCTCCTTGCTTGTCGTAGCGGATTGTCGCCACATCCATGACTTGCGCCACGATTTGGGCTGTTATTTCCGGGATTCCCTCTTGGCTCGTCGTTCCGTTGCCACGCTGCGCCTCACTCTCATCGTCTAGCGCCCCCGCTGCGGCTTCAAGGATTGTCAATGATTTGCGCGCATCCCCGCCGGCCATGCGGATAATGTCTTCCACGGCTTGGTCGCTGATGCTGACGGTTTCGTTCAGTCCATGCTCACTGACAATGGCACGGCGGATCACGTCTTCGAGTTCATCATGGTCGAGTGATTCGAGTTTGACGACGACCGACCGGCTCAGCAACGGTTTGATGACCGAGAAGCTTGGGTTCTCAGTGGTGGCTGCGATGAACGTGATGTCACGGTTTTCCACACTGGGTAACAATGCGTCTTGCTGCGATTTGGAGAAGCGGTGCACCTCGTCAATGAACAGCACGGTTTCTTGGCCCGAAGACACAAGACGTTCATGTGCGCGTGCCAATACGGCGCGCACGTCCTTGACGCCGCTCGTGACAGCCGAGAGTTCCTCAAACGCGCGGCCCGACTGTTGCGCCACAATCGTGGCCAATGTGGTTTTGCCCACGCCTGGAGGGCCGAACAGGATAATCGAGCTTGGCGCCGTCAACGATCCCAACGATGCAGGGTCGGCTAAACGTCGCAAAGGAGACCCGGACTGGAGCACACGCTGCTGGCCGATGACTTCGTCCAATGTATGGGGGCGCATGCGCACAGCGAGCGGGCGCACCATGCTTTCGGGAGCCTCTGCCGCCGCAAACAGATCCTGATCCATCACGCACCTCCCAACGTCGCTTCCACCATGGTAGTATCCATAACGACTATTGTCGAACATATGTTCGAATGCGTGTCGAACACGTCTTTGCATATTGACCAAAGTGGCTGATATTGAGCATGTAGAGGCAGATATTCGCGGCGAGCGCACGGCCCTTATAATTAAAAACGTTTGTGATGGAAACGAGGCGGCATGAGCGACACAACCGAGAACGGCACAATCGAGGAGCAGCACACCAATGGTACGTCTGGCTATGGTTCGTTGGCGGCATTGGTGCCGCCTGAGCGCGATTTGCCGCTGGACCAGGATGAGATTTTTGAGCGCTTCTTCACATGGGTCGAACAAAACAAACATATCGAACCGTGGCCCCATCAAGAAGAAGCCATCATGGATTTGCTGGCCGGCGACCATGTAGTGCTCAATACGCCGACGGGTTCAGGCAAATCACTCGTGGCATTGGGCATGTGTTTTGCAGCGTTGTGCACGGCGCGCACCGCCTATTACACGGCTCCAATCAAAGCGCTCGTCTCCGAGAAGTTCTTCGACCTTGTCGAGGTGTTCGGCCGCGAAAACGTCGGCCTGATTACCGGCGATTCACATATCAATGCGGACGCACCAATCATTTGTTGCACGGCCGAGATCCTGGCCAACCAAGCGTTGCGTGAAGGCAAACGCGCCGATGTGGGCTGTGTGGCGATGGACGAGTTCCATTACTATGGCGACCCTGAGCGCGGTTGGGCTTGGCAGGTGCCGTTGTTGACACTGCCAGACACCCAATTCTTGTTGATGAGCGCCACGCTCGGCAACGTCGATCAGATTGCCGACAAACTTGAGCAGATGACCGATCGTGACGTTGATATCATTTCCAACGCGCCACGTCCGGTCCCGTTGACGTTCGAATACACTACCGAACCGTTGGAGAAGACGATTCAGTCGGCTTTGGCCGAGCAAGAGACGCCAATCTACGTCGTGCACTTCTCACAAGACGCAGCTTTGGATACCGCGCAATCCTTGGCCAATGCCGGAGTGTCCACCAAAGAGCAGCGTGAAGCCATTGCCGAAGCGATCAAAGGATTCAAATTCACGACTGCGTTCGGTAAAATCCTGCATCGTTTGCTGCGCACAGGCGTAGGCATCCACCATGCCGGCATGCTGCCCCGATATCGCCGTCTCGTCGAAACACTCGCCCAGCAAGGGTTGCTGCCAGTCATCTGTGGCACCGACACATTGGGCGTGGGCATCAATGTACCGATTCACTCGGTGGTGTTGACCGCGTTGACGAAGTTTGACGGCAGCCGTATGCGCAAGCTGCGTGCCCGTGAATTCCATCAGATTGCCGGGCGTGCAGGTCGTATGGGATTCGATACGGAGGGTCTGGTTATTGCCGAGGCTCCCGAGTTTGAGATTGAAAACGCTCGTGCGATCGCCAAAGCCGGGGATGATCCGAAGAAACTCAAGAAAATCAAGCGTAAGAAAGCGCCTGAAGGATTTGTGGCTTGGAATGAGTCCACGTTCGACAAGCTCATTGATGCCGAACCGGAAACGCTTAAACCTCATTTGGAGATTACACATTCCTTGGTGCTCAACATGGTGCAGCAAGGTGGTGATACACGCAAGCGCGTCAGCCGTCTTATTGACGATTCATCGCAGACACCGGAAGAAAAAGAGAAGCTGCATCAGCGGGCTGACGAGATTTTCCAGACGCTGTTTGATACGAATGTCATTGAAGTCGAAACTGATGAGGATGGCCGACAGTTCTATTACTTGACTGTGGAGATGCCCGACAATCTGGCATTGGACCAACCGCTCTCCCCGTTCCTGCTTGCGGCACTTGAACTGCTCGACCCTGAATCACCCACTTATGCGCTGGACGTGCTTTCCATGGTCGAAGCCACGTTGGAAGACCCGCGTCAGATTCTCAAAGCGCAGCAACGCCAAGCGCGTGATAAGGCTATGAGTGAGATGAAGGCTGATGGCGTGGAATACGACGAGCGCATGGAACGCTTGCAAGAAATCACTTACCCGAAGCCTTTGGAAGAGCTGCTGGACGCCGCGTTCACACAGTATCGCCATGATGTGCCATGGGCCAATGATTACTGGCTCTCGCCCAAGTCAGTGGTACGCGACATGGTGGAAACGGCATCCGACTTCACGGGATACATCGCCCGCTACAACATCGCACGCTCCGAAGGCACGTTGCTGCGTTACCTGTCTGACGCTTACCGCGCACTGGCATACACGGTGCCTCCTGAGAAACGCAATGAACAGCTCAGCGACATCATTTCATGGCTGCGTCTTGTGGTGCGCTCGATTGATTCGAGCCTCGTTGATGAATGGGAACAAGCCGGTACCACCGATTCGGAAACGGCAGCCAATCTTGCCGCGCCTAGCGTTGACAAGAACGCCGTTGTTGAAGACCGTCGAGGCCTTACCGTGCTCGTACGCAACGCCATGTGGCGCCGCGTGCAATTTATGGACCTTGAAGATGCAGAAACTTTGGGCACACTCGATCGACCCTGGGGATATGGCCCCCACGAGTGGAACGATGTGCTCGACGATTTCTACGACCAGCATGAGTACGTGGGCATTGATGCGGCCGCTCGCAGCGGCGAATGGTTCATCCTCGACGTGCGCGGTGAACTGGAAAACCATACTTGGAAGGTGCGCCAAATCATCGACGACTCCGACGGCGATCACGACTGGGCCATCACCGGCACCATCGACCTCGACGCCACCCAAGAAACCGGCGAAGTCGTCTTCAAGGAATACTCCGTCGACACCATCTGATGCCACAACGCTCAATCGACATCTCCAATTCCCATAATTCAGTAAAATTGGCAGTCAAAAACAGGTGGTGCTGCATATGTAGATATGCAGACCACCTGTTTTGCAATGAGGCAACAGTATTCAGTTTCTCGCACTCATGAGCAGTCAATACATCGCAAATATTCTAATATTTGCAATATATGTTCCCTCAGGAATAATGAATCCAACAATTAGCATTGTTTGTTCATTGTGACATTAGAATTAACATTATAAAATATTTTGCATGAAATACACTTTCAACGATGAAAGATTAGACTTATGCCAAAACTGATAATTGCTGTCATTGTTGCATTCCTTTCCATAGGAAGCCATTTTTACACACCACACATTTCAGAGACTGACGAGAGCCACCCACTTTCTCAACAATCAATCCATACTGTTGTATGGAGAAAGCCAATCGATTGGGGCGATCTGTTGCATGTCTACCGATCAAAGAACGAATGCTTCCGAGCAATAAAGTATGTTGAGCATAGATTCCCCAATACACATTGCCGCCCAATCCCGACGGTAATCGTACATGGTTATTAATGGGAGGCCATCTCGCCACCACACAAATCGAATACCGCAAGCATCCCAAAAGGCCACACCAGGCAAGCATGGTCCCTGCGCGAAGCCTTACTGCAGCGCCTGGATGATCGAGAAGCTTTCCCCATGGCACACGAATGTGTGGAGAGTTTGACATATCGGATATTCCCCGAACCTCCTCGACCGACAATCTATGTGTTAGTTTGGGAGTTCATGAATTCCATGCAAAACATCGAGTATCGCATGCAATGCATCGAACAAGATTCACCATTGCCAGATGGATTCTTTTCAATCACACAAGGGATTCAGGAGAATAATTATTAATTCACCTTTCATTCAATTGATTGATAATCGATTCGCGGTCAACGTCCAGTGACGGCCATGTCATGTTGAAGTTCTTCATCGTGTTGCGCAGCAGTTCGGAGACGACCATGCGTGAGTACCAGCGCTGGTCACTTGGAATCAAATACCAAGGAGCCCATGTGGTGCTGGTGCGTTCAAATACGTCTTGCCAGGCTGTCATGTAGTCGTTCCAGCGGTCACGAGCTTCCAAATCACTGGGGTCGAATTTCCAGAATTTGCGCGGGTCATCCAAACGACCTAAGAAATGCTGTTTCTGCGCTTCCTTGCTGGAGACCAAGTAGAACTTCAGTACGGCACAGCCTGAGGCAACGAGGTTATGTTCGAATTCATTGACTTCGTCATATCGCTGCATCCACTCATCTTCAGGCAATGTGCCATAGACATGGGGCATCACGATGTCTTCATATTGGGACCGATCGAAGATGGCAATCCAACCCGGGTTCGGCAGTTCCTTGCGAATACGCCACAGGTAATTGTGGTCCTTCTCCACAGCGGTTGGAGCTCCGAAGCCGTGATAATGGATGCCCATCGGATTGACCTGACTGAACACATGCTTGACGATGCCACCTTTGCCTGAAGCATCCATGCCCTGCAAGATAATCAGCACCCTGCGCATGTCGCCACGAGTACCGTTCGCATACATGAGCTGCTGGTAGCGTTCAATTTCCAATGCGCTCAAATCAAGGAACCGTTGGCATTCCTCTTTGGTGCCATGGAACCCCGGCGTGGACCCCGCATCAATATCAGTCAGATGCGTTTCATTCTTACGGAACACCAACCGTTGGGCTGGCGGCTGCGTGAACACCGAACTGAGTTTCTCACTGGCTTTTGCCGCCGCAGTCATGCGTTCAACCACATCATCCATCGTGTTGATCTTGGCGATGCGCTTTTCAATCTTCTTGAGCTTCTTACCGATATCCGACCGCTTGGCGGTCTCTTTCTTGGTTTTCGACGCCTTTTTGGCTTGCTTCTTGCCTGTATCCGCTGCCATGGAGCCGATTGTGGCGCGTTATTCTGTGAATTCCATCAAAACCCGCCGATACCTCAAAACTAAGAAACCGGTGCTTTAGCCCGTCGTCCCCACATCAGTGCATGCGTAGCATACAGTCGTTTCATCTATCACTATCCGTAGCTAACTAAGGCCCTAACTACAGTTCATACGTATTACGAGGTTTATTATCATGTGCCACTGCAATATTCCAGCCACACAAACGTAAGAACATATATGGCACGTCTCTTCTGATAGGTACATCTCGCGCAGCAAATAGCAGAGAGGTTCCAACCTCTCCATTTCGCCATCGCGGCCGAGAATGTTTACTCAGGAGAATCATCTTTGGAACTGGTCGATGTGCTAGACGAACACACTCTGTTGCTACAACATGCATAGTTGCTACACAGAATGACAGCGCATGAAGGTGTGGTTTTGGTGTACCGGCCGGTACCGGAAAACTACGGATTCAAGGTTGGTTTGTGATCTTTGCTTATCGGGTCGGTAAGCAAAGACGCATTTTCTGGTATAGAAGTGCAGTTTTCCTGACCAGGCTGGTAAGGAAAGATGCGGTTTTGGAAGCAGAAATGTAATTATCCTGACCATGCTGGTCAGGAAAGATGCATTTTCAGGACCGGAATTGTAGTTTTGCTGACCATGCTGGTCAGGAAAGATGCACTTTGGGGGCTGAAAGTGCAGTTTTGCTGACCAAACTGGTTAGCAAAGATGCATGTTGGGGCACCTGCGCATGAGCTGAGCATGAAGGTGCGGCTCTGGTGATGCCAGCAGGGATGAAACGACGCAGGTAGGAGCAGCAACGCGCGCGCGTCACTTCCCCATCCGCCGCAATTGGTGTTGGAGTGTCTATCCGTCATGGTTGTTGTGGCCGTTGGTTGGCCTTATTCGTCTGCGACGAAGGCCACGCACTCCGCAGCCAGAAGAGCAAGACCTACGCATCTGGGTTTGCCTACACAACGCACCAGGTCCGGCTCCCCATTTTCAGGGGAACCGGACCTGGCATCTTCAATCAGCACACGTGCAAGCGGGTTGCCGTGGCAGCGCAGCGCAGCGCCAGCCACCTCGGCACCTCAGCATCTACACCGCATCAGCGCTAGAACGCGGGCTTCGTGTTGTCGTTGTCACGTCCTGTGCCACCGTTGCGGCGCCACGGATGCTTTTTCGGCTTCGACTTCGCCTTGGGCTTCAGCTCATCATTCGCCTCAGCCGCACCGGCACCAGCACCGACGGTCCCAGGCAGCGGCCCATCCGGCGGTTGTACGAGTTGGAACTCGCCCGTGGGCTCAGGATATTCGCGATCGCGCGCAGCCGAGACCACATGCTGGCTTTCCGGATGCGTCTCATCAAAGCCCTGCTGGTAGCGCGTAGCGCGCCACTTGTGGATGCTCGCGTTGGTGCCACGGTGATGCACATGGTACAAACGCTGCATACCACCCAATGGCTGCTCTTCGTGTGCCACGGCGATCTGGTTCACGTTTGACGGATCCATGATGGCGATTGGAGCCAACGGTTCAGCTTCGGTCGGCGCCATCGTGCGCTCTTGCATGCGTGTGGGCAGCCATTCAGCCAGCTTCGACAACGCCGCGCAGACGATGAAGTAGATGACGGCGGCCACCACGAGCGTTTGCAAAATGTTGAAGTACATCGAGCCCAAGCGACGCGACTCCTGCAGCAGATCCGTATACATGATGATCGAGCCCAGAGCCGTATCCTTGAGCACCACGACGAGCTGCGTCACAGCGGCAGGCAGCATGGCGAAGATCGCCTGCGGCACTTCGACTTGCATCAGTGACTGTGTGCGCGTCAGACCCAACGCCAATGAGGCTTCTCGTTGGCCATTGGGCAAGTTGCCCACGCCGGAACGCACGAGCTCAGCGATGACGGAGCCGTTATAGAGCACCAGAGAAATAACCACAGCCCAATACGACGGGCTATCCCAGCCGATGAACGCGAACGCACGCCAGAAGAAAATCATCATGATCAGCACGGGCACGGCTCGGCAGAACTCCACCACAATGCCGCACACGCCACGCAGCAGCACGTTCGGCAGCAAACGGCCGACGCCCAGAATCAAGCCAAACAGCACGGCCCCCACCACGGCGAGCAGGGACGCGCGAATCGTGGCCCACAAACCCGGCAGATAGAAGTCGGACCAAGCCTCACCATCCAAAGCGGGCTTCCACAGCTCCCAGCTGAGCTGGTTCTCGCCATCCGGCGGATTGTGCAAGCGTAGAAGGATCAGCACGAGCACAATCACAAAAATGATGCCGGCCACCCAATTGGCAATACGGATGCGCTTGAGGGCCTTGGGGCCCGGAGCGTCGAACAGAACGGATTCACCTGTTGCACTAGCCATGGTTCACCTCCTGACTGCAAGTTTGTTCGACAGGAACGTGGTCAACACGCCAATCGGGATGATCAAAATCACGTAACCGATCGCGAAGATCAAGAAGATCTGGATAATCACGTCGGGGCGGAACTCGATCATCTCGCTCATCAGCGAGGACGTTTCGGTCGCCACTGACGCGGCCGCCGCCACTGTCGAGTTCTTCAGCAACGCGATCAGCGTGTTGCCCAGCGGCGCCACCGAACCGCGGAACGCCTGTGGCAAAATGATCAGCGTGGCTGACTGGAAGAAGTTCAATCCCAGCGCGCGCCCCGCTTCAGCCTGACCCAGCGGCACCGTGTTGATGCCCGAACGCAGCGATTCGCAGACGAACGCCGCCGTATACAAGCTCAAGCCGACCACTGCCAGCCAGAAGAAGTTCGTGTTGAAGTTGTCGGAGAAGCTCACTTTGAGCTGTGCGAACACGCCGAGCACCATGAACACCATGATGATCGTCAACGGCATGTTCTTGAACAGCTCCACATACGCTCCTGCAACCTTGCGCAGCGAGGTGATCGGGCTGATGCGCATCATCACGAGGATCACACCGAGCACAGCCGAAATCAGCGCGGCCCACAACGTCAGTTCAATGTTGACGAGGAACGCGCCAAGAATGTCATACTTCTGGAAGAGTTCAACAAAAACCTGCATGTCACTCCCCTTCCGTCGGGGTTGGCGGGTTGAACTTGGGATTCGGCGTGAATCCCGTACCTTTCGTGTTTGCATCCAGGGCACGCTGCCAACTGCCGTCCTCAATCATTTCGGTAATGGCCGCGTTGATTTTGGTTGCCAGTTCAGTGTCACCTTTCTTGATGCCCACACCGTAATACTCTTCCGTGAACGGTTGTCCGACCACTTTGAGCTTGCCGCGCGAGTTCGCCGCCAGGCCCGCGAGAATAATGTCGTCGGTCGTCACGGCGTCCACAATGCCCGAGAACAGTGCCGTCGCGCATTCCGCGTAGCTGGGCTGTTCCATGAGCTGCACTTCGCTGGCGAACTTTTCCTTGACCGTCACGGCCGAGGTGGAGCCCGTCACCGAGCACAACCGCTTGCCGTTCAAATCTTGCGGCCCTTTGATTGAATCGTCGTCGGCACGCACCATCAGGTCCTGGCCGGCCACGAAGTACGGGCCTGCGAACGACACGGCCTGCTTACGCGCGTCCGTGATCGAGTAGGTGGCCAGGATCATGTCCACGTCACCGTTTTGCAGCATTGCTTCACGCTGTTTGGGCGGGGCTTCTTTCCACACGATATCCGCGTCGGAGTAGCCCAGGGAGTTGGCGATATAACGCGCCACATCCACGTCGAATCCTTCATAAGTGCCGGATTTTTTGAATCCCAGGCCCGGCTGGTCGAATTTGATACCGATGCGGATTTTGCCTTCCTCATTGGATTCGTTCGACCCGCACGCCGCCACTGACACGACGCAGGCCACCGCGCATGCAGCCGCCGCGACGCGTCGCATGACGCGTGCCGTCAATGATTGTTGCTTCTTCATACAGTCGCTTTCCATTTGGGTTGCGTTCGTTCGCGTGTGCACCCGCGCTCAGTGCGTGAGGATCTTCGACAGGAAGTCCTTGGCACGTTCCGTCTTGGGGTGTTCGAAGAATGCGTCGGGCGTATCTTGTTCAAGAATCTGGCCGTCCGCCATGAATACGATGCGGTCGGCTGCCTTGCGTGCGAAGCCCATCTCGTGTGTGACGCACAGCATCGTCATGCCTTCGTGCGCAAGTTCGACCATCACGTCGAGCACTTCGTTGACCATTTCCGGATCGAGTGCCGAGGTCGGCTCGTCGAACAGCATCACTTTGGGATGCATGGCGAGCGCTCGGGCGATGGCCACGCGTTGCTGCTGGCCGCCAGAGAGTTGCGATGGCATTTTGTTGGCTTGGGATGCCACACCGACGCGGTCGAGCAAATCCATGGCCTCGCGTTCGGCTTCCACTTTGTTGCGTTTGCGCACTTTGATTGGTGCGAGCGTAACGTTGTCGAGGATTGTTTTGTTGGCGAACAGGTTGAATGACTGGAACACCATGCCGACTTCCGCGCGCAGCTGGGCCAGCGCCTTGCCTTCTTGCGGCAGCGATTGGCCGTCGATGCGGATGTCACCTGAATCGATGGTTTCGAGTCGGTTGATGGTGCGGCACATCGTTGACTTGCCCGATCCGGACGGTCCGACGATGACGAGCACCTCACCTTTGTTGACTTTGAGATTGATATCTTTGAGTACGTGCAGCGCACCGAAATGCTTCTCCACGTGATCGAGTTCCACGAGCACGTGCGGCTTGTCCGCACCGCCCGCCACGGTCGCCTGAGGCGTGTCTACTACGTTCGTCTGTGTCATAACCGTGTAGTTTATAAAGATTTTGTAAACGGTTACTTCTGATTTGCTGCAAATAGGTCAGCCTCACCCCTCCCGCCTACGATCCGTACTGCGTTTGTTGTCGGCGGCCTTAGGTGGCATGCTGTGGTAAACGCTTGAAATCTGGCCGTTTGTCCGCTTCGGCGAATACGAGCGACAAAATATGTCACCCGGATTTGCGTAGTACGCTGCGTATTCTCTGGGAGCAAAATAACTGATGGCGCATGGCAGCAATCAAAAAGCCGGCTGCCGAATGACAGCCGGTGGTGAGCGATCAGCTTTCGTACGTTTAGCGGGCGGTACGTTCGACGACGAGGAACTGGGTGATCTCGTCGAGTGCGAGCTCACGGTCGGAACCCGTGAACGTGTGTCCCAGGTTGTTGTAGAACGTGGCTGTGCAGTTGGGCATGACCTCGGCGTAATTCTTGGAAGCGTGCGGGCTGACGACCTGATCGTCGTTACCTTGCACGCACAGTGCCGGGCCGTCGAAGCGGGCCGGAACCTCGTAGACGGGCATGATGCGGATGATGCGCGGGAAACGGCCGCTCATCTTGGCCTGATGGCTCGGAATGTCAATGGTTTGAGGAATGTGCATCGGGTCGAACGTACCGTCGAGCACATGGCCGTGCATCGCGTCGGATTTCGACGTGGCAGCCGGGGCCATCAGTACGAGCGAGTGAATCACGTCGGCATACATGCCGGCTGTCATGCCGGCGACAACGCCGCCGAACGAATGGCCGAGCAGTGAAATTTTCTCAACGTCGTCAAGATTGCGCACGTAATCAAGCACAGCGATCGCATCCTCAATCTCGGTGTACGGGTCAAAACCGTTGGGCTCGCCACCCGACTTGCCACGGCCGTCAAAGTCGAACCGCACGGTCATGAACCCGGCCGCAACGAGCTTGTCGGAAAGCTCAGCGAACAAATCGGTGGGCTCGTATCCGAGCGTGCCGAACAGGCCGTGCATCATGATAACGGCAGGATAGCGCACGTCCAACGCGCCGTTGGAAGCCGGCCGCGTGATGCGCGTGTGCAGCTTGATGCCTTCACGTTCAATATCCAAATCCTCAACACGGAAATGCTGTTCAGCCATGAGTCCTCCTGTATGCTCCATATCCGCGCCGGCCGGCAACCCACAGTGGCCAACGTGACGTAACTGGCGTCCAGCATACGAACCCATTCCTCAAAAACGCTGACAACCGTTGCATTTCAGCTGCCGGCGCGAAACCGTAGCGTGATGAGCACACCGTGCATGAACCGCCTGAACAACCAAAAACGACCGGCGGATTGAAGTCCGGCCGGGCGTTCCAAACAGCAGTTCAAGCGATGGAACCGGCTGCGACCAGTTCCCTGTGGCGGCGCATGGTGACCGTATCGAGCAGGAACGAAGAGGTACGGAAACATTACACTCACATATACATGACGCAAATGAAAGGAACTTACCCCCAGTATTGGGGAGCCAATATTGAAGCAATGTCCGCGTTACGAAGCGTCACGGAAATTGGCCCTTCTCACGATACGGCAATCAATCTGCGACTTCGTAATACTTAACGCGCCAACGCAAGGCACACATACAAACGGCGCCCGGGACCACATCTCAGGATGTGGCCGCGGGCGCCGTAAGCGCATACACGGTCAGTTCAGCGATACATTACAGCTGGCGCTGAAACTCACTCGTCGTCTTCCGGATCGTAATCCACGCCGGTTTCCGCGCGCTGCTCGTCGGAGATCGGAGCGGGAGCGCCCGTCAGCGGATCGCGGCCGCCACCGGCCTTCGGGAAGGCGATGACGTCGCGGATCGAATCGGAGCCGGACAGGATAGCTGCCGTACGATCCCAGCCCAGAGCGATGCCCGCGTGAGGCGGTGCGCCATACTTGAACGCTTCGAGCAGGAAGCCGAATTTGTCTTGCGCTTCAGCTTCGTCAATGCCGAGCACTTCGAGCACACGGTCCTGAATGTCGTCGCGGTGGATACGCACCGAACCGCCGCCCATCTCGTTGCCGTTGCAGACGATGTCGTACGAATCGGACATGGCATGCTCGGGATCCTGGTCGAACGTATCAAGCCAATCCTTCGACGGCATCGTGAACGGGTGATGCATGCTCGTCCACTTGGAATGACCCACAGCCACATCATCGTCATCAGGATCGTCAGCCTTCTTGAACAGCGGGAAGTCAACCACCCAGGTGAACGCGAAGTCGTCAGGCTTGAGCAAACCGGCACGGTCGGCCAGTTCCACACGCACGGCGCCCAGCAGCATCTGCGAGGCTTCACGGGCACCGGCTGCGAAGAACACGGCGTCGCCGTCTTCAGCACCGACAGCGGCCTTCAAACCGTTACGTTCCTCTTCGGAGATGTTCTTGGCCACGGGTCCCTTGATTTCACCGTTCTCACCGAACACGATGTAAGCCAGGCCCTTCGCGCCACGCTGCTTGGCCCAATCCTGCCATGCGTCGAACTGGCGGCGTGGAGTGGCGGCGCCACCCTTGAACAGCACGGCACCCACATACGGCGCCTGGAACACGCGGAACGGCGTGTTCTTGAAGTAGTCGGTCAGTTCAACGAGCGGGTTGCCGAAACGCAGATCAGGCTTGTCGGAACCATACTTGTCCATCGCATCCTGCCAGGTGATGCGCGGCAACGGCAACTGCACGTCATGGCCGGCGGCCTTCCAGATGGCCTGAATCAGACGCTCGGTCATGGCCATCACGTCTTCCTGGTCCACGAACGCCATCTCCATGTCGAGCTGCGTGAACTCAGGCTGGCGGTCGGCGCGGAAGTCCTCATCACGGTAGCAGCGTGCGAACTGGTAGTAACGTTCCACACCGGCGACCATGAGCAGCTGCTTGAGCAACTGCGGCGACTGCGGCAACGCATACCAAGAGCCCGGCACCAGACGGGCCGGCACGACGAAATCGCGAGCGCCTTCCGGCGTGGACTTGATCATCGTTGGTGTTTCCACCTCGGTGAAGCCCATCTCGTCAAGCACAGTGCGCGCGGCCTTCATCATGTCGGAACGCAGCTTGATGTTGCGTGCCATGGATGGACGGCGCAAATCAAGATAGCGGTACTTGAGGCGCACATCCTCGCCTGGCAGCTTGCCTTCAGTTTCGTTGGCCAAAACCGTGGAAACCTGGAACGGCAACGCGTCGGACTTGGCGAGCACGTCGAGCGATTCGACTTCCACCTCGACCTTGCCTGTACGCATATGCGGGTTTTCGTTGCCTTCCGGGCGCATGCGCACGGTACCTTCAAGTTCGACGACGAATTCGCTGCGCAACGGACGTGCCATCTCTTCATCGTTGATCACGACCTGCACAACACCCGAGCTGTCGCGCAAATCGATGAAGGCGACGCCACCGTGGTCACGACGGCGGTCAACCCAACCTGAAAGCTTGACACGCTGACCTACGAGGTCCTCGGTCACGTCGGTGGCATGATGTGTTCGATAAGCCGTCTGGCTCATGCTTCCTCTATTCCTTGTTTCCTTGTTGTTGGTTGTTTCAAGTTGCATATGATGCGCAATCGCAGCCGGGGCTCACGCCTGAACGGTCACGCTCTGCGCGGCGATGGCCACGTCGGGTTCCCACGTGTCCGGATCGGCAGGCTGCTGGTCTCCAGTCACGATGTTCTTGACTTCGTTGTGCGTGGCCTGGTCGGCAGGGGTGCCGTCTGGTGCGGCTTGCACTTCCATCGCATCGGCCGGGAACCAGACATACGGGATGCCGAGTTTGTCGGCATACTTGATCTGCTTGCCGAGCTTGGCTGCCGTGGGCGCCACATCGGTTGGGATACCGCGTTCACGAAGGCGGCGGGCGATGTCGTCGGAAATCGCGCGGTCGTTTTCGTTCCATACGGCCACCATGACGACTGCCGGTGACACGCGCGTCGCTTCGGCGTGCGCGGTATGCAGCATGTACGACACGAGTCGTGACAAGCCGATGGACAGGCCGACGCCCGGATATTTCTTCGATCCTTGCGAAGCGAGGTTGTCGTATCGTCCGCCCGAGCAGATCGATCCGAGCGACTGCGCGCCGTCAAGGAACGTTTCGTACACGGAACCCGTGTAGTAATCCAGTCCGCGGGCGATCTTGAGGTCCGCCACCACGGAGCCCGGACGGATACGCGCGGCCTGATCAATGATGTTGGCCAACGTGTCGAGTCCCTGCTTGGCCAGCGCGTAAGCTTCCGGGTTCTCGTCAACGTGGTGCAGTTCGCACAGCGCGTTGAACCGTTCAGTCAGGTCGGTGCCGTTCGCGGCTGTCAAATCAGCCAGCTCCAGACAAGCGTCGGCTTGGTCGTCGTTGGCTCCACATTCACTGATGAGCAGCTTCTTGACCTCGTCGGCACCAATCTTGTCGAGTTTGTCGATTTCACGCAGCACACCCTCGATGTCGGTCAAGCCCAAACCGCGATAGAAGCCTTCCGACAGCTTGCGGTTATTCGCGTGCACAGTCGCTTTGGGCAACCCGAACGAACGCAGCTCTTCGAGTGCGCTGACCATGACGAGCGGCAGATCCACTTCATAATGTTCGGGCAAATCACCATTGCCGACCACATCGATATCAGCCTGCACGAACTCGCGGAAACGTCCTTCCTGCGGACGTTCACCTCGCCACACCTTTTGGATTTGCCAACGTTTGAACGGGAATGCCAATTGGCCTGAATGTTCCACCACATAACGGCTCAGTGGCACAGTCAGGTCAAAATGCAACCCCAGACGGTCTTCCACAGGAGTGTCTTGCTCATTGCCCACATCCTGCAGACGCGACAGCAAGTAGATTTCCTTGCTGGTCTCGCCTTTTTTCAGCAGGCTGGAGCCCTGTTCGACGGCACGCGTCTCTATGCCGATGAATCCGTTGAGCTCGAAAATATGACGGAGCGTGTCAATGACACGCTGCTCCACTACGCGTTCAGAGGGGAGCCACTCTGGAAAACCTGAAATAGATGAACCTTTAGCCACGGAACTCTAGTGTAAAAGGGTCGCGGAACAACATGGGCCAACACGTCCACATGGGCGCTCAACCGTGAGCAAATACCAGTCAACATTCACCGCAGAGGTGTGCAACCTCAACGCCATGCAATGTGGGCAATATCACCTCGCAATGTGTGCCACAACGCTCGCAAACCGGCATTTTTGAGCTATTTTCCGCACCAATTTGCGAACACCATGTGAAAGGTGCGGCACAAGAGCCTTTGACATTGCTACACTGAGCTGTTGGAAGAGGTCACGCGTCACGACGGGGCACCCCCGGTTGGGGCACCTTGCCTATGGTGCGCGGCATCTTCACCGTCACGACAAGCTTAAGGAGCTGAGCATGGCCGACAATACCGTCACCCCGAATGAATCCAACGAGACTGCAGCAGCTGCAGCCACCCCGAAGCCGCACGCACCGTCGCCTGCGGCATTTGCCAAGACCTCGCATACCGCTGCCACCCCTGCCACCACCGCATCCGGCAATGCCGACGCGGCCCTCAAAAATGAGGAGCAGTTCGGTCGTGTCAGCGACGATGGCACCGTGTTCGTCAAGGATGGCGAAGGGGAACGTGAAGTCGGCCAGTATCCGAACGCCACAAAGCAAGAAGCGCTGGCGCTCTACGCACGCCGCTATTTGGACCTCAAGGCCAAGCTCGATTTGTTCGCCAACCGCCTCAAGTCCAATTCGATCAAGCCGCGTGAAATCGACGAGACCGTCGCCACGTTGAAGCAGGAAGTGGCTGAACCGGCCGTAGTCGGTGATTTGGCCGCACTGCGTGCGCAGTTCGCTGATTTGCAGAAAGCCGCTGAGACGCGCAAAGCCCAGATTGCCGAACATCGCAAGAAGGCCATGGCCAAGGCCGTGGCTGAGCGTACGGCCATTGTTGAGCAGGCCGAAGCGTTGGCCTCCAACCTTTCCGACAACACGAATTGGCGTTCCACGGCAGACAAGTTCCGTGCGCTGTTCGACCAGTGGCAGGAGCATCAGCGCTCCTCGGTGCGCATTGACAAAGCTGACGCCGATGCGCTGTGGAAGCGTTTCTCAACGTCGCGTACCGCGTTCAACCAGGCTCGCCGCAAGTGGGCCCAGGCTCGCGACAATGAACGCGCCCAGGCCCGTTCGGTCAAGGAAGCAATCATTGCTGAAGCCAATGAACTCAAGGACTCCACAGCATGGGCTGAGACTTCGCGCAAGTTCAACGACCTGATGGCCCGTTGGAAGCAGGCGGGACGCGCCGGTCGCAATGAGGACGATGCGCTGTGGGCCAAGTTCCGCGAAGCCGCCGACACGTTCTTCAATGCACGTCAGGCTGATCGCGATCAGACGCATAGTGCGGAAACCGAAAATCTGGCCAAGAAGGAAGAGCTGCTCAAGAAGGCAGAAGCCTTGCTGCCCGTAACGACTGAAGCCCAAGCCAAGCAAGCACGTCAGGCGTTGGCCGGCATCCAGGAAGAATGGGATCAGATTGGCTATGTGCCGCGCGACGACATGCATCGCATCGAGAGCCGTCTTGACGCTGTGGACAAGCAGATCAAGGCCGTGGAAGATGCCGCATGGAAGCAGACCGACCCTGAGGCTGATGCCCGCAAGTCGAGCTTTGGCGAGCAGCTCAAGGCCCAGCTGGCCGAACTTGACGAGCAGATCGCCAAGACGACCGATGCCAAGAAGAAGGCCAAGCTTGAAGCCGAAAAGGCTACGAAGGAGCAGTGGCTCAACGCCATCCAGTGATGATGGTGGCACTGTGCCGGATGCGCTAAACATCCACGCATAGGCAACGTAACGCCGGTATCCATGCCATACGCATGGATACCGGCGTTATTCATATAGCCACGCCACACCAGTATGCGGGGCGTGGACTGCGAGCGGTGGCCAGCCAGTGAGGGTTGGCAGAAATAATAATGCACAACAAAAAAAACGCAAGTGGAGTGACCAGATGGCCACCCCACTTGCGTTTGGTTGAACCTGCGTGAGCGGTTCCTTATGGTTCGCGCTCCCCCAACAATCACTATCCCCGAGTGGCCCGAGTACGAACCTCACACGAATCAGTCACGTATCAACAAACCCGTGGGTACGAATGAATATCACTCGAACAGCATCATGTTCGGATCTTGCAGCGGATCGGCGTACTTGGTGCCGTCATAGACGAGGAAACCGCCGTCCTGCACATGCTTGCCGCTGAGGTGCTCGATGTTCATCTCGTCAATGGTGTTGACGATGTCAGCGATCTGATCGCCTTCCGGCAGATACGCGGCCGTGTTCAGCGCGGCTTCTTCATCATCATTGGCCGGCGCGAACGCGGCTTCCATATACGCCTTGAACAGCGTGGCGATAGCGGCCTTCGTGGGATCGGCGGCAACACTTTCTGCCTGCTCAAGGTCAACGAACTGGAACGTGATCCAGTCAGACACAATGTAACGTGCGATGGCCAGCAGCGGACGACGATACGAGGCAATCTTCAGAGCCTCACGCATGTTGGCGACCACGTCATCGGACGAATCGCGAGCGAAGTCCACACTCTCGCCGTCAGCCACTTGGCTGCGGATCTGCTCGGCAGCCAACTTGACAAAGTCAGCACCCAGCAGGCCCACGCCACGGGTGTCGGGGAAATAGCCACCGTAGTTCGAGGCGACGCGCTCAGTGTAGGCATCAACAAGAGTTTGCGGTTCGAGCATGGTGGTGGCGTCAACAGCGCCGATTTCGATTGCCATGAGAGGCTTCCTTTCTTGCAACTGCAAGCTGGCGGCAGTCTTATACGCGAACGCGTCGGGCTCTGGGCAGGTTTATGCTGCCTCAGGCGCTGCCGGCCAGTCGCAACCTTGGTCACAACGTGTCCTGACAAAAGGCATCATAAAGTTGGCAGTCTGAAAGTTCCATGAATATGCGCACAGGCAAACGCGTGACAGTTATCCCCTCTTCGTATGGCTCACACACCACGCGACGCTGGCAGCGAATGAGGAGCCAATATTGTGCGAATGCCCAGCTTCATGCACCAGTCAAGCGCGACTTCCATGCGTGAGCAGCGTCACGCAGCGTCACGCAGAGAAGTTGCACCTCGTAACCCGCTCTCCTAGCCTCAACACAATCCAGCAATACGAAAAAGGCTCCGCGCGGGGAATCTTCCCTGGCGCGGAGTCTTTCATGCACACTGTGCTTAGGCGTCTGCCTCCACTGTTTCATTGGCCTGTTCAGGAGCCTGTGCCGTATCGGAATCGTCATCGATGACTTCCGCATGTACCTCTTCGTAATCAGGTTCACCGAACGGTTCGCTCTTGAACTCGAACGTGCCCAGAATGCCTTCTCCTTCAGCATCCACAATGACGCGCTCATTATCGTTGAGCTCACCCATCAGGATCTTCTCGGAGATCGCATCCTCAATGTCACGCTGGATCACGCGGCGCAGCGGACGAGCGCCCAGCAACGGGTCGAAGCCCTTCTGCGCGAGCAGGTCCTTGGCCGCATCGGTCAGGTCAAGCTCCATGTGACGCTCGAACAAACGCTCGTTGAGCAGATTCACATCAAGGTCAACAATCTGGCGCACCTGGCCTTCAGTCAGCTGACGGAACACAATGATGTCGTCCAGACGGTTGAGGAACTCAGGGCGGAACTGCTGCTTGAGCTCGTTCGACACCTGGTCCTTCATGCGCTGGTAGCTCGACTCGGTGTTGCCACCCAAGTTGAAGCCCGTGTTGGCGGCCTTCGCGATGTCACGCGTACCCAAGTTCGTGGTCAGGATGATGATCGTGTTCTTGAAGTCGACCTTACGGCCCTGACCATCGGTCAGGTGGCCATCGTCAAGCACCTGCAACAGCGTGTTGAAGATGTCGGGATGGGCCTTCTCGATTTCGTCGAACAGCACGACGGAGAACGGCTTGCGACGCACCTTCTCGGTCAGTTCGCCACCCTCTTCGTAGCCGACGTATCCCGGAGGCGCACCGAACAGACGTGAAGCCGCGTACTTCTCCGAGAACTCCGACATGTCCACGCGGATCAGCGCATCATCATCGTCGAACAGGAACTGGGCCAGCGCCTTGGCCAGCTCGGTCTTGCCCACGCCGGTCGGGCCGGCGAAGATGAACGAACCTGCAGGACGCTTCGGACCCTTCAAGCCCACACGCGTACGGCGGATGGAACGCGACAATGCCGAGACAGCCTCATCCTGGCCGATAATGCGCTTGTGCAGTTCGGCTTCCATGTTCAGCAGCTTCTTGGACTCGGCTTGCGTGAGCTTGACCACAGGAATGCCCGTGCTCTGGGAAATGACCTCAGCGATCACATCCTCATCCACGACCATCTTGACGTCGGACCCACCTTCACGCCAAGCCTGCTCCTTCTCCTTACGCTCCGCCTCAAGCTTTTCCTGGCGGTCACGCAATTCGGCGGCTTTCTCGAACTCCTGGTCCTTGATCGCCTCATCCTTTTCCTTGGCCACCTTGGCGACCTTGGCATCAAGTTCCTTGAGCTCGGGCGGTGCCGTCAAACGCTTGATACGCAAACGGGCGCCAGCCTCATCAATCAGATCGATGGCCTTGTCGGGTAGACGACGGTCCTGAATATAACGGGCCGACAGTTCCGCCGCGGACTGGATGGCCGCGTCCGTGATTGTGACATGATGGTGGTTTTCATACCGCGCACGCAGACCCTTGAGAATCTCAATCGTTTCGGCAATCGAGGGCTCATTGACCTGGATGGGCTGGAAACGGCGTTCCAGAGCCGCATCCTTCTCAATGTACTTGCGGTATTCGTCAGTCGTGGTGGCACCAATCGTCTGGAGCTCACCACGGGCCAACATCGGCTTGAGCATGTCGGATGCGCCCAACGCGCCATCAGCCGAACCGGCACCCACAATCGTATGAATCTCGTCGATGAACAGCACAATGTCGCCGCGCGCCTTGATTTCCTTGAGCACCTTCTTCAAGCGCTCCTCAAAATCACCGCGGTAGCGTGAACCAGCCACCATCGAACCCAAGTCGAGTGAATAGACTTGCTTGTCTTTGAGCGTTTCCGGCACGTCACCGGCCACAATCTTCTGTGCCAAGCCTTCCACCACAGCCGTCTTGCCCACGCCGGGATCGCCAATCAGCACAGGATTGTTCTTCGTACGGCGCGACAGCACAACCATCACGCGCTCAATTTCCGAGCTGCGGCCAATAACCGGGTCGAGCTTGCCTTCCTGAGCTTCAGCCGTCAGATTGCGGCCAAACTGGTCAAGAATCGCCGAACCCGTCTGACGGGCCTTGTCGGAGACGCCGCCAGCGTTCGCCAAATCGCCCTTGTCTTCACCACCGGCATTGCCGCGGATCAGGTCGATCGTGGCGCTGCGCAGATCGCCCAGATCCACATCCATCTTGATAAGCACCTGCGTGCCCACACCTTCACCCTCACGGATCAGGCCAAGCAGAATGTGCTCCGTGCCGATGTAGCTGTGGCCCAGCTGCAACGCTTCACGCAACGACAGTTCAAGCACCTGCTTGGCGTGCGGCGTAAAGGGAATATGGCCGGAGGGAGCTGCGGTCCCCTTGCCAATCATTTCCTCAACCTGCTTGCGCGTGTCATCGAGCGTGACTCCCATCGATGCGAGCGCCTTCGCGGCCACGCCTTCGCCTTCGCGGATCAGACCGAGCAGCAAATGCTCCGTGCCGATGTAATTGTGCTGGAGGGTCCGAGCCTCTTCCTGCGCCAGCACGATGACTCGCCGCGCCCGGTCAGTAAACCGTTCGAACATGCTTGTCCTTCCATTTGTAATAACTCCACCACACTCTACAAATTCGGAATGACGTTTGTTCCCGAAATGTAAAACAATTTTCCTTGGGGTTGCGCGAGTCCACCCGCTATGCTGGGAACTATTCGGGTGATACCTTGTTCACGGGTCCCGGCCGGGCTTGCAAGGCTTCGATGGCTTAGTGCCATACAGGCGTGGGGGCCGCGTGGGGTGTGCCCGCCTGTCATTGATCACGGCATGATCGCCACACCAGCTGCGGCGCATCGTTGTCTTGGCCCGATTCGAGGAGGTTTCATGGCCGATTCCACACCTATTGCATCCAGCGTCACCGTCCCGTCGTTGGACGCCGACATTGTTGTTGGCGTTGACGGCAGTGACGAATCGTTCGCCGCATTGCGTTGGGCGTTGCGCCAAGCGGAAATCACCGGGCAATGCGTGAATGCCGTATATGGCTGGTCGTATTCGTGGGACATGGGTCCCGAACCGGAGTCCGAGGAGGATTTGCGTCGTATTCGTCTGCAGATTGCTGAGAAACTGCATGATTGGGTTGCGCAGGCCAGTGAAGACATGGATGTGTCTGATGAGCAGATCAAGCTCACGTCATTCCGCAGTTCAGGTTCGGCAGCGCTGTTGGAGATTGGGCATAACGCGCAGCAAATTGTGGTGGGGCGCCGTACGATGGGCCGTTTGGCGCGCTGGTTTGCGGGTTCACTGTCCGCTTCGTTGATTGAGGAAGCGCAGGTGCCCGTCACGGTGATTCGCACCCATGAGGATGAGGATTTCACGGTACAAGACCAGATTGCCAATTCGCTCACGCCCGGTGAGCAGACTGTGCATTATGAGACGCCCACGTCCAATGTGCCGCGCACATCACGTCCGATTGTCGCTGGCGTCGATGGTTCCGAGGTTTCGCGTGATGCGCTTGAGTTCGCCGCCCAGCTGGCCGCAATCCATCATGCTCCATTGCATGTCATGTTCTGTTGGCAGCTCAAGGATTTGGGAGCTGTGAAGGGTTATGAGACTACTGTGCCGCCTATGGATGTGGCTCAGCAGGCCGCCCAACAACGCGTGCAAGAGTTCACGGACAGCGTGGAATTACCCGTGGGCGTGCAGGTGACGACGAACGCGTTCCATATTCTGCCGGGTAAGGGTCTGGTCAGTGCGTCGCGTTATGCCCGCCATCTGGTGGTCGGCAGTCGCGGCCTGAATCGCATTGACGCCCATTTCCTTGGCTCTGTTTCCCGTCAGGTGCTCAATTCAGCCGAATGTAACATCACGATTGTGCACTGAGACGATATAAGGCCCGCAAACTCAACAGGTTTGCGGGCCTTAGTTATGTCACCGTAATTTGGCGATACCGGTTCGGCAACGCCACCCCGTTACGCTTGGCTTGGCTCCGTCTCTGCCGATTCAGCGTCTTGCGTTGGCGCAGTCTGCTGATTCTGTACAGCGTCGTCGATGCTGTGCTCGGCATCTGGCTCAACAGTTTGCTCAGCATCCGTCTGTGTCGGCTCAGCGTCTTCTTGTTCAGCTGGCTCGGCCTGTTCGGTTGGTTCAGCGTCTTGTGCGGCCTGTTCAGAGCCCTGCTCAGCCGGCTCACCATTGTTCTCGATTTGCGGCTCAGCTTGCTCGGCTTCCTGATTACCCTGCTCGCCGTTGTCCGTCAAGTTGTCATGCTGCGCTTGTTCAGATGCAACCTTTTGAGGTTGCTCATCGGGCTGATCGCTGTGGGCTTGCGCTTCAATCTGTTCGGCCAGAGCCACCGCTTGCTGCGCTTCCGCAGCGGCTCGATCGGCGGCATCCTGCGCTTCCTGCAGCACAATGTCGAGCTGCTGTTGGGCCTCAACCTGCTCGCTTTCGCGCTGTTCAGCCTGTCCCAACACCACAGCTTCCGCGGTGGCGTTCAGGTTGGCTTCATCTTGCGCCACGGCTTCTTCATCTGATTTCTGCATATCGACATCAGCCTGCGCTGCTTCCTGAACCTCATCCTCGGCTAAACGCTCCATGAGTTCCACGTCGCCACGTTCTTCGCGTGGGTTTTGCGCAATAATATCAATATGCAAATCGTCCAACGCCGGCTTGGTCTGCACCCACAGACGGCTGGGCTCTGGCGGTTCGATTTGTGAATGCTCACCGCACCCATGGTCCAACGACACTACACGGCCGTCGTCGGGACTCCACCGGTTCGCGCATACGCCAAACATCGTGTTGAGGTCACCCTGCAATTGCAGGAAGAACCCGCAGGTGGAACACACGTGGCCGTCCGCCGTCTTGGTAGACAACGATTTGGGTCCATGCGGGCCTTCATACCAACGTTTGGCTGTTTGCGCGCGTCCCAGTTCGCTGAGCACGCGGCGGCGTGACAAATCGAATGCCTCCACCGCTTCCTCAACGTCTTGGGTTGAGTCGCCTTCGTGCTCGTCGGCCTGTTCTTCGCTCTTGGTCACCCCAGGTTCAAGACGTTCGTCATCCGGTTCCGTGCCGATTGCATCAGTGACGGACAGGTCGGATGGTTCAAGACGGTCTTTCCACGGCACCCACTTCGGCGGCAGCAATGCTTGCTGCGTAGGAACCATCGTCGATTCATCAACGGTCCACGTGTCGAGTTCCTCGTCATGGAACATCGTCACGGACCATTGCCATCCCTCATAACCTGGCATCAGCGAAACGAATCGGAAGTCGGTCACACCGTCTTCATCACGCGAGGTGACAAAGTCGCCGACATACGACGGATCCTGGGCTGCCTCGATGGCCATGGTTTTGGCCAGTGCCTGTGGGTCAAGATCGGAGTTGGCCATCACACTCATTCCTGTACGTCAAAATTGTCGGCCACAGCGCGCAGCAATGTGGCCAGCTTCCTGCTGTCAGCGGCTGAAGGATAATGGTGCCTCCTCAAGCCGTTGCCAGCCGTATCCAACAGCTTAATCAAATCCTCAACAATGGCGGCCATGTCATCCGGCTTCGGCCTGGTCGCCTTGACCAACGACGGCGCCGAAGCGATGACTTCCAATCCCATGGCCTGCGGACCTTTGCGACCATCAATGACTGAATATTCGACCTTGGTGCCTTTGCGCAACGTGGTCACACCGGCCGGCAACGCCATGGCGGGCAGGAACACGTCCTTGCCTTCCTCATTCTCAATGAATCCGTATCCTTTATTGGCGTCGTACCAACGGATCTTTCCACTGGGCATAGTCATCCTCCACACAACATCACATCCGTTGCGATAGCCTTCCATCACAACGACGGCGGCCTTCATGGCCGCCGCAATTCATCTGGTTGTTACTCTACACTCAACCAATCCGAAGACTGATTCATTCCACATGCCGCACTACGGTTGGCTTGCGTTTCAGCGGTGGTGCGCAGGATATGCGACCACCCGGATATGTGGGATGAATAATGCCCTGTGGGTTGGTCAGGAATCAAGAAAATATTCTGGTCAAAATAGCAGGTCGTCGGAACTGTCTTCGCGGAAATCCTGGGAGACGGGCAGCACAATCAGGAACGTAAGGCCCCCTCCGGGAGTGGTCGTGGCCGTAATGAAGCCGGAATGGGCCTGCACTACCGAATAGGCGATGGCCATACCCAAACCGGTGCCGCCTTTCTGGCGCGCACGCGACGGATCCGCCGTATAGAAGCGCTCAAAAATCTTGGCCTGCGACTCTTCGGGCACGCCGGGACCGTGGTCGGCAATGCGGATGAACGCGTACGGCACACCCAACTTGTCTTCCCGATACTGGGAAGCGGCGAACAAGATGCGTTCCAATGAAGCGGGTTCGCTCGGCAACGCATGCAAATCCTTAGGACTGATATCCAAACCAATCGTGCCGGCGGCAATCTCGACCGGCGAATCGGAAGGCGTGTAGCGGTGAATGTTGCCCACAATATTCGTGATCACCTGGCGCAACTTGTTTGGGTCGCCCGTAATCGTCAGGTCCGGCAGCGGCTCGGGCTGTTCTTTCAATGCAGGAGGTTGCCCGTTGTACAAATCCGGACCCAACGTCAACACACCCGTGGAAACCTTGCGTTCGGGATCCAACGCATGCAAATCGTCGAGCGAATCACGCAACACGCTACACAGTTTGACCGTTTGATCAACCGAAATGCCACGCCCCTCGTCAAGCCGGGCCAACGACAGCAGGTCCTCGACGAGCAGTGTCATACGCGACGACGACGCTTCAATATGTTCAATCGACACGTCGGCACGTTCCAACGCTCCGGGCATGTCACGCTGCATCTTGTACAGCTCGGCATAACCATGAATCGCGGCAAGTGGCGTGCGCAACTCGTGACTCGCGTCGGACACGAAACGTTTCATCTTGTCGGTCGTCGCCTGCTGCTGGCGGAACGAACGTTCCACTTTCATCAACATGATGTTCAGCGAACGTGCCAACGAACCAACTTCCGTGTTGACGGGAGCAGTATCGATACGCTGGGTCAAATCGCCGCCGGCAATCAGCGCGGCTTTCTTTTCAATGCGTTTGAGCGGCTCGAGCGTATGCTGTACGGCCACGGCGCTGATCACGCCGCCCAACAGCACCACGGCGATGCCCACAAGCACACAGAACTTCGTCAACGTGTCGACCATGTCAATCTGCGAGTTGAGTGACAAGCCGATGTAGACGATGCCGAGATCCTGCATCGATCCCGAGTTGGTCTTGTTCATCCACCGCATGGCGACCACACGCCAAGGTGCCTCAGCCATCTTGAGTGTGGCATAGTCGGGCACAGTGGCCGGATCTTCGAGCGTGACGCGGGATGGAGCCGTCCAGGGAACGCCGAGCTTATGACCGTCCAACGAGCCGTCATCGGGAAGGTCGGGGCTTGAAATCACACCATTTTTGAACACGGGTTGCAACAGCGTGGCCGAATGGTCGTCCAGCTTGTTGTAAGCCTTGACGTAATACGTGGTCAGACCGTTGCTCGAGTTGAGGTTGTTGTTCAAAATGTCGGTGTTTTTGAATACGAGTTCCGCCTGCTGCACGAGCTGCGAATCGGTTTTGTCCATCAGATAGTTGCTCAGTAGCTGGCGCAATGAAATCGTGATGCCCACGGTGCCGACGGTCAGCAGCACAATGATGATTGATACCAGTTTGGTGCTCAACGAAAAACCGTCGACATATTTCGCGTTGAGTTTTTTGACTCCAGTCGCCAGCGGATTGTTTTGGCCTGTGTGCGCATTGTTGGTATCGTCTCGTGGCGCAGAGTTGGTGGGGGCGGTGGGGCTGTCGGCCTTGGTGGGATTCGCAGGCGCGCTACTGGCCGAGCTGGCGGAACTGGCGGTCACGCTTGGAACGGGGTCGCTCGTGGCGCTGTTGGCGGCGTGGTTGGACGCGGCCTGCGGTGTGGTGGAACGTTGCTTGGGGCTACCCTGCTGTGCGGAGCCGCGGGATGGGGAGGGACCGTTGTCGAGAACACTGACCATGCGCCTGTTCAATCTCCTTGATGTCAAGCCCGCATCCGGGTTCCATTTGTTCCATATGTATGGTTGTGCCGTCTGTTTGCAGGGGGTATCCACCAAACCACCTTGCGCAAGCAGACGGCATGCCAACTGGTTATCGCGTGATGGTGCGGAACCTCGTGGGGTCCGGCTCCGTCACGGCTGTTCAGTTCTTGGGCGCGCGAATCATGTAGCCGATGCCGCGTTTGGTTTCAATCAGCGGCTGCACTTTATGCGTGGTGCCGTCCTCGTCTTCCACCGTGATGTCATCAACCTTCTTACGCAGATAGGAGATGTAGGATTCCACGATGGCGGCGTCGCCGCCCCAATCATATTGCCAGACATGATCAAGGATTTGCGCTTTGGACAGCACACGACCCTCATTGTCCATCAGATAGCACAGCAGCTTGTATTCGGTGGGGCTCAAATCGATGGGCTTTCCGGCGCGCGTGACGTCATGCGAATCCTCGTTGATTTCCAGATCGCCCACACGAATGATCGGGTCGTCTTCAACCTGCTCACGTGTACGGCGCAAAATCGCACGGATACGGGCCACAACCTCTTCCAAGCTAAACGGCTTGGTGACGTAATCGTCGCCGCCTACGGTCAGGCCCATGACCTTGTCTTGCGTGTCATCGCGGGCGGTGAGGAATAGCACGGGGGCGTCGATACCTTCTTGGCGGATGCGACGCGTGACTGTGAAACCGTCAATATCAGGCAGCATCACATCGAGGATAATCAGATCGGGTTGTGTGCGTTCGATGACCTCGATGGCCTCGGAGCCCGAGCCTGCCGTCTCGACCTCATAGCCTGCGAAGTGCAGCGATGCGACCAGCAGTTCACGGATCGAGGGTTCGTCATCGACGACGACGATGGTTGCTTCAATTGGTTTGCTCATGGTTCCCAGTGTTCTCCCCTACTCTGAACGTTTCCTGAATGCCTACTGGATTCGCAAGGTCATGCGTTGAGCAACGGACGCAACTATTCGCCGTCATTCGCCACCGCCTGAGGCAGTGGTGCTGGCGCAGAATGTATCCGAGGGGTCCACAGGCTCGGCAGGGCTCGTGTCTTGCGCCGATTGTCCGGTTCGGCTTGACTCGGATTCCTCAAGTTCCTCGGGGTCCTTGGATTCCTTGGATTCCTTAGATTTCTTGGATTCTTTGGCTTCTTTGGCTTCGCGATGGCGGCGGTGGGCGTGAGCCTTTTGCCGTGATTCGGCAATGCTTTCATACCAGCGCTCTTCGGCGGCACGGCGTGAATGGCGGCTCTTGCGGCGCGGCTTGTGCGTCTTGCGCCACCAAATCATGACAATGGCCAGAACCAACAGCAGCACAATAATCACGATCAGTACCACAATGCCGGCCGACACTGAGGAATGCGCTGTGGAGGTGTCTTTGGCCGTCTTGATCGCTGCCATCAGCGACAAGGCCGATTGCGCCCAATCAGGGCCATTGCCCGAGTTCGCATCCACAATGGGTTTGATGGCCGCATCCGACAAATCATCCACCGTGCTTTGCTTGCGCAACCATTCATCGGAATTCGGTGATACCACCACCACGAGGTTGCCGTCATTGGCCGCTACGGCCAGCATCACAGTGTTGGGAGCCGGGTTAAGGCTGGCCAGCAGAGACGAAGCCCATTGTTCCGCGCTTTCGGTCGTATTGAACGAATCCAGATACAGCAGGCGCACTGTCACACCGGTTTCCTGTTTCGTGGCTGCGATGGCATCGGACACTTCAGACAGATGGTCGCCCAGCAAATTCGGCGTATCAGTGATATAGCTTTCGGAGTTCTGGGCTTGGGCGGAAGCCGAGTCAACGGGTTCCGCGGTGGAATCGCTTGAGGATGATGGAGATGCTGCATCAGGAGACTGGTTGGGCTGCGAGGTTTGTGCCGGCTGCGGATCATCAGCCCACGCTGTGGACGGCTGTATCACGGCTGTACTGGGTAGCCACAGCATGCAGAGCGCCAATGTCACCGTGAGTGCCGCAGCGGCAGCATGACTGATTCGCGTTGTCAAGCGCGATCGTAAATGTGGATGCATCGCTTCGTTCTCCACAACATCTGTCTGGGCTGGTTTGTGTGCAAAAAATGCCATAAGTTCAGAGTAGTGGACGGTCCGGGACTTCGCCGGCCGCCACAACACAGTCATTTCGTGACACATGTGCGCAACAGCATGGTAAGGCATGAGTCGCCATGCGCGAAGCTCGGCTCCATGCATGCTCACGTGTCTCGATCGGAAGGGAGGCCACCATGGCACAGTATCAAGTGGATTCGGAGCGCATCCAATCCTCAAGCTCGGCCGTATGCTCGTCGGTCAGCCAAATCCGGCAGGCAGTGCAAGGCATGGTCACGAATCTCAACGGTCTGCAAGAAGTGTGGCATGGTTCCGCATCATCGCAGTTCGCTTCGGTCATCGCGCAGTGGAGGGCCGCGCAACAGCAAATGGAACAGTCATTGGAATCAATCCAGCGCGCCATGGCACAAGCCTCCACGCTCTATGCCGACGCCGAAAGCCAAGCGACGCGACTGTTCGCTTCGTAAACCCTGTCGCATCATGAACAAGACAACGGCCCCGTCATGCACAGTTGCATGGCATTCGGGGCATATGATGCGCATCAGGCTGCCCTGCATGCGCATAGTACTGATTGCTGTATGTTGATGAACCATACGAAATCGCCCCCACCTGTTGCCAAGTGGGGGCGATCTCGTATGGATAGTCATACACCGCGTGGCATGTGAACCCAAGTGTCACACAACTGTGACCGACACCTGCAGTTCAGCGCCACACGCGGTTTACGCGTCTATCAGTAGCCCATGTCCTGGGCCGGAGCGGCTGCCGGCGGTTCCGGCTTGTTGGCCACCACAGCTTCGGTGGTCAGGAACAGGCCGGCGATGGAGGCGGCGTTCTGCAGAGCGGAGCGCGTCACCTTGACCGGGTCGGTGACACCGGCCTTCATCAGGTCCTCATACTGGTCGGTGGCGGCGTTGAAGCCTTCACCTTCAGGCAGTGCGCGCACCTTGTCGAGCACCACGTCGCCCGACAGGCCGGCGTTGTCGGCAATCTGCTTGAGCGGAGCGTTGATGCCGCGGAACACGATGGCGGCGCCCGTGGCTTCGTCACCTTCGAGGTTGACGTCCTTCTCCACGACCTCAGCGGCCTGGACCAGAGCCACACCGCCGCCAGGCACGAGGCCTTCCTCAATGGCGGCCTTGGCGTTGCGCACAGCATCCTCGATGCGGTGCTTGCGTTCCTTGGCCTCAACTTCGGTGGCAGCGCCAACCTTGATCACGGCCACGCCACCGGCGAGCTTGGCAAGACGCTCCTGCAGCTTCTCACGGTCGTAGTCGGAATCGGTGTTCTCGAGCTCGGCGCGGATCTGAGCCACGCGAGCGTCCACGTCTTCCTTCGAGCCAGCGCCCGACACGATGGTCGTCTCATCCTTGGAAACGATGACCTTCTTGGCCTGGCCCAGCACCGACAGGTCGATGGAGTCGAGCTTCAGGCCCAGTTCCTCGGACACGACCTGGCCGCCCGTGAGCACTGCCATATCCTGCAGCATGGCCTTGCGGCGATCGCCAAAGCCCGGAGCCTTGACAGCGCAGGACTTGAACGTGCCACGGATGTTGTTCAGGATCAACGTCGGCAGAGCCTCGCCATCCACATCCTCGGCGATGATCAGCAGCGGCTTGCCCGTCTTCATGACGAGCTCGGCGATGTGCACCACGTCCTGCTGCGACGAGACCTTGCTCGAGGTCATCAGGATGTACGGATCGTCGAGCACAGCCGTCTGATCCTCAGCGTTGGTCACGAAGTACGGGGAGATGTAGCCCTTGTCGAAGCGCATACCTTCGGTGAACTCGAGGTCCAGGCCGAAACGATTGTTGTCTTCCACGGTCACGACGCCATCCTGGCCGACCTTGTCGAGCGCTTCGGCAATCTTCTCGCCAACCTCGGGGTCAGCAGCCGAAATCGTTGCGGTGGCAGCGATCTGCTCCTTGGTTTCCACAGGCTTGGCGGACTTGACGAGCTGCTTGACGATGGCGTCGGAAGCCTTCTCAATGCCACGGCGCAATGCGATCGGGTTGGAACCGGCGACCACGTTCTTCAGACCTTCGTGCACGAGAGCCTGAGCGAGCACGGTAGCAGTCGTGGTGCCGTCACCTGCGACGTCATCGGTCTTCTTGGCGACTTCCTTGACGAGCTCGGCGCCGATGCGCTCGAACGGATCTTCAAGGTCGATTTCCTTGGCGATGGACACGCCATCATTGGTGATGGTCGGCGCACCATAGGTCTTGTCGAGCACCACGTTGCGGCCCTTGGGGCCGAGCGTGACCTTGACGGTGTCGGCGAGCTTGTCCAAGCCGGCGAGCATTCCCTGGCGGGCTTCCTCATCATATTCAATGATCTTTGCCATTGTTCCTCCACACTGGCTACACGGATGTTGTCCACTCAAGATACGGAAAGCAACCAGCCGTCAGCTGCCGGTTATCACTCTCACGCCTCGAGTGCTAATTCGGCAGATTAGCACTCTCCTTGGTCGAGTGCCAACCCATCGCAGCGCGTTGCTGATGAGACCATCTTGCGTATGGGACACACCCTGTGGTGCCCCATACACCCTTCATGGCCGTATGAGCTTGAAACGCTGCGGTTTGTCGAATCTGCGTGCATCGTAAGCAGCCGGCCTGAAAGTTCGCTGTCAATATGCCCAATAACGCCCTATGCAAAATGCCTTGCGTTGTTCACGCAAGGCATTGTCACAATCATTGGCTCTGATATTGGCCCTGGTTTGCTCACGCTGCGCAAAGCCAGGGACTCACTAGCAGCAAGAGGCGGTTTGCCAGCTCCGGCTGAGCGCTTATTGTATCAACATCACTACCACTGGCGAGCCTAGGCCTTCGACCTGGGTGACCGTGGCGATGCCCAACGTGGCGGCGACCTGTTCAGCCGTGGCGCGGTCGGCCTCGGTCTGGTATTGCACTTCCGACTGGGCCGGCATGATGGCGCCGTTCGGATTCGACGGCGTTACGCTCGTGAATCCTGCAGTGTTGAGCTTCGATGTTTCTTGCGCCGCATAACCCGAGATGCCTGTGCCGTTGATCACGGTGACACCCGTGTTGTAGTTCACCACATCAGTTGGCGACTCGGAGGGCGACTCGGACGGGGATTCAGACGGCGACTCGGAGGGCGATGCCGATTGCGCTGGGGTGGCCGATTCGCTCGGCGTCGCCGACTCGGATTCGCTTGGCGTTGCCGACGATGACGCATCCGTGGCGGCTGCGTCCGCAGGCGTGGTCTGCGCGGTCTGTGTGCTTGTGGCCGCATGGTCGGAACGGCCATTAAAGATTTTCGCGGCTTCTCCCGAATAAATACTCCAGAACAGGATGGCCGCCACGGCAGCCAAAATAAGGACGATGATCAGGGGCGTGTAACGGGCTCCGAATGACCGGTTGCCACGATGCACACCCATGGGTCCTGCAGGAGGGTTGTCGAACTCATCCTGCGCATACGAATCGTACGTACCCTTGTCGCTGTGTGCCATATCTCGCCTTCCATTGAAGCAATTCCACGTCGAGTGTACCTTGGGCAGCCGTCAGAGTCGAACTTCGTCACCGTGGACACTAGCGCGCATTGCCGCTTCAGCTTGAAGAACCAGCATGCGCCACGGCTTTGCATGGACAAGGCTCAGGCCGTGTGAACGTCACTTGCCATGCCGGTCAAGTACAGTACTGTAACCATGAGCACACCAGCAATCAAACCGTTGCATGAACTGATGGATCCCGGCTGGGCTCAAGCGCTGGCCCCAGTGGAACCGCAAATCCACCATATGGGTGATTTTTTGCGCGACCAAGTGGCCCAAGGCCATCATTTCCTCCCTGCAGCCCCCAATATTTTGCGCGCGTTCCGCATCCCGTTCAACTCGGTCAAGGTGCTGATTGTGGGCCAAGATCCGTATCCGACGCCCGGTCACCCCGTGGGGTTGAGTTTCTCCACGGCGCCCGACGTGCATCCGCTGCCCAAGAGCCTGATCAACATTTATAAGGAACTGCAGTCCGACCTCGGCATCGAACCGGCACCCACCGGCGATCTGACACCGTGGACCAAGCAAGGCGTGATGTTGCTCAACCGCTGTTTGACGGTTGAGGCCGGCAAACCCAACAGTCATCAGGGCAAAGGTTGGGAGCCGGTCACTGAGGCTGCGATCCGCGCGTTGAACAACCGTACCGATGAGCATGGCAATCTGCTCCCGCTCGTCGCCATTCTCTGGGGGCGTAACGCGCAGTCGTTGGCACCATTGCTGACGAACGCCACCATTATCGCCTCCCCGCACCCTTCCCCGTTGTCCGCTTCACGCGGTTTCTTCGGCTCGCGCCCGTTTTCCCGGGCCAACGAAGCACTCAAGAATGCTGGCGCCACGCCCGTTGACTGGCGCTTGCAGCCCACGTCCCATCCCCAACCGCTACAATCATGTGACGGTACGTCCGGTCATGTGCGCCACGGGTCCAGTAGTAACTCTTAAGACGCCTGCAGCCGCACCTTTCCGTAGACACCGCTTGATAGCAAAGGGGATGCGCATGGTTTTTGGCATGTGCACACCCGCAATTTGAATCCGAGGATGATTTCCATGGCATTGTTCCCTCCGACCACTCCCCCGAGCCCGTCCGGCGACCCGCGTTCCACACCGCGCGCCACTGCATCGCCCATGCCGTCATCCATTCCTGATATTTCCGCGGCCCCACAGCCAGGCGTCCCGGCCCCCACGAATCCGCGCGTCACGAGCACGCCCGGTGCATCGGACGCGTTGACCCAGCATGATGTGGCACGCGCACACCAGTTGACCGACCATATTCGTCGTAGGTTCTCCAAAGCATTGATCGGCCAGGAGGAATTGCGTGAATCGTTGATCACCACGATGGTGGCCGGCGGCCATATCCTGATTGAGTCGGTGCCGGGCCTGGCCAAGACCACAGCCGCGCAAACGTTGGCCACAAGCGTGTCGGGATCGTTCCGCCGCGTGCAGTGCACACCGGATTTAATGCCGTCGGACCTGGTCGGCACGCAGGTTTTTGATTTCTCGACACAACGCTTCACCACGCAAATCGGTCCGATTCACGCCAATTTCGTGTTGCTCGACGAAATCAACCGTGCCAATGCCAAGACACAGTCGGCCATGCTGGAAGCCATGGCCGAAGGGTCCACGACGATTGGCGGCGAACGCATCATGTTGCCGCGTCCGTTCATGGTCATCGCCACCCAGAATCCGATTGAGGAAGAGGGCACGTTCAATTTGCCCGAAGCCCAGATGGACCGTTTCATGATGAAGGCCGTGATGAGCTATCCGACCGCCGATCAGGAAGTGGCGATGTTGCAGATGCTGGCCCGTCGCGGTTCGGATGTGGTTGATCCGAAGATGGATCGAGAAGATGTCATTTCGATTCAGGATGTGGACTTCTTGTGCCGTGCGGCCAAGCGTGTGCATGTGTCGGATGCAATCATGCAGTATGCCGTTGATTTGGTCGAAACGTCGCGTGGCGCCGGCCCCAAGCCGATTCACGGGTTGTCGGCGCGTGTGCGTTTGGGCGCTTCGCCGCGTGCATCGATCGCGTTTATCCGTATCGGTCAGGCGGCGGCGTTGATGGCCGGCCGCGATTATGTGATTCCCGAGGACATCAAGCGTTTCGCCCATGAGGTGCTGCGTCATCGTATCCTGTTGACGTTTGAAGCGTTGGCGGATGGTATTGAAGCTGATCAGATCATTGATTCGATTGTGCAGGTGGTGCCGGTTCCATGATCAAGGCCGCATCAACCGGGCATGGCGCGCGCGCCCAGGCTCATAGCGCCGAGGATGCCGGGGCGCAAGCATCCCGTATCGTGCGCCGGCGTATTGACGCGTTGGCGTCTTCGCTGACGTTGCCCACCGTGCGTAAGGCGTTGGGTGTCATTGAAGGTGAACATGTGTCGCAGCGTCGCGGGGGCACTGATGATCTGATGGATGTGCGCGCGTATGAGGCGGGTGATGAGGCGCGTGCCATTGATTGGAAAATCAGTGCACGTCATGGCCGGCCGATGCTTGTGCAACGTGAACGCAATGCGAGCAGCCGTGTGGTCATGCTCATGGATATCGGCGCCCCCATGAATGCGACGTGTCCTTCAGGCGAGCGCGCCTGGCAGGTCGCTGCAAACGCGTTGTGTATGGTTGCCGCTTTGTCATTGCGCCGTTCCGATGAGGTCTCGTTGGTGTTTGGTGATGCGAAGTCGATTACGCGCATGCCGTTCCATGGGGGCCTGCCCCAGTTTGAGCGTGTGCTTGATGACGCGTTGGACCGCGATTGGCACGAGTCGCGCAATATCGATGCGTTGCTTGATTTCGCTTCGCATGTGCGCGACCGTCACTGTCTGCTGGTGTTGGCCACGGATGACCATGCGTTGACGCATGAGCAACATGTCAATCTGCGTCGGATTGCGCGCACGCATCCGCTGATGATTATTGATGTGGGCACGATCAATCCGTTTGACGCCCAGCCGGTAGCGTCCAAACCGTCAGTCCCGATTGTGGACGGTCGTTCGGGCCGTCGAATCCCTGCGTTCCTGCGTTCCGCCGCCAATGCCAAAGAAGTGGCGACGCACCGCTCATTCCTGATACATGAACTCAAACAACAGCTCACGGCTGTAGGTGCCACCTTGGTGCATGCGGCATCGAGTGATGCGATGTTCCATGCGCTCGTCAAAATCATTGCGAGCGCCCAGCCGCATCATGTTGGGGGCGTTTCATTACTGCCTGGCGCATCCGCTGTCCGCAGTCATGCACAATCCGGCGCCAGCGCACGCACGGTGAAGGAAGGGGCGCGGTTGTCATGAGGGCACAAGGGTATGCGCTTGACGTTGACCAGCTCGTACCGTTGGGTCCGTTGCAGGCCACGTCGTTGGTCACGGTGGCGGTTGTGGCGCTCGTGGTGATGGCGGTGTTGATTGTGGTGGTGGTGCGCTTGTGGCGTCCACGTCGCGTGCGTAAGGCCGTCCCGTCGGGTGCGCATGCGACCGGTTCGCAGCATGAATGGTTGCGTCGCATTGATGCGGTTACGAAACGCTATGAGCAAGGCGAGTTGAGTCGGGATGAAGCGTTTGTCAAGCTCAGTGAGATTGCGCGCGCGTATGCGTCGGCCGCGTCCGGCAGGCCTGTTTCTTCACAGACGTTGGCTGATTTGACGGCTGCGAAATATGCGGACGACTCGACGAACTGGGAGTTGTTGCGTCAGACTATTGCCGGCATCTATCCGCCCGAGTTCGCGTCCGCCTCGGATGATGTGAGCGTTGAGGATGCGGCGGCTTGGGTGGCCCGTCTTGTGGAAAGGTGGCGTTGACATGTTGAGTTGGCGTTGGCCTTTGGCCATTGCTATTGCCGCCCTTGTAATCGTGGCTGCATTGATTGTGGCATGGCTCGTCACACGGCGGCATGAGGTCTCCCCCGAAGCGGCAGCGGTCTACGATTTGCATGAGGATTTGGCGGGCGAACATGCGTCGGCCGCCATGCGCCGCTGGCGCGTGTGGAACCGTGTCGGCGCCCTGTTGCTGGCGTTCGTCGTGATTGCGGCTTGCGTGTTGGTGGGCCGTCCTGGCACTGTGGATTCGCAAACCGAACGGCAAGGCAACCGTGACATTGTGTTGTGTTTGGATGTGTCGGGTTCCACGTTGCCTTATGACCATGAGGTCATTGACACGTATCGTGAACTTGTCAAGCATTTTCAGGGTGAGCGCATCGGGTTGAGCATTTTCAATTCCACGTCGCGCACCGTGTTTCCGTTGACTGATGATTATGAACTTGTGTCGCAACAGTTGACTCATGCCAGTGACGTGTTGAAAGGTGTGGAGTCGCAGCAGACGATTGATGATATGTCGGACCAGCAGTATCAGGACGTGTCCGACTGGTTGGATGGCACACAGAACATCCCTAACGCCACCAGTTTGATTGGTGACGGGCTCGTGTCATGCGCGGCCATGTTGCCCGGATTCACCTATTCGACCACTGCACAGGAGCGTGCGCGGCGTGAAGCGTCGATCGTGTTGGCCACCGACAATGTGGTGTCGGGCAAGGAAACGTATTCGCTTGCGCAAGCGTTGGATTTGACGTCAAAAGCCAACATTGCCGTGGAAGGGTTGTATTCAGGGCCGCAATCGAGTGAGAAAGACGCCACCACGGTGGATATGGAACGGCTGATTGAATCGCATGGTGGCACGTTCTTGCGCCAGTCCGATGCCACATCGGTCGATGCGCTTGTACGCCAGATCAATGAGCAGCAGGTGCATGAGGTCGAGTTGCGCAACAAGGCGGCCGTGGTGGATGCGCCTGGCTGGTGGACGTTGGCGCTGATCGTGCTGGTGGCCGGTTGGATGCTCGTGGCATGGAGGTTGAGGCGATGAGTTCGTTCACGTTTGCCCCGGCATTGGGCTGGCCTGTCGGCATCATACTGGCAGCTGTCATGGTCGCGTTCGCGATAGCGGCCATCGTGGTGCATGCGCGCCGGCGTACCACGAGTGATGAAACCCTCGTGGCGTGCGTGCGCCGTGTGCTCATCTGCGTGGTGTTGGCGATTTGTGCGCTGACCCCGGCCATCGCCACACCTACCGTGTCGCGTGCGATCAGCGCCACGGATGTGGTCATTGCCACCGACATTACGGGTTCCATGGGCGTGCACGACGCTCAGTATGGTTCGTCGCAAACGGTGAGCCGTCTTGAAGCCGCACAATCAGCCATTGCCGACATCACGAAGTTGTATCCGAATTCAAGTTTCGCCGCCGTGAGTTTTGGTGCGACGGGCACGTTGGATTTGCCATTGACGCCTGATACACGTGCCGTGGACCAGTGGGCGCGTTCATTGCATACGGAAAGCACGTCCAGTTCGTCGGGTTCTTCGATGGACGCCGCGCTCGACCGATTGTTGGTGACACTGAAATCCATTCATGATGAACACCCGGATGACCGGCTGCTGCTGTACGTGATTACGGACGGCGAGCAGACGACACCCACCACGCGACGCACGTTTTCCTCGTTACGGCAGTTTGTTGACGACGCGTGCGTGATCGGCGTGGGATCCGATGAAGGCGGCACTATTCCCCAATCGCAACCCGCTGCGGACGGCGAGTGGGTGATCGACCCGTCCACGGGAGAGCCGGGCATTTCCAAACTTGACCGTACCCAAATTGACAATCTGGCTGATGAGCTGAGCGGCAAAGCTGTGTTCCTTGACGCGAACACGACAGCGGCCGACTCGCAGATTGCGGCCCAATCAAACCAGTGGCGCGTGGAGGAAACGCAACGTGCCCACACGCGTATCACACCGTTGGTATGGCCGTTCTCGATCGCGCTCGTCGCGCTGCTCGCCTGGGAAGCCGCCGCATGGTTGGCCACCTCAAGGAGGATGCTATGAGCCGCAACACAAAGCCACAGCGCCATACCAGCACAACAACAGACTCGACAACAGACCTGTTTACAGACACCCCACCAATGGTGACGCGACGTACGCCATTGGCCGTGCGCCTCCTGATGATAGTTTTGGCTGTGGCATGCGCCGTACTCGCCGCGCTCGCATTGGTCAATGTGACGGCCGTATACACCTACAATCAGGCCACGGCATCGTTGGAACGCAATCTGAAGGACGCGGCTGATCCGGCGGCGAATCTCAACACGCTCAAAGTGCGTCAGCAACAAACCGATGACCAGTTCGCCACAGCGCACCATATGAACGCGCTGTTGACTCCCCCGGTCGCCACGGCTGTGGACACGAACGCCAAGCTGTCACAGGAACTGACCAAACGCATTAACGAGGCGCTGGCCCAGCAGGACGCCGCAAACAACAACACGTCGAACAATGCCGACGGAGCCACGTCGTCACAACCATCGTTGAGTGAGGAGCAACGCCAGCAAATCGAGCAGCTGCTGCAGCAAAACGGCCAGCAGGACCAGCCCAAGGGCGACAGCACTCCGTCGACGAACCAGACGGGATCGGACAGCCAAGTCAAGCCGTGGTGATTGACTTCCTCTCCGGCGTGAGCGCCGGAGATTCCTACCACGCTGTCCTTAATGAAGGACAACGGTTCGGTGGGTTCCCGCTTCCATTGGGGTGTTTCCGGCAAGATTGGCTTGTGCCAGTCTCCGGTTCACGGCCCCTCCACGGGCGTTTAGGCTCTCCGCAAGCCCTGCGGCGAGCATGATGTTGACAGCGGCGTTCGCATCCCGGTCGAGGTGCGCGCCGCATGTGGGGCAGTCCCATTCGCGTACCGCCAATGGTTTCCTGCCGTCGCGCGTGTGGCATACACAGCAGGTCTGGCTGGTTGCCGCCCACCTGCCGATTTTGCGGATGTCGCGACCTTTCTCCATGCCCATCTGTTCGATAAGTCGTACAAGGGTGCCCCATCCGGCATCGAGGATGGAGCGGTTGAGCCCCGCCTTGGCCTTGCGTCGGTTGGGCGACCATTGGCCGGGCCTGTCTGGACCGGGTTTCGGATTGGCGCGTCTGACCATGTTCTTGACGCTCAACGTTTCAAGGGCGACCGCTTGGTTTTCGTCGGTCACTTGCTTGGCGGTCTTGGTCAACAGGTCAAGGCGCTTGTCCCGCATGTGCTGATGGGTCCTGGCGATGGCGTGTCGGGTTTTTCTGTACCGGTTCGAACCTTTCTTCTGGCGGGAAAGTTTGCGCTGCAATCTGGAGAGCTTGCGCTGTGCATGTCGCATGAGCCGGGGATGCTCCACGGTGTAGCCGGTACCGTCCGACGCGCGCACCACCGCCAAGGATGCTACCCCGAGGTCGATGCCGCACGCCTCGTGGGCCGGTTGCGGCGCGGGGAGGATGGGCGCTTCCACGGGGAAGCTCACATGGTAGTCGCCGTTGGGGCGTTTGAGAACGGTCACGCTCTTGGGGACGCTGGGCAGGTCACGGCTCCAACGGAACTTGAGCCGTCCGACTTTCGGCAACGTCAGGTATGCCCATTTCGCGCCCTTTTGGTGCTGTATCTTGAAGCGGGCGCTTTTGGTGTACTCGGCGGATTGCGTGCCGTGTTTCGACTTGAACCGCGGATAGCCGACGTTGCGGCCGGTTTCACAACCGCGGAAGAAATTCCTGTACGCCGCGTCAGCATGCCGTATCGCCTGCTGCAACGGCACGACGCTCACGTCCGCCAGCCAACGCCGGTCAGGCGTGGTCTTGAGTTCGGTGAGTTCCTTGGCGAACTGCACTGCGGTCAGGTTCACGCCGCCGTGCCGGTACCTGTAGGAACGTTCCTTGATGAATGCGTTGTACACGAACCGGCAGCAGCCGAACTGGCGCGCCAGCGCATCGGCCTGCTTGCCGGTGGGACAGGCGCGGTAGTCGTACCGTTTCATGGTCGTGCCCATGGTTCCCATCATACCACATGGTAGAATTGGTTGCATGAGTAACGACAGTGAAATACGCAAGGGACGACACTGTGTCTTTGACATGCACGTTCATTTGGTTTTCGTCACGAAATACCGGCACAAGGTCTTCACCGACCAGCACCTGCGCGCGCTCGAACGCATCTTCCATGACGTATGCGACGACTTCGGATGCCGTCTGGAGGAGTTCAACGGAGAAACCGACCACGTGCATCTGCTCGTCAACCTCACCCCGACCACGCAGGTCAGCAAGCTCGTCAACAGCCTCAAGGGAGTATCAAGCCGCTACATGAGACGAGACTACCCCGAACTCGCCAAGCATTACTGGCGCGCCCAACGCCTCTGGTCCGGCAGCTACTACGCCGGAACCGCAGGGGGCGCTCCTCTGGCAACGCTCAGGAAGTACATCGAACACCAGAACAGACCGGACTAAGCGCGTTTCCCCGCCGCCCTGAAGGACGGCGTACCCACGCACAGTCCGAGGGCGCAACCATAACAGGCGTCACGCTAACCGGCACCAGCCCAACCGGCACAACGAGCAGCGGCTGAAGCGGCGAAACACGGCATGTCCAGTCCGCAAGCCGGATTGCAGATTGTCGAACGCATAGTGTGCATGCGACATGTGTTTATGCACATAGCCGTGCCCGGCGACTTGGTTTTCCACATGACCCGGCGTGACTGGATTTTCAATGCGGCATGGCGTGCAATGGAACCATGGTCAATGCATGGTTTCCTCAACACACACTTGCCGATACAGTCAAGCAACAGCCCAGTGAGACTGCATCCACGAGCAGCGGATTAACATCCGCTGGCGACGGTGCTTGCGTATGCCACAGCGAAGTGGCACGCGTGCGTCAAGCCGCCAACGGCACGTTCGCTGCAGTGCAACAGGCTATGGAAGCGGTAGTGCAAGCCACCGCATCGAACACGATGCCGCAATGGAGTGGCACCGCGGCCAGTCTGTTTCACGAACGCTGTATCACATTGAAGCAACACGCACATGAGGCGATGACCCACATTGAAGACGTGCGTCGCCGTTGTTTCTACGGGGGGTGACATGGCACAGGTGGCTCAACAAGGCGTGCGCGTGGTCTCACGCGTGTATGGCGGCATGGTCAGTGTGGATGATGAACAGCGCGCGCAACGCGTGGTGGCGTTACTCGATCAGGCGCGTGCCGCATTGGCACGTTCCTCCACGCAATGTAGTCAACTGGCGTTTACGGCGACGGGCGCGCAATCACGCATGGCATGGTGTGCGGCGAACAACACGAGCGCCCTGGGTGCGCCGACAACGGTTAGCAGCGCTAGCGGTGTTGGCGCGGCAAGCGCAGACACAGGACTGGGTGGCGCGTTCAATGGCGCCGTAGGAGCATTGTCGGCCCTGAACGCCTCGATGGCGGCCTCTGCCGGCTCGCAGCATGCCACGTTGCCGGCAGACATTGCCGGGCAGGCGTCCGCAGTGTCCACCAACTTGGCTTCGTTGGCACAGGAATGTGAAACATTGGCCTCCCTTTTGTCGCGCGCGTACAGCCTGTATGCACAAGCCGAGTCGTCGGCACGCCGTTTGGGCACGCAGGCCGCGCAACAGATCACCGCCGCCACACCATGGCAGATTGGCGCCAGCACACTATTGAGCGCGGGTGGCGGACTGCTGTATGGCCTCGTCAAGGAAGGCCATGTCAACGCGTTCCATGCGCTCAATGGCACCACATGGATGCAGGAAGGCACGCTCAATGGTCTGTCTGGTTGGGTCAATATGTTGGCCGGGGCAACGGGTATGAGCGCTGTGGGGACAAATGCCGGCGTCGACCAGCGCATTGGCGGTGCGCAAGCGCGCAAATCGACCGCTGTCGCCAATGCTGCCGCGAACCTGTCGCAATTCTTGCAGCCATGGCACAACTACGCGCAAGGCACTGATTTGACCGTCACGCAAGTGGGTCGGCATGCGCAGGTGGTTGGCGCCACAACTTCGGTTAGCGGAGCGTTGTCTAATTTGCGCCGGCTCGGCGAGAATCGCAGCGAATCGGGATTGACGACCAGTGATGACACTGCATTGAGCTACGGCACGATCGCCATTTCGCAATATGTGCGCGATGACGGCACGAACGCATGGCTCGTGTCGATCCCCGGCACTGATGGCAAAGACGATTCGCCGTTCGGATGGCCACAAAACGTGGAGCTCATGAGTTCGAACAGCGAACAACGCATGAATGCCGAAAGTGCACGCATGGTCGTGGAAGCCATGAGGCAAGCCGGCATCAAATCCGACGAACCCGTGGCGATGGTCGGCCACTCGCAAGGTGGTATTGTGGCGGCGGCCATCGCGTCGGATTGCGCGGATGAATTCACGATCGACCATATTGTGACAGCGGGCTCGCCCATCGCCAACCATCCGATCGCGTCGTCCACGTGGGTAACGGCCATTGAAATGGATGATGAACTGGTGGCCGCGTTGGATGGCAAGGCGAATCCGAGCACCGACACTTGGTTGACTGTGCGCGGTTCGTTGGATGAGGGGGCGCTCGATCAGGCGAATGCGCTGAACTCAGGTACTGGCGTGGAGCGCGACCCCAACCGTTATGAGATCACACATTGGCTCAAATACCACGAGTCGGCGTATGAGGATGCCAGCGCGTTGGGCTCACCTGCCGTGCAAACGCATGAACAGCATTTCGCCAATACGATCGACGGCACCTACCAGGGCACCACGTATTGGCAGGGCCGCGTGACGAAGGATCATGCGGATTCAGTGTTCACAGCCATAGTTCCTCAACCTCGTGCGGCATTGGCTCGTTAGCGGTTGATCCTTTTGAGACCATATTGATGCTTCATCGATGTTCAACCGATGCCATTGACCAAGGTCATGCTGTATTGGCCTGCGTCCTGTCCGATCGGCCCGTAGCCGGTCACGCTACGGACGCCTTCCCATAACCTGAGACAAACGCAGCTTCAAGGCCCCACCCGTTGGCGGTTTCCAGTAGGGTGGGGCACATGAGGCTTACCGATATTTCCCCTACTCCCGCATTGACTCCACTCGACGGCCGCTATCGCAAGCAGACGGCCCCCCTCGTTGAATATTTGAGCGAACCCGCACTCAACCGCGAGCGCATGCGCGTGGAAGTGGAATGGATGATTCTGCTGGCCAACGGTTTCGAAGGCAATGGTTATGAGCCGATTGTGCAAGGTGTCAAGCCGTTGACCGATGAGGAACAAGCCTATTTGCGCGCGATTCCTGAAACTTTTGATGATGAGGGCATTGAACGCCATGCCGCTCATGAGGCCATCACGCATCATGATGTGAAGGCTGTGGAATATTACATTGATGATGAATTGGATTGCGCGGCCGAAGTGCTGGGCCATCCCACGCAGCTGACCGAGTTGAAGACGCTCGTGCATTTTGCTTGTACGAGTGAAGATATCAACAACCTGTCGTATGCGCGTTGTGTCAAGAACGCGATGGAACAGGTGTGGTTGCCGTCCGCCAAGGCCATCACGGCCCATCTGATGGGCAAGGCCGAGGAGTTCGCTGAACTGCCGATGCTGTCGTTGACGCATGGCCAGCCGGCCACTCCTACCACGTTGGGCAAGGAACTGGCGGTGTATGTCTACCGTATCAACCGTCAGATCCGTCATATTGAATCCCAGGAGTATTTGGGCAAGATCAATGGTGCCACGGGCACGTTCGGCGCCCATTTGGCCGCTTATCCCGATGTGGATTGGGTGGCTGTGTCGCGCGAGTTCGTGACGAACCGCATGGGTTTGACGTGGAATCCTCTGACCACGCAGATTGAATCGCATGACTGGCAGGCCGAACTCTATGGCACGGTCAGCCATGCCAACCGCATCATGCACAACCTGTGCGTGGATGTGTGGATGTATATTTCGCGTGGCGTGTTCGCCCAGGTGCCGGTCAAGGGTGCCACGGGTTCGTCGACGATGCCACACAAGGTCAATCCGATCCGTTTTGAGAACGCTGAAGCGAACTTTGAGCTTTCCTGCGCACTGCTCGACACATTGTCGGCCACGCTTGTGGAATCCCGTTGGCAGCGTGATTTGACTGATTCGACGACGCAACGCAACATTGGTTCCGCGTTGGGTTATTCGCTGCTCGCGCTCGACAACCTGTTGGGCGGCTTACAGTCGATTCATCCCGACCAAGCCACGATGCAAGCCGAGTTGGATGCGAATTGGGAAGTGCTGGGCGAGCCTATTCAAACAGCGATGCGCGCTTGTGAATTGGCAGGTCTGCCAGGCATGGAACGTCCGTATGAGAAAGTCAAGGAGCTCATGCGCGGCCATCGTATCAACCAGGATGATGTGCAGCGTTTCATTGATTCGTTGCAGTTCGATGAGCAAACGGCTGCACGTCTCAAAGCGTTGACTCCTGCCTCGTATGTGGGTGTGGCTGCGGATTTGATTTCGTTCGCTGAATGATGCTGTGCCTCATGCAGGCCGCCTAGTACACTTAAAACGCCCACTTCGGTGGGCGTTTGTGCTCTTCACAGCAAGAATGGCCGCAGGTAAATACCGATGAGATGAACGGCTTCCCGCACCATCGCACACTGTGATGGGCACATCACGATGACCCCAAGCAACGGATGAGGTGTGGATGAGCAGCAAGCAATCACCGCAAAATCACGCAGCCCGCACGGAGCCGCCGCAATCCGGTTCGGATTCTGCGTCAGCGGCACCATTGGCCTCACCCACCATGCTTGACGATGACGATACGATGAACAATGTCGTTATTGACGATATCCCTCCCCAGCGCACACATGTGTTTGGCGACCTTGTCAACGCTGTCCTTGATTTGATCATTGCCGTATTGCTGCTGTTGTTCGCCGTGTATTTGCGCGGCGTGACCACAGGTGTGGCGTATGACGCGCAAAACGTGGGTAAGAACGTGGACTGGATTCTCGACGTGCCCGCGTCATTGTTGCAACAACTTGTGGTCATTTATGTGGTCGTCAGCGTGCTGATCCAAATCATGACGCGTAAAGAATGGTTGCAAGCCGCCCTGTCTGTTGGCGCGCTACTGCTTGGGTTCGGCGCCGCATGGGGCACGTCGTTGGCGTTGAGCACGTGGGGCAATTCGATTCTTGTGGGTACGCTGATGTCTGCGGGCACGAGCTTGGGCACCGCGTTGTTGCCTGATTTTTTTGCCGCGTTGTCCGCGTTCCTGACGATGGCGGGTCCGCGTCGCACGCGGTCCACCGTCAAATGGGGCTGGAACATTCTCATTGCCGCCGGCGTCATCTTCGTCATCACATCGTGGAGTTCAGTCACGGGCATTATGCTGTCGTTGCTGCTTGGTCGCGTCATTGGGCTCGTGCTGCGGTTCGCCATCGGTTCGATCAACACGGGGGCCTGGGGCCGTCAAATCATTTCAGCCGTGCGCACCATCGGGCTCAATCCTGTGCAATTGACACGTCGCACCAGTTTGAATACCGAACCCGGCGTGCTCGTCACATCATTGGATGATGATCTGGTCGAAAACTCGCGCATTTACGATATGCGCGACCAGGATGGTCGCCATTACACCGTGTCCGTGCTCGACAACCAACTGCGGTTCGCCGGCTATTTGAATCAGATGTGGCAACTGGTCAAATTGAAAAGTGTGGCTGTGCGCAAGGACCGTTCCGCCATCAGCGCGCAGCATCATCACGCTTCAATGCTGTTGGGATTGCGCTCGCTGGGATTGCCCACGATCAAACCGTATGGCGTCGCCGATTACAGTGAATCCTCGATGCTCGTGCTCAACCCCTGCGCCGTGCTGGACGAATGTGACGCCGCGACGCTGACTGACGACGAGCTCGTGGAATTGCTGCAGTATCTTGACCGCGCGCACCAACGCGGCTACACGCATCGGCGTATCACACTCAACACGCTCGGGCGCATCAAGGAACTCGGCACTCCCGAACAACAACCGGCACACATGTTCATTGCCGGCTGGCAAAACGGCGATGTGGCCAGCAGCATCACGAACGTGGAACTCGACAACGTGCAAATGCTCGCGCTGTATGCGGCGCTCTACGGCGTGGATCGCACAATCCGCGTGGCCAAGCGCGTGTGGGACACGGAAACGCTGATCAATCTCATTCCGTTTGTGCAGCGGGCTGCCGTCCCACCGTCCACACGCCAGTTGGATGGTTGGAACAAACATCTGCTCGAAGACTTGCGCAAGGCGATGAGCGCGCTCGCGCCTCCGGAGGCCGCTGAAAATCTTGAGCAGGTCACGCTTTCGCGGTTCTCGATCCGTTCGTTCGTCGGCATGGCGCTGCTCGTGATTGCCGTTGCTGTGATTTTCACGCAACTCAAGCCCGAGGAGATGATCAAGGCCGTCACGAACGCCAACTTGTGGTTCGCGTTGTTGTGCGTGGGTTTCGGGTTCCTCGCATGGGTGGGTTCAGCCGTCACGTTGGGCGGTTTCATGAACCGTGGGCCCGTCAATCCATTCGGATTGTTGTGTTCACAAATGGCTGCGGGCTTCACGGCCGTGTCGATGCCCGCCGGCATCGGCCCTGCGTTTGTCAATTTGCAGTTCCTGCGTAAGAACGGATATCGCAATACCGTGGCCACAGCCATCATGAGCGCCGTGTGGGGCGTGCAAGCCGTCACCACCGTCATCTTGTTGATAGTCATTGGCATTTTCACGGGCCGCAACACGCTGTCGGGCATGGTGCCGACGAACACGTTGATCATGGTGATCGCTATTGTCGCGCTCGTCGTGTGCTTGGCGATGGCCATCACGCCAATTCGTCGTAAAGTCACGCAAAAATACCTGCCACTGCTCAAATCGTATGCGCGCAGCCTGTTGGAGACGCTCACGCAGCCCCGTGAGCTGATCATCGGCATTGTGGGTGCGTTAGTGCTCAATCTGGCCACCGGTTTCGGATTCTGGGCGGCTTTGCACGCGTTCGGGTTCTCGATGAATCCGATTGAGACGACATTCATCTTCCTGCTGGCCAATACGTTGGGTTCCGCCGTGCCCACGCCCGGCGGCTTGGGTGCTGTGGAAGCCGCGTTGTCGGTCGCGTTTACTGCCGTGGGCGTGCCCTCCCCGATCGCGTTGTCGGCCACGATCGTCTACCGTCTCGCGTTCTACTGGTTGCGCATCCCCGTTGGCGCCTTGGCCATGAAGTGGCTTGACCGTCACGACATGATCTGATAAAAGCCCCTCACTAGTTTGCGTTCCACCGTTGCCGTCGCTGCATGTTCAGTACGTTCCGCAGCGCCGGCACTACTTACGACATTGTTCACGTTTCCTGTTTTTTGATATTTCTATTGCAGCGACAACGCCCCTTTCCCCTCGAAAACTGTTGAAACCATACTAAATATGCCACTTTTGCATAAAGTGGACGGAATACTTATGCGACAGTCGCCACGCAAATCATCACAAAACTGAGAAGAGTCATGAAAATCGTTGCAAATTAGCCTATTTCGGTAGATTATGCGCTATGATATCCAATGAAACAAGGACGTACCGCTCCAAGGATCGTCCCCTAACCAAGAAGGATGCTTTATGGCATACAACAAGTCTGATCTCGTCTCGAAGATCGCCCAGAAGTCGAACCTCACCAAGGCTCAGGCTGAAGCAGCTGTCAACGCATTCCAGGACGTCTTCGTTGAGGCCATGAAGTCCGGCGAGGGTCTCAAGCTCACCGGTCTGTTCTCCGCCGAGCGCGTGCCTCGCGCCGCTCGCACGGGCCGCAACCCGCGTACGGGCGAAACCATCGAGATTCCTGCCACCTACGGTGTGCGTATCTCCGCTGGCTCGCTGCTGAAGAAGGCTGTCACCGAGTGATAACGGCCTCGGCCGTATGAAAGAATCCCGACCAATGATGGCCGGGATTTTTTCATATCTACGCACCACGCGGTCAACGCGTCTCATGCAACGCGATGCGGGCTTCCAACTGGTCGAAGATGGCGGACAATTGCGCATCAGGCTGGTCCTCGAACGGGTCAAGCAACGATACCGTCGTCTTATGCGGCTCGAGCAGTTCAAGCGTCGTCCAATCACACGCATGACGCACATGAGCCTCGGCAGCCAACTGCACAAACCGACCGCGCAACACGGCACGAGTGCCTGCTGGAGGCGTGTGACGCGCCTCATCCGCTTGTTGAGCTGATACTTCCTCAATCATGCGGCCATGACGCACGAGCGCATCGAATACGGCGCCATTGGCAATGTCATGATAGTCAAAATCCAATTGGGCCAATTGCAACGCAAGTGCCGGCGGCAGCGCGCCCGGCTGGCGCAGCAATGCACGCGCCTGATCCACGTCGCAACCCAACCGCCGTGCGACCAGCTGGCTGAACAAGTGCAATTTCGCAGCCCAATCCACACGCGTGGCCAAGCTGGCAATATCATCACGTTCCAACTCGTCAAGCACCACGCGCCATTCGTCAAGAATTTGCAATGCGGCACCCGGCTGGCCCAATGAAGCGTCCACAGCGTGCGCATGAGCATCGAGGAACGTCGCACACGCCTGCCAATACCGGCGTTGCATCTGCAGCGCGCTCACATGATCTCCAGAAGCCAACTGCAACTGCGCTTGTACCCCATGCTCGTCCACGGCATGGTTGGCGTCCACGGGATCAGCCAACGCCATGAGCGACAAGGCGCTGGACTCCTGATGTCGCGCATGGTATTCAATCACGCACAGCACCAGATGCGTGATTGCCAGCTTCATGCGAGTCGCCCACTGGGAACGGTTCGAGTCGCCTATGATCACATGCAAACGTCGAAACTCTTCCGGATTCGCATGCGGTTCATCACGCGTATTGACCATTGGACGACTGCGCGTCGTGGCTGACGACACCGTTTCGTCCACAAACAATGCGCGTTGCGTGATGCTGAACCGGCCATCGGCAAACCGTCCGGCACCTGTGATGATCTGACGGCTGATCAACAATGGCAGCAATTGGTCGGTAATGTCTGTCAGCCCCACAAAACGGCGCACCAAATAATTCTCATGGCATCCAAACGAGTGGCCGGCTGAATCGGCATTGTTCTTGAACAAATGGATACGCGCGGCCGATCCCACGGCGTCGCGCAACTGTTCCTGGGCGTTCAACGCCATTGAACGCATGATGCGCTCCCCCGCCGCATCGGCCAGTAATGCGTCACTCGGCATGCGCGCCTCTGCCGTGGCATATTCGGGATGGGCTCCCACATCGAGATACAGTCGTGAACCATTGGCCAGATACGTGTTCGTGGAACGCGTATGCTCCACGATGGGCCGGAACATGGCCACAGCCGCGTTGGCGGCTTGCACTGCATGGTCCGCTCCCGTCACGCTCACACCGTATTCGGTTTCCAAACCGAAGATGCGGTCAAAACCGTGTTCATGCGCGTTTGGTTCCCCTTGGGCACGACTCGTCGAATCATGCAGTTGCGGCATCGCTCACTGGCCGCCCTTCTGCACGAAGCTGTCCACGTATTCTTGCGCATTCGTTTCGAGCACAGTGGAAATATCATCGAGAATCGAGTCGAGCACGTCCATGCTCGCTTCCGCTTCCACATTGAGACGAACCTGTTCGTCGTTCACGGCTTGCGTGTGCTCGCTTGCCTTGCGGTTCACTTGTTCCTGTGGCATCGTTCTTCCTTGATTGGTTCTGGTTGTCGCATCTTGGCTGAACGCAGCCGCGGCCTGTCAGTGCTCAAGCAAAATCGGGCGCAATTCATCATTGATGATGCCGTTGGTGGCCACCACGTCGTTTTCACTACGCCAATGAATCAGGTCACCGGCCCAGTTCGCAATGCGACCTTGTGACTCCCAGATTACGATAGCTCCGGCAGACACGGCAGGAACATCCCATTCATGCAAATTCGGTTCAAAATAGGCGTCATACGTGCCGTCAGCCACTTTGCACAAATCCAGCGACGCAGGGCCGATACGCTTGATATCAGCCGGACGCCCGGACAATGCCGCCACCACATCCAACGCGCGTTTGGATTCCTCGGATTTATGCGACATGCCAAAACTGACGACGGAACCGTCCAGATGGGCTGTCGTCGAAGGCACAGTTTTCTCACGTTTCTCACCCATTGGGGTTTTGCGGATGCGAATGGCGCCCGACCGTCGCGCAGCCACATACGTGAGGTTCAATGCGGGCGCATGTACCACGCCAATAATCGGTTGGGCGCTCAGATGCTCATTGAACTCAAACAGTGAAATCGTCACGGTCCATTCAGCCATCGACCGTGAATAGTTGATCACGCCATCAATGCCGCCCGGACACCAGAACCGGTCGCCCGGATGCAGTTCGGCGGGACGTTCATTCCACAAGCCGCTGAACGGATTGATCTCATTGAGGCGAACAGCCATATACCGTTCCAGACGTTGCTCAACTTCAAGGCCTTCGTCATAATCATGGTGGTCGGGATCCACAACCATGAGACTACGTGGTGTCACCTGGTCCGCCAGTGCATGCCGGCCCGCATCCTGTGCGACCTGGGCGGCCTGCATCGCCAGATTCCTCAGTTCGGTCATGGTTGTTCAATCTCCTCGCAAAACATTCAGGGGAAAACGCCACCGCCATGCGGTTGCCTGTGCATCAGAATAATAGCCGTTCCTAACGCAACGGTCATTTGCATAGGAATGGTCTAGCCAACATTGGCTTGTGATCCGTACTACCAGTCAACCCCCTAGAGGAGACATTTACCGTTCTGCCGACTGCAAATAGTTGAGTCGCTCCACAATTGCCAGCGCTGACGTCTCGGACTTGAATACCGGCTCCGATTCGCCCTGGGCGAACGAACGGGGGTTGGTCATGTCCACAGTATGAAGTGCGCAGGACTTGGGATCGCGCACAGTCAACTGCGTCCACGAGGCGGCCACCACATCCTCAGCATACTGATTGATGAATGCCGCACGAGTCCACGCACGCGTGGTGGGCGGCGCATACCGGGCCGCATCATGCACCTCCTGCGCCGAACAGACATGTTCAATCAGGCCACGCTGATCAAGCGCATGCACGAGCGACGTGTACGGATCCAACACGGACCACCGCAAATCAAGCGCCTGAATGCGTGCATCCGCCCATGCCGATTGCCCCAACGTGCCAGTCGTATCGATGCGCCGACGCAACCGTTCAAGCATCTGCCATTTGAGCAGCCATTCCACACGCGACGCCTCATCGCTCATGCTCAGGCGTGCATCATCATCGGCATGCATAATCGCACCACAATCCAGCAACGCCTGTTTCCACATGGCCACCAGCGAGCGCGTAGGCTTGTCCGGCCACAACGGCTCCCCCAGTGAATCAGCGCCATAGACCATGGCCGCCACTTCGTAGACCAGCGAATACAAGCGTACCTGGATGTTCCAGGCGCTCTGGCGCTCACCATTGGTCAACGCCAACACGCTGCGCAATGTCAAATCATGCGACACTTCATGCATCGCCTGCACAGGGTCGGCCAGCACAAAGTCCTGCAACTGTTCGACGATGCCGGCATCAGGGTTGGCATACGCGGTTTCCAACACCCATAGCAACATGCTCGTGGTGCCAAGTTTGAGCGTTTGCGGCACTGGCATGCGGTTCGCATCGCCCACAATCACATGCAACCGGCGTTGGTCGGCCGGAGCATGGGGTTCGTCACGCGTGTTGATGATCGGACGGTCGAATGTGGTTTGCAACGCTTCAATCATATGGATGTAATCGGCACGTTGGCTCAGCTGGTATCCGGCTTGTTCGCTGCGCTCGCCGAGTCCCACTCGTCCTGACCCCGCATAGATTTGGCGTGTCACAAAATGGGTGGCGCATAGGGACGCGACTGCGTGGAACGGCACCGCCCGATCCATCATGTAGTTTTCGTGTGTGCCCCAGCTGGCGCCTTTGCCATCCACGTTCGTACGCATGAGCGCAATGGTTTTACCCGTCTGCTGTGAAGCCTGTTGTGCCGCTTCCTGCATCAGCAGGTCGCCCGCATAGTCGTAAGCCGTGGCCATGAACGGGTCGGTGGTTTCCGGCGCGGAGTATTCAGGATGCGCATGGTCCACATACATGCGTCCCCCATTCGGGGCGATTATGTTGATGACCGTGGTCTGCGGTTCGTCAGTCAGCAAATCGGGGTGTGCGGCCGCACGCTCCAAGCGTGTGCCACGCGCATCGTTGACGGGATCTTCTCGCCGATAATCCCAACGGATGCGCCGACGTGCGTCATCGCGTGCCGCGGCGTCGATCACGGCGAACGAAAGCTCCACGGGGTTGTAGCGTGCCGCATGCGCTTCGTGGACGCCATATTCGGTTTCCGTTCCCATAATGCGCTGCACACTCATGCGTCAGCCTCCTATCGCGTGCGGATCCGTGTCACCTCGCCCACACCAATGCCATTGGTTCGGGCCCATTGGGCCGCATCCACGTCGGCGAGGGTGTGTGCCAAATCATGGCATTCCTCATCGACGGCTTCAACCAGCATAGCCGGCGTCAAGCTGACCGGCGCCTGAGCGTCGATGGCATGCTTGACGGCTTTCATCTTGGCGCGGTCCACAATGTTTTTCAGGCTCGCACCCGATGTGACATCGGCCATCGTCAGTGGCATCCAAGTACCACGCTCGTCCATGTAACTCCCAATACGGCGCCGCTCATCGGCCGTGTAAATCTGTTCTACGAGTGTTTGGGCCATGCCGGCGGCGCTTTGCCCTGCGGCCAACGGCAAATCGTCGGTCAAATAGTGGCGCACAATCGAGCGCGCCGCCTCCTTGTCGGGCCGGTCGATACGGATTTTCACATCAAGGCGTCCTGGACGCAACACCGCTGGATCGATCATGTCGATGCGGTTGGAAGCGCCAATGACCATCACGTTTTCCAAGCTTTCCACGCCGTCAAGTTCCGTCAGGAACTGCGGCACGATTGTGGTTTCCACGTCGGATGACACACCTGAACCACGGGTGCGCAGCAACGAGTCCATTTCATCGATGAACACGATCACAGGGCTGCCTGCCGCGGCGCGTTCGCGGGCACGGTCGAAAATCATGCGGATCATGCGTTCCGATTCGCCCACATACTTGTTGAGCAGTTCCGGGCCTTTGACTGACAGGAATACGCCAGGACGGTCCGACCGCGTGGACAACGCGCGCGCCACGGCTTTGGCGATCAACGTTTTGCCATTGCCTGGAGGTCCATACAGCAGCACACCTTTGGGTGGCGCCAAATGCACGGACGCGAACAGTTCACGATGCACATACGGCAATTCCACGGCGTCGCGGATACGGCTGATTTGCTCGGTTAACCCGCCAATGTCGTCAAATGTCACATCAGGCACTTCTTCCAGCACCAGATCGGCTTGTTCACCGCGCGGCACGATTTGCAACGCCATACGTTGGGAAGCGTCCAACATGACGGCATCATCAGGTTTAATGTGGGCGCGGATCAAGTCGCCCGCACGTTCCACCACCATGGTCGACCCGGAAGCGTCGGCGACCAGCAGACGGCCATCGGGCAACACCTCGTTGACGGTGCGCACTTGCCCATGCAAGGGAACCGTACGGTGCCCCACGATCAGCATCGTCTCGTTAAGCACCACTGTTGATCCCATGCGCAAACGGCTGGCTTGCACGTTGGGCGCCACAGCCACAACCATCGCGCGGCCGCCATGCATGATTTCAGCTGTGGCATGCTGCACGCCGAACCGGTCGGTCGTGTCACTGACAACGCGCACCATCGTGGCATAGGTCAATGGCGGTTGTGCGAACACATCCATTTGCGCTTTGGCTTTAGACAGTTCCTGGCCGGCACGGGTCAACGCTTGCGCAAGCGCATGGTTGCGTTGACGCAACGCATCGTTTTGCGCCGCCAATTGTTCAGGCGTCGACACCTGAGGGTCATCAAATTCAATCAGTTCGCGATCCTGCGCTGAGCTCACCGGCACCACGCTCCTCAGTCGTATCCATCATCAAGGTGGACTCATGCATCATGTCGTCGTCATCGTCGGACTGTTTCCTCTTATGTTCCGCTGACACGCGTTTCACCCAGCGTACCGCAGCGAACACGAGCACGCCGATGAACACAACGATAATGACATCTTCAAACACGTTGAGCACGCCAAGAATCGAACACCATTCATCGCCCAACAGGTATCCGGCACCAACAAGCACCGTGTTCCATACGAGTGAACCGAGAAACGTGAATATCGAGAACGTGGCGAAGTTCATGCGGTTGAATCCAGCAGGAATTGAAATCAACGAGCGCACCACGGGAATCACGCGGCCAATCATGACCGACCATTTGCCATATTTGGTGAACCATGCGTTGGCTTGGTGCACATCTTTGCGTGAGACTCCGGGCATACGGTCGGCCGCGTTCAAAATGCGGTGCAACCCGACCCAGCGCGCAATGCCATAGAGCGTCCACGCGCCAAGCAACGAACCAAGCGTGGCCCATATGATCGCGGCGAACAACGACAAATCACCATGGGCCGCTGTGAAACCGGCCAATGGCAGCACGATTTCACTCGGGATTGGCGGGAACACGGATTCCAGCATGATCGCGAGCGCCACGCCGACCGCTCCCACATGTTCCATCATCGAGACCAGCCACATGGTCATCGATCCAATCAGACCTTCGGACCCCGTGGAACATTGCACAGGGTTCGCTTCGGCAAGAATCATTGCAATAGGCATGATTATGATTGTCCCAACGTTTTTCGACAATCGGAACCATGTGCACCGAAACTTTGCAAGGTTCCAACATATCGCGCCCCAATTCGCCGTCACCTGCATCGCGTCCCACGTTGAGCAAACCCGGATTGCTCGTGATGGATGTGGATTCCACGCTGATTGATCAGGAAGTCATTGACGAATTGGGTGCGGCCGCCGGTGTTGGTGAGCATATCGCTTCGGTAACAGCCAAGGCGATGAACGGTGAGCTTGATTTTGAACAAGCCTTGCGTGAGCGTGTGGCGTTGCTCAAAGGATTGGATGCTTCAATTTTCCAGACGGTGCATGAGCGCGTGCAGCTGACCCATGGTGCCCATCAATTGATTGACACGTTGCATGCGCACGGTTGGAAAGTTGGTGTGGTGTCGGGCGGGTTCCATGAGGTCGTGGATTTGCTGGCCCAAGATGCGAACCTTGATTTCACGCTGGCCAACCGTTTAGGCCAGGACGATGGCATGCTCACGGGTCAAACCGTGGGACCGGTTGTCACCAAAGATGTCAAACTCGCGTCGATGCGCCAATGGGCTCAAGACATGGGCATTGATATGAGCCAGACCGTGGCCATGGGTGATGGCGCCAACGATTTGCCAATGATTCACGCGGCAGGTCTTGGTGTGGCGTTCTGCGCCAAGCCCACGGTGCGCGCACAAGCGCCGTACTGCATCAATGAGCGCAATTTGGCGCTGCTCCTTGATTTGTTGGATTAAGCAATATGCCCATGCAGTGTCTACTGCATGGGCATCGTCTGCCGCATGGGCATATTGCATCGCCTGATACGAGCGCCAAGTGCCCCAAACGCATCAGGCGATGACAGGTGATAACAGATTCTCAGTCCAGATACGCCGTTTCGTCGAGATGCGCACCTCGCGCCCAGTCGGCGGCGGCCATGGCTTTTTTGCCTTGGGGCTTGACTGCGAGCAGTTCGAGCGGGCTCGTCAACGTGCCAACCCACACATGTTTTTTGGTGACCACAAGTTTGCCAGGTTCCAGATCGTCTGGCACCTGCATGTCTTCCGTATCGGCCGGCACCGCTTTAAGAATATGCAAGACCGTGGCGGCTGGCGCTTCCTTGCCTTCCACAGCGTCCGCGTCTTCAGCCACGGCGTTGGCATGCAGATGGGCCCACGCGCCCGGAGCCGGCGTGCAGGCGCGAATCTGACGGTCCACGGCGAATACGGGAGCCTTGAACCGTACGGCGGCGTCCTCGGTCGTGATCTTGCGTGCCACTTCAAACGAACCTTGTGGTTGCGGCACGGGTGAAATACGGCCTTCAGCCAACGCTTCAAGCGCGGCGGCCAGCAGATGTGAACCGTCTTGCGCCAAACGTTCCAACAACTCGCCCGACGTGTCATGCGCGCGAATTTCCATGGTGGACTGCGCCAGTACCGGACCTTCATCCATACCACGCGTCAACTGGAACACCGTGGTGCCCGTCACCGAGTCACCAGCCCAAATGGCACGTTGCACCGGGGCCGCGCCACGCCATTCCGGCAACAGTGAGAAATGCAGGTTCACCCATCCCATCGGCAGCGCGTCAAGCACATGCTGGCGCAAAATGTTGCCATACGCCACAACCACGCCGATTTGGGCGCCTGTTGCGGCAAGCTCGTCCACGAACGTTTCCTCTTTCGGATCGGATTCAATCACGGGCAAGCCCAATTCCAATGCCGCTTGCTTGACAGCGCTTGGCTGCAGTTTCCGACCGCGTCCCGTAGGCGCGTCAGGACGCGTCAGCACGGCCACAATCTCAAAATGGTCGGTATCGTGCGCCAACTTGCGCAACGAAGGAACAGCCGTTTCCGGCGTTCCGGCGAACAGGACCTTGAGCATGCACTCACCTTCGATTCACGGTATGTGGTTCACTGCCGACGCCAATGTGCGCTGCGCCAGCATGCGTAATGTCGTTTCCATCATAAAGGCGAGGAACGAATCAGCCCGAGCGCGCATGCAACATTTCCGATGTCAATGACCAGCATGCGCCAACATCAGCCAACGCTACGGGCCACAGCTGCAGCCATTACACTCACATACACTCACACCAAATCCTTCGGATCGAGTTGGAAGCGCAACTCTCCCGGTTCACGCATGGCCATATGCCGTGCCGATTCCTGACGTAACCGCAACGCCAGTTCAGCCCGTCGCTCATGCGGCACACGCACCACGGCTTTGACACGGTCACCCATGTTTTCCAACTCACGCGCATCCACCGTGGCCTGCGCGGGAATGCCCACAGGCCCCAACACGGCAGGCACAGCACCATCGGGACCTGCCACTTGAGCCCAATCGCCCGACAGCACGCCAATGGTACGCAGACAGGTTTGCACAGCATCACGCCTGCCCCATACGCAAGCGGCGCTGACAGCCGGTGGCAACACGGCTTCACTGCGCTCTTCACACTCACGTGCCGCCAACATCCGCGAATCCCACAACATCAATGACTGCGCGACCACCGCGTCACTCTGCCCAATCACAAGCATCGTGCCGCCGCGCACGGCCGGAGCCGTCATCGAAGCCACACGCATCCATTGGCCCAACACGTCAATGCGCGCATCAATACCCGGACGATACAAACTCGTCCAAGCGTCAAGCACCGCTGACGCCGCATACATGCCGGCATTGTGTCCGTCGCCACGCACCATCGGTTCGGAGCCTTCAGTGGCCACAATGATCGCAGGCTCATCCTCCACCCATACCAGAGGTCCACCAGGCAACCGCGCATTCGACACGAGCAAGGGCACACCACGGAACAATCCTTGCAGTTCCTCAATCGTGCCGGCCGCCCCAACGCGGATCGTCCGCAACCGTGTGCCCTGGCATTGCGCACACTGCCAATCCGTGGCAGGAGCCCCGCACCAACGGCAGCGTGGCGCCTCATGCGGGCGCGATTCCAACGGACCTTGGCAACGCCGACATCGCGCTTGCGTCAAACAACTGGCACAACTCAACGTATCAGCCAAACCATCATGCGGAATTGACAACAGCACAGGCCCCGTTTCCAAGGCTTTACGCAATAAGGTCACGGCCGTATGCGGCATGCGCGCGCCCACACTCGCATCCCCCAGGCGCAACAGTTCCTCACGGCTCAACCATCGCACAACCGGCAGCAATGATTGCACGCAATCCTTGGTCGGATGCACACTCGTCGCCGGTCCGCTCACCGTAGCGGCCACCGTGCATGACGGTTCGCACTCATACTGGCTCAACACGCTACGCGCCATCGCCATCGCGACGAACACACCACCATGCATCATGCTGCGCACATGCATCACACCACGCGCATTCGCATACGGCATGAACCCGTCAGCGTTCTGATAGGCCGCATCATCAACAATCACAAACAACGCGTCATCAGCCACAGGCGCATACATCGTGGCCCGCGTACCAATCGCAATGCGCACAAGGCCCGAAGCCACAGCCAAATAGGAGGCGTATCGTTGCGCCGGAGACAATGCCGTCGTCAACATCGCCACATCCCCCAGCTCCTCCAGACGCTGCCGCAACGTGCCTTCTGACTCCCCCTCATGTTCCCCGGAACCCTGTTGCATAGCAGCATCATCGGCAGTCAGATCATCAGGCGAAAACGCACGCAACCCGTATTGCGTCAACGCGTGCATCAAGTCGAACGTTTCGCGTTGCGTCGGCAGCACCACCGCGACCGACCGTCCCGCCATCCACGCTTGTATGACCATACAAGCCAAGTCTCGCGCCCACATGAACGCGCCCGGCGCCGCATCCACCACAAACGAGCGGCACCGTCCCACGCCTTCCCCCAGATTGTTGTCCGGCGCCACCATCATGCCCGGCACCACGCTCTTGCCCGGCATCCGATACTGCATCACTTCCCGCGGCACGCCCCTCACCAGCACTCGCATCACCGCCGCCATGCTCATCGACCGGTTGCCGATGCCGCAACGCATCAAGCAGCGCGCGGCCCTCGTCATAGGCGAGCGCATACCGCGCACATTCGCGCTGCAACAATGCTTGCGCATGCGTGAGGCGGTCGGCGGGCAACGTTGCGGCACCCAGGGCGTTATCAGGGAAATCAACAGCATCAGCCGAACCTGTGGCCACCGAACCGGCAGCTAGCGAACCTCTAGCCGGCGAACCTGCAGACACAGCCGCAGCCGAGCCGGAGCCCATGGCCGCCGATTCGAGTGCGTCAACGCGCTCAATCAGCGGTCCCAGCCGCTGCTCCACCCAGGCCACGCGCGGCGCGACGGCCACCCGCACAATGTTGGCGCGTGTGCCGCCATACGCGTCGGCAATAGCCGTGATATCACGACGCATCTGGCGCGGCACGAGCACAGCGTCACTGAGCACACGCTCCACGTAGCGCAACGCCGTGGCGTCCGTGTCGCTCGTCGCGCGGCGCTCCCAGACAATAGCGTCCACAAGTTTGCCGCCGAACCGCACGCGCACGAGCGTGCCGGGCCGAGCAGCATCGGAAAACCGTTCCTCAACCAAGTAATCAAACAACTGTCCCAGCTGCGTAGCCTGCACGTCCAACACAACGCGAGCGATGGGCAGCAACGCGGCCGGCTGCTTAACACGCGCACGGCTCTTACGTTTGCGCGGAGCCAATCCCGGCAACGCGAGTTGTTCAGCGTCAGTCATCGCAGCCCCTTCCCGCATCAGCACATCCCGTCAACGCAACAGTGCTGAACAGTGTAATGCGCACCGCTCTCCAACCGCGTTCCCACCGCTCGTTCCCGCGCCACGCACACCCGCACAACGTTGACATACCACTTGTGCAGCGCTTGTGTAGTGTTGGTTATGAACCCGTGCAAAAGTCCCCTCGTGCACGTACAGTGGGGAGTTCGGAAACAGTCAGACTTTAGTGATTGGGAGACTCAACCATGGCATTCGGTACCGAGCCGACTCCGACCGGTCTTGCGGATCCGCCGATCGACGACCTCATGGAGCATGCAGACTCCAAGTACGCACTCGCGATTTTCGCCGCCAAGCGCGCCCGCCAGATCAACTCGTATTTCACGCAGCTTAACGAAGGCCTGCTGCAGAACGTCGGCCCGCTCGTGGAATACCAGAATCAGGAGAAGCCGCTGTCCATCGCCTTCCGTGAGATCAACGAAGGCTTCGTTGAGGAAACCCTCGGCGAGGACGACCTCAACGAAGGCAACTGATTATCACTGCTTACGCACCGTTGTTGACGGTACGTAAAACACGCTTGAGCCCCGGACCTGAAACGGAGAGCTGCGTTGGGATGTTCGTCCCGGCTTGCCCACCCCCGTTCAGCACCGGGGCTTTGTTGTGCCACTGTTGTTTGGATTATTTCCGCACGTGCAGCACATGGCGTGTCCACCGCCCCAATCCTTGCCCATAGCAATCTTTGCCCATACCAACCGACCAGAAAGACCCAGCGACCAGAAAGGCGCCTAGCCATGAACGAACGCACACTCATCTCGGCAGAATCCGTGACCGAAGGCCATCCCGACAAGGTTTGTGACCAAATTTCCGACGCCATTCTTGACGACCTGCTTGCCCAGGACCCGCATTCGCATGTGGCGGTAGAAACAGCGGCCACGAAGGGCCAGTTCTTCATTTTCGGTGAGGTGACGAGTGAAGGCTACTCGGATATCCAGTCGATTGTGCGCAACGTCGTGCGTTCGATCGGCTACACGAGCTCCGACATCGGTCTCGATGCTGATTCGTGCGGTGTGGTCGTGTCGTTGAGCGAGCAAAGCCCTGAAATCAACCAAGGTGTCTCACGCCTGTCGGCCGACGCGGAAAGCGCGGCATCGCGTGAAGAACGCTATGAGGCGCAAGGCGCGGGCGATCAGGGTGTGATGTTCGGGTATGCGAGCGACGAGACCGACGCGTACATGCCGCTACCTGTGCATCTGGCCCACCGTCTGGCCGCACGACTGGCGCAGGTGCGTCATGAAGGCATCGTGCCACATCTGCGCCCGGACGGCAAAACGCAGGTCACGATTGAATACGACGAGGCCGGCAACGCCGTGCGCCTCGACACAGTGCTCGTATCCACGCAGCATGATCCCGGTATCAGCCAGGAGTGGTTGCGTGACGAACTTGACCAGCATGTGGTGCGCCCCACGCTGGCCGACGTGCTGCCAGCCAGCGTGGACGTGTCGGATTACCGGTTGCTGACCAACCCTACGGGTTCGTTTGTGCTCGGTGGTCCGGCCGCTGACGCTGGTCTGACAGGGCGCAAGATCATTGTGGACACCTATGGTGGCGCGGCGCATCATGGTGGCGGCGCGTTCTCAGGCAAGGATCCGAGCAAGGTGGACCGTTCCGCCGCCTATGCGGCGCGTTGGGTCGCGAAGAACATTGTGGCGGCCGGTTTGGCCAAGCGCGTTGAAGTGCAAGTGGCATACGCGATCGGTGTGGCCGATCCCGTCAGCATCAACGTGGACACCTATGGCACCGAAGCGCCCGGCGTGACACGCGAACAGATCCAGGCGGCCGTACGTGAAGTGTTCGACCTGCGTCCGGCGGCCATTGTGGACGAACTCAACCTGCTGCGCCCGATTTATGCAACAACGGCGGCGTACGGCCATTTTGGTCGCGACATTCCCGAACTGACGTGGGAGCACACGGACCGCGTCGACGCGTTGCAACATGCAGTGCAACAACTGCGTGAAAACCCTTCCACCATGTGACATTTCCCCTTAGGGGGCACGGGTTGTTCGCTTGAATGGTGAGTTATGAAAATGCGATCAGCGACAATCATGAACGGCCGTATTTTTGCCGGCGCCCGTGCCCTGTACCGCGCTGCCGGCGTGGACGGCAAGGATTTTGGCAAACCGATCATCGCCATCGCGAACTCGTTTGACGAGTTCGTGCCGGGCCACGTGCACCTGAACAAGGTGGGCCGTCTCGTTTCCGAGGCTGTCAAGCAGGCCGGCGGCATTCCGCGCGAGTTCAACACGATGGCCGTGGACGACGGCATCGCCATGGGACACACGGGCATGCTCTATTCGCTGCCCAGCCGTGAAATCATCGCCGACACCGTCGAATACCAGGTCAATGCGCATTGTGCGGATGCGCTGATCTGCATCTCGAACTGCGACAAGATCACTCCGGGTATGCTCATGGCCGCTTTGCGCCTGAACATTCCCACCGTGTTCGTTTCCGGTGGCCCGATGGAAGCCGGTACGACGGTGCTCACTGACGGCACTGTCAAGAAGAACACCGATCTGATCGACGTCATGTACGCGTCCGCCGATGACAACATGAGCGATGAAGACCTGCTCGCCTATGAGAAGACCGTGTGTCCGACCTGCGGTTCGTGCGCCGGCATGTTCACAGCCAACTCGATGAACTGCTTGAACGAAGCGATTGGTTTGGCGTTGCCGGGCAACGGCACGATCCTGGCGTCGCATGAAGACCGCAAGGCACTGTTCGAACGCGCCGCGAAGACCGTGGTCGACATCGCGAACCGTTATTACCAGCAGGATGACGAGTCTGTGCTGCCGCGTTCAATCGCCACGAAGGAAGCGTTTGAAAACGCGATGACAATGGATGTGGCTATGGGCGGTTCCACAAACACCGTGCTGCACATCCTGGCCATGGCTCAAAGCGCCGACGTGGACTTCACGCTCGACGACATTGAACGCATCTCGCATACGGTGCCCTGCATTTGCAAGGCGTCCCCTTCGGGTGAATGGGAGATTTCCGACGTGCACCGCGCCGGTGGCATCACGGGCATCCTCGGTGAGCTCGACCGTGCCGGCAAACTGCACCGCAACGTGCACTCCGTCGATTACCCGAGCTTGGAAGCCAAGCTCGCCGACTGGGATATCATGCGCGACACTTGCACGCAGGAAGCCAAAGACATGTTCTTGGACGCTCCCGGCGGCATCGTCTCGCCTGATCCGTGGACGCACAACACGAAGTTTGAGTCGCTCGACACGGACCGCGTCAACGGCGCAATCCACGACATTGAGCATCCTGCCGTGACCGAAGGCGGTTTGGCTGTGTTGCGTGGCAACATCGCGCCCGACGGCTGCGTCGTCAAGACGGCTGGCGTGCCAAAGGAGATTTGGAAGTTCCATGGTCCGGCTCTCGTCGTCGAATCCCAGGAGCAGGCCATCGAAGTCATCCTCAACGACACACTCAAGCCCGGTCAGGCGCTGATCATCCGCTACGAGGGCCCCAAGGGCGGTCCGGGCATGCAGGAAATGCTCTACCCCACTTCGTTCGTCAAGGGCAAGGGCATCGGCAAGGAAGTCGCGTTGATTACTGACGGCCGCTATTCGGGCGGTTCTTCGGGCCTGTCCATTGGCCATGTGGCTCCCGAAGCCGCGTCGGGTGGTCCGATTGCGTTGATCAAGGATGGCGACATCATTGACATCGACATTCCGAACCGCACAATCAACGTGGAATTGACCGAGGAAGAACTCGCCGCACGTCGTGCCGAACTTGAGGCCGGCGACGGTTACGTACCGCACCGCGACCGTGTGGTCAGCCAGGCGCTCAAAGCGTTCGCCGCGTTCGCCCGTTCGGCCGACAAGGGTGCCACGCGTGATCCCGAGCTGATCAACCGTTTGTCGGGCCACGCCTGATATTCAGCCCATTGCAAAGCATGAGGGGCTCGCCATCCGTTACTGCGGTGGCGAGCCCCTCACTTACATTCACTTACATTTACATCAAGGTGTGCTTGACTGACAGCGTGCCAGCCATGTGGCATGACTGGCATGATGGCCTATTGCGCTGCCGTTCACTCAGTCTTGTTCAGTTGTCCAACCCGTATTCGTCGGCAATCAGCTGCCACAGCTCAGCTGCAGCCTGCTCCACCGTGGTATTGACAATCGTCACGTCGAATTCGGATTCGCAAGCCAGTTCCACTTTGGCCGTTTCCAAACGTCGCGCCTGCTGTTCGGGTGTTTCGGTGCCGCGACCAATCAGGCGGTGTTTGAGTTCTTCAAAACTGGGTGGCGCAAGGAACACATAGAGCACATCCAAACCGAGTTCCTGCGCACGTTCCTTGACACGGCGCGCTCCCTGCAAGTCAATCTCAAGAATCGTCGGCACCCCTTGGGCCAGGTGCTCTTCCACGGGTTTCAGTGGCGTGCCGTAGTGCGCCATGCCGTGCACGACGGCGGTTTCCAGAAACTCACCTTGCGCTTGCATCTCCAGAAATTCAGCGTCATCCATGAACCAGTAGGTCACGCCGTTTTGTTCGCCTGGGCGTGGCGCGCGCGTTGTGGCTGAGACCGACACCCATACTTGCGGATGTGCGGCACGCAGCGCCGCTTCCACGGTCCCCTTGCCTACGGCCGTGGGACCTGAGAGCACCATGAGCCGTCCCTGCTGTGCTGCCATGTGTTGCGTTCCTTCTTTCATCACTACTTCTGCACTGCCGGCACATGGGCATCATCCACACGCCAGTCACTACGATACATAGTAAAGGGGGTGCTCGATGCGTCAGCATCAGCGGTATGCCAGGCAAGCCATCAATCAGCTGCGCGGGCGCACTGTCTTGACGTGTTTGGCCAAGCGGCTCGTGACGGGTGCTTCACGTTCATCTTCGTTCATCGCTTCCATCAGCGCGCTGCGCACATCCAACGCCACGACTTCCGTGGCATGCGTCAGCTCGCCAATGTCAGGACCACGTTTGGCGATCTCACGCGACACCGTCACGAGCACATTACCTTGGGTGCCACGGAACACGGATTTCAAATCGGCGGCGCCGGCACCTTGCCAGCCATAGCCTGGCGAGAGGATGGGGCCGGTAAAACTCGATGGAGAAAAACCTGAATCCTGCACCCACTGGCCAATGGTCGCGCCAATGATCAGGCCCACAGAACCCAAACCTTTAATCTCGTTATTGTATTTCTGCGCCGTGCGTGCGATGCCGTACGCCACAGTATGCCCCTTGAACTCGCCTGATTGGCGGATGGCCGTTTGCAAACTGGCGCCTTCCGGATTCGACGTCAGTGACGCGATGAACACACCACGACCATTGTTCAGTGCGTCCTCAATAATGCCACCCAGAGATCGCGCACCATAGTACGGCATGAATGTCGCCGCATCACACAACAGTGGCGCACCCGGATTGAAATACGCGTCCGCCAAAGCCGACACCGTCGTGGTCAATCCCCCTTGCAGACCGTCCACAATCGTAATCAAGCCAAGCTGACGTGCGGCGAACAGCACGCGTTCCAAAGCCGCGATGCCTTTGGAACCGTAGCGTTCAAACATTGACAACTGGAATTTGACGGCCGCCGCACGTGACGTGGCGGCTTGGATCATGCGCATCGAAAATATTTCCGCGCCGTCGGCGTTCACGTTGTAGCCCCATTCCTGCAACAGCTTGCGATGTGGGTCAATGCCGATGCAGAGCGGACCGTATTGTTTCATGGAGTTGCTCAAGCGCAGGCCAAAATCGCTGCGCAACGCTTTGAGTTCTTCATCGGTCGGTCTGGTCATGATTGCCTTATCCTTCCGTGACCTTCAGACATCGCTGTAATGTGCATGCCATCTTGGACTGCTGCGCCTTGCGGCCGTGGTTGACGGTCCGACAGGAAGAATGCCCAAGGTGCATATGCAAAAATCCTTATATCAATACCTTGACATCCTCCCCCGCTTGTAGAGGCGGGGGATTCCTTGGCCTCGCGGCCTAGGGTTTCTGTTTCACAGACTACGCTTCGCACTACAACGTGGTTAGTTGTTGTGGTGTTTGCGTCCGTCTCCGCAGACGTTCACCGCAAGCCCTGCGGCGAGGATGTTTTTCGCGGCGTTCACGTCCCTGTCATGGGTTGTGTGGCACGCGGGGCACGTCCATGCCCTGACGTTCAACGGTTTTTTGCCATCATGGCGTCCGCAGGCGCAGCAGATCTGGCTGCTCGGGTACCAGCGGTCGATGACCACGATGTCGCGTCCGTACCATGCGGCCTTGTATTCAAGCATGGTGCGGAACATGCGCCAGCCCGCGTCCGTGATACCGCGGTTGAGGGCGCGTTTGGCCGTCTGGCCGTTGCGTTTCCACCGTCCCGGGTGTTGCGGGTCGGCGACGGGTTCGCAGGTGCGGCTCATGGCCCGCACGTTCAAGTCCTCCAGCACGACCGTTTGGTTTTCACGGATGATGCGGGTGGACAGCTTGTGCAGGAAATCACGCCGCCGGTCGGCGGTACGCGCCTCGATCCTGGCGACTTTCAACGCGGCCTTGCGATGGTTCCTGCTTCCTTGCTGCTTGCGCGCCAGATCGCGTTGCGCTTTCCCCAGGCGCTTGGCGTTCCTCTTGCGCAGCCCCGGGTTGTCGATTTTCTCGCCGGTGGAGAGCGTGGCGAAGGATTCCACGCCCATGTCGACGCCGACCTCGCCTTCGGCTTTTGGCAACGCGGTGACGTGTTCCTCCACGAGGATGCTCACATGCCAGCGGCCAGCCGAATCCAAGGATATGGTCACGTTGACCGGGTATGCGCCGTCCGGCAACGGACGGCTCCAATGGATGTCGAGCGGCTTGTCCATCTTGGCGAGCCTGAGAGTGCGGCCGTCCCATGTGAACGCGCTACGAACGAACGTGGCGGCTCCGCCACGGGACTTCTTCTTGAACCTCGGATAATCCGCAGTACCGTCGAAGAAATTGGAGAACGCCGCTTGCAAGTGGCGCAACGACTGCTGAAGCGCAACTGAAGACACTTCCCTGAGGAA
>NZ_JGYW01000006.1 GCF_000741205.1 Bifidobacterium gallicum DSM 20093 = LMG 11596
GCGCATGTTCCGCACCATGCTGGAGTACAAGGCCGCATGGTACGGACGCGACATCGTGGTCATCGACCGCTGGTACCCCAGCAGCCAAATCTGTTCGACCTGCGGGAAGAACACCGGCCGCAAACCGTTGAACGTCAGGGCATGGACGTGCCCGCACTGCCACACGACCCATGACAGGGACGTGAACGCCGCGAAAAACATCCTCGCCGCAGGGCTTGCGGTGAACGTCTGCGGAGACCAACGCAAACACCACAACAACTAATCACGTTGTAGTGCGAAGCGTAGTCGGTGAAACAGAAAACCCTTTCCGCGAGGAAAGGAATCCCCCGCCTCCACAGGCGGGGGAGGATGTCAAATTCTGTATTTCTGCCATGGTCACTGGGGTGAGCAATAGCTACACATGTTGTGGCATACATAAGAGCTCAATGCCGCAGCGCGTGCACTGGCCTTCAGTATGGCATGCTCGTCACGCAGCGGCTCATGGAATGCAATGATGCGGCATTTCGTAAGCAGGATTTCTTGATGTTCGAACGTTTGCGCAGTGAACTGCATACGTTTGATGCCACCAAATGTTGAACTCGGGATTTGGCAGTAGTGTATGCCATGGTGTGTGCCCGAGAGTGGCGCGGGGAGCCCATCCATACCGGCTGGCATAATGGACAAGGCTTGATTACAGCTTTGTACAAGGCACGGCTCTTCAGAAGCGTCCTTGTAGCAGACAACAGTCAATCGGATAGGTGAAGAACATTGGCACAGACCACTAACGACATCAAGAACGGCTCGATCCTCAACTTGGATGGCCAGCTTTGGCAGGTTATCAAGTTCCAGCACGTCAAGCCGGGCAAGGGCCCCGCTTTCGTGCGCACGACGATCAAGAACGTGCTGTCGGGCAAGATTGTTGACAAGACGTTCAACGCTGGCATGAAGATGGAGTTCGAGACGGTGGACAACCGTACGCTGCAGTACTCCTATGATGATGGCGACAACTACGTCTTCATGGACATGACCACCTACGACCAGGTCATGATCCCGAAGACGCTCGTGGGCGACCAGTCCAAGTATCTGCTCGAAGGCACTGACTGCCTCGTGTCGTTCCATGATGGCCAGCCGCTGTCGGTGGAACTGCCGGCTTCCGTGGTGCTCACCGTGACGCACACCGAGCCTGGCCTGCAGGGCAACCGCTCCAACGCCGGCACGAAGCCCGCCACGGTGGAGACGGGTGCTGAAATCCAGGTGCCGCTGTTCATTGGTGAAGGCGAAAAGGTCAAGATCAACACTGAAGACGGTTCCTACCTGGGCCGCGAGAACTGATTATGATGTGGTGACCATCGGGGTTCGCAGACAAGCGTTCGGCGAACCCCGATGGTCGTATTCAGATTCGGATTGATTCACCGTGACATTCGTGCCAATGATGGCCCGCATGGGTGGACCAAACGTTTGATGAAGAGAAGGATATAACCCATGGCACGTTCCACCGCTCGCAAAAGGGCTTTGAACACGCTGTATGAAGCGGACGAGAAGGATCAGGACATCAAATCGTTGCTGCAGGAGCGAATCGTCGAGCCTGGCGCCCAGACCCCCCTTCCTGAATACGCCATCGAAATCGTTGAAGGCGTGGCCGACAATCGTAAAGATTTGGACCGTATCATCAATGAGCATTCCACAGGGTGGAAGGTTTGGCGCATGCCGGTCATAGACCGTAATATTCTTCGTATCGCGGCATGGGAAATCATACATAACGATGAAATCCCGGACAAGGTTGCGATTGATGAAGCGTTGAACCTCGCCAAGACACTCAGTGATGACGAATCTCTAGGCTTCATTCACGGCGTGCTCAGTGCGATTTGCACAGACGCCGACCAGCCCGATGGTGATGCTGAACAAGACACCGCCGAAGGCACGACCGAATGATCAGCTGATCATTCCACGAAAAGGACTGCTTGCAGTTCATTCGGTCGGATTGCGACGCTCATTCCGGCCGCCAACCAACACATGGATTGACAACCGATGAATGGGGGTTTGTGGTGAGCCAGATCGACATGGTCCACACATACGACCTTGATGACGCCGTTCTCGTTTTAGAGGACGGCCACATTTATATTGGAGCGCCTTTCGGCGCTACGGGGTCGACGACTGGCGAGATTGTATTCGCCACCGGTATGACCGGCTATCAGGAGACGCTCACCGATCCCAGCTACGACCGACAGATTGTGGTGCAGACGTTCCCGCATATTGGCGATACGGGCGTCAATGATGAAGATGACGAATCGAATCGCATCTGGGTTGCGGGCTATGTGGTGCGCGACCCGAGCCCCACGGTGAGCAACTGGCGCGCCACGGGCTCGCTCGATGACGCGTTGATCGCCAACCACATCGTGGGTATTGCCGACATTGATACGCGCAGCCTCGTGCGCCATCTGCGCACCGCTGGCGTGATGCGAGCCGGCATTTTCTCAGGGGCCGCATTGCGTGCCGAGGATGGCCAGGGAGTCAAGAGCATCGACGCGATGCTTGAGCAAGTGCGAGCCACCGCTCCCATGCAGGGCTTGAGCCTCTATGACGAGGTCAGCACCGATCAGCCGTACGTTATTGAACCCGCAGGCGAGTTCGCCGGCCAGGAACCGAAGTTCACGGTCGCCGCTATTGATTTGGGCATCAAAGGCATGACGCCGCATCTGATGGCCGAGCGCGGCGTGCGCGTGCACGTGCTGCCGTCGACCACAACGTTCGAGCAGATTGAAGCGATCAATCCTGATGGCGTGTTCTTCTCGAACGGACCGGGCGACCCTGAGCAGGCCGACCAGATGGTCGCGCTGCTGCGCCAGGTGCTCGACGCGGGCTACCCGTTCTTCGGCATTTGCTTCGGCAACCAGCTGTTGGGCCGTTCGCTGGGCTTTGGCACGTATAAGCTCAAGTTCGGTCATCGTGGCATCAACCAGCCCGTAATGGACGTGACCACAGGCAAAGTGGAAGTCACCGCGCACAACCACGGTTTCGCCGTGGATGCGCCTCTGGGCCAAATCGTGACCACGCCATATGCCGATGGCCGTTTCGGCCGCGCATTCGTCAGCCATGTCGATCTCAACGATGATGTTGTTGAAGGTCTGCAATGTGTTGACATTCCCGCGTTCTCCGTGCAGTATCATCCTGAGGCCGCCGCAGGCCCGCATGATGCCGCCTACCTGTTTGACCGCTTCGTGTCCATGATGGACACCAAGCAGCCCGTTCCCGCACCTGAATCCATTACCGCACCGCACTGCGCAGACGCCGCAGACGGCACCGACAGCAAGGAGAACATCGCCAATGCCTAAGCGCAACGACATCAAGTCCGTCATGGTCATCGGCTCCGGCCCGATCGTGATAGGTCAGGCAGCCGAGTTTGACTACTCGGGTACGCAGGCATGCCGCGTGCTGCGCGAAGAAGGCATCCGCGTCATCCTCGTCAACTCCAACCCGGCCACGATCATGACCGATCCGGAAATGGCCGACGCGACCTATATTGAACCGATTGACGTGCCGATCCTCGAGCAGATCATCGCCAAGGAACGCCCTGACGCGATTCTGCCAACGCTGGGCGGCCAGACGGCGCTGAACGCCGCTGTGGCGCTCGGTGAGGCCGGTGTGCTCGACAAATACAATGTGGAGCTCATTGGCGCCTCGCTTGAAGCCATCGACCGTGGCGAAGACCGTGAATCGTTCAAGAAGGTTGTCGAGGAAGCGGGTGCCGAATCGGCCCGTTCCGAAATCGCACACACGCTGGAAGAAGTCGACGCGATCGCCGAGGAATTCGGTTTTCCGCTTGTAGTGCGTCCGAGCTTCACGATGGGCGGCCTGGGTTCGGGCATCGCCCATGACACCGAGGAACTGCACCGCATCGCCGGTGCGGGCATCCACTATTCACCGACCGACGAAGTGCTGATTGAAGAAGGCATTGAAGGTTGGAAGGAATACGAGCTTGAGCTCATGCGCGACCGCAACGACAATGTGGTCGTCGTGTGCCCGATTGAAAACGTGGACCCGGTTGGCGTGCACACGGGCGATTCGATCACGGTGGCCCCGGCGTTCACGCTGACCGACCGTGAATACCAGAAGCTGCGTGATATCGGCATCGCAATCATCCGCGGTGTGGGCGTCGATACGGGCGGCTGCAACATCCAGTTCGCCGTGCATCCCGACACGGGCCGCATCATCGTGATTGAAATGAATCCGCGTGTGTCGCGTTCCTCAGCGCTGGCATCCAAGGCCACAGGCTTCCCGATCGCCAAGATCGCCACGAAGCTCGCATTGGGTTACACGCTCGACGAGATTCGCAACGACATCACGCAGTCCACGCCAGCCAGCTTCGAGCCGACGATCGATTACGTCGTCACGAAGGTACCGCGTTTCGCGTTCGAGAAGTTCCCGGGCGCCGATCCCACGTTGACCACGTCAATGAAGTCGGTGGGCGAGGCCATGGCATTGGCCGGCAACTTCCAGGAGTCGCTGGGCAAGGCGATGCGTTCGATCGACAAGCGCGACATGGGCTTCAACTGGGACGGCGAGCGCCCCAGCGAGCAGGAAACGGCTGAACTGCTGGAAGCGGCCCGCATTCCTACGGAGCACCGTTATTTGCAGCTCATGCGTGCCATCTGGGGTGGTGCCACCGAGCAGCAGATTTTTGATGCGACGAAGATTGATCCGTGGTTCATCCGCCAGCTCATGCTGATCAACCGCACGGCGCTTGAGGTGCGTGGCGCCGAGACACTGTCGCCCAAGCTGTTGCGTAAGGCGAAGAAGGCTGGCTTGTCTGATCTGCAAATCGCTCACTTGCGTCATCTGGGTGATGAGGGTGAGAACACGGTGCGTGAGCTGCGTTGGAACTATGGTTTGCATCCCGTGTTCAAGACGGTGGACACGTGTGCGGCTGAGTTTGATGCTGTCACGCCGTATTACTACTCGTGCTATGCCGATGAAACCGAGTTGCGTCCGCGTGAACGTGAGGCTGTGATCATTCTCGGTTCAGGTCCGAACCGTATTGGCCAAGGCATCGAGTTCGATTACACGTGCGTGCATGCCGTGCAGGAGCTCGGCAAGGACTATGACACGATCATGGTCAACTGCAATCCCGAGACCGTGTCGACTGATTATGACATGTCGGACCGCCTGTATTTTGAGCCGCTCACGTTCGAGGACGTGCTTGAGATTTACGAGGCTGAGAAGAAGCAGGGTCCGATCAAGGGTGTCATCGTGCAGCTTGGCGGTCAGACGCCTTTGTCGTTGGCTGCCCGTCTCAAGGCCGCTGGTGTGCCGATTTTGGGTACGACGCCTGAGGCTATTGATTTGGCTGAGAATCGTGAGCTGTTCGGTGAGGTGCTGCGTAAGGAACATATGAACGCTCCTCGTTTTGGCACGGCTTTGAGCCTTGAGGAAGCGCTCGATGCCGCCCATTCGATCGGGTATCCTGTGCTCGTGCGCCCGAGCTATGTGCTGGGTGGCCGCGGTATGGAAATCGTCTATGACGATGCGCAGCTCGAAAAGTATGTGAACCGCGCGCTCAACGAAGCGATGGCCGATACGGTTGTGTCGGGTCGTCTGCCTTCGCCGCTGCTCATTGACAAGTTCTTGCAGGACGCCATTGAGATTGACGTGGATGCGCTGTTTGATGGTGAAGAGCTGTATATCGGCGGCATCATGGAGCATATTGAGGAAGCTGGTGTGCATTCGGGCGACGCGGCGTGTACGCTGCCTCCGAGCACGCTGTCCGACGATCAGATTCGTCGTCTGCGTGAGGGTACGCGTGCCATTGCCGAAGGTTGCGGTGTGCGTGGTCTGATCAACGTGCAGTACGCGTTCATGGCCAACACGCTTTACGTGATTGAAGCCAATCCGCGTGCGTCTCGTACGGTGCCGTTCGCATCGAAGGCTACGGGTGTGGCGTTGGCGAAGGCTGCGGCGCGCATCATGGCTGGGGAGACGATTGCTCAGCAGCGTGAGAACGGTTTGTTGTTGCCGCATGGTGACGGTGCTGACATCCGTCCCGGCCAGCAGGTGGCGATCAAGGAGTCCGTGCTGCCGTTCAAGCGTTTCCGCACGCCGATTGGCAAGACGGTGGATATTCTGCTTGGCCCTGAGATGCGTTCGACGGGTGAGGTCATGGGCTTCGACCGTGACTTCCCGCACGCGTTCGCCAAGAGCCAGCTCGCCGCGTATGATGGCGGTCTGCCGACTTCGGGTGCCGTGTTCTTGTCGGTTAACGACACGGACAAGCGTCAGCTGCCGTTGTTCGCTGTGCGTCTGGTTGAACTCGGCTTCACACTGTTGGCTACTGAGGGCACGGCTTCCGTGCTGAGCCGTTACGGCATTGACTGTGAGATTGTGGACAAGATCACAGCTCGTGTCGATGGCGATCCTGACGCTCCCACTGTGATTCAGCATGCTGAAGGGTCCATCGGCAAGAACGTTGTCGAGCTCATCGAAGAAGGCCGTGTCGACATGATTCTCAACACGCCGAATTCTCGCGGCTCACGTTCGGACGGATACTCGATTCGTGCGGCGGCCATTGCCGCTGACATTCCGCAGTTCACGACGATGACTGAGTTCTCGGCTGTGCTGCTGGCTATTGAGGCCGTCAAGAAACATGATTATGAAATCATGAGCATTCAAGAGCATTCTGACAAGCTGTTTGCCTTGTGATTCGACCACGAGCATAATGGGAGTCGGGTGGCATGTCGCGTGCCGTCCGGCTCCTTTATCGATTGCGCCGTAAGACCCCCGCCTCTTAGCGGAGCGCAGGTGGGGGATGTAAGGCGCACAGCCATATTTTACATTCTTTCATGCTATAATGTAAGGCATGGGTTCCGATGGTATGGTCCGGCGGGCCTACAAGTACCGCTTCTATCCAACGCCCGGGCAGGAGAACCTGCTCCGGCGTACCATCGGGTGTTGCCGTCTGGTCTACAACAAGGCTTTGGCGGCACGTACCGAGGCGTGGACTGCGCGTCGGGAAAGTGTCTCGTACAACCAGACCAACACCATGCTTACCGGATGGAAGAAGACCGAAGAGCTGGCCTTCCTCAGGGAAGTGTCTTCAGTTGCGCTTCAGCAGTCGTTGCGCCACTTGCAAGCGGCGTTCTCCAATTTCTTCGACGGTACTGCGGATTATCCGAGGTTCAAGAAGAAGTCCCGTGGCGGAGCCGCCACGTTCGTTCGTAGCGCGTTCACATGGGACGGCCGCACTCTCAGGCTCGCCAAGATGGACAAGCCGCTCGACATCCATTGGAGCCGTCCGTTGCCGGACGGCGCATACCCGGTCAACGTGACCATATCCTTGGATTCGGCTGGCCGCTGGCATGTGAGCATCCTCGTGGAGGAACACGTCACCGCGTTGCCAAAAGCCGAAGGCAAGGTCGGCGTCGACATGGGCGTGCAATCCTTCGCCACGCTCTCCACCGGCGAGAAAATCGACAACCCGGGGCTGCGCAAGAGGAACGCCAAGCGCCTGGGGAAAGCGCAACGCGATCTGGCGCGCAAACGGAAAGGAAGCAACAATCACCGCAGGGCCATGTTGAAGGCGGCCCGTATTCAGGCCCGCATCGCGGACCGGCGCAAGGATTTCCTGCACAAGCTCTCGACCCGAATCGTCCGTGAAAACCAAACGGTCGTCATCGAGGACTTGGCGGTGAAAAACATGAGCCGCAGGTGCAAACCGGAGACGGACCCGGCCAATCCGGGCCACTACCTGTCCAACGGCCAGACGGCCAAACGCGCCCTCAACCGCGGTATCACGGACGCGGGCTGGCGCATGTTGCGCACCATGCTCGCATACAAGTGCGAATGGTACGGGCGTCGGCTTGTGGTCATCGACCGCTGGTATCCCAGCAGCCAAATCTGTTCGACCTGCGGGAAGAACACCGGCCGCAAACCGTTGAACGTCAGGGCATGGACGTGCCCCGCGTGCCACACGACCCATGACAGGGACGTGAACGCCGCGAAAAACATCCTCGCCGCAGGGCTTGCGGTGAACGTCTGCGGAGACCAACGCAAACACCACAACAACTAATCACGTTGTAGTGCGAAGCGTAGTCTGTGAAACAGAAACCCTAGGCCGCGAGGCCAAGGAATCCCCCGCCTCTACAGGCGGGGGAGGATGTCAATATGTGACCGAATAGGAA
>NZ_JGYW01000007.1 GCF_000741205.1 Bifidobacterium gallicum DSM 20093 = LMG 11596
AAAGCCGAACATTCCTATTCGGTCACATATTGACATCCTCCCCCGCCTGTAGAGGCGGGGGATTCCTTGGCCTCGCGGCCTAGGGTTTCTGTTTCACAGACTACGCTTCGCACTACAACGTGATTAGTTGTTGTGGTGTTTGCGTTGGTCTCCGCAGACGTTCACCGCAAGCCCTGCGGCGAGGATGTTTTTCGCGGCGTTCACGTCCCTGTCATGGGTCGTGTGGCAGTGCGGGCACGTCCATGCCCTGACGTTCAACGGTTTGCGGCCGGTGTTCTTCCCGCAGGTCGAACAGATTTGGCTGCTGGGATACCAGCGGTCGATGACCACGATGTCGCGTCCGTACCATGCGGCCTTGTACTCCAGCATGGTGCGGAACATGCGCCAGCCCGCGTCCGTGATACCGCGGTTGAGGGCGCGTTTGGCCGTCTGGCCGTTGGACAGGTAGTGGCCCGGATTGGCCGGGTCCGTCTCCGGTTTGCACCTGCGGCTCATGTTTTTCACCGCCAAGTCCTCGATGACGACCGTTTGGTTTTCACGGACGATTCGGGTCGAGAGCTTGTGCAGGAAATCCTTGCGCCGGTCCGCGATGCGGGCCTGAATACGGGCCGCCTTCAACATGGCCCTGCGGTGATTGTTGCTTCCTTTCCGTTTGCGCGCCAGATCGCGTTGCGCTTTCCCCAGGCGCTTGGCGTTCCTCTTGCGCAGCCCCGGGTTGTCGATTTTCTCGCCGGTGGAGAGCGTGGCGAAGGATTCCACGCCCATGTCGACGCCGACCTTGCCTTCGGCTTTTGGCAACGCGGTGACGTGTTCCTCCACGAGGATGCTCACATGCCAGCGGCCAGCCGAATCCAAGGATATGGTCACGTTGACCGGGTATGCGCCGTCCGGCAACGGACGGCTCCAATGGATGTCGAGCGGCTTGTCCATCTTGGCGAGCCTGAGAGTGCGGCCGTCCCATGTGAACGCGCTACGAACGAACGTGGCGGCTCCGCCACGGGACTTCTTCTTGAACCTCGGATAATCCGCAGTACCGTCGAAGAAATTGGAGAACGCCGCTTGCAAGTGGCGCAACGACTGCTGAAGCGCAACTGAAGACACTTCCCTGAGGAAGGCCAGCTCTTCGGTCTTCTTCCATCCGGTAAGCATGGTGCTGGTCTGGTTGTACGAGACACTTTCCCGACGCGCAGTCCACGCCTCGGTACGTGCCGCCAAGGCCTTGTTGTAGACCAGACGGCAACACCCGATGGTACGCCGCAGCAGGTTCTCCTGCCCGGGCGTCGGATAGAAGCGGTACTTGTAGGCCCGCCGGACCATACCATCGGCACCCATGCCTTACATTATAGCATGAAAGAATGTAAAATATGGCCGTGCGCCTTACATCCCCCGCCTGCGCTCCGCTAAGAGGCGGGGGTCTTACGGCGCAATCGATAAATATGAACGGCTTACTCAAGCCAGTCGATCAGCAGGTCGGCCATGCGTAGCAAATCAGTTTCGGGCAGCTGCTCGTCGTGCTTGTGGGCGAGCAGTGGGCTGCCGGCGCCCAAGTTGACGGCCGGAATGCCGAGCTGCGAGAAGCGCGCGACGTCAGTCCAACCCATCTTCGGCAGCGGTTCACGGCCTGTACGCTCGCGCACGAGCTCAACGAGCGAGGCTGAAATCGGCGCTTCCAAACCGGGGCGGGCGGATGGCGACTCGTCTTTCATCTCGATCGCGAAACCCTCGAACACGCCACCCGGCGCCGTCTGCTCGCCGTTGCCCAGATGCGGATACGTGCCCGTTTGCTTGAGTTCGGCTGTTTCCTGACCAAACATGACAGCTTTGGCCTGTTCCAACGTTTTGTCTGGAGCAAAGCGGTAGTTGACGTGCACGCGGCATTCGTCGGGGATGATGTTCGTGCCGTTGCCACCCGAAATCAGCGTGGCGTTCAGGCCTTCCTGATACGTCAAGCCGTCCACCTCGATCGCGCGATTGTCATACGCGTTCAGACGGTTCAAAATCTCGGCGGCGTCGTGGATCGCGTTGCGGCCCATCCAGGCGCGCGCCGAGTGGGCGGCGATGCCATGCGTGACCACATCGAAACGCATCGTGCCGTTGCAGCCGCCTTCAATACCGCAGTCAGTGGGCTCGCCAATCAATGCGAAATCGCCTTGAATCCAGTCGGGGTGCACCTCAACAACCTTGCGCAGGCCGTTCTTCTCGGCTGCGACTTCCTCATGGTCGTAGAACACGTATGTGATGTCTGCACGCGGGTTGGTCAGCGTGGCGGCCATATAGAGGAACACGGCGTCCGAACCTTTCATGTCGGTGGCTCCCCTGCCCCACATGATGCGTTCGTGCTCGTGGCCTTCGGCCACGTCGGCACGGATCAGCTCGTCACCGGGCTCTAGCCAGCGTGGCGGGAAGTTGTCGATGACGGGCACCGTATCGAGATGGCCGGCAATGATTACACGGCGCGGTTTGTTCAAGTTCGTTGACGCCACAAGCGTGTCACCGTGGCGGCGGACCGTCAGATGCGGCTGCTGCTCAAGGAAACGCTGCACGATGTCAGTCAACGGGCCTTCGTCATCGCTGACCGAGTAGACGGCCATGATTTGCTCCATCAGCGAGTTCAGCGCTTCCTGGCGCGGCAACGCAGCGTCGAGCGTGAGGTCTTGCGGCGGGTTGTGCTGGAGGTCTTGCGAAAGGTCTTGCTGGAGGCTGGGAGTTGCAGCGCTGGAAGTCGAGAAGTTGGAAGTCGAAGTGTTGGTCATAGTCGTGTTTTCTACTGGTTGATGGTGTTGCGGGCGAACCGGAACGGCATGGCGCGGCAAACGAGCGCGGCAATGTTCCGGTTGGCGAACTGGTGCCTAGCCTAACGGTAAGTGCTTCGTTATGGTTAGAAACGCTCAAATATCCATGGAATCTGCATGCGGCAGGCGGCAGCGGGAGTTGGCAGCGGGAGCAGGCGGGGCACCAGCGGAGGCGGGAGGTGTGATGGGCGGCTTTTTGGGAGCGATGCAGGGTTTTGCGATCATCGGCATAATCATTGCAGCTGGATACGTGTGCGCACGCTTACAAATCGGCGGTTCCCAGGCGCAGTATGCGTGCAATCGCGTGGCGTTTTATGTGGCCAATCCGTGCCTGATGTTTTCGGTAATGTCGCAGCATCGCATTGGTGAAGTGTTTGACGTGACGATTCTCGTCGCGTTCGGATCGGCGTTCGTGGCGGGGCTGGCGTTTGTGATTGTGGGCAAGTTTGTGCTGCATTTGAAAGCCGTGGATAACGCTGTGGGTGCGTTGTGTTCGCTGTATTGCAATGCGAACAATATTGGTTTGCCTGTGGCCACTTACATCCTTGGCAATCCTGGGCTTGTGGCGCCGCTGCTGCTGATTCAGCAGGCGCTCTATATGCCGATTGCGTTGGCTGCGCTCGACACGTTGACGAGCGGTAAAACCTCGCTCACACGCATTGTGACGAGTCCGCTGCGCCAACCGATTTTCATTGGCACGGTGCTTGGCATTGGTTGCTCGGTGCTGGCCGAGCAGGTCGGGCATGCGGTGGTGCCGTCGGTGTTTGCTGAAACGACCTCGCTGCTTGGCGGCGCGGCTGTGCCGATGATTTTGCTGGCGTTCGGCATGTCATTGCATGGCACAAAACCACTCGAACAAACCTCGAAAGGCGCGGTGTTTTCGATTGTGATAGCGAAGAACATCCTGATGCCGGCTGCCGCATTCGCGTTGGCTTACTGGGGATTGGGATTGCGCGGCGATGTGCTCTACGGATGTGTGGTACTGGCCGCGTTGCCAAGTGCGCAGAACGCGTTCAACTTCGCGTTCCAATACAACGCGTCTGTTCCGTTGGCACGCGATGGTGTGCTGATGTCGACCGCATTGAGTCCGCTCAGCATTGCTGTGCTTGCGGCGCTATTGAGTTGAGCTGGAATCTAGCTCTGCGTGGTGTGGATCAGGTCAGTTTCCAACTCAGGCGATGCAAGTCGCAGAGGCCGTGGTCCACGATGGCTTGGCGATGCGCTTTGGCGCCATAGCCTTTGTTCGACGCCCAGCCATAAGGCGCATATTCGGGGCGCTCGGCTAGTTCGATCATCAGATGGTCTCGCGTGACTTTGGCGATAACGGCCGCACTGGCCACTGTGGCACAATGCTGGTCGCCTTTGACTTGTGTGACCACATGCGCGTTGATTGGCACATCAGGGGCTTCGAACGTGCCGAGCGCTTTGGTGATGTAATCATGCGGACCATCAAGAATCGCGCCGATGCGCGGGGTACGCAAGGTCGTGGTGGCTTCACTGCTGATTGACGTTTGGTTTGATGCAATGCCAATGCCAAGGTGGTGTTCGAGTTGAGCCAGTGCGCGCAATGCTGCGATGCCGAGCGCATGGCTGATGCCCCAGTCGTCAATTTCTTGGTTGCTGGCCTGGCCTACGGCCCACGCGGCGCTCCAGGCCTCAAGATCTTCATAGATCGCTTCACGACGCCGCTCGGTCAGCATCTTCGAATCGGCCACATGGTCGGGCACATGCAATTGCGGCAAATCAGCGGCCCAAATCGCGGCGGCACCTACCATGACGGGACCGGCCAGCGCTCCCCTGCCCACTTCGTCGAACCCGACAATCAGATCGAATCCCTGGTCTGCCAGTTCCTGTTCGCGATCAAGTGTGGGAATTACTGAGGGCATGAATGATCGACCTTTGCTGTGTGGTGGCTTGGCGTGCGCTTGTGCTTTCTTGCGTCTTGCATTGCGTGGTTCTGTGTGCTGCTTGTGCTGCGCGCTGGCTTCGTGTGTGGTTGATGGCTGCGAAGGCTCAGGCGGAAGGGATTGTTTTCGGTTCAGGCACGTGGGCGAACACATCGTGGTGTGCGCTAAGCCAGCCGATGCGGTTGAGCGGCCAGTAGCGCAAAAATGCGACGCCTTTCACATCGGCAATAGGCACGAGGCCTTTCTCGGCATCGTTCTTGTGATAGCGCGAATCGGCGGAATTGGCGCGATTGTCACCCATTACAAACAGATGGCCTTCAGTCACCGTGACATTGAACGCAAATGCGCTCGGTTCTACACCAGGCTTGATATACGACTGCTCATCAATGACCACACCATTGATTGTGACAGGAGCGCCATTGCCGGCGCATTCCACCACGTCGCCCGGCAAACCGATGACACGTTTGATCAAATAGTCTGTGCCTTCAGTCGTTTTCTCGGCAGGCAGCCAATCCGAAGGGTCTTTGAACACCACAATGTCGCCACGGTTAATCTTGCCAAAACGTGGCGTCAGTTGCGACGTGATCACGCGGTCACCCGGCATGATCGTGTCTTCCATCGACGATGACGGAATCAGATACATGCCAAACACGAACACGCGCAGCAGCACCATGATCAGAATCGGAATGCCACACCACAGTGCGAAATCCTTGAGGCCAAACGAGGCATCAGTGTGCTTCTTGGCCGACTTGGCCGGCTTGGGTTCAGACGTGGCAGCAACAGCATGTGGTTCCTGTGCCCCATACGGGGGTTGTTGCTCGGGATCCATCTGCCGCGCCTCCTTGTGGTTCATGCACATTACCGCCCACTAGCCTAGCAACATTAAGGTAATTCCAACAGCCGCAAGCACAGCACCCACACAACGGTATGCGGAAATACAAATAAAAAAGCCCGGGACCAAACCCGGGCTCGAAACTCACTTGGCGGAGTTGTCGCGGCGCTCGACGATGCGAGCGGCCTTGCCGCGCAGGTTGCGCAGGTAGTAGAGCTTGGCGCGGCGCACACGGCCCTTGCGCACGAGCTTGATCGAATCGATCGCCGGGGAGTGCAGCGGGAAGCGACGCTCCACACCGGTGCCGAAGCTGATCTTGCGAACCACGAACGTCTCACGCACGCCGGCGCCCTGACGAGCGATCACAACGCCAGTGAAGGTCTGGATACGCGAGTTGTTGCCTTCCTGGATCTTCACGTTCACGTCCACGGTGTCGCCGGGACGGAAGGCCGGGATTTCCTCAGCCGGCTTGAGATGCTTGGCGTCGAATGCCTCGATTGCGTTCACCATAATAATCCTCATATCACCGCCGCATGCCGGTGCGTAGGTTGTGGGGCGGGGTGACGGGTTGTGTTGCTCCCAGCGAGCCGCAGTGATCCGTACAACCGCTCCAATCCTGAAGTTTCGGCAGTTTGCTGCTCGAAACGCGTGCCAATCCGCCAAAAGTCGAGTTTGGCTGGACCTAGAAAGTTCCCAACTCATGCGGCGATTGGAAACTCGGCACAGCGAGACGACATTATAGCGGGATTGGGGGACGGGAGGAAGCGGGGGCGGAGATGGTGGGTTCGGGCGAGCGCGGAGTGGGCCGGAGTGGGGTGAGCCGGGACGCTGGGCGACGGGAGGTGCGAGGCGCGGTGAGAGGCAGGAGTGGGTGCGCTGGCTAGCGCGAGGCTGCCAGTGCGGAGTGAGTCGGTGAAAGACGGGTCAGCGCGGGATGGGTCAGTGGCGCCGTGTGTAACACCGTGTGTAACGGGGAAGAGACGGGTCAGCGCGGGATGGGTCAGTGGACTTTGGCGAGGCCGGCGACGACGGGGCGGATCGCGGACTCGGCATCGAGCGGATCGTCGATGTTGCTCACGGCGTCCTCGATCGGACAGATGCCAGTCTCGGCGTAGTTGGAAATCGTGGGAACAAGCTCTTCGTAGTCGGCGTTGATGCCGTGACGTTCGAGCGTTTCGAGCGCGTCCCTGCTCATGATCGGCGCGTACACAGTGCGTACGCCGAGCAGTACGTAGAGCAGCGCGCCGCCTTTGCCGATCACGCGGTCGGCGGCTGTGAAGCCTGCGAGCGTGCGGTGGGCGTCGAGCAGTTTGAGTAGCGGACGCAAGCTGTAATCAGTATCGGTGATGATTTCGCAATCCTTGACAGCGGCAAAACGCAGGGAGTCGTTCTCCAGCAGCGTCTGCTTGGCGCGGGATAAATCCATAGTGAAAGTCTTTCCGACCGCGTTCGGGGGGGCGACTTGCGAGCCGGGGCGGCCGCGCGGAGTCGGGAACGGGTCTGGCGGAGTTGAGGTTGACGAGAAAGATGGGGTTGGTTGATTAAGTGAAGTGTGGTTAGGTGGTTAATGGAGGTGGTTGATGAAGTCGGCTCCGGTTGGGTGAATGGGGGGACGGATACGGCAATAGGCCAGCTGGCGGGAGTAAACCCGGCTGCCGGCGGGGGCTGCCCACCGTATCGTCGTTGGCGGCGGCGGACACTCAGGGAGCGCAGCTTGTGCGGATGCACAGTGCGCGGGTACGCGGGCAAGCGTCGTCTTCGGTCGTTTTCGGTCGTTTTCGGTCGTCTTCGTTGGGCGGCGCACACAAGTGGCTCCATTATTACCCGATAATGCTGGGAATCTGCTTGAGATATTCGATAGGCAAACGGGGGATGGGAGGGAGGCGGACGGAAAAGAGTCGGAAACCGTGAACAGCGCCAGCATGGTACGGAAAACTGCACTTTCCCACCCAAACCGCACCTCCCCTGCCCCGCGTGGTCAGCAAAACCACTCTTCCCAACCCAAACCGCGTCTCTCCTGACCAATGTGGTCAGCAAAACTACACTTTCCACTCCCAAACCGCACCTCCCCTGACCAGCCTGGTCAGCAAAACTGCATTTTCCGTTCCCAAAGCGCGTCTCTCCTGACCAACGTGGTCAGAAAAATAGCACTTTCCAATCCAAACTGCGTCTCCCCTAACCGGCGTGGTCAGGAAAACTGCATTTTCCGTTCCCAAAGCGCGTCTCTCCTAACCAACGTGGTCAGAAAAGATGCATTTAACGAAAATCTGTACTCTCCGCCACGGCGGATGAGGGGATGGGACGGATTGAAAGGGCTGAAAGGATCGGAAGGGCTGGGCGCGGGAGAGGGTGAAGGATTGGTGAGGTGAAGGAGAGGGAAAAGGTGAGGGAGTAGAAAGAAGGTGAGGAGAGTGAAAAGGGTGTGGGGCGGCAGGGGGGCACGATTGAGGGTGGAAGGGGACAAGATTGAGGGCGGAAAGAGGGCGAGATTGAGGGTGGAGGGGGAAATGAAACCGCCCTTCGAGCGCGTTGATACCGGGGATGCGGTGGGGAGTTGCTCCAAGGGCGGATCTGAGAGAAAAAGCCGAACATTCCTATTCGGTCACATATTGACATCCTCCCCCGCCTGTAGAGGCGGGGGATTCCTTGGCCTCGCGGCCTAGGGTTTCTGTTTCACAGACTACGCTTCGCACTACAACGTGATTAGTTGTTGTGGTGTTTGCGTTGGTCTCCGCAGACGTTCACCGCAAGCCCTGCGGCGAGGATGTTTTTCGCGGCGTTCACGTCCCTGTCATGGGTCGTGTGGCACGCGGGGCACGTCCATGCCCTGACGTTCAACGGTTTGCGGCCGGTGTTCTTCCCGCAGGTCGAACAGATTTGGCTGCTGGGATACCAGCGGTCGATGACCACAAGCCG
>NZ_JGYW01000008.1 GCF_000741205.1 Bifidobacterium gallicum DSM 20093 = LMG 11596
GCCCTCGTGAGAGCCGCTTGCTGGGCCGTGGTGGGGTGAAGCTCCGTTCTAAACGCTTTCACTGCGCTCACCTCCTGTACTGGCCTCGCATGTGAGCTGCGGGTCATGTTCGACCTGCTTCTTGTATTTCCTCAACCCATATACGCGGCATGAGAACACGTGGATGATGGAAATGAGGTCTTCTACGAGTTCCTGCTGTGGGCTGGTGTCGGGATTGTTCACCACGACAATCTCACACCCATACCGGTTCGCCAGCTCCTCGAACCAGTCGAACCCGAACCGGACGAACCGGTCTTTGAACGTGATGTACACGGTTTCGGCCTGACCTTGCAGTATGAGGTCGAAGATGAGGTGGTTCCAGTTCTTGCGTTTGTAGTTCAAACCGCTGCCAACGTCGGTGAACACGTCGTCGAGTATCACGCCTTTCGCGTTCACGTAGTCGCGCAAGAACGCGACCTGCGATGCGAGATCGCCTTTCTGCCCGGCCGAGGACACACGCGCGTAGGCGACGTGCAGTCGCTGGGGTTTTTGTATTTTCCCCAGATACGCGAGCACTTGCTCTTCAGTGTAGTAGCGGCGTCCCTGCGGGTTGCGTGCTGCGGGGAAGATACCCGCTTTGTCCCAACGTTGGAGGGTTTTCACGCTCACCCCGAGACGGGCCGCTACATCTTTAGGCTTCAACATGACACCATAATAGATGAAATGACCACGAGTGTCAATTTAATTAACAACAGATGATTGCTCACTGAGCGTGGGCTGGTTCAGATTTTGTATTTCCCATTTTGCATCGCGGCCCGTTTGACCCCCGTTGCCGCCACGTGGCCTACACTGGGCTTCGACAACATTGCCGTCAGCCCGAAAGGATGTTCCGTGACCGGAATCGAAGACTTCACCAAGCCCTATGGCCTTGTGGACAAGATTGATGCATTTGGATATTTGGACTATCTCAAGTCCAATCCTGATGCGCCTCGCAAGCACGGTAAGGTCGTGCTGGTCACGGCCGACACCCCGCTCAAGGCAAGCCGTGGCGAAGGCAAGACGACCACGACGATCGCGATGATCGACGCGTTGCGTGAACGCGGCATTGACGCCGCCGCCGTGCTGCGCCAGCCCAGCATGGGTATTACGGCCGCCGGTTCCAAGGGCGGTGCTTCCGGTGGCGGCAAAGCGTCGCTGACGCATCCCGAACTGATCGACTGGGGTCTGTGCGGCGAAATGGGCGCAATCGAAGCAGCACAGAACCTGCTCGTTTCTTTTGCTGAAAAGGCCATTGACGAAGGCAAGCTCGATACGGTGCTCGTACCGCGCGTCAGCGAAGTGCCGTCGCGCTCGCTGCGCAGCACGATTGTGGATGCGGGCAAGAACAATGTGGCCGAGCGCGTCGTGCTCACACCGACTTGCGAACTCATGCAGATTGTCGTGCTGTCGCGTTCGATGGATGAACTGGCCGAGCGCGTCGGCAACATGACGGCAGGCACGAAGGACGGCAAGGGCGTCAAGTTCAACGAGTTCGTGGACCTGTGGCGCATCACGAACATCCTGACCGACGCCGTCAAGCCGGCCCGCACCGAAACGGTCAACGGTTCTCCCGTGTACGTGCATGGCGGCCCGTTCGCGAACGTGTCGCTCGGCATCCCGACGTTGGCCAGCGTCGAAATGGCCACGGCACTGCATGACGTCGTCATCGTCGAAGCCGGCTATGGCGCCGATGCGGGCGCCCAGAAGTGGCTTGACATCGCCTGCCGCGAGTTCGGCGCCCAGTGGCCGAGCGCAGCCATCGTCGTGACGCGCGCCACGACCTGGCGTGACGACCCCGATCTGCAATGGCGTTATCCATTCCACGTGGAGCGTCTTGAAAACCTTGGCATTCCAACGTTCCCGCTGATTAACCTGTGGGAAGGCGAAGACGAACTCGTCGACGGGCTCAAGGCCACGGCCAACGAATTGGGCTTCCGTACGCCAATCATTGGCAACCTCTACCGTGATGGCGGCGAAGCGTTGGCTCCGCAGCTCGACGGTTTCGCCGAGGCCGTCAGCGTTGAAGACATTCCGGCCACACCTGAAAGCCATCGTGGCACGCCACTGCGCGACAATCTGAACTGGGTGTCCGAGCATGCCTATGGCGTGCCTGCTGAGCGCGTCGTGGAGAAGGCCGGTTTTGAAGCCTCGCTTGCTGAGGCTCAAGAATTGTGCGAGTCGGTCGGTATGAACCTTGACGACCTGGCGCTCGTCGCTGTCAAGTCGCCGGCCACGATGACCGACAATGATGCGTTGCCGGTTCAAGAGCGCACGGTCACGCTCAAGAAAGTCGAGCCGCATACGGGCGCCGGTGTGGTGCATGTCAACTTGACAACATCGCTGACCACGCCTATGCCGAAGATCGTCTGATGCGATCATTGTGCGCATAATCAAAGCCCGGATGCTTGGGATTGCAAGCATCCGGGCTTTGGTATGCATGGTGTTGGCTGGGATCCGGCAGCGGCCATGGACCCCAAGCAGAAATAAAAAAACTAGAAATTCGAGCCGTTCCAGCCCCAGTCGAGTGTGGCTGTGTAACGGATGTAGGTGCGGTCCTCGTTGATGCCGAGCACGTCGTGCAGGCCTTGCATGATCTCGGCCGTGAGCTTTTCCCAAGCCGAACGGTCGACCTTGTTGCCGAACACGTTGACCTCGATGTACGCGGCCGGAGCGTCGTCGCCCGCGAAATAGATCGGCATCTCATCTTCAAACGGGCACATGAGCCAGCTTTCGGACTTGCCGGGCACGGCCGTGATGGCCTGGCCGTAAATGGACTTGAGCGCCTCGCGCTGCTCCTTCGTCGTCTTGACGGAAACGTGCGTATGGATGACGGGCATGGATCCTCCTTGAAGAACGTTTGGTCGAGCTTGCGCCCACATAACGGAGCGCAAGTGTTCATCGTCAAGTCTAGTCAGCGGATGCCAAGTGTGCTGGAAGTTGGTGCTGCGAGAGGAGTGCGCGGGCGTGCACGGCGTAAATGGGCGGCAGCCGGGCGAATACGGGAAATGGGGATGGAGAGGCGCGTGTAGAGGATGTGAGAGATGTGGAAGATGGCGGGTGAATAGGGATGAAGGGGGGTGAGGTGTGAAGTTGTGGACGGTCTCGTGGTTCGTGGGCGCGTGTTAAATGGATGTGTGCGCAAACTCATAGAACAGATCCTGAAATTCGGTGTCGTCGGCGTTATCGCGGCACTGTTGGATTTTGGCATCCTGAACCTGCTCGTGATTTTCCTCCACATGCATAACGTGATCGCGAGCACGATTTCGTTCACGCTGTCGTTTATTTTCAACTACTTGGCCAGCATGAAATATGTGTTCAAGCACAGGCCCGACATGGCACGTTGGATGGAAGTGCTGATCTTCCTGCTGTCTGCCGTGATCGGCCTGATGATGAACAACGGCATCATCTGGTTGTCAACCTACGGCATGAACCGTGATGCGTTCATCACCCAACATGTGGAATACGTGCTGCGCACGAACGTCGGCAAGATTATCGCCACATTCATCGTGGCCGTGTGGAACTTTGTGATCCGCAAGATCTTCCTTGACGACACGCATACGGCGATGATGGCCAAACTGCAGCGCAAGGGCAACATCTATACGGAAGAAGAGCTCGAAGCCAAGTGGGAGCGCAGCCTCGCGCACCGCATCGGCATGTGGTCGATTGAACACACGCCGAAGGGCTGGCACTGAAATCAACGCCGCGTGAAGCGACACGAGCGTGAGCAACGTGAGGGTGCCGCTGGGCTGCTGATTGTTTGACCCGCTGATCTGCTGATCTGCTGGCACTGCAATTAGCGCTGTTCAACGTGACGCGGGTCGAAACTCGTGTCGGGATTGTTGGCCTGCACGGCCGGATCGATGGCCGCAACTTCACGCAACTCCTCACGCTCGGGCTCGTCGAGAGCAATCTCGGTCAGCACGGGCGTTTGTGTACTGATCTTGATCTGGCGGAAGCCGATGAGCGCAACGGCCAGCGACGCGAGAGCGAGCGTCGTGACCACAGCGAAACCGCCCTGCGACCCGTTGCGGTCGATGAACATGCCGGCCACAGCCGAACCGGCCGAACCGCCGATGCTGTTCATAGCGCCCATCCAAGCCATGCCTTCCGTCAAACGTGATTGCGGCACCAAATGCAGCATGATCTGGTTGCCGTTGATCCACGTGGGCGCCTGGCATACGCCAATGATCAAATAAATGATCATGATGACCCACAAATGCTTGGCGAACAGGAACGTGCCAATACCGAGATTGACTACGGCAAGGCAGAAATAGAACCGCTTGTAGAGTGCGATTTGCCAATTTTTGGCGCCATAAATCAGCGCGCCTGTCAGCGAGCTGATCGAAAAACAGGCGAACACAAAGCCCGTCAGCTGTTTTTGGCCGCTTTCCGTGGCGAACGCAATGATTGAGATGCCCGCAGCCGATTGGAATGCGCCCAAACCGAACCATGTGACGCATACGGCCAGCAAACCGGGACCAAAAATCGACTCCTTGCGGCCGCTGTGCGATTGTTCACGCGATTGCTGCCATGCTTGCTCGCCGGCGGCTGTGACCGCAGCCTCGTCCAAACCTTGGGCCCGCGCCTGCGCTTCAGCATCTTGGCGGGCCGTGTCGGCCTTGAGTTGTTCAGCTTTCTCGTTTTCGTGCTCGCGGAACGTTTTGCGCGTCATACCTTCGGCACGTGCGAGTTCGGTCTGACTGGCGGGTTCGGTCGACACGCATGTCAAAAACATCAGCGCGCCAATGATCACGCACACCCCCGTGAACGAGAACGCGAGCAAGCCGGAAATCACAGCCAGAATCGAGGCGAGCGGATTGCCGATGACCCACATCGCCTCATCGGCCACGCTGCACAAGCTCATCGCGCGGTTGATGCCTTCACGGTCATGTTTGAGCAGGTTCGTCCAACGTGCGCGGCTCATCGCTCCCCACGGTGGCACGCAAGCCAGGAACGGCACGATGCAGAACAGTATCCAAGGCGCCACATGCGCTTTGATGCATGTAATGATCGACATGGCCGCAATCAGCCAGATGATCACGAGCGGAATCGACACACGCCGTTGGCCAAACCGGTCCACGAGAATGCCGAGCACAGGACTCAAAATGGCGCCTGCAATGGCTTGCACGGCCGTCAGCGAGCCGGCCAGCGTGTAGTTGTGGTAATAGAACTGCACGCAAATCGTGATCGTCATGCCGACCATCGGGTAGGGCATGCAGGCGATGACAGCGCCGAACGTGAAACGCGCCGTGTGCGGCATGCGCAGCAGTTTGGCGTAACCGCCAAACAGACGGTTGCCAACGTCCTTGATTCCTGAAACGAATGAGTTGCTCACGAGCGGCCTCGAATTGGGAAAGTGGGGTAGGGGATTCTTGAAGATTGTCACCGGTGCCACGAGTGTTGTGTGGCCAGCTTGAGCTTAGCCTAGCACTTTGGTAAATCATGATACAAATGGCATGTTCGCAGAGTTGTGTAAGGGGGTCGTGTGTTTTGGGCTGGGTGGTGAACCAAGATTCAGCCACGTTGGCTAAGGTGGTGGGCAGATCAGCATGACCGATTGCCAAGTTGGCAGATAGCCAGATTGTCAAATTGGCAGATTGTCAAATTGCCAAAGGAGCGCATATGACAGCCACCACAATCAACTTTGTTCGGCACGGCAAGGTGGAGAACCCCGACCATCTGCTCTATGAGCGGCTCCCAGGGTTCCATTTGTCGAAAGTCGGCAAGCGCATGGCCCAAGCCACCGGCCGTTTCATCGCCGACAGCCCGCAACTGAACACGTCGGTCGCCGTATTCTCTTCGCCGCTCGAACGCACGCGCGAAACTGCCGCGGAAATCCTTGCGCCATTGAACACCGTGCGCGAGGCGCGCGGCGAACAAGCGCTTGAACTCGTGACCGATGAACGCATCATCGAAGCGCGCAACGAGTTCCGGGGCAAGCGCATCGGCTACGGTGAAGGGGCGCTCTGGCGCAAAGACAATCTCAAACTCGTGCGCAACCTGTGGAAACCAAGCTGGGGAGAAACCTACCGCGAAATCGCGGCGCGCGTGCATGCGTTCGCCATGGAAAAGGTCGACGAGTTCGCGGGGCAGCAAATCATCGTCGTCTCACATGAATCCCCAATTTGGTCGTACCGGCACATGCTCGAAACGGGGCGTCCGGAACACAACATGTTGTTGCGCAAAACGGCGCTCGCCTCAATCACGTCGATCACATTCGATGCGCGTTCGCATGCCGTGCTCGGCATCGCCTATTTCGATCCGGCCAAGGACGTTCGCTGAACGAATGGTGGCCTGATACCGCACGAAGACCGTTAGAATAGGCGTTGATTGTGCTGATTGTGCATGCGCATGGGATGTGCGGCAGGAGGATGATTATGACACAGTTGTCAGATGGCTCAGTAGAGCAGATTGCCGCAATTCCAGCGCTGCGAGAGGCTGCGCATGCCGCGGCCGAGCTGATGGCGTTGTGGCCGTTGACGAAGGCCGAACAGCTCGATAACGACGCCAAATACGGCGAAGACCTGCAAGTGCGCATCACGCAAATGATTGCGCAAGTGCTGTGCGGGCAACAGATTTCGCGCGCCGACGCCGACTTCGTGTATGAAGGTGCCGATTCGATCCCCGGTGTGGACCAAAGCGTGGTGGAAGCGTTGGCCGCGGCCAATGACGCCTATGACCAGATGGCGTCATACTCCGACGACCATGACGTGCAACTGCTGTTCGACGCCGACGACATGCTGGCGCACAGCGACGCCGCCCATGCGGCCGAAGTGGCCTGGGATGACGATACACGCCAAGTCATCGCCGACTTCCTTAGCGACGCGCAAACCTATGTGCAAACACGCGTTGAAGCGGACGGCCATTGGCTGATCAGCCTCGAACAATCCGTGGTGGCGCAGCGGTTCGCACTGCTCGTGATTGTCGCCGACATGCTGCTGCATGCCGTCAGCGGCATTGGCAAGCATCTGACTGCCGAAATTGGCGGCGCTGACGACCAACGCATCACAACACTCGCGCGCCATGCCGTGCCGCTCGTGCTCGTGGTCAACGAATTCGCCGAGCAGCTGGGCCTGCCGCGACTGTGCTGCAAGCCCGAACGCTTGCATGGCGTGCTTGCCGCGTACGCCACGCCCAACTCCGATACGTTGGCATCCGATTCCTCGCGCGTGCTGGCCGAAGAGCTCGCGCCATTGGCTGTGGCGGAATGGCATCGCCATCGCGACGACGTGCTGTGGGATGCGGCTGAAGCCAAAAAGCGCTCGCGTGAGGAAGATGAGGCCAAGAGCAAGGCCGCGTTGGCGGCGAAGTTCGCGCATGTCAAAGATGATCCGACGAAGAAGACTGTGGAACTGTAGCCGCATGCCCCCTATGGTGCTGTGCGCGCGATGTCGTGCAGCGGCGTCGCGCAGAAGCATCGTGCGCGGTGCCATGCACTGTGCGGCGCACACCGCAAACACGCGTGGCAAACGTGTGTGCCAACCCGCCGCTGCACGTCCTCATGGGGCGCAACAATGGGGCGTATGAGCGACGCTGAAATGGCCGATACGGCCAACATCACAACAACAGAACCTTCCACCGACAAGCCCGCACTGCCCCAGAACGTGCGTGTGCGTTTCTGCCCTTCACCAACGGGCATCCCGCACGTGGGCATGGTGCGTACGGCATTGTTCAACTGGGCTGAAGCACGTCACACCGATGGCACGTTCGTGTTCCGCATTGAAGACACCGATGCGCAGCGCGATTCCGAAGAAAGCTTCAACCAGATCATTGACGCCTTGACATGGTTGGGCATCGACTGGGATGAGGGCATCAACGTGGGCGGCCCTGACGGCCCATACCGCCAGTCGGAACGCGGTGAAATCTACCAGAAAGTCGCCCAGCAGCTGCTGGATGCTGGCTATGCGTATGAATCGTTCTCGACGCCGGAGGAAATCGCCGAGCGCAACGTGGCTGCGGGCCGTCCCAAGGAGTTCGGCTACGACGGCTACGACCGCAATCTGACCGAGGAGCAGAAGGAAGCGTTCCGCAAGGAAGGCCGTCTGCCCGCGATCCGCATCAAGATGCCTGACGAAGACATCGTGTTCGACGACCTGATCCGCGGCCGCATCGAATTCAAGGCCGGTTCCGTGCCTGATTATGTGATCGTGCGTCCGAACGGTGATCCGCTGTATACGCTGACGAACCCTGTGGATGATGCGATGATGCGCATCAACGTTGTGCTGCGCGGCGAGGACCTGCTGAGCTCCACGCCACGCCAGATTGTGCTCTACCGTTATCTGATGGACCTTGGTGTGGCCAAGGAAATGCCCGTGTTCGGCCACATGCCGTATGTGATGGGCCAGGGCAACAAGAAGCTGTCCAAGCGCGATCCGGAATCGAACCTGTTCCTGCATCGCGACCACGGTTTCATCAAGGAAGGCCTGCTCAACTATCTGGCGTTGCTCGGCTGGTCGATCGCTCCCGACAACGACATCTTCTCGATGGACGAGATGGTCAAGGCGTTCGATGTGCGCGACGTGAAGGCCAACCCGGGCCGTTTCGACATTGACAAGGCCATTGCGATCAACGCCGAGCATATCCGCATGCTTGAGCCGCAGGACTTCCTGAACCGTTCGGTGCCGTACCTGTTCCGCGACGGCGTCGTTTCGGCCGCCACGTGGGATGAGCTGACCGACCGCGAGCGCGAAGTGCTCACGGCTTCGGCCGAGCTCGTGCAGACGCGTGTGCGCTTGCTCGGTGAGGTGTCTGGCATGGTGGGTTCGCTGCTGTCGGATGCCGAGTACATTGCGCCTGAGGATGACGCCAAGAAGCAGCTCAAGGCCACGGCCGGCGAGGTGCTGACGGCTGCGATCGCCGCGCTCGATGCTGTGCCTGAAGACCAGTGGCTGACCGACAACCTGCATGAGACGCTGAACAAGACGCTGATTGAGGAGGCCGGGTACAAGCCGCGTCTCGCATTCGGCCCGATTCGTGTGGCCATGAGCGGACGTCGCGTGTCTCCGCCGCTGTTCGAGTCGATGGAGATTATTGGCAAGCCCGTCTCAATGGCTCGCTTGAAGAACCTGCTCGAGCACTTGCCTGAAATCCAGGGCTGAAGATTTCAGGACTGAAGATTTCAGGCTGAGAGCGGTACTGTTCCGTTTATTGATTGCCTAACGACCGGTGAAGCTGCGCGGCGTATGCCGCAATGCTCGCCGGTCGTTGGCGTTCCGACCCGCTGAAAACAGCGCGACACGCCGGGATTTGCGCTCACATAAGGAACCGCGTATATTACTTACTCGTTGCCCCACGGAGCAACGAAGATGCCTCCATCGTCTAGCGGTCTAGGACTACGCCCTCTCACGGCGCCAACACCGGTTCAAATCCGGTTGGAGGTACTCGTTCACCACACGGTTCCATATGGCTCCGCGTTGATGGACATGCCAAATTGGGATGTGGTGTAATTGGCAACACAGCTGATTCTGGTTCAGCCATTCTTGGTTCGAGTCCAGGCATCCCAGCCAATGACCCTCGCAGTTGCGAGGGTTTTTTGTTTTCCGCTGCCACCCGGCTTGCAAGGTTACCAACTCCAGCTGCCTGCCCCTACCACCCACGGGTCCATCCAGCGCAACCGCGGTGCAGACCATCAGGTTTCCCCACGTTTCTTTCCCTCCACACCCCCTATATATGCCGTGTTTTGTACCAGCGTGGTACAACCACAACACACCTGCGCTCCCCAACAACCCGATCCGTACCGTTTTCGTACCACCGTGGTACACAAACGATACGGTTCCGGGGACCACGACGTAGATGTGCGCCATAACCATCCCCGTCGCGTAGCTCCCGTGCTGTGACATGCGCGCGCTTGCACTACAGTAGGGGACTATGACCGAACATATTGCTGAACCACAACCGGGTGTGCTGTCTGTCTCCGCACGCTTGGGGCGTCTGCAATTCCACCATTCCGGCAAGTTTCGCGTGCTGCAGCTCGCCGATGTGCAAGACGGTCCGAAGGTTTCCAAAGACACGATCCGGCTGATTGAAGTGGCTGTCAAGACGAGCCGTCCCGACATTGTCATTTTCACGGGCAACCAGATCGCCGGTTATGATCCGGCTTATGCCGCCACCTACCGTCAGCGCCGCTGGCCCACGCGCCGCAATGCCCGCGTGCCCCGCGATCCGAACGTGCGGCAGGCCGATTTGGATTTGACGATCACTCACGTGCGCGACACAATCAGCCAGTTCACGGCCCCGCTCGCCCAATATGGCATTCCGTGGGCCGTCACCTATGGCAACCACGACTTCCAATGCGGCCTGTCGAACGCGCAAATGGACGCGATCTACCGCGAGTTTCCAGGCTGCATCAACCCCGAACCTCCCGCGCTCGACGGCGAAGGCGCCGCACAGTCCGCAGCACAGTCCTCTGCCCAGTCTGCCGCCACTGATCCGTCGTTGCAGCCGCGTCTCGTCCCGGCGCTGCCCAAGCAGGTCGCCTACGCGTGTGAGGCCGGCACGTTCGCGCTGCCTGTGTCGTCCGCTGATCCCGACCACAAGACCGTGTTCGGCTTGGTGCTGCTTGATTCAGGCGATTACGCGCGTGCAGGCGGGTACGGTTCGCCATCCAAAGCTGCGCTCGAGTTTCTCAACAACGTACCCTCGCGGTTTGGTAATTCCGCGCGCTCGATGGTGTTCCAGCATCTGCCCGTGCCGCAATATTATGAGCTGCTTGAGCCTTCCACGCGCACGGCCGCGCACGCTGTGGAGGGCTACCGTAATTTTTCGGGTCAATATTATGTACTCGACGAGGCCGCTGTGGAGCCCGGCTGTTTTGTGGGGGAGGGCATCAGCTGTCCCGACGTGGACTGCGGTGAGTTTGATTTGCTTGTTGATTCCCGCTCCTACTTCGCGATGGCCGCTGGTCACGACCATCGCAATGCCATTGACGGTCTGGTGCATGGCATCAGACTGATTGCCACACCCACATGCGGATTTGGCTCGTATGGTCCCGTTCCAGCCAAACGTGCGGCGCGTCTGCTCGAATTCGACATCCGTCACCCGTTCAGCCCCAGGTCGCAGCTGCTGGAGTTTGGCGAGCTCGTCGGCAAACCGTCGTCAAAGAAGGCCTATGCCTATGGCATGACGAGTGCGTCGAAGCCTGAGAGCGAAGGCATTGACCTGTTGCATAAGCCCGGCCTGTTCGCGCGGTTGCGCCGCCTGTTCATCCCATCCGAAACCAAAGGCCGTTAACGCCTGCACACACTGATCCTCAATACACACTGATCCTCAATACACACTGGCCCCCAATACACACTGATGCCACGCCTCGGCAATGAGGCGTGGCATCAGTGATGTTGAGAGGACTACACGCTCTAGCGGCTCGCGCTCAGGCGATCCGCTGAGAAGGGTCAGCGCGCGGCACTGGCCTTGACGAGCGCGTCGGTCAAATACTTGCCGGCGGCCATCACGAGCGGTGCGTAGCGGCGTCCTGGATTGGCGCCCATGCGGCCCGAAGGGCCCGAGATCGAGATAGCGGCGATAACCTGGCCCGACGCATTGCGAATCGGAGCGGAAATCGAGCACACACCCTCGTCGCGTTCGTTGATCGATTCAGCCCAGCCGCGCTTGCGCACAGCGGCGAGCTTCGTGGCCGTGAACTTGGCGTGGCGCAGTCCCTGGTGGATGCGTTCGGCATCTTCCCAAGCCAACAGGATCTGGGCGGCCGAACCGGCTTCCATCGAGAGCATCGCGCCAACAGGTATCGAGTCGCGCAGACCGCTGGCACGTTCCACAGCGGCGATGCAGACGCGCTGCTCGCCTTGGCGGCGGTAAATTTGCGCCGATTCACCGGTACGGTCCAGCAGTGTCTGCAGGATCGGGCCGGCGGCGCCGAGCAGACGGTCCTCGCCGGCGGCGGCTGCCAGCTCGGCGAAGCGTGAGCCGAGCACAAAACGTCCGTGCTGGTCACGCAATACAAAACGGTGACGTTCAAGGGCGATGGCCAGACGATGGGCTGTGGGCCGAGCCAGGCCCGTGGTCGTCACGAGCTGGCCAAGCGTGGCCGGTCCTGATTCCAGCGCGTCAAGAATCTTGACAGTCTTGTCAAGCACGCCGACGCCCGAATGGATTTCGCTGTCGGGAACGATGGAAGCAGGTTCATTGGTTTTAGTCATGGTCGCATCCCTCTGAACAGGTGATTGAGTCTTCGCGTTGAGCGTAGTAGTCATGGTTCCAGATTATTGCATCTCACATAATGAAATGCAAAGTCGTCGGAACGTCGATGTGCGATATTTACCCCCTAAAACGTTGGAATAGAGCGGCTGCAACTGTTTCTGCAAAGAATTTGCGCAGATTGCCAGCCTTCACGCTTTCTTTACGAATCCCCCGTGTCTCACATGTCGGCGCTTTTATGGGACCCTCTCGGCTCGCCTCATACTCTAGACAATCAGCATGAGACACACCGTTGCGCAAGGCTCGTGACGATTCCCTCGTCAGGGCTTGGCGAACGGCTCTGGTGCGCCACTGCGTGGGGGTGGCCGCATCCAATGAAATTTGTCAATCACGTGCTGCACCACGGCTGCACAACCGACGTTGACACGTCACTACAAGTCGTCAGGGTATCAAGAGGGTATCAAGGAGGTTCCCGTCATGGGCATGACACTCGCCGAAAAGGTCTGGGCAGACCATCTCGTAGTGCAAGGGGAGCAGGGGGCTCCCGACTTGCTCTACATCGACCTGATGCTGATGCATGAGGTCACCAGCCCGCAGGCCTTTGAAGGACTGCGTCTTGCCGGCCGCACGCCACGCCATCTCGACCAGCTGATCGCGACCGAAGATCACAACACGCCGACGGTCGACATTGACATGCCGAATCCCGACGAAACAAGCGCGTTGCAGTTGACAACGCTTGAGCGCAACTGCCAGGAGTTCGGTGTGCGCCTGCATCCGCTTGGCGACGCCGACCAGGGCATTGTGCACGCGTTCGCGCCGATGCTCGGCCTGACGCAGCCTGGCATGACGATCGTCTGCGGCGATTCGCACACCTCGACGCATGGCGCGTTCGGCGCACTGGCGTTCGGCATTGGCACGTCCGAAGTCGAGCACGTTATGGCCACGCAGACGCTGAGCCTCAAGCCGTTCAAGACGATGGCGATCACGATTGACGGAGACCTGCCCGAAGGCGTGACGGCCAAAGACATCATCCTCGCAATCATCGCGAAGATCGGCACGGGCGGCGGCCAAGGCTATGTGCTCGAATACCGCGGCAAGGCGATCGAACAGCTGTCAATGGACGCGCGCATGACGATTTGCAACATGTCGATTGAGGCTGGCGCACGTGCCGGCATGATCGCTCCCGACGAGACGACGTTCGAATATCTCAAGGGCCGTCCGCACGCCCCGCAAGGCGAGCTGTGGGACCAGGCCGTCGAGTATTGGCGCACGCTGCGCACCGACGACGACGCCACGTTCGACGCCGAGGTCGTGATCACGGCTGAAGATTTGGAACCGTTCGTCACTTGGGGCACGAACCCGGGCCAGGGCCTGCCGATCAGCGCGTCGATTCCCGATCCCGAATCGATCGCCGACGCCACCGAGCGTACGGCCGCCGAGCATGCGATCGAATACATGGGCTTGACGCCGGGCCAGAAGATCAAAGACATCGCTGTGGACACGGTGTTCATCGGTTCGTGCACCAACGGCCGCATTGAAGACTTGCGTGCCGCGGCCGAGATCATGAAGGGCCGCAAGAAGGCCGACTCGATCCACCGCGTGCTTGTTGTGCCGGCGTCCTCGCGCATCCGCCTACAGGCCGAGCAGGAGGGCCTCGACCAGATTTTCAAGGATTTCGGAGCCGAGTGGCGTAACGCCGGCTGCTCGATGTGCCTAGGCGTGAACCCCGACAAACTCGTGCCCGGCGAGCGCAGCATCTCCACATCGAACCGCAATTTTGAGGGCCGTCAGGGCAAGGGCTCGCGTACGCATCTGGCCTCGCCGCAGGTCGCGGCCGCCACGGCCGTGCGCGGCACCATCAGCTCGCCGGCTGATTTGTGAGTTCTTCAACGGCATGGAGGGTGCTGCAGAAATAACAATATTGTTATTTCTGTAGATGCTCCGTGACCATTCCTACCGACGTTAGCCCCACCAGACTGTATAACCCACCCAAGGAACCATTATGGACAAACTCACCACGTTGACGGGCACGGGCGTTCCGCTGCGCCGTTCGAATGTCGATACAGACCAAATCATCCCAGCTGTGTTTTTGAAGCGCGTTTCGCGTACGGGATTTGACGACGCACTGTTTTATGCGTGGCGCCGTGACCCGAATTTTGTGCTGAACCAGCCTGAATATGCCGACGGCAGCATCCTTGTGGCCGGACCGGACTTCGGCATCGGCTCGTCGCGCGAACATGCCGTGTGGGCGCTGCACGACTACGGATTCCGCGTCGTGATCGCCTCGCGTTTCGCCGACATTTTCTACGGCAACACGGCGAAGAACGGCGTGCTGGCGGCGATCATGCCGCAAGAATCGGTGGAACTGCTCTGGAAGCTGCTTGAGGAAGAACCGGGCCGTCAGATGACCGTCGATCTTGAAGCGCGTACGGTGACGTGCGGTGACGTGACGCTGCCGTTCGAAGTCAACGATTACGTGCGCTGGCGTCTGATGAACGGCTATGACGACATTGACCTGACGTTGCAGCATGAGGACGAAATCGCCGCATACGAGCGTATGCGCGCCGAACGTTTCCCGTTCAAACCCAAGACGATCCCGGTATTGAGCGAGCCTGGCGAGAAGATCGAGTCGGCACGCGAACCTGAGCCCCAGGAGTGGGCCGGACCGCTGTCCGAACGCTGAAATGAGCTGGGCCACGCAGTGAGACGTGGCTGATGCACTGAGGGGCTGTACCTATTGCAGGTACAGCCCCTCAACTGTTGGTAGTGCGGTCACGCGAGCACGCCTGGCACGTCGGAAATCACATAGCGCAAGCCTTCATGGCCACAGCGCCGACGAAATAGATCGGCTGGTCGAAGTTGGGCTGGAACAGGAAGTCGACGTTGGCCAGGTCGTCAATCGTGAACTTCGACTGGATCGCCATCGATGTGACGTTCGCAGCACCCGAAATGTCGACGGTCGAGCAGAACTGGCCGCCCTTGACTTCGCGCGTCTTGGGATCCCACGTCAGGATCGACGTGACGGGAGCTGTTGAAAGCATGAACGCGGGGCGGTAATCCTCAACGAGCTCGGTCGAGACGGTGTCGACGCCGCGCACAGCCGCGCCGCCTTGCGTCAAACCGGACGCGGCGAGTGACAAATCGTAGAGCTGCACGGCGCTTGTGGCCTGCGTGCCCATGTATTTGCGCGTGGGCGTTTCAATGTTCGCGCCAACGAGCAGACCCTGACGCACGGCGTTGGTGGCCAGCGGAATATAGTCCTCGCGGCCCGTCGGATTGTAGAACACAGCGGCCGAGTCACCGGCGGCGAACACGTCGGGGTTCGACGCGCGCATGTATTCGTCGGTCACGATCGCACCATTGGGCAGCGTGTCAATCTGGTCGCGCACAAGATCAGTGTTCGGACGGAACCCCACGGCCATGATCGCATAATCGGCCGTATACTCGCCCTTCTCAGTGACAACGGTGACGGAATCCTCAGTCTCGGTAAACTTCGTAATCTTCTGGCCGAGCGCAAGTTTCACGCCATGCTGGCGATACTTGGCCTCAACCTGGTCGGTGATCAGCTTGTCGAAATTGTTCGACAGCACACGATCAGCGCCGTCAACGAGCGTCGTGTGAATATTGATCGTGCTGAACTGCTCGGCCAGTTCGGCACCGATATAGCCCGCGCCAATCACGACGACAGACTTGCCTTGTGAAGCCGTTTCCTTGATGCGCACAGCATCATCCCACGTCTTGCACAGCAGCACGCGCTTGCCGTTGACACCCTCAATCGGCGGAATCACGGGGCGTGAACCCGTGGTCACGACGAGCTTGTCGAATTGCAAGGCTTGCGTGTCGCCCGTTTCAAGGTCCTTGTATTCGAGCTGCTTGGCGTTCACGTCGACGTAGGTCACGTCAGTGCGCATATGCATGGACGCGCCAAGCTGCTCAAGCTGCTCAGGCGACGAATAGAACATTTTCTTCGGGTCCGACACATGGCCGCCAGCCCACAATGCGATGCCGCACGACAGAAACGACAATGTGGCGTTGCGTTCAAACACGTGGACTTGCCAATCAGGGTGGTGCTGCAAAATCGAAGTGGTGGCGAATGTTCCTGCGTGAGTGCAGCCAATAACAGCGACAGTGGTCATGCTTTGCCCTCCTTGCCAAAGGCTTGTCAAATGGTCTGGGGCGGCTTGGCGCGGCGTGAATGCGACCCCGCGCATCCCACCCCATAGGGTGTTCTTTACGGGCATCGTAGAAAACGAATCCTGAAGGAACCATGAAGAAACCAGTTGTTTAGCCGCAAGGAAAGTGCATAGGCAATGGGTGCCGGCGCAGCCGCCTTGGCATTGGCCTGCATGACGGGCGTTGTGGCATGCCTTGAGCATGGCATGGAATAGAATTGGGTCTTTGGCTGTAAGGCATAGTGGAACTCGCTTGCTTGTGAAAGAGGTACGTGGTGGAAAACAAGGATGATGTGTTGCATGTTGAGGGTGGAATCCCGCTCAACGGCTCCATCAAGGTGCGCGGCGCCAAGAACTTCGTCAGCAAAGCCATGGTGGCGGCCCTGCTTGCGCCAGGCACATCAGTGCTCAAAAACGTGCCGGAAATCCGCGATGTGCACGTTGTTTCCGATTTGCTGCGTTTGCATGGCGTCAACGTCAACGTGGATGGCGATGCCGGCATTGTGACGATTGACGCGTCGAACGTGCAACTGGCCGACGTGGCCGACGTCGACACGCTGTCGGGGTCGTCACGCATCCCGATCCTGTTCTCGGGCCCGCTGCTGCACCGCCTGGGGGAAGCGTTCATTCCGGCGCTCGGCGGCTGCAACATTGGCGGACGCCCAATCGACTTCCATCTTGAAACGCTGCGCAAACTCGGCGCCAAAGTCGACAAAGACCATGAAGACGGCATCCACATCACCGCGCCCAACGGTTTGCATGGCGCCAAAATCCATCTACCCTACCCGTCTGTCGGCGCCACTGAACAAACACTGCTGGCCGCTGTGCAAGCCGAAGGCAAGACGGAACTGTCGGGTGCGGCCACCGAACCCGAAATCATGGACCTTGTCAACGTGCTGCAAAAAATGGGCGCGATCATCTCGATCGACGTCGACCGCACGTTCCGCATCGAAGGCGTCAAAGAACTCAAGGGCTACACGCATACGGCGCTGACCGACCGCATCGAAGCCGCATCCTGGGCTTCAGCCGCGTTGGCCACGCATGGCGACGTGTTCGTCAAAGGCGCCACACAGCCCGAAATGGTCACGTTCCTGAACGTGTTCCGCAAAATCGGCGGCGAATTCGACATCACCGACGAGGGCATCCGCTTCTGGCATCCAGGCGGCGATTTGAAGCCTGTGGCCATTGAAACCGACGTGCACCCGGGCTTCATGACCGACTGGCAGCAGCCGCTCGTCGTCGCATTGACACAAGCCAAAGGCTTGTCAATCGTGCACGAAACCGTGTACGAGAACCGCTTCGGCTTCACGAAACCGCTCGTGCAAATGGGCGCCACGATCCAGCTGTACAAAGAATGCCTGGGCTCGCTCGAATGCCGATTCAAGCAAAAGAACTACGAGCATTCAGCCGTGATCTTCGGCCAAACGCCGCTGGAAGGCCGCGACATTGACGTGCCCGATCTGCGTGGCGGATTCAGCCATCTGATTGCCGCGCTCGCAGCCAGCGGACCATCGAACGTGCATGGCATTTCGCTGATCGACCGTGGCTATGCCGATTTCCGTGGCAAGCTTGAAGCGCTTGGCGCTCGCGTCGACTGAAATTCGCGTGAATCTTGCAACCCGGTGCACACTGTTGTTGGTGTACACCGGGTTTTTGTATGCGTGTGGCTGTTGCTGAACGCCGCTGAACACGGGTTGCGGCACAATGGGGGTATGAGTTCCAAAGGTAAACCGTCGCCGCGCAAGGCCGTCAAGCCGTTAAGTGATGAGCAGGTCGCTCGTCTGGCCAAAGAACATGTGCTCGTCGATCCGACGCGTGCGCTGCCGACCGGTCCGCATCGCCAAATCCATCCCACTGAAATCCAGGCGCAGCATCCGCGTGCCACGCAGATGCTGCTTGACGCATGTTCGTGGGTGATCCGCCGTAGCTGCAAGCCGCTCGCGTGGGGATTGGACAACATTCCCGAAGAGGGCGTCTACATTTGCGCGGCCACGCATGTGACCGAGTTCGACGTGTTTATGCCAATGTGCGCACAGTTCCATTTGGGACGCCGCCCGCGCTATATGGCCAAAGCTGAAATGGCCAAATGGCCGATTATTGGCAAATGGTTCCAACTCGTGGGCATGCAGCCCGTCAAACGTCGCGCAGGCCAGGCGCGCGCGATTGAAGAGACGTCGATTGAAATCCTGACGTCGGGCCGGCCTTTGACCGTGTGGCCTGAGGGCACGGTGACGCGTGACCCGAAGAAATGGCCGATGAGCATGAAGAACGGTGTGGGCTTCATTGCGCTTGAGGCTTCGCGCCGTTTGGGCAAAACGATTCCGCTGTACTGCGCCGTGACATGGGGAGCGGCCAGCATCAACCATTGGTTCCCATGGCCCAAGAAGAACGTGGTCATGTGCATCGACACGCAGCTCGATTACTCGGATTTGCTGGCCGATGCAGACACGTGGGGTGATGAGCCGCCTGTCGCATACGCCGACGAGCTGACGCGTCGTGTGCGCGTGCGCATGACCGACATCATGGCCGACATCCGTGGCGTTGAACGTCCTGCGGGGTTCTTCGACTACCGCTCGATGAGTGAAGTGCCCGAAGAACAGCCGTTCGTGACCGATGCGCAGATTGCCGCGCGCGAAGAACAGGGTGCGCAAAACCAGCAGTGAGGCGTGGGCATGCGGGTTAGGAAAGCCCGTGTGGCATGAGCGGAAATACAGATTAATCTCAATTCAAGGATGCCAGCAGCGCAAAAGCCGGAAACGGCCGTGGCGCGCCATAGAATGCTGGAAGTGGCAATGCCAACAAGGGCGTGCGGCCCGAAAAGGAGTGAACATGGCGAAAGTGACGGTGCTCGGAGCCGGTGCATGGGGAACGGCGTTCGGGCAGGTATTGGCCGACGCGGGCAACGATGTGATGATGTGGGCCATTGAACCCGAAATTGTGGAAGCCATCGCGACCCAGCACACGAATCCTGTGCGTTTGCCGTCGGTCAAGCAGCTGCCGGCCAACATGACGGCCACGGGCGATCGTGCCGAAGCTGTGAAGGGAGCCGACTACGTCGTCGTGGCGATCGCGGCCCAGCATGCGCGCGAGGCCCTCGAACCGTTCAAGGACCTGATTGAAGAGACGTCGGGCGTGGTGAGCCTGATGAAAGGCATTGAACAGAGCACGGGCAAGCGCATGGACCAGGTTGTCAGCGAGGTGCTCGACCTACCGGCCAACCGCTTCCTGGCCGTGTCGGGACCGAACCTGAGCAAGCAGGTGGCCGCGCGCGAACCTGCGGCAACCGTTGTGGCGTGCGAAGAAATCGAAAACGCCAAAGCGTTCGCCAAGCTGTGCACGACCGACTATTTCCATGCGTTCGCAACGTACGACGTGATCGGGCTGGAACTGTGCGGATCGTTGAAGAACGTCGTGGCGCTGGCCGTCGGCATGGTGCACGGCGCGGGCTTTGGCGAGAACACGGCGGCCATGGTCGAAACGCGTGGCCTGGCCGAAATCAAGGCCGTGGGCACGGCTGCGGGCGCAATGCCCGAAACGTTCAACGGGCTGGCCGGCGTGGGCGACCTGATCGCCACCTGCGGCTCGCCGCTGAGCCGCAACTATACGTTCGGCGCCAACCTTGGCAAGGGCTTGAGCGTCGAGGAAGCCACGAAGGTGTCGAACGGCGTGGCCGAGGGTGTGGCCACGGCGTCGGCTGTGGTGGAGCTCGGCAAGAAGTACCACGTGGACACGCCGCTGGCCAAGGCGATGCAGCATGTGCTGAACGACGGCATTTCGTGCGAACAGATGTTGGCGGAAATGCTGCCGAAGACGATGCTGACGGAGTAAGGCCGGACGGGGTGCGGCGGCCGGTGCTGGCTGGGGCGGCCCTGTGAACAGCGTGACGGCGAGGCCCGTGGCTGCACGCCATAATGGTGTGTGGTTACGGGCCTCGCGCTAGTGTAGTGCCTGAAGTTCGTTCCCGACCCGACCGGACGAACGGCCGGCGGAATTGAGCCGTTGACGGAGCTGAGCCGTTGATGGAGCCGAGCTGTAGGCGGAGCTGAGCCGTTGATGGAATGCAACTGGTCGCGGAACGCAACTGTTGACGGAACTGAACTGTTGACGGAACCTAATCCCCAAATGGAGCAGTGAGCAGAGTATGACCCAGACAAAGCAGCGTGTGGCGATCATGTATGGCGGCAAGGCCGATGAGCATTCAATTTCCTGCATTTCCACAGCGAGCGTGCTGCGTGCGTTGGATGCCGAACGATTCGAGCCCGTGCTGATCGGCATCACGCGCGATGGCGTGTGGATTGTGGATGGCGAGGACCCGCGTGCATGGGACCTGGCTGCCGGACTGCCGAGCGTGGAGCAGGTGCCGGGGTCCCGTCCGGTGGTGCTTGACATGAGCCAGGGCGGCGACGGATTCTACGCGCGCAATGCTGACGGCACGCTGGAATCGTTGGGCCATATCGATGTGGTGTTCCCCGTGCTGCATGGTCCCAATGGTGAGGACGGCACGATCCAGGGATTGTTCGAGATGCTCGGCGTGCCGTATGTGGGGTGTGGTGTGCTCGCGTCGGCTGCGAGTATGGACAAGCATTATACGAAAGTGCTGCTTGACAATGCGGGCATTGCCGTGGCCAACGGCATCACGCTCGACACGCGTGCGTTTGATGCCGACACGCAGTTTGCCGCCCAAGGTGAGACGCTGCTGAACATGGTCGAGGAAGCCGGACTGCAGTATCCGCTGTTTGTCAAGCCGTCGCGCGCCGGATCGAGTTTCGGTGTGACGAAGGTGGACCGTGCGGGCGATGCCGTGTCCGGGGCCGCGCAATTGGCCGCCGCCGTGTATGAGGCCGCGCAGCATGATTGGCGAGTGCTTGTTGAGCAAGGTGTGGACGCGCGCGAAATTGAATGCGCCGTACTGTGCCCTGTGGCCGGACAGCCTGTGCAAGCGAGTCTGCCTGGCGAAATTGTGCTCGACCGCCGTGCCGAGGGTGACGACCAGTTCTACGATTTTGACAGCAAATACATGGATAAGCAGGCCAGCCATGTGGAAGTGCCCGCGCATTTGCCCGAGGACGTGCTTGAACGCGTGCGCGAAACGGCGATCAAGGCGTTCAAGGCAGTCGACGGTATGGGCTTGAGCCGTGTGGATTCGTTTGTGACGGCTGATGGCGATGTGATTGTCAACGAAATCAACACGATGCCGGGCTTCACGTCGATCAGCATGTATCCCAAGGCGTGGGAGGCCAGCGGTTTGCCGTATGGCGAGCTGATCACGACGCTGATTGAAGGTGCAATCGAGAGTGGGGCGCAGCGCTGAAGCTGAGTGAGGCTGTACTGCGGCTGTAGTGAGAAAGTTTCGTAAGTTTCGGGGGCGTGCGCGTAAACTGGCACGGTATTGCTGTTGATGGGGCAGTGGCGTGACGCTGTATTGGTGATGAATCGGCGACGGACCGGTGACGGGGCGTCGTGAGTATTGTCACTGTCCACAACGGCTGGGCAATCATACAGTTGATTGCAGATACTGTGAAGGAGCAGAACGTGACCGCACCAAATTACAACCCGAACAATGGACCCTCCTACGGCCAACCGCAGCAGCCTCAGCCGCAGTATGGTGAGCAGCCGGCGTATGGCGCACCAGCGCCGCAGGCCCCGAACCCGTATGCACAGAACGCCTACCAGCAGCAGCCGGCAGGGCAGACGGGCTATTACAATCAATCGGCCTATCAGCAGTCCTATACGCAAGAGAAGTACAACGGTTTGGCCATTGCCGGATTCGTGTGCTCGTTCCTGTTCCCGCTCATTGGTCTGATCCTGAGCATCATTGGTTTGAACCAGATCAACAAGAACGGCGGCAAGGGCAAGGGCCTGGCCATTGCAGGCATCATCATCTCGATTGTATTTATGGTGCTCAGCGTGATTGGGACCATGTCGGGCTTCAGTTATGCCCTTCTTAGTTCATTGAATAGCTGACAATTACCGGACCACTTCAGGTTTTTAGGATTACCCAAGGTTTATATGATGGCACAGCCCACGCCGCAGCAACCTATGCCTCAGCCCACGCCGCAGCAAAGTCTGCCTGCGGCGTCCGGCGCTGGACAACCCCTTCAGCCAGCTCAGGGCCCGCAGCCCACGCAACCAGCCCAGCCTTTCCAGCCGGCTCAACCTGTGCAATTTGGGCAGCCAACCCAATTTGGGCAGCCAACCCAATTTGGCCAGCCAATGCAGACTCAGCAGCCGATGCCCGAGCAGTTCCCAGCTCAACCGATAGCTACGCAACCCATGCCAGCAGCCCAGTTTGCCCAGCCTTACGGAACTTCCCAGCAGTGTAATCCGGCTCAGTCTTACGGAATTTCTCAGCCATTCGGCCACGCTCAGCAATTTGGCCCGGCTCAGCAGTTTGACGCTGCTCAGCAGTTCAGTCAAGCTCAGCAGGTCGGCCAACCATTGCCGAACCAACCGATGGCTCCAATCTCGCCGTCAATCTCACCCTCAGTAGATGCGATGGACGCTGGCATGCCACCGGTCTCCTACGGGCAACCGCAGCTGACCTATCAGCCCCAGTTCCAGCCTCAATCTCAATCTCAGCCAGTTTGCCAACCCCAGCCTCAACTCCGGCCGTCCGCGCAATTCGCGCCCCAAAGCACGCCCCAATTCGCGCACGCATACCCCCAGACAGCTCCGGCTGTCCAGGTTCCAGCGGCTCAGGGTGCTCCGGTTGTTCCATCCGCTCCGGCCATTCAGACCGCTGCACCCGCCCAACTTCCGCCCGGCCCGCAGGTCGCCTATCCCGCGTGGGTCGACCCGCTGCGGCTCGTGGCGGCCAAAGCATGCTACAACCGTGTGGCCTTGGGTGCCGTGGTCATGCTGCTGACGTTCCAGGTTATCGTCACGGGCGCCATCCTGGCTTTGAACGCCGCGCACGCGGATCTTGACAATATTTGGCTGACAATGTTCCTGCAGGACTTTGTGCTGTATTTGATCGCGATGCCGCTGGGTTTGCTGACGATGCGCTCTGCCAAACCCGTGCCGACGCAACAATTTTCCATGACTCCGGGCCGTTTTTGCCTATTGTTGCTCATGTGTTTGCCGATCATGTACGGCGGCAATATCATCGGCATTGTGCTTGCCGGGCTCGTCTCGGGCGGCAAGGCATCGAACTCATTGGAGACCACGTTCTCGCAAAGCGTCTGGGCCAATCTTGTGTTCACTGTGATTGCCGCGCCTCTGATGGAGGAGTGGTTCTTCCGCAAGCAGGTCATCTCGCGTTTGCGCCGGTTTGGCGAGAAACCCGCGATTTTGATTTCCGCGATTATTTTTGGTATGGGCCACGCCAACATCTATCAGTTCTTCTACGCGTTCGGTCTGGGACTGTTGTGGGGCTGGATTTACATGCGCACGAGCCGTTTGCGCTACACAATCGCGATGCACATGTTCGTCAACCTCAACGGCAGCATCCTCAGTTCGTGGGCTGCCGAGGCCACGGAACGCAAGGACGTGTGGGCGGCCATCGGCACGATGTATCTGCTGCTCATGATGGGTGGCGCAATCGCCGGTTTGGTATTGCTCATCGTCAAACGCAGCATGTTCATTTTCTACACGGCTCCTGAACAGCTGCCGAAGGGTCAAGCCGGTCCCGTCGCGTTCGGCAACGTCGGCATGATCATGTTCATTGTGGTCGCCGTGCTGTTGACGGCACTTTCAATCATCTCTCAAATGAGTTAATTATTATTTCCGCAGCAGCACCCAATCCTCCAACCACTTCGCCCCGTCTGACACGAATCTACGGGTCGAAGTGGTTGTTATTTTTCTTGGCCTGTTCAGCAAGCCAGTTCAATCTGTTCACGGCGGCTTTCTTCGCGGTGTATTACGTGTTCGTCGTGCGCATGCTGAACATGGATGCCGCGCAGGTCGGCCGAGCGCATCATGGCGTTGGCTGCCGAACCTGCCGGCGCACTTGTGGGCGGTTGGCTCGCCGACGTCATCAACCCCGGCTAGGTATTGGCCGGCTGCGCGCTAGGCATGGCCGTCTCCGTCCTCTGGACCCTAGGCCCCGCCTCCCGCTCCCTCCTCACCTCCGACACCCCCGAATGGCATCGATTCCGCGCGAATATCCCCCTGTTTCGGTCCGGGACGTGCCGCCCCAACCATCAACTTCGGCGAAGGTGTATCTTTCCTGACCAGCTTGGTTAGGAAAGATACGGTTCTGGGCTGGAAGTTGCGTCTTTCCGGACCGGCCTGGTCAGGAAAACCGCATTTTTGGGCTGGAAACTGCGTTTCTTCTAACCAGAGTGGTCAGGAAAACTGCAGTTTTGCTCAAACCCGTATCGTCGTTGTACCTGCGTGGTACAGAAAACGATACGGATTCGCCGGCATCAACCGTTGCGCTCGCCGATCGCCCCGTTCGAAGCCCATCGACTGACTGCTGACCCCACCTTGGGTGGGGTCGGTTCAGGTGTAAGGATTGTTATTTCTGGGGTTGCGCGGTGGCCGTTGTGTCGGCTTGGATGTTTTGCTCAATAAGGCTGCAATGCGCGATGGCGCGCGTTACGCTGTCGGCCAGTGAGCTCAGTTGCACGCCTTGCTTGGCCAATGCGTAAATCTCGCCGGTGATGCCGTAGGGCGACAATCCCGTGAACTTTACAATTGGAGCCATCGCCATATCGAGATATTGCGCGCTGCGCTGCTCCACAAGATCGGCTAATTCCTTGCTGAGCTTGTCGGGATCGGTGCCTGATTTGGCCGTGAATGGCACTTTCACCAAGCCTTCGGTGGTGGGATTGAGCTTCTCGATCGCCGATGTGCTAAGCACGGAGTTCGGTACGAGCACCGTATTGCCCGATCGCGAGCGCACAATCGTTTGACGCCATGTGATGTCTTCCACAACGCCTGTGGTGCCCGAAATCGTGACCACGTCTCCAGGCTGGATCACGTGGCCGACCATCAGGTCGAAGCCGGACACAATGTTCGCAATCCAGTCTTTGAGGCCGAGTGACAGTGCCAAACCGCCGATTCCCAACGCGGTGAACACGGTGGTCGGGCTAACGCCGAACACGGGTTGCAGTACGGCTGTGGCTGCTAACGTCCAGATTAGGATGCGTACAATGTTGACGAACAACGAGACGTTGGGCACACCCGTTTTGGCCAATGCTCGCTGCATGATGCGCGTAATGGTACGCGCAAGCAGCAATGCGAGCAAAAATACGACGACAAGCCAAATGATCTTGCCCGTATTGTTATGGAAGAAATCGGAAACGTTGTGCAGCAGCGCGTCAGGCATAGGCGGGGGCGGCCAGTGAGGCGGTGATGTAGTTGGGCAGCGGGCGTTCCGTGGCGAATGCGCGACGCCAGTATGTGCGCAGGCTCTCTTTGGACATGGCCATGTACAAGCCCATGACGAGCATTGCCGTGTCTTCGTCCATGAGTTCCTCAACGCTGATATCGCCGTCGATCGCCGCCCAATCCTGCAGGATCGAGATCAGGCCGCCGACTGAGAAATTGATCAGCATGCTGGTGCGCTTGTCGATCGTTTCGGGGTCGAGGTCGAGCAGGCTTATGAATGTCAGGCGCATGAAGTCGCGCAGCGACTCGCGCAATTCAGGCGCGCTGTTCGATCCTGTCAACAAGGCCAAACGGTCGATGCGGCGGCGTTGTTCGGGCTGTTCGAGCAGGCTGGTGCAGTAGAAGCGCCATTCGGTTTCGGGGCGCAAATGCATGTGGGCCTGTGGTGTGGCTGGACGGGGTATGTTCTCTACTTCGCGCAAAATGGCGGCGTCGGCCAGTTCGGGCAGTCCAGAGAAGTGGTAATAGAACGAATTGCGGTTCACGTCGGCCATGCGCACCACATCGGTTACGGTAATCCTATGGTATTCGCGGTCGGCCAACAGCTCCCAGAAAGCGTTCTCCATCCTCTCCTTGGCAGGGAGCATGTGGGAATCGCGACGTGGTCTTGGCATCAGTTTCTCCTTTTGAGACCAGTTTACTGGGCAATGTGCTATCAGCTGTTGGCGATGCTATGCGACTGTGAGCCAACCTGTTGACAAGCGTTGTTTCATCGTGGCATCATGCATGGCTATGCAAATTATTGCATAGCCATGCATGATGGTGTGTAAGGCACTGATTACTCTGCGCCAGCTGATCGGTTCACGTCGGGATTGTGGGAGAGCGCAGCGCCCATGATCATGCCCATGACTTGCATAATTACCTTGCGTTGATCGCTATCCAACCCCACGAATTCCGAGAGCATGTCGGGTATCTGACCCAATCCGCTTGTGGCGATTTGTGATGGTCGCTCATGGCCTGAAGCTTCCAATACGCGGAACAATGCGGCGACTCCGCGCTCGATGCGTTCGGGCGGATTGGTGTCGAGCCAATGGTTCATGTCTGCATAAAACTGCTGGGATTTGGGGGAGAGCTCAGGTACTGTGTCAAATTGGTCTCCCTTGGTCAGCCAATTGAATCCGGAATGCTGCATGATGCCATCCACATTTGATTTGACGATGATGTGGTGTTCGCGTTGTGGCATTGTCATCAGCAGGCCAATGATTGACGAGTCAGGCATGACCTTCGTGATGCGGTCGACGATTGCGGCATACTCTTTGCTCGATGCCACACCTGAGGGGAATCCTGGGCCGTCCATCGAGAAAATGCGTTGGATGCGGTCCTGGATGCGTTCTTCCACATTCATCGCCGCATACACGGCCAGGTTGCCGCCTTTGGAATGGCCCGTGAGCATGATTGGACCGTCCCACAATTGCGCCACACGACGTAAATAGTCGGCCGCCATGCGTTGCGCCGGCACGGGATAGGCGTAGGACATGTCAAAATCTTCGCGCCATCCCACGAGCGTGTCATCAGTGCCACGGTATCCGATCACCAACGTCCCGTCAGGAAGCTTGTAGGTGATTGCCGCGAATTGTGTGGCCTGGTCGGTGCGGAATCGCACTTGGGCCGCATTGAGTTCAGAAGAGCTGAACCGTGGATTGCCTGCGAGTGTGCGATAAAACGCTTCGGTCACTTTCCCAGGCACGAACGACGGTTCGGTGGTCGGCGCTTCCTCACCGTCGGCAACAGGGTGGAATTGCGCCATGTCGCGGATCTTGACGCCGTTGTAAGGCACTTGGGCTATGGCGTGGGTGGAAGCCAGCGGATGCTTCCAATCAAACTGTTTGAGACGCTTGGCCAACGTGCCATAACGTTCTTCGAGCTCGTCGAGTGTGGGGATTTCGTCGGGAATCGGACAATAGGCCAACATGGCGTATACGAGCGCGTCCACTTCATTGAACGGTACGACGCTGAAATCCTGGGTTTCCGTCTGCACGTAATCCGTGACGGTCCCCATAACGCCTCCTTCTCGTGCCATACGAATGCAAGTCATGGTAAAAGAACAAGCTTGGAATATAGGCAAAGAATTGTCTAACAAACTGATGATTCACCATCTGCGAAATGATGTGTTCTTGACCAATCGAACAAGACGCATCGGGTCGTGTGTCGCCCGATACAGCCCAGGTTGGCGCGATGTCGGACGTGTCAGTCACAGTGGTCAAATGCCAGCTATGCTCATTGCCTTGGAAAAAGTGTTCCTGTGGTTCCTGTTCTACTCATTTGTGGGGTGGCTCTGGGAAACCTGCCTGAACATCGTCATGAAGAAACGCTTCGTCGATCGCGGTATGCTCAACGGACCGTTATGCCCGATTTACGGATTTGGCGCGATGATCGTGATCTTCGCGCTGGCCGATGAACACGTGTGGTACGTTGTGTTCCTGTCGAGCGGCGTACTCGCCTGCACACTCGAATACGTGACCTCATGGGGCATAGAAAAACTGTTCCATGTGCGCTTCTGGGACTACACGAACAAACCGTTCAACATCAACGGCCGCGTCTACCTCAACGGATTCCTGTTCTTCGGTCTTGGCGCCACCGTCGTCAAAGAATGGGTGCAGCCGCAAGTCATGCATGTGCTAGACATGTGGACGCCACTGGCATTGACGATCACCAGCGGCATTCTGCTGGCGATCTTGCTCGTCGACTTCACGATCACACTGGCCGGCCTGATCAACATGAACAGCCGACTCGGCCATGTGGAACAAGACATCAAAAACCTCAAGAAACAAGAAATCAGCGTGCTCGACGTGGGCATCAACGACACGGACGCGCGACTGGCCGCACTCGAACAAACCGTCAAACACACGTTCTCGTATCAGCAGCGCCGCCTGATCCGCGCCTACCCGAAATTGCAAAGCACACAGCATTCGTTGCAACTCATTGAACAAACACGCGACTTGCTGATGAAGAAAATCCCTAAAAACATTGCCCCCAGCGCTCATCGCAACGCCAAGGGCAACGCAACCAAATAAGCTCCGATCGGTAATCAGCGGCCATAGACTTCGGTCACAAACCTGCGCAATGCAGGAATGGCCGCTTCCACCTTGGACGTATCAAGGCAGAACGACATGCGCACATAGCCAGGCATGCCAAACGAATCGCTCGGCACCATGAACAAGTCATAATGCATGGCCTTTTCACAGAACGCATTCGCATCGTCTTCAAGCGCCTTGGGGAACATGTAGAACGTGCCACCAGGACGCACCACTTCAAAACCAAGCTCAATCAACGTGTCGTACAGCAGCTCCATGTTCTTGCCATACACAGCCAAATCAGCCGTTTCATCAATCACACGGGCTACAGCGCGCTGAATCGACGCACCCGGGCAATTATGCCCAGTGCAACGTGAAATTTGCGTGAACATCGGGCCGAAAATGTCAGCCTGCTCAGCCTTGGGATTCACAGCCACATAACCGATGCGCTCGCCTGGCAGCGACAACGACTTCGAGAACGAATAGCAGCTCAACGTGTTGTCGTAGAACTTGCTCGGATACGGCTGCTCGGCACCATCGAACGTGATCTCGCGATACGGTTCATCAGAAATCAAGAAGATCGCATGCCCGTATTCCTCTTGCTTGGCACGCATCAAATCAGCCAAACGCTGCAATGTGGCAGCCGAATACACAGCGCCCGACGGATTGTTCGGCGTATTAATCAGGATGGCCTGCACGTTCGGATTCATCGCCTGCTCAAGTGCCGCAAAATCAATCTGGAAATCCTTGGGATCGCAAGGCAACACGGTCAACGTCAGCCCGGCGGCCTCGCTGTATGGGCGGTATTCGGGGAAATACGGCGCAAACGTGATCATCTCGTCACCGGGCTTCGTCACAGCGCGGAACGCATGCGCCAACGCAGCCGTGGCACCCGAAGTGGGATAGATGTGGCTGGGCTCATAATCCATCCCAAACCGGCGGTTCAACGAATCAGCCACCGCCTGCGTGAACACGGGAAGGCCAGTGGACGGGCTGTAGCCATGCAACGCGATCGGTGACTCGGTTTCATACAAGTCAATCATCGCTTCGGTAAAGTCATGGGTGGTCGGAACGCTCGGGTTGCCAATCGAGAAATCAAACACATGCTGCTCGCCAACCTCAGCACGACGGGCCGCAGCGCGCTCGCTGATCGCGCGAATGACGGAACGTTCCTTCAGCATGTCTACATAATGCTCGTTAATCATGGCTCTCCTTCGCGGACGGCGGGACTTGCTACCTCCATCTTGGCGCAAACGCGGGCACAAGTCCACGGCACTATTCACGAACGTAAACGTACAGCGGCCACGTCACTGGAGTGTGAACGGGCGGCGCCGCGTTGCGCGGGGTTAATGGGCGTGGCACGGCATAGGTGGGCTGGAATGGACGGGTGACATGGGTGGGCGGATGGACGGGCTGGTCAGGAAGCGGGGAGAGTGGAGGGGCGGTGTCGTGTGGGGGTGCGGGGACTTGCGGGCGTGGGAGAGAAGGGCGTTGATGATGGTGACGAAAGTGGGGGTGAAGGCATGAAGGAGCGGGTGTGCGGGACTGGTAAAGAAGCAGGTGTGATGTGGGACTGCGGGGGGCGCGGGAATTTGCGTGAGGGGGGGCGTGGGGGGAAGGGAGTTGATGATGGGACGAAAGCGGGGTGTGGGCGTGAACTGGCGTGGGTGCGGGTTCGGGAAGGAGTGGGGGTGGCGCAGTGCAGGGTTGCGGGGGCTTGCGTGCGCAGTTTTGAGGAGTTGATGATCGTGAAGAAAACGAGGGACGGGTGTGTGCATGTGGGCGAGCGTACGGACTCGTGAAATCTCTGTGCAAGCTGTGAGATAGAGGCGGACACCCCCTTGACATTCCACTAGGATGCTGAACCCTGGGGTCCACGCGAGTTCACAATGACGCAGACTCGTGGGGCGTAATGAATGAGAATGTATGCAGACGGAAGGCGAAGAGGATGTTCAATAAGCCAGACAACAGCCAGGCGACCGAGTTGTTCCCGCTACCTGAGCAGGATGAGGGTGCGAAATATGTGGTGATTCCGGGTCCGCAGAAAGGATATGTGGCGCTGCAGCTGCCCAACGGCGGCCTGCAAATTCTGGCATGGATGAGCGATGACCTGCGCGTGTATGGCACAGACCAGCCCATTTCCGGCGTTGATGAGGATACGCTGCCGCAGCTGCGCATCGATCCGTGGAGCGGCATCCCGGACACGGGTTCGATCCGCGTCTATGATCCCAAGCAGCCCGGGCGCGTGATGACAATCGGCGAATACGCGATCAATGGCGGCAACTATGAGTTCCGCAGCCTCAATGCTGACCTGGGCGGCGCGATTCAGCGTTCGTTCCCGGTCGCGGAATTCCTGGCGCTCGCGTGGCTGTCGTCGTACTACATTCCGACGCTGCACAACAAGCCTGTTGGCATGGGTGCGGGCCGTATGACCGAAGTCTTTGAAGAAATGATGGGCATGCCGCTGCCCGACGCCATTGACATGATGATCTGGAAAGGCGCGACGAACAATCCCGACGCCACCGACTTCGACCGTTATGTGGCTCGACAGCTCGTGGAAGCCGGTGCAGGCCAGCTGCGCCAGATCGCATCCGAACATGATCTGGGCTTCACGCGTCTGGGCACAAAGATGTTCTGGATTTTCAACATCGACGAGCTCGAAGGGCTGCAGCGCGACGTGGCATTGGCCACGGAAGCCGCGATGAACCGGTTGTCGTTCGTGGATTTGGACGCGCGTGACATTGATGACGAGATGGGCCTGGTCGGCACGGTGAACGAACGTATGGCGTGGAAGTCCACGAGCGACGCGTTGCACATGTTCGCCAAGCATGCCAAGTATGTGGAGGGCGCTTCAAAGAGGCCGAACCAGTATTTGTCGGTGTGTGGCGCTGAAGGCATGACGGGTGGCCCGTGGGATATCAGCACGCGGTTTGCGAACCTGTGCGAGAGCCTCATGTTGATGTTCCGTCTCGAATACCGTTTCGATATTGATCTTGATAACGGTGCGATGGTTATCAACTGCACGGTGCCGACGCCGCTGATGTTCCCCGGCAGTGGTCTGACCGACCAAGGCTGGGTGGACCTGCGTGCGCAGCGTCCGGCCCACGCCGCGTCGTACGCGATGCGTTTGGCCGCGTTGATGGCGCAGATGGCGTTTATGTCAAGCGTGCGTTTGACGAAGGTGACCGTGAACTGCTTGTCGGCCAGCTTGTCGGGAGACTGCGTGCTGTCGCTTGATTTTGACCGCATGCCGTTCCAGATGGCTACGTTGCATGCGTTGACTTCGGGCGCGCTCGACAATCCTGCGCTCGACACTGATCCGTTGGCCATTTACAACCTGATCAAGCCAAGCAAATACTCGTTGCAGTTCACATCTGACCGTGGACTGGCCCCATGTGAGCCGCTGCCGGTGAGCCCCACATTCGCGAGCAAGCATCTGCCCGTGTGGGCTGATGAGCGCGAGTTGCCTGCTGCTCTGGCTCGGCTGCTGAGCGCCAAGCGCGTGTGTGAGCTTGACGTGATGAAGGATGAAGGTTCGGTCTCCGGCAAGGAAATCTGGGATATTTACGAGCAGGCCGAGGATTCGCCAATGACGGCCCAGATGGAACTCGAATCAGTGGCGATGCAGCTGGAAAGCGAAGAGATGGATCACACTGATCCCAACGTCAAGCCGCTGTTCTGCGAGCGCCCGCTGATGCGTGCCCTCGTGGCGTTGGACAATCCGCCGGCCGGCACCACGTATCGCAAGGTGCCTGATGCGTTGTATAACGTGCATTTGCTGCTGGCGCGCATCTACCGTGATACGGGCAATTTCGAGGCGTCGATTAAGCATTCGCGCCAGGCTCAGGCGCTGTCGCCGACCACTCCGCAGGCGCTTGTGGAAGAAGCTGTGACGCATGTGGATGTGAATGATGATTTCTCGACGGCGATTGATTGCTTGATCCGCGCATTGCAGATCGCGTCGATTCCGGCGGATGTGTCGTTCATCTACTATCGTCTGGCGTTTGCCAATTGGCAGCAGGGCAACCAGAAGGTGGCGTTGGCGTGCTACACGCAGGTGTTGCAGAACAAGAACATGCCGCTCTACCAGTCGGCTGCCCGTGAGGTCAGCCAGTTGCTTGATGAGATGCATGACTACGACGAGATCATGTCGGTTGCCGAGTCCACGCATGTGCTCAAGAACGCTGGCATTCCGGTGGCTCCGACCTCGCAGGTGCGTGAGCTGATCGCCAAGTCGGCCATTGGTTTGGTGGATGCGGGCTTCCCGCGTGCAGCCGACGATATGGTCTGGCTGCTGGGCCGCTTCACCGAGGGTGATGTGATCGCCGCTATCGCCACGTCATTGCGTTGGGGCTGCGGTGAGGAAGTGGCGCCGACCGAGTTCCAGAGCGGTTCGCAAGAGGCTATGCTCGATGAGCTCAAGCGCGCGCTTGATCAGTGAGGTGACGCGAATGAGGGTTTGGGCCGTTATGCGGCTTGAGCGGAAATAAATAAAAATGAAGGTGGGTACTGCTTGCTGAAGCGGTACCCACCTTTGTTGTTGATGCTGGTGATGGATCAGGCGTGCGATTCGTTGCGGTCGGTGACGAGCGCGTCGGCCTCCTCGAACGTGGGACAGATCGGGATGCCGTGACGGTTGTGCTGGATCGCGAGCGAGGCGGCGGCGTTCGCGAGCTGGGCGGCCTGCTGCAAGTCCATGCCGTGGGCCAGCGCCGCGCACAGCGCGCCCGTGTGGCACGGACCAGCCGAGCGGATGTGCGTGCCTTTTGTCTCAAAACCGGGGACGTGCTGGACGTCGTGGCCCACATGCTTGATCCACACGCCGTGGCTGCCGCCGCGCAACACGAGCGACGAGCCGAGCGCGTTGCCGAGCTGCTCGCACAGGCTGAACATGCGATCGTCGAAGCCGCCGGAAATGCGCATGCCGAGCGTCTCGTCGATCGTGATGCCCAGATTGTCGGCCAGTGTTGTGGCCTCCTGACGGTTCATTGACCAGATCGGTTTGGCTGCGGCGAGCGCGCGCACGGTGTCGATGTCGGCGTCCCCAAGGCGGCTCGTGGGCGTGATGATCAGGCGGAACTGGCGAGCGTCGGGCTGGCTTTCGGGACGGTCGAGGAAACGGCGGATGCCTTGGGCCGTGCTGTGCAGCAGCGCGACGCCGAGGATGTGGACCACGTCGCCGGTCTCGGGGCGCACGGGATCGTATAGGTGGGCGTCGGCGATCGTTTCGGCGCCGAAATGCTTGATGTATGTTTTCTTTTCGCCGTCGTTGAGGATGACGCGGTAGCCGTTGTCTTGCTGCGTGCTGACGGGACCGATGTGACGGATGCCGGATTCGTGCATGAGTGTGGTGATGTTGTGCGCGAACGGCCCGTCACCCATTGGCGTGGCGATGACGGCCTGCGCGCCCATGCGCGTGGCCGCTTTGGCGACGGGGAAGCTGCCGCTGATCGCGTTGACGGCCTGCTCGGCGACGGTGAAGTCGCCCGGATGCGGGAACGAGTCGAGCGTGAGCATTTCGTCAACCCAGATTTGGCCCAGACTGTAGACGGTCGGGACGTGAGGTGCTGGTGCGGGCTGTGCTGGTGCGGGTTGTGTTGTTGCTGCGGCTGCGGTGGGTTGTGTTGTTGCGGCCTGTGCTGCGGCAGTCTGTTCGGCTGCGCTCGGCTGTGTGTGGTCCATAATCGTTCCCTTCTGACGATGGTGCACCTGGCTGGTTCCGTGTCTTGAATCTGCTGGGCGGATTCAAAGAGGTGGAGATGGACGATTCGTCACACCTGTTACGCCACGGACATCCGCGTCACGACGTCTGTGTTTACCCAAAACCCCTAATTCGAGGATTCATTGCTGAATCTGCACGCAATTGTACTGCATGCGGGGGTGAAGGGGGTAGGAAATTGGGGAATGTTGAAATGGAGAAATGGTGAAGCGCGCGGGTGGGGTGGTTGGGGCATGCGGGCTGAGCGTGGTTGGGTGCCTGAGAAACCGTGTCGGGGGCGGTGATGAAGTGCGTGAAAACCGTTGGCGGATAACGGTTTTTGCGTTTATCCGAGCTGAATTGTACACTTGTGTAGTTGTGTGTTCGCCCATAACCGTGCTTCGTCTTGGTTATCGGTGTAATGCGCAGACTTGCAAGTCAATAGTAAATGTAGGGAGACCATAATGTCTGCTCGTTGCGCAGTGTGTGGCAAGGGACCCAAGAGCGGTTTTTCTGTTACCCACTCTCATATCCGCAATAAGCGCCTCTTCCGCCCGAACCTGCAGCCGGTTCGCACCACGATCGAAGGTGAGAACGTCCGCATTCGCGTGTGCGCGAAATGCCTCAAGGCTGGCAAGGTCGCTCGCGTGAAGGCCTGATTGCTAAGCGATAAACCCCGGAAGCGATTCGCCTCCGGGGTTCTTTCGTATTCGCCTCCCTTTATCTAGGATGCGTCTCCTCTCTGCAATCCGCCTCCCTTCATCCGTAATCCGTCTCCCAATCCGGCCCAATCCGTTCCTCCAAGTCACCTCACAATCTATTTCTTAGAGCTAGTCACATTCCCATAACCTGGCCCACTCCCATAAGCCACCTCCGCAATCCTCTCCTGCGCGCAACGCAACTCCATTTATCCGCAATCTTTCCCTCCCCACAGTTCAGTCCCGCAGTTCAGCCCGATAATCTGACTTTGCAGCTCATCCCCATAATCCGTACCTCCCATCCGATTCCCGTGATTTTCCTCAATCCAACCCCAACGTGCCCCACAATCCGCCCCCACGGTTAGCCCCTGGCAATCCGCTCCCCTCCAAACTGCATCTTTCCTGACCAGGTTGGTCAGGAAAGTAGCGGTTTGGGGGCGAGAATTGCAGTTTTCCTGACCACGCTGGTCAGGAAAGTAGCGGTTTGGGGCTGGAAAGTGCAGTTATTCTTACCAGCCTGGTCAGGGGAGGTGCATTTTGGGCCGGGGAAGTGCAGTTTTGCTTACCAGCCTGGTAAGGGGAGATGCAGTTTCGGCCTAAAAGTTGCGTTTTTCTTGACCGGCCTGGTCAGGAGGGATGCGGTTTCGGGTGGTGAAGTGCGTTTTTCCTGACCGGTCTGGTCAGGTGGGACACAGTTTTGGGTGGGAAAGTGCAGTTTTGCTGACCAGTTTGGTCAGCAGGGATGCAGTTTTGTCCCGGAAATTGCGTCTTCTCTGACCGCGCTGGTCAGGAGGGACGCGTTTTCGCTTGGAAACTGTGGCTGGGCTGGCTGGGGTCCGACGCAACGGGATTGCAGTTTGGGTCCACTACTCGCCCTTCCAACGCAACGGACCCCGGCTCGTCCCTCCAACTCACCTCGTCAGCCGGCTCTCCGGTTCGCCGCTCTTGCCCGCGCTCCAACTTGCCCGCCCCCACCGGTCGGCTCCCGGCTGGACCCCATTCCTGGAGGGCGTGATTCAGCGGCGTCCAGTGGCTAAGATGGAGCGCATGGTTGCCGTCACGCTGAACACCCCGCTCGCTTCGCTGCTCACGAACAAACGCCGCGTGAGTGCGCTCAAATCATTGGGTTTGACCACCGTCTCCGACGCGCTGACCTACTACCCGTTCCGCGTGACCGACCCCGTGCCCGTGCGCGCGCTCAAGGAAGCCCGTTTCGGCGAAAAAATGGCGTGCGTCGCGCAAGTGCGCTACTGCCGCACCGTGCCCATGGCTGCCCGCCGCGGCTCGCGCCTCGAAGTCATCGTCGACGACTCGCCGTCCGCCGCCAGCCGCCAGATGCCGCCCTCGCAGTGCTCGCTCGTATTTTTCTCACATCGCCCGTCCTACGTGGACTGGATGGCCTCGCGTTTGCAGCCCGGCCAACTCATCGTGCTCGCCGGCGACCCGAGTTCGTTCAACGACCGCCTGCAGTTCACGCATCCTGAGATTTTAACTATTTCCCCGCCAGCCACACTAGCATCCTCAGCACTCACATACGACTGCGATTCTGTGCCCGAGGCGCTTGCTCGTGTATGCCGACCACGGCCCGTGTACCATGCTTCATCGCGCATTTCAACCGAGCACATTCACGAGACGATCCTCGGATTGTTGCGCCTGCTTGCAGGCCTTGACATGACGGTGCCCGATCCACAGCAAGGGCCGAGCAACGACGTATCAGTCGCGGCAACCACGTTGTTCGACGCTTCGGAGCACACGCGAACCGCGCTATTGCAAGCCATTCCCGACGTTCTGCCCGAACCCGTGCGCGTGCACAACCATCTGATGCATCGCGCCCAGGCATTCAGCCAGATTCATGATCCGCAGACCGTGCATGCGTTCAAAGACGCGATTGGCACGATGCGGTTTGAAGAGGCGTTCATTTGTCAAACAGCATTGCTGATGAGTCGCGCGGCGGCCAAACAGGGCAACGCGTGGAGCTGCACCGATCAGGTGTTGCGCGAGCAATTCATTGAGCAGCTGCCGTTCTCGCTGACCGCCGGCCAGCAACTCGTGATTGACGCGATCGCGCACGACATGGAACAGGACCATCCGATGCAACGCCTGCTGCAAGGCGAGGTGGGCTCAGGCAAGACTGTGGTGGCTGTGGCCGCAATGCTGCAAGCCGTGGGGTCAGGGCATCAGGCCGTGCTCGTGGCGCCAACACAGGTATTAGCCGAACAGCATGCCGCCTCGATTGCAAAGATGGTCAAGGATTTGGACAGCCAAGACTTTTGTAGCCAATCCGGCTTGAAAAAACCGGACGGCCATGCTAGTGCCAAGGCCCAAGACGATGCATCGGACGCACAGGAAGCACGCAGCGATGATGCGGCTGACGGTGGCAGTGAGGGGGCGCGAGAGGAGCCGGCGACGGCGAAGTCGGTGTCACGAAAACAACAAATCAATATGAACCTGGGCACCCCCCAAGTGCCCGTGTATCTGCTGACGGGCGGCATGAAACTCGCCGAGCGCAGGCGTGTGCTGGCGGCGGCCGCGGGAGGCGAGCCGTGCATTGTGATCGCGACGCACGCCGCGTTTTCCAAAACGTTCCAAGCGCCGAACCTAGCGCTGGCCGTGGTGGACGAGCAGCACCGGTTCGGCGTGGAACAGCGTGAAACGTTGCGCGCCAAAGGCGAGCGTGACCCGCACCTGCTCGTCATGACGGCCACGCCGATCCCGCGCACGGCCGCGATGACATGGTTCGGTGACCTTGACATTTCTGAACTGACGGAACTGCCGGGCGGACGCAAACCAATCCGCACGTTCATTGTTCAGGAAGCGGACGCGACGCGCATGGGGTCGATGTTTGCGTTGATTCGCCAGCGTATTGATGCGGGGGAGCGCGCGTATGTGATTTGCCCGCGCATTGATGCCGATGAAGAGCAGCCGGACCAGGGTGAGGGCGACGGGCCGCAACTGTTTGATGATGGCGAGGAGTCGACACCCAAACCGCCGTTGCATTCTGTGGAGGAGATGTTCACACGGCTGCAGCATTTGCCGCAGTTTGCTGGCGTTGCGTTTGCGCGGTTGACAGGACGAGACGATGATGCTACCAAGAACGCCGTGATGGCCGATTTTTCGTCGGGACGCACGCCGGTGCTCGTGGCGACGACCGTGGTCGAAGTGGGCGTGGATGTGCCGCAAGCCAGTTGCATTGTGATTTTTGATGCGGACCGCTATGGGCTCTCGCAGTTGCACCAGCTGCGCGGGCGTGTGGGCCGAGGAGGCACGAATTCGTGGGCATTCCTGATTTCGCGCGCTGAGGACGGCACGGTGGCCCAGGAGCGGTTGATGGCGATTGAAGGCACGTTGGACGGCGCGCAGATCGCGCAGAAAGACTTGGAATTGCGCGGCGCAGGTGACGTGCTGGGCGATGCGCAGTCGGGTGGCAAGAGCTCGCTCAAACTGTTGCGCGTCGTCAAGGATGCCGGTCTGATTGCGCAAGCGCGTGACGAAAGCGCCGAATTGTTGGAAGCGGATCACGATTTGCACCAATGGCCGCAGCTGGCCGGTGCCGTGCTCGACTTCACGCGAGGCAATGAAGCGTTCTTGCATAGTTGATGGCGCACGTGACTGATGGCGCACGTGGCTGACGTGCCGTGCATCTGACGTGCTGCACGCAGTGTGACGGGGCGCGCAAGTGGGCACCGCAGGGCGCGTCATGAACGCAAGACTCGATGCGAGGCTGGAGGCAGGGTTGAACGCGAGCGCCGCTCGTGAGACTGGAAACGCGTGCCACTCGCGGAACTCGACGCGAGGCTTGCGTAGAGTGAACGTATGCGCATCATTGCAGGACGATTCAAAGGAGTGCCGCTGACCACGCCGCGGTCGGGCACGAGGCCAACGACCGATAGGACTAAAGAAGCCATTTTCTCGCGTTTGGATGCGCGACAGCGTGTGGATGGCGCTCGCGTGCTCGACTTGTATGCGGGCACTGGAGCGTTGGGATTTGAAGCGTTGAGCCGTGGCGCGCAATCCTGCGTATTCGTTGAGTATTCGGCGCCGGCCGCCAAGCTGATCGCACAAACAGCCACGGCACTCAAGGCGCAGCGTGCGTGGGAGCCTTCAATGAGCGTGCACGTGGTCAAGGCCAAAGCTGAACGGTATGTCGAAAAAATGGCCGGCCATCATGAAGATGGTTTGTTTGATCTGGTCCTGATCGACCCGCCGTACGCTGTGACGACCGACGACTGCAATGCGCTGCTCGAACGTCTGGTATCTGGCGAGCTCGTGCACACGCCCCAAGCTGGGCATGATGAAGATCGTCAGGATGAAGCTAGTCATGATGGCCCCGAACAGTACGGCCCGCTGCCGCTGATCATGCTGGAACGCTCCACCCGCTCCAAAGCCCCGACCGCCCCGACAGGTTGGACACTCGCCGACCGCCGCGACTACGGCGAGACAGCCGTGTTCTATTTCTCGCCTGATTGCTCACCCGCGCAAGCCTGAGCAGTCCTGTCCGCGCTCCATGCCGGGCAGGACTCGCTATCTGTCTTGTGGCGCCATCTCGAACTTCAGTTGGCAATCGGCCGCAACGTGATCGCGAATGTGAAGTCCTCGGCATCCAGACGATACCGCTTGGCCAGTTCCGGTCCGCAGCTGTTCGAGCCGACGCCCGACTGCATCACGTCAAGATTGATTACGTTGGCGTCCTCGCAGCGCCGCAACTCATAGTCGTGGGCCGCTGCCGTCATCGCTTCAGCCGTATACGGCAACGCCTGGAAATCAAACGTATCGACGCCGGCAACCGTGTGGCATTCACCGCGATCCGTAGCGTTAGCTCCCGCGTCCGCTTCCGCAAGTATTCCCGCGTCTGCCGCAACCGCGCCCGCATCTCCCGCGGCAATTCCGTGCGTTTCCAGCGCGCTTGCGATACCACGTTCTGCCGCATCCGCGCGTTCCAACGCACCAGCTTTTTCCCGCGCCACCACACCTTCCGACGCGTCCATGCCGTCGCCGGCCAGCGCAAGCAGCGCGCAGCCGTCCCCGGCAATCATGGCCCATGAGCAGTCATGATGATTGCCGTTCTCCTGCGGCCGGATTTCATGCTCACCCAACGTTTCCGGCGTGCCCTCAAACACGCCGTGCCAGCATGAACGATGCTTGTCCACATAACTTTCGTTCGGCCCCAGACCGCAATACGTCACGTTCGGCATGCTGCGCGGCACAAACAGCCGCAGCCCGAACCTCGGCAAATACGGGAATCCCGGCGCGCGATGCACGTCCATATGCAGCGCCACCGCCCCGTCGGCATGCACGGTCCACACGGCATCCATCGTGGCGATGCGCTGCACGCCGGCCGCCACGAGTCCCAGCCGCGCCTTGATTTCAATGGCCGTCACATCCAACGTGTCCGCTGGGTTCAACGCGCCCGACAAGTCCGTCACATCCGTCGCGCCCGCGCCCGCATCTAGACCGGCGTCGTCCCGCCCCGCGCTCGCCACGCCGCTTGACGCCACGGCTTGCACGGCTACGTCGTACGCACGCACGTAGGCCTGGTCATACTGCGCTTGCCGCCATTGTTCTGCAATCATGCGGTCATTGTCGGTTGGCGCGCGCCAAATCTGCACGTCCATCGGCCGGCGCAACAATGAACGGTTCGCAAATCCCATCTCGTCAAACATGCCCGTGCGCTTGTTCAGCGTGTATCGCCACTGCGATCCCGTGATCACATAATGGCTGCTCGTCTCAGCAACGCCGATCACGTCGCCCTGCTCGTCGCCGCCCGCAATTTCGGCGTGCTGCTGCGCCACCCACCGGTTATGCGCGCTCGCGTCGACCACAACCTCGTCGAATCCGAGTTCGAACAGTTCGTCCATAATGCGGTCGCCGGGTTCACCATACGTCACGCCGATCGTGCCGCGCGTCACGGGTTGCCGCGTCAGGTAGCGCACGACGACCGTCAGCTTGCCGTGCTCGCTACCGAGTTCATCGAGCGTTGGGAAATTTTCCAGTGGTATTTCCGCGGTTGCGTGCGCGGCGATATCAAGCTGCTGTGCCGCCGCCTCGCTGAGCAGGTGGTAGCGCTGCATGATGCCGTCGTCATAGAGCTCCCACATGATTGTGACGGCATCGCCCAGTCGCACAAAGTCGAGCATGTTGCGCACGGTCACAGTGCCGCGCTTCCAATCAGCGGCTACGATGCGGGCCGGTCGATGCACGTTTTTGAATTCGTCAAGTCCCGAGTGTGGCGTGCGGTCAGGTGAGACCAAGCCGTCCACGCAGAAGTTGCCATCATGCAGTGTTTCACGTGAATCACCACCGTAGGCATAGATGCGTTGGCCATCGGCGTTGACACCGCGGTCAATCGCGTGGTCGCACCATTCCCAGACGTAGCCGCCAATCATGCCATCAAACCGTTGCATGCAGGCGAAATAGTCCTCAAGGTCGCCTGGGCCGTTGCCCATCGCATGGCTGTATTCACAGAGCAAATACGGCTTGACTTGGCCATCGATACGCAAACCGTTCTCGCCATTGGCGCCATCCACGTCACCCGAGGCATCGGGCTTGGGGCCGTCAGGCGCGAAATAGGCTTCAATCTCTTCAATGGAGGCATACATGCGGCTATGCACGTCGATATTGCGGTAATCGTGGGCATCATGGCCGCCTGGTTCCACGTAACGCGCGCTTTCGTAGTGCGTCAGGCGGCTTGGATCAAATCGTTTCGTCCAGGCCAGTGCGGCCTCTTGGCAGCAGCCGTAGGCGCCTTCATTGCCCATTGACCAAAACAGGATGCTCGCATGGTTCTTGTCGCGTTCCACGCTGCGGCGCACACGGTCCACGGTGGCATCGGTGAACTCAGGATTGTTGGCGATCAGCGCATTCCAGTCAAGTTCGGCGTGTTTGGCATCCTGTGCCGGATTGCCCGTGGAGGGGCGGATTTGGGCGGCTGCCCCATGGGCTTCGTAATCGGCTTCGGCCACCACATAGAAGCCCATGCGGTCAAACAAATCGTAGTATTGCGGCGCATTGGGGTAGTGACTCGTGCGAATGCCGTTGACGTTGTGCTGCTTCATGAGTTCAAGGTCGGCGAGCATCTGTTCGGTGCTGATCGTGTAGCCCGTCACGGGGTCGCAGTCGTGCCGGTTCACGCCGTGGATAGTGATCGGTGAGCCGTTGAGCAGTACGCGCTGATGACGTCCGTCGGGAGTATCAAGGCTGATCTGGCGCAATCCGAGCGGTTGCATCATCGCTTCGCCCGCGCAGCTCAGTTCCAGCGTGTAGCAATAGGGGTCTTCGGCATTCCAGGCATGGGCGTTTGGCACGGTGAGCTCAGCGGTTGCGCGCGCGACAAATGAGCCTCCTTCGCCAGTCGGGTCGTCGGACCATTCCGCCGGTTCTGCCATGATGCCCGCGTTGGGCTGGCTGACCCCGGCGGCCACCTCAGCGCCTGAGGTGTCACGCAAGACGACGGTGACGGGGCAGACGTGGCCATCACGGAAATCAATATCAATGGAGACGTGAGCCTGGCCCTCGTGAAGCGACGTGTGGACGAAGTAATCCCGAATGCCGGACGTGGGGCGAGTCAGCAGATAGACGTCGCGGAAGATGCCCGACATGCGGAACTTGTCTTGGTCCTCAAGATACGTGCCGTCACACCATTTGAGCACGAGCACAGCGAGAGTATTGTCGCCAGGCTGCACAAAATCGGTGACCTCGAATTCGCTAGTGCTGTGCGAAACCTGCGAATACCCAACGAAATCGCCGTTGAGCCACACGTAAAAACAGGAATCGACGCCCTCAAAATTTAAGAATGCACGTGGTGCGGACTCGTCGGGCTCATAATCGAACTGGCGCAAGTAAACGGCGCACGGGTTGTGCTGCGGCACAAAAGGCGGGTCGAGCGGAATCGGATAGCGCACGTTCGTGTACTGGTGATGGTCGAAACCCTGCTGCTGCCAGACGCTCGGCACGGGCGTCGTCGTGTAACCGGCGGAAGGAGTGGGCGCGAACCCCAGATCGTAGAAGGCCGGGCTGAACGCGTTTTTGGCGGCGCTCACCTCGGCGTCGAGGTCGAGCAGGCTTGAGTAATACTTGAAATCCCATTCCCCCGAAAGCAGTTGGAAGCGGTCGGAGTCAAGGCGGCGGTCAACGGACGTGTCCATCGGGTGCGAAGCGGGGATGTAATAAGCGCGGTTGGGCTCGCAGCCGTCGTGCAGCACATGCAGGTCTTCGAAATAGCGCGGAATGAACACGGGGCAGCCTCCTTGCCGGTCGGGCGCGTGCGGAAAATGACGTGCCGGGCGATGCGTCCGCGACCTATTCTACTGGGCGGACGCGCCTTGAAAATTGTAGAGGAGTGTGTTGTATAGTTGCTAGGTTATTTACACACGCGGGACCCTCTCTTACCCGCGGGGTGTAAGGAACACGTGGGTACGCCGATCTTTGCCCCACACTGAAAGGCGCACGCCCACCCCTAACTACCAAGGAGAGCCATTTTGGCAACCAAGATTCGCCTGAAGCGCATGGGCAAGAAGTTCTACGCCATCTACCGTGTGGTCATCATGGATTCGCGCAAGAAGCGCGACGGCAAGGCCATTGAGGAGATCGGTCTGTACAACCCGAACACCCAGCCTTCCACCATCGAGATCGATTCCGAGCGCGCTCAGTACTGGCTCGGCGTTGGCGCTCAGCCGACCGACCAGGTGAAGAACCTGCTCAAGATCACGGGTGATTGGCAGAAGTTCAAGGGCCTCAAGGGCGCTGAAGGTCACCTCAAGACCGTCGCCCCGAAGCCGGAAGCTGAAGTCCTCGTGGCTGAAGCCGAGAACGCAGCCCAGAAGCTCAAGGCCGCCAAGTCGGAAGCCGATGCCAAGGCCAAGGCCGAGGCTGAAGCCGCCGTTGAGGCCGCTGATGAAAAGGTCGAGGCCGCAGAGGCCGCAGAAGCCGTTCAGGAGTGATGCATCATGCTTGCACAAGCCGTGGAACATTTGATCAAGAACATCGTTGATTTTCCAGATGATGTTTCCGTCAAGTCCCATGAGAACGCCCGTGGCGAGCTCATTCGCGTTCGTGTCAACCCCGAAGATATCGGTCGTGTGATCGGCCGTTCGGGTCGTACTGCCAATGCCGTGCGCACCGTGGTGCAGGCCATGGCGGACCACAAGGTTCGCGTGGACATCATGGACGTGCGCCGGTAACGGAAACAAACCCGTTGCCGGGAACGGCAGTTGTATGCCAGTGATGGTGACGGCAGTTGGCCAACGTTGGACGTGGGCAGTGACAGGCTTGCGGTACCGTGGGGTGCCGCGAAGTGCCGTGCTGCCGGAAAGTGCGTCGAACGGTTGAACGGCGCAACGGTTGAACGGAAGCGGTGCGACTGTTGATAGTGCAGCTGGGAGTGGTGTAATTGCGAACAGCTTGACCGTAACAGTTGACGAGTGAATGGGTGATGGCTATGCAGCAGCAAGTGCAAGCAGCAAGCAATCCCAACGACGACCCTCAGCAGATGGATCTGCTGAGGGTCGCTCGCGTTGGGCGTGCGCAAGGATTAAAGGGTGAAGTGACCGTGCAGTCGTTCACGGATGAACCCGAATACCGGTTTGAGCCAGGGTCTGAGCTCTATACCAAAGATGGCGAGCAGACGTTCGTGGTGGAACGCTCGCGCAGTATGAAAAATCGTTGGATTCTCAAGTTTGAGGGCGTGGACGACCGTACAGCGGCCGAAGCGATCAACGGCACCGTGCTCTACGGCGAGGCTGATGATGCTGAAGACATGCTCGAAGAAGACGTGTGGTACGCCAAGGATCTGGTGGGCCTTGAAGTGCGCATGGCACCGGACAACCTGCTGGGTCTTGAAGAAGACCGCCTGATCGGCAAGGTTGTGGACGTGATTGACGGTCCGCAGTGGCTGCTCAAAGTGCGTTTGGCCGAACCTGTGCGTGATGCTGACGGTGTGGTCGTGGAAAAGACGGCATTGGTGCCGTTTGTGGAGCAGATTGTGACGGAAATTGACCCCGAACAGCAGGTGGCTCTGATTAATCCTCCCGGCGGGCTGATTCCGGGACTCGGCGTGATGGATGTGAGCGAGGAGAACTGAACCGTGGCGGACATGGAAATCGACATCGTATCGGTGTTTCCCGAATATTTTGACGTGTTGAACCTGTCGCTGCTGGGCAAGGCGCAGCACAACGGATTGGTTGAAGTGCGCACGCACAATCTGCGTGATTGGACGCATGACGTGCACCAGTCCGTGGATGATACGCCTGTTGGTGGCGGTGCCGGCATGGTCATGAAGCCCGAAGTGTGGGCCGAATGCCTTGACGAGCTGCTCGGGCTCGATCCCGTGGACGATGTGTTGGGCGCAGCGGCGGATGCGGCTGGTGTCGGAGTTGCGGACGTGGTCGATGCTGCCGGGGATTCGCTGACGGGGCCGGTGCTCGAAGAGGGCAATGACGGCAGTGAGTCGCTGGCGTTCGGATCCGTGGTGGCGCAGGTGCTGCAAGATTCGGTGGCCGACCGTGAGGCGGCTGCGGCAGCAGAAGCGGCTGCGGCAGGAGAAGCGGCTGCGGCAGGAGAAGCGGCTGCGGCAGGAGAAACGGCTGGAGAGAGGGTTGAAGAGACGACTGGTCAGCCTGTCGGCGACGGGATGCCTGATCATGGTGCGCAGGGTACGGTACTGATTTTCCCGAATCCGTCAGCGCCATTGTTCACGCAAGCCGACGCGACCGAGCTGTCCACAAAGCGCCATCTGGTGTTCGGTTGTGGACGTTATGAAGGCTATGATGCGCGCATTCCCGAGTACTACCGTGCGCAGGGTGTGGATGTGCGCGAGTATTCGATTGGCGACTATGTGCTCAACGGCGGTGAAGTGGCTGTTTCAGCCATGATCGAGGCGATCACACGCCTGATGCCGGGGTTCATGGGCAACCACGAGTCGATTGTGGAGGAGTCCTATACGGGCTCCAATGCGTTGCTTGAGCATTTCCAATACACGAAGCCGGCCCGCTGGCGTGGCATCGATGTGCCGGCAGTGCTGCTGTCGGGCGACCACGGCAAAGTCGACCGGTTCCGTCGTGATGAGGCCTTGGCCAAAACCGCGCGATTGCGCCCCGATCTGATCGAAGCGCTCAACTGCCATGACCTCGACAAAGCCGACCGCAAAATGCTGATGGCCCTAGGCTGGAACGTCTGCGGCAACCACCCCCGCCGCAGCTAACCATCTGCCCCTCTCCTTGCTGCGGCTACTGCGGAGGCGCGAATCGCCGGAAAACGCATCTTTTCGTACCAGCCCGGTCAGGAGGGATACATTTATGGCCTCGAAACTGCCATTCCCCTGACCGGCCTGGTAAGCGGAGATACATTTATGGCCTCGAAACTGCGGTTTCCCTGACCAGCCGGGTCAGGGGAGATGCAGTTAGGGCACGGAAACTGCAGTTTTCCTGACCGGCCTGGTCAGTGGGGATGCAGTTATGCCGTGAAATGCGGTGGTTCTGACCAGGCTGGTACGGAGAGATGTACTTATGGCCGCGAAAGTGCAGTTTACCTGACCAACTTGGTCAGGGGAGATGCAGTTAGGATCGCAAAAGCGCACATCCCCTGACCAGCCCGGTCAGGAAAACTACATTTATGGCCACCAGCCCACTCGCCGCCATCCCGTGAGTTTCCCCTGAATTATGGCCATCTGATTAGAGTTGGAGCTTATGCCTACGTTTGATCTGGGGCTCGAGCATGTCTCGCTCGCCTTTGCTACGAAAACCGTGTTCACCGACGTCACCCAAGGCGTGTTCGAGGGGGACCGCATTGGCATCGTTGGCCGCAATGGCGACGGCAAATCCACGTTGTTGCGCATGTTCAAAGGCCTGCAGGACCCTGATTCGGGCAAAGTTACCGTGCGCAACGGCCTGACGTTTGGCATGCTCGAACAGCGTGACCCGCTCGACGACAACGCCACAATCCGCCAGGCTGCGCTACACGGCATGGAGGATTATGAATGGGCCAGTCAGCAGCGTTCGCGTGAGATCGTTGAGGCATTGCTCGGCGGCATGAATCTCGACGCCAAGGTTGGCACGTTGTCGGGCGGCCAGCGTCGCCGCGCCGACCTCGCGCGTTTGCTGCTGCAAGAGTGGGATATTCTCGCGCTCGACGAGCCGACGAATCACTTGGACGTGGTCACGATTCACTGGTTGGCTGAACATTTGAAGAATCGCTGGCCCAAGGGGCAGGGCGCGCTGCTGCTCGTCACGCACGACCGCTGGTTCCTCGACGAGGTGTGCGAGTCCATGTGGGAGGTCCACGACGGCGAGATTGAGCCGTTTGAAGGCGGCTACAGTGCGTACATGCTGCAGCGTGTGGAGCGCGATCGTCAAGCCGACGTGCGCGAGACTAAACGCCGCAATCTCGCGCGCAAGGAGTTGGCTTGGCTTTCGCGTGGCGCCCGCGCGCGTTCGACCAAGCAGAAGTTCCACGTCAAGGCCGCTCGCGAGCTCATCGCCGACGTGCCGCCCATGCGCAACACGCTCGAACTTAAGCAGATGGCCACGTCTCGCTTGGGTAAGCAGGTAGTTGACTTGATTGACGTCACGCAGATTTACAACCATCCGCAAGGCGAACTGTCGGCCGCACCCGCCGACAGCTCCACAAACAGCTCCGCCACCAACGCGGCCCCCGTTTCCGCCTCGCACGTCGACATTGTGCTGCCGATGGTCGAAGAGCCGCAAGTGTTCGGTTCGGTCACGATTTCCGTGGATTCCGCCGACGATCCGCGCCTGCACAATGGCGTTGCCCCCGAATCCTCGGCTTCAGCCACCCCCGACGCGCCCGCTGATGCTCAGGAAATCACGGCCGCCCGTGAGGTCACGGTCACGGGTCGCAAGCTGCTCGACGACGTCACGTGGCTCATCGGCCCCGGCGACCGTTTCGGTATCGTCGGCGCGAACGGCGCCGGCAAGTCCACGCTGCTCAAGATTCTCGACGGCACGTTGACGCCGACTCAAGGCCACGTCAACATCGGCAAAACTGTCAAGTTCGCCGTGTTGTCACAGCGGCTTGACGAACTTGAGAAACTCGGCAAATACAAGATCAAGGAAGTATTGAGCCGTTACAAGCCCAGCTACATCGTGGACGGCAAGGAAGTTACGCCGGGCCAGCTGATGGAGCGTCTCGGCTTTGACGCGGCGCAGCTCATGACGCCGATCCGTGACCTTTCGGGTGGTCAGAAACGCCGCATGCAGCTGCTGCTGATCCTGCTCGACGAGCCCAACGTGCTGATCATGGACGAGCCTGGCAACGACCTCGACACCGACATGCTCGCCGTCATGGAAGACCTGCTCGACACCTGGCCCGGCACGCTCATCGTCGTTTCGCACGACCGTTACTTGCTCGAACGCGTCACCGATCAGCAGTTCGCGCTTGTCGGCGGCCAAATCCGTCACCTTCCGGGCGGCGTTCAGGATTATCTCGACATGGTTGAGCAGTTCCGCGCTTCCACCGGTTCCAACAACAATATTGATTCCTCTGGCACCGAAGAGGCCGCTGCACCCTCGAAGCCCAAACTTTCCGGAAAGGCGTTCAACGATGCGCGTCGTCGCGTCTCAGCCATTGAACGCAAACTGTCCAAACTCAGTGGCATGAAGCAGGAATTGGAGCAGCGCATGGCGTCTGCTGATCCAAGTGACTATGAGAGTTTGAACGCGATGAATCGCGAGCTGCAAGACCTCAACAACGAATCAAACGCGTTGGAAGAGGAATGGCTCGAATTGGGCGAACAAATGGAATAACCCCACCATACAATGGCTGCGCTGCCTGCGTGAGGAGGCACCAATCAGCCTGCAGCAGCGTGCGGTAGTGTGTGGGCGGCGTGCGCTGCGCAGCTTACGGCAGTCCGCAGTAGTGTGTGGCATGCGGCTTACATCGGTCTGCAACCTATAGCACAGTGCAGTAGTGTGCACTGTACATCCGGCTATGTCAATGCCATAGTGGACCGGGTCTTGCTGCCGACGCCTTCTGCCGGTTGGGCAGCACCATGCATCTGCCAGATTATAGGTACCTGATGCGCTTAGCGCGACAGCGCTTTGGCGTAGGTGGCGCAGCGGGCTGCGAATCCGGAGAACACGGATTCGGCCAGCGGGCTCAGTTGTCCGTTGACTTCGGCATAGGCTTCGCGCAGCTGTGATTTGGAGCTGTGTGCGGCTTTGAGCTGCTTGACCATGACCGGTTCGTCAAGCCATTCTTCAAGCAGTTGGGGAGTGACCTCAAGATGGAATTGCAATCCGAGCGCTGATCCGAAACGGAACGCTTCCACCTTGGTGTTGGCCGAGCGTGCCAACAATTGCGCGCTATCAGGTAGTGTGACCGTGTCGGCATGCCAGTTGAGCACGGGCAAGCTCTTCGACCACATGTCAAAGTAATCATGGGATTCCACGCGTTTGATTGGCGCCACACCGATTTGCGGTTCACCACGCTTGAGTTTGGCGCCCAACGCCGTGGCGATCAGCTGATGGCCCAAACATACGCCCAACACGGGTTTGCCCACGCTGACGGCGGCGCGGATCAACTTGGTTTCGGCCTTGAGACCTGGGTATTCGTCGAAATCCGTTGCGCCCATGGGACCGCCCATTACCACAATGCCGGCGACTTCATCAAAATCCGGCAGGTCAGGTTTCTTGGCGCCTGCAATGGTCAGCGTTTGCACGGGCAGCTCGCATTCCTCCACATAGGTCCGGATGCGGCCGGGTTTTTCCCATGGCACATGCTGCAGCACAAGAACTTCGGGTTTGCTCATACTGCCCATCTTAGCGAGAAGCCCATGAGCTCACCCCCGTGACCAGAGTGTGGATAGACGATTCATGGGTGGCGCGTGCCATATTGTCATGTAATGCCAATACGCTGGAACCATGACAAAACCGCAGAATAGCACCATTTCCGACGTGTCCGAACTCAAACGTGACGACGCCGTTGCGCCTCAGGTCGGCCGCCCCGCGTTTCCTCAACTCGCCAACGCGGCAGCAGACCTGAAGCTGTACGACACGGCTTCGCATACCGTGTCACAGTTCGAACCGATCAAGCCGGGACAAGTGGGCATCTACGTGTGTGGCGCCACCGTGCAAAGCTCGCCGCACATCGGCCATATTCGTGCGGCAGTCGCATTCGATATCATCCGTCGCTGGTTCGAACGCCTCGGCTATCAGGTCACATTCGTGCGCAACGTGACCGACATTGACGACAAAATCCTTGACAAATCAGCCGCTGCAGGCCAGCAATGGTGGCAGCGCGCCTACCTGTATGAGCGCGAGTTCACCAAAGCATACGACGAACTCGGTGTGGAACCACCCACCTACGAACCGCGCGCCACAGGACACATGATGGACATGGTCGCGTTGATTCAACGCATCATTGACAACGGCCATGCCTACGTGGTGCGCGACGAGCAAGGCAACCCGACCGGCAACGTGTATTTCGACGTGGCCTCGTGGCCGCATTACGGCGAATTGACGCATCAGAAGCAGTCGGAACCCGGCGCACAAATCGATGCCGTGGACGTGGAACTTGACGAAGCGGCACGCGTAGCCGACGCGATGGGCCCCTCAGTCGATACGGCCGGCAACGACAAATACAATCCCGTCGATCCTGCCGACATGTCGCCAGACAAGCACGATCCGCGTGATTTCGCGCTGTGGAAAGCCCCCAAAGACACCGACCCGGTTGATGCGCGCTGGCACACGCCATTTGGCGAAGGACGCCCTGGCTGGCATATCGAATGCTCGGCCATGAGCCACCGCTATCTTGACGGCATGTTCGACATCCATGGCGGCGGTCTTGATTTGCGCTTCCCCCACCATGAGAACGAGATGGCGCAAACATGCGCTGCCGGCTACGATTCAGCAGCCCGCTGGATGCATTCCGCGTGGGTCACGGCCAAAGGCGAGAAGATGAGCAAGTCGCTCGGCAACGGCCTGTCGGTGCCCGTCGTGCTCGCTGAACATCCCGCATGGGTCGTGCGCTACGCGTTGGGCGGTGTGCAATACCGTTCGATGCTCGAATGGTCGGACCAGACATTGGCCGAGGCAACAGCCGCCTATGAGCGCGTAACAAACTTCATCTCGCGCGCCGAAGATGTGCTGGGCGAACAGATCGATCGCGATCAAATCGTGGCAGTGGGCGCTGATGATCTGCCAATCGACTTCACGAACGCGATGAACGAAGACATCAACGTTTCCGGCGCATTGGCCGCCATCTTCACAGCGATCCGCAATGGCAACGCGCTCATGGATGCCAACGCCGATGCGGCCCAAGTACGCGAAAGCCTGCTGCAGGTGCGCGCCATGCTCGACACGTTGGGCCTTGACCCCGAAGCCGAACCGTGGGCGCAAGAAACCTCCAATGCGGCAAACGAAGTGCTCGACCGTCTGATTGCAACCCAGCTTGAAGCCCGCGCCGAAGCGCGCAAAGCCAAGGACTTCGCCACAGCCGATGCAATCCGTGACGCGCTCGCCGCCGCGGGCATCACGATTGAAGACACGCCGCAAGGTCCGACCTGGTCGATTTGATGCCGTGTGCCGGCGTCCACGGACGCCGGCTCAAGCGAACACGAAGTCCACGTGGACCAGATGCATGCGCTTGCGCATCTCGTGCTCCATATGGTCGCGCGCTTGGACCAAATCCTCGATCAAGATGCTATTGCCTTGCGGTACGAGAGTGATGTCAACATCGAAGTTCATACCCGTTTTGAAGATATGGATAGATGAAAATCCAATTCCGGAAGGCATGTATTTCGCAACGATTTGCTCAACGAACCGTTCCATCTCCTCATCCTGATGCACGCCGCCAACGAGCTCGACGAACGCGTCACGCAACACAAGAATCGGCTCCTTGATTGTGAGCAGCACAATGATCGTCGTGATGAAAAAATCGCCAGTGTACCGCAGGAAGTCGAGCGGGGAGTCAGCCGGAAGCAGCCACACGATGACGGCGATGATGCCGATGCCGAGCGAAATCATGCCGTCAATCCACGTACCGTTCGCCTCGGCACGCAACATTGTTGAGACGTTGCCGATCTGCCGGTTGCGGTGGCGGTAGTAGCCCACGAGCACCAGGCAGACGGCGACGGCCGCAATCTGGTAGATCACGACGGGACCAAACTCGGCCGGAGCGCCGACGTGCCGCACAAAATAGTCAATCGCGACCTGCAGCACGTCAAGGAACGAATATACGAGCAGCGTCAGCGTAAACAGCGCCTTGCAGATCGCGTAAATCGGCTCGAGCGCGAACTTGCCGTTCGGATAGCGGTCCGAGGTGCGCACGCTCTGCGAACTCAGCAGCGCGGCGACAGCGCCCGAGACGACAGAAATGAACGTGAACGCCGCGTCGAGGAACATGGCCTTGAGGCCCGTGATGAAGAAGACGACAAAACCGGCGATGACCATGACGATGTTGACGACGATGCCAACCACCAAAGCTTGTTTCTCAATACGTTTCTGATCCATGGTTCCCCCTGGGGTGCTGACCGTGCGGCTGCTGCTGTGCTCTATTCCAGCCTAACCGTTTCCGTCCGGCAGTTTTGCTCAAGGGAAAGGGCGCGTCGCCGCGCTCGCGGTGGTGGGGGAGAAAGGGAGGAGGAGAAAAGAGAGGGGAGGAAGGAGAGGGGGTGCCAAGGAGGCGAGAGAAAGGGAAAAGAAAGGGAAAAGAGAAGAAGAGGCGGAGGCCAGATGGTTGACGCGAGGGGGAGGAAAAGGAAAAGAGAGGGACGGCAGCGTTTGGGGGGAGGCGCTAAACGCGCGCGGAGCGGACTCCATGGTTGCGGGTAAGGCACGCTCAGGTCGAGAAGGCGCTAAACGCGCGCGGAGCGGACACAAGTCCCGCCACTGCAAGCAGTGGAAGGCAGACCGTGGTGAAACGCGAACCAAACAGCCATGAGCGTGGCGCAAGGCTTGGAGCTGGAAGCCGCAAGGCTCCCATGTCAACTAGAACAAACTAGCTGACAACGGAAGGTTGGAGAAGGAAAAAGGAAGGGGATGGCGGAACGGCTTCCCCCAAAGGCCCCGCAACGGCAACGCAAGAGGAACACAGCCCGCGAGCGCAGCGACCGCAACCGCACTTCGGGTAGGGCGGCTTGGCGCCAGGAAACGCGCCCACCCACTTTCACCCCACTCGCTTGCATCTGTTCCTCTCTTACCCCACTGTCACCCGCGTTGGAAAATGCTTCCGGTTTTTCTCCGAGTGCGGCTAAACTTGTGGGCATTATGGCAGCATTTAGTTCTTTGACAGATAGGCTCTCGAACGCGTTCAAGCATCTCAAGAGCAAGGGTAAGCTTTCCGAAACCGATATTGACGGCACGATCCGTGAGATTCGCCGTGCGTTGCTCGACGCTGACGTCTCGCTCGAAGTCGTGCGTTCGTTCACGGGCCGCGTGCGTGAACGTGCGCTCGGAGCTGAGGTTTCCGAGGCGCTGAACCCGGCGCAGCAGGTCGTCAAGATTGTCAACGACGAGCTGACCGATATCCTGGGTCAGGGTGTCGATCGCCCGATTAACTTCGCCAAGCAGCCGCCAACGATTATCATGCTTGCGGGTCTGCAGGGCGCCGGCAAGACGACGCTTGCTGGCAAGCTCGGCTACTGGCTCAAGGATTCGGGTCACACGCCGCTGCTGGTGGCCGCTGATTTGCAGCGTCCGAACGCCGTCACACAGCTTGAAGTGGTGGGCGAGCGCGCGGGTGTGCCCGTCTACGCGCCGGAACGCGGCGTGCAGTCGGATGGCGGCGAGGCTGTGGCCGCACCCGGTCAGACGAGCGGCGATCCTGTCAAGGTGGCGCGTGATTCGATTGAGTATGCGCGCCGCAAGCTCTACGACACAGTCATCATCGATACGGCCGGCCGTTTGGGTGTGGACGAGGAGCTCATGCAGCAGGCTCGTGACATCCGTGACGCTGTGCAGCCGCAGGAAGTGCTGTTCGTAATTGACGCAATGATCGGCCAGGACGCTGTGCGCACGGCCCAGGCGTTCAATGAGGGTGTTGATTTTACGGGCGTCGTGCTGTCCAAGCTTGACGGTGACGCTCGTGGTGGCGCCGCGTTGTCGGTGGCGAGCGTGACGGGCAAGCCGATTTTGTTCGCGTCCAACGGCGAGGGGCTCAAGGATTTCGAGGTGTTCCACCCGGATCGTATGGCCTCGCGCATCCTCGACATGGGCGATATTTTGACGCTGATTGAGCAGGCTCAGCGCCAGTTTGACGAGGAGGAGAGCCGCAAGGCCGCCGAGAAGCTCGCGGAGGGCAGTTTCGGTCTCGACGATTTCCTTGACCAGCTGCAGCAGGTGCGCAAGCTGGGTTCAATGAAGTCGCTGCTCGGCATGATTCCCGGCATGGCTCAGCATCGTAAGGAACTTGAGCAGTTTGATGAGCGCGAGATTGACCGTACGGAGGCGATCATTCGTTCGATGACGCCTGAGGAACGCCGCAACCCGAGCATTATTGACGGCTCGCGTCGCGCTCGTATCGCGTATGGTTCGGGCGTGACGGTGAGCGCTGTGAACGCGCTGCTGCAGCGTTTTGACCAGGCCGCCAAGATGATGAAGCGCATGAGCAACAAGATGGGTATGGGCGCCGGTTTCGGCGGCGGCTCGTCAAAGAAGGGCAAGAAAGGTAAGAAGGGCAAGAAGGGCGGCTCGCGTTCGGGCAATCCGATGAAGCGTGAGGCTGAAGACAAAGCGTTGCGCGCCAAGCTTGCCGGCGGCGCTTCCGGTTCGGCGGGCGGTTCTGCGTTCGTCAAGAAGCCGCAGAATCCCGCGCTTCCGGCCGGTTTGCAAGACATGCTCGACAAGAACGGCGGCATGCCGAACCTTGGCGGCGGCTTGAGCGGTCTGCTGGGCTGAGTTCGGTTCCGCATCGAACGTTGGCTGGTTTGTGCACGTTTCGGCCGTGTGCAAGCCAGCCAAGTTCATATTATGTATTTTGATTTCTGCTGATTCATGGTGGGGCATTGCAGGGCAACATGCCTGGTGGAATCGGCTTGAAGACATGCGATGAAGCCTGATGAAACGTGGCTGAACGGGGAGATTACACGCCATGATGGTCGTACTTTGGATCCTGCTCATCATCTGTGTGCTCTGGTTGGCATTGACAGAAGTTCCTGCGGGCTGGGATGGGCATTGGCAACTGCCGTATGTGATTGCGTTGTCGCAGTTCCTGTGGATTCCGGCGCTGGTGCTCGTGGTCTTGGGCGTGGTTACGCACGAGTGGGGGTATGCGCTGTGTGCGCTGGGCTTGTTTGTGGGTACGATGGCGCGCAAAAGCGAGTATGTGCTCAATGATCTGAAGTCACCCAACACGGCTCAGGCCGTGGCTGACCATTTGGCGCGCAACAAGGCCAAACAGCAGCGCAAACAGCAGGCGGCTGCCGTTAAGACTGATGCGGGAGTGCGTGCTGCAGAAACGGACCAGACTGCGGGGGAGCCGGATGCGAAGGGGGAATCGCGGAAATCAACATCGTCTCAAGTGCAGGGACGTGTGCACGGGCAGTTCAATGTGATGACGCTCAACTGCAGGTACGGCCGGGCTGATGCCGCGCAGATCGTGCGGGAAGTGCGCGAGCGTGACATTGCCGTACTCGCGCTGCAGGAGGTGTCCACGGATCTTGTGACGCGGCTGCGCGCGCAGGGGCTCGACGAGCTGCTGCCGTTCCACGAGCTCGGCGTCAAGCATCCGGAAGATAACGGCGGGTTCAATGGCGTGTGGATCCGCGTGGAACCGAGCTGTTCCGAACCGGAAGCCTGCGATATTCCGGCCGCGGACGTGCCGGCCGTGACAATGCCCGTCAGCAGCCAGCAAAGCATCACATTCGCGAGCGCGCACACGAAGTCGCCGATGCGCGGCTGCAAACAGTGGTCGCAAGGGTGCATCGGATTGGGTGCACTGGTGAACGGCGTACAGGAGCGCGGTGTGCAGGGGGAGCTGGCGGCGCCGCGGGAGATGGTTGCGCAGGAGACGGTGGCGCAGAGTGAGATGATGCAGAGCGAGATGGTGCAGAGCCGCGAGACAGTGCAGGAAACGGTGCGGAGCGGGGATTCGGTGCGTGGGCAGACGACCGAGCAGACGACCGAGCAGGCCACTGAGCAAACGACCGAAACCGTGCGGACGCAAGCTTCGATGGCCGCGTCACCCCACGATATCGTTGTGCTGATGGGAGACCTGAACTCGAGTATTGTGCACCCAAGTTTCCGCAAGCTGCTGGCGTCGGGATTCCGTGACGCGGCGCTGAGCGAGGCGAAGGGGATGCACGCCACGTACCCAAGTTGGCTGCCGTGGCCGCGCATGGTGCTCGACCACATCCTGTTCACGGGGCACGTGCAGGCGTCGGGCGTCGAGTCGTTCGTGGTGACGGGAACGGACCATCTCGCGCTGACAGCTACGCTGACGCTGCCTGCACCCCACAGCATCAATCCGACGTTGCTGGAGGAAGAGGTCAACGCTCACCGCGCCGCTTCGGAAACGTTGCGGTGAATAGGTGAGTTGGTGGGCGGCTGAACGAGCGAGAGCGTGAGAGTCCGAGAAGCGCTGCCATAAACCGCACGAAACAACAAAACATGCCGTGCTTGCCTTCCGGCTTGCACGGCATGTTTTGTTGTAGTTGCACTGAACTGGGAGTCAGGCCGGCCTTCAACTGGCCTTCAACAGGTCCTCAACTGAGCTGCCAACTGAGCTGCAGAAAACTCGAGCAGACCGGCTATCGGCCCAGCGAGCGGCCTGTCTAGCGTCCCGTGATTTCGGAACCCACGACCTTCTCGCTCAGGGCCTTCGGGCCGCGCGTCATGGCGACCGCACCCGAGCGCACGAGTTCGATGATGCCGTAGTTGTCGAGCAGACTCAGCAGCGCGTCGATCTTGCCCGACGCACCCGTCGCCTCAATCGTGAGCGATTCGGGATTCACGTCGACCACGCGCACACGGAACAGGCGCACGATCTCAAGCACGTCCGAGCGGTTCGTCTGGTTGGCCGCGACCTTGATCAGCACAAGCTCGCGCTCCACAGTGGTCGCCTCATCCAGATCCACAATCTTGAGCACGTGCAGCAGTTTGTTGAGCTGCTTGATGATCTGGTCGAGCGGTACTTCGTCAACGGCCGCCGTCACCGTGATGCGCGAAATATCAGGACGTTCCGTCGGCGAGACCGACAGCGAGTTGATATTGAACGCGCGCCGTGCGAACAGTCCTGAGACGCGCGCGAGCACGCCCGGACGGTTCTCCACGAGCACCGACAGCGTATGCAAAGGTGAGCCTGAGTGGGAGGCCGGATAGTTCGTCATGGTTACTCCTTACTCGTTTTACTCGTTCGCTTGAGCTGCGTTGGCGGAAGCGTTGGCGTTGTCGGCGGCGTCAGCTTCGTCGGAAGCGTCGGACGAAAGTCCCGCCACGCGCTGCAGCGGACGCACGCCCGGCTTGTAAATCACGTTGTCGTTTGACTCGCCGGCCGGCACCATCGGGAACACCATCGCGTCTTTCCACACGCGGAAATCGATCAGGACCGGATGGTCGTTCACGCTGTTCGCATACTCGATGGCCTTCTCGGCTTCTTCCTTCGTCGTCACACGGATTGCCTCACATCCGTACGCTTCCGCGAGTTTTACGAAGTCCGGCACGCCCACGAGGTGCGTCTTCTCTTCCTCGTGCAAAATGGTGGCCGAGTAATGCTTGTCATAGAACAGCGTCTGGCACTGGCGCACCATGCCGTAAACGGAATTATTAAGCAGCGCAATTTTCACGGGCAGTCCCTCAAGGAATGCCACGGCCAGCTCTTCGCTCGTCATTTGGGACGAACCGTCTCCATCAATGAGCCACACGGGTCGTTTGCCGTCAAAGCAGCGCTGTGAACCCACGGCCGCGCCGATGGCTGCCGGCAGACCGTAGCCCATCGTGCCCAGGCCGCCCGACGAAATCCAGCTGTGCGGGTGCTCGAACTTGAGCAGCTGCGTGGCCCACATCTGGTGCTGGCCCACGCCCGACACCCAGATCGCGTTCGGATCGGCCTGCTGGGACAGCTGCTCCACGACCCACTGCGGTGCCAACGTGCCGTCATCAGGCTCGTCATACGTCACGGGATAGTTCTGACGCCATTCGTCAATCAGCTTCCACCACGTTGTCAAGTTCGGCGTGCCCGACTCGTCGTGCAGACGCTCAATTTCGGGGATCAGCGCGTTCAATACCGTCTTCACGTCACCGACAATCGGCACGTCAACTTCACGGTTTTTTCCTATTTCTGCAGGATCGATATCAATGTGCACCACCCTTGCGCCCGGTGCAAACGCTTCTAACTTGCCCGTCACGCGGTCATCAAAACGTGTGCCGATCGCGACCAGCAAATCACAGCGCTGCACGGCGCCCGTCGCGGCGACCGTGCCATGCATGCCGAGCATACCGAGCACCTTGGGGTCGGAGTCGGCCACGATGCCGCGGGCCGGCAGAGTCGTGACAATCGGGGCGCCCGTCAAATCGGCAAGCGCCTTGATTTCCTCACCCGCATCAGAACGCATGGCGCCGCCGCCCACATACAGCACAGGACGGTACGAACGCTGGAACATGCGCGCGGCTTCGCCGAGCACACGACCGTGCGGCTTCGTAGTGGGGTTGTAACCGGGCAGAATCATGCGCTGCGGCCACGTGTACTGCATCACGCCGTTCTGTGCCGTTTTCGTCAAATCCACCACCACAGGACCTGGGCGGCCTGAACCGGCAATATGGAACGCCTCAGTCAGCACGCGCGGAATATCCTGGGCGTCGGTCACAAGATACGAATGCTTGACGACGGGGTAGGTGGCACCCACGATGTCGGCCTCTTGGAAGGCGTCGGTGCCTATTGCGTCAGCTCCGACCTGGCCCGTGATCACGACCATTGGCACCGAATCCATGTTGGCATCGGCAATGGCGGTGATTACATTCGTGGCGCCTGGGCCTGAAGTCACAATGCACACGCCCACGCGACCCGTTGCGAGGGCGTATCCTTCGGCTGCATGGCCTGCAGCCTGCTCGTGACGCATCAACACAAAGCGGAACTTCGTGTCTTCGCTGATTGCGTCGTATACGGGTAGAATCGCGCCACCTGGAATACCGAATACATCCTGGACACCCAGATCCTCGAGCGAACGGACCAGCGCTTGGGCGCCTGTCATTTGCTCACCGTTCTTTGTGGTGTTGGCGCGCTTGGTGTGCTCGGGTGTGGCCCGAGCGATACCGCTGAATGCCTGCAGAGGTGTAGGTGACACCGTGCATCCCCTCTCGTCGACGTTGATCTTTTCTGGACGTGGCATAGCTGTTGCAACAGGTCCGTTGCGCCGTATTGCGTTCACTGTCCGTTGCAATGCTGGTTGCCGGATTGCTGACGGTCACTGCGCCAGCCGTTCGCGCCATCTTACGCGAACCTCGACGGGGGTACTGGCCATTGTTCGCATGCTGACCGCCCCCATGGACACCCCCAAATCCGCGGCTGCCGTCCCGTAGGCCACCCCACAACTTAAGCCCCATCCCCACAACTGGCGCCCCCATCACTGGCGCCAGTCCCATAACCAGGCTCACCCCACAGGTTCATCACTCCACCCCAGTAAGCCAATACCGCATCCCCGCCCCAAACCGCGTCTCTCCTGACCACGCTGGTCAGGAGGTTTACCGTTTGGAGCCCGTAACTGCGTCTTTCCTGACCAGTCTGGTAAGAGGTTTTACCGTTCTAAGTACCAAACTGCATCTTCCCTGACCACGCTGGTCAGGAAGTTTACCTTTTGGAGTCCGTAACTGCGTCTTTGCGTACCAGCCTGGTCAAGAGGTTTACCGTTTCCGCTCCGCAACTGCGTCTTCTCTTACCACGCTGGTCAGGGGGTTTACCGCAAGCCGGATCCAATCGCAGGCTCGTTGCTACGCCTGTTGGCGTCCTCCCCGCACTTCAGCCCCAAACTGCATCTTTTCTGACCAGTCTGGTCAGGAGGTTTACCGTTCCCAAACCGAAACTGCATCTTCTCTTACCACGCTGGTCAGGGGGTTTACCGTTTGGAGCCCAGAACTGCATCCTTCCTGACCAGCCTGGTCAGAGGGTTTACCGCTTGAGGCCCGTAACTGCGTCTTTGCGTACCAGCCTGGTCAAGAGGTTTACCGTTTCCGCTCCGCAACTGCGTCTCTCCTTACCGGCTTGGTAAGAAAAGACGCAGTTTGCTGTGGATCTTCGGCACAGCCGCAGCCGTCCGTTATTGCTCAGGCTTGTTCAACTCCAGCCAGGCTTCATGAGCCGCGGCCAGTTGGGCTTTGCGTTTGCTGGAGCCGTCGCCCGTACCCCACACGCGGTCGTCATCGCCAATCAGCACCTGGGCATGGTATTCGGGTGCGTATTCCGGACCTCCGACGGCCATGCGGAAGTGCGGTTCGTCCATGCCAAGCTCATGTGCCTTGATCACGAGCGACGTCTTCCAATCCAACGCCGGCCCCTCGGTCATCATCTCCGCCAACACGTCATCGATCAGATGGTGCACCACAGGCCGTGCGCCTTCAATGCCATGCTCCACGAAGGTCGCCCCGATCAGCGACTCCACAATGTCGCACAGAATCGAATCCTTGTCTGCTCCACCTTGCGCAGCTTCACCATTGCCGAGCAAAATGTATGGTCCCACGTGCAGCTTCTCGCGTGCCACACGGCTCAGCTCCTCTTCCGACACAGCTTTGGCGCGCATTTTGGCAAGTTCACCCTCGCTTAAATCAGGATGGTCGGTGAACAGCGATTCCGTCGCGACGAGTTCCAGCACGGCGTCACCAAGGAATTCAAGGCGCTCGTAGTTGCGCGTGCCTGGGTTCTCGTGAGAGAACGAACGATGCGTCAGCGCTTCCACGAGCAAGTCGGGAGTGAGAGTGGTGCCGAGCGCTTCAAGCAACGGCTTGGCTGCGTCATGCTCGGCGATTTGATTCGTGACTTCCTTTACATCGATATGCTTTGCCATGGCGTGGTTACTCCTCTGGGTGCGTTGCCCAGTCTGCTGATCGTCCTCAGGGTAATGGGGGTTGGGGGATTGGACGATCCTACGTTCATACTGTTGCGCAAGTGCACACCAGCACGCCCATATTTCTCGGTTCGAGCCTACGCCCACCGCGTCACCAATTGTGGAGATGGACTCGCAAGAAACCGGTCACTTTCGCACTCAATTGTCTAACAACTATTCGTGCTCGTGGCGTCCCGCCTCGCGTCCGCCGCTCTCTTCACCCGTATATGCGAAGACCCTGCCACCCGTCGATGGCAGGGTCTTCCATGCTGGTACCGATCACTCTCGGTTCATCGCATCATCTCAACTGTGCAATCACTCGCTGCGATCACTCACTGCAATCACGCGCGGCGGCTGCACAGCACCAATCACTTGGTGAAGGACGAGCGGATAGCTGCGCGGTACACGCGGCCACGGTACATGCCGCAGCTCGGGCATGCCACGTGGGCGAGCGTCGGAGCGCCGCAGTTCGTGCAGGTGATCGTCTGGGCGGCCTTGGCCTTCCAGTTGGCGCGACGCGAGTGCGTGTTAGCGCGCGAGGTCTTGTACTTAGGCAGTGCCATTTTGCATTCCTCTATTTCGTTCGAACAATAATGAGCTTAAGCGTTCAGAAGTCTACGCGCGCCCCAGTACAAACGTCAATTCAAACGTCAGCCCGCTTCCGCCAGCAACCACCCGGCGTCCGCTACTCCTCGGCTTTAAGCTGCGCTTTGAGCGCGGCCAGACCCGCGAACCGCGTGTCCACTTTCTCATGATGATGCTCGGGATTTTCGTTCAAATCCTCACCGCACTGCGGACACAACCCCTTGCAGTCGGGCCTGCACAGTGGTTGCAACGGCAGCGCGTCCACGAACGTATCGCGGATCAACGCTTCCATGTCGGCGAACGCTCCGTTATCAAGCAACGGATAGAGGTCTTCGGACTCCTCCTCGCCCGCCACAATCTCAACTTCCTGCTCTTTTTTGGACTTGCGCCCCTTCGACCCGCGCCCGTCGCGCCCGTCACGCCCGTCGCCATCGCGCGAACCGCCGTTCATTTCGGCCAGCCGCCCCGACTCATACGGGAAAAACGCCGTCACTTGGCAGTGCAAATCCTCGTCGATCGTATCGTCGCAGCGCGCGCAGACGGCATGCATCGGCGCCGTCAACGTGCCCATGAAAATCAGGCCGTCCACAATCGAATCGAACCGTCCATCCACCTGCACGGGGGCCCCTTGCGTCACGCCCACATATGAGTCGCCGATGCCGCTCGGCGCCGGAAACTCCTTGTTCAGCTCCATCGTCTGCCCCGGACGCGATCCAACTTGCGCCACGGGCACTGTCCAATCCGTATATTCCACGCGCGCCATGCGCACTCCTTCCCGATAATTCCATTACTTATTTATCCGCGATTCTCGCGTTACGCATCCGCAGCGTGCCCCAGCGCTGCGCCGTCAGGGTTCACTCGTCCTGCTCGTCGTCGCGCTGTTCGTTCTCCAGCTGCTCGCCCGCCTGCTTCTGCCGCTCTTCGAGCACGCGCATTCCATTGGTCACGTCGCGGCTTGCTTTGGTGAGCTGTTTGTGCAGTTCCTCCATCACGCGCAGGCTGTACCGGTCCGCGCCCTGCGTTAGATGCTCGGCTTTGCGCTGCGCCTGCTCAATGATCTGCCGCGCCTTCTGCCGCGCAAGCTCCGTCACGTTCTCCTGACCCGCCAGATACTGCGCCTGCTCGCCAGCCTCGCGCACCATGTCGGCGGCCCGGCTCTGCGCGCTCGTCACAATCACATTGGCTTGCGTTTGCGCCGATTCGAGCCGATGCTCGGACTCGCGCATCAACGCCGACGCGCGCTCCAGCTGCACGGGCAGCATCGACTTGAGCTGTTCGAGCTGGTCGAGCATGTCGTCGCGATCGACCTTCACGAGCGACGGCTGGAACATCGTGCCCTTGGCCTCCCGCAGCTGCTCCTCAAGCTGGTCAATCACGTCGTAGACCGTCGTGAATTCCTGCCGGCTCTGCAAAATTTCGTCACTTTCACGCTCCTGCAGGTCGGGCAAGTCAGCCATCGTCACGCGCTGCTGCACGCCGTCATCCGTGTCATTCATGCGGTTCTCCTTACGCTGCACCCTTTATATTATGTTTATTTTTCATCCAGCGACGTGGATTTTCCGAGCGCCTTGAGCAACGTGACGCGTACGCAAGGTGGCACCATGTCGGTGATATCACCGTCGTGGCGTGCCACATCTTTGACCACCGAGCTGGAAATGTGTTCAAGCACGGGGTCGGCGGGCAGGAACAACGTTTCAATGCCTGCAAGTTTACGGTTGACGAGCGCCATGCCGAGTTCGGCTTCGTAATCGCCGTTTTGCCGCAATCCCTTGACAATCACGGGAGCGCCCACCTGGCGGCAATAGTCGATGATGAGCCCGTCCGTGGCGGCTACCGTGTAGTTTGTGCAACCGGCATCATGGAGTGCCTGGTCTACCAGTCGCACACGTTGCTCTTCAGTGAACATCGGTTGTTTGTTCGCGTTGACGGCCACCACAACGTGGACTTCGTCAAACAATTGCGAACAACGCAAAATTACATCGAGGTGTCCGTTAGTCAACGGATCAAACGATCCTGGACATACTGCTATGGTCATGGCTTCCAGAGTACCGGTTTACAAGGAATTACGGGCGGCGAACGTTGCCTGATTGCAATGTGGCCTGCGCATGTCATCATGCGCAGGCCACATCATAAACGTTTTCACTCACTGACTGCCGTGTTGTAGCGCGGTTTGAAGACGTCTCATGTCGGCATTCAGGCACGCGCCCAAACGGTCGGCGAACCGCACTATCAGCCGTTGTTGCCGTTCATCATTTCGTTGAAGATGCGCTTGCAATCAGGGCAGATCGGATACTGTGACGGGTCGTGTTTTGGCACCCAGACCTTGCCGCACAACGCCACCACCGGGCGTCCCGTCATACGCGACTGCGCGATTTTGTCACGCGACACATAATGGGCGAACCGGTCGGCATCACCATTGTCGGTCTTCTGCGTTTCCTCTTGGGGACGCTCAAGTACGGCGGTACCCGTCGAGGAATCGGGATCAGACAACGGCGATACGGGATCGATATCGTCAACAATCGTGTGTGCACACACATTGTTCTTCATGTTGTTCCTCCTCGCCAACGCCCCGAAGGGCATAAGCCAGATCAGACCACGTTGCACATGGTTCATTACCGATGGTTGTATCACAAGCCGGACCCCACCCCGGCTTTACACAGTACGGCTCCGCGTGGAACCTTCCTCTCACTGTAACATTACGCGTTTAATCCCGCGAGTTTCGGGGGCTTAGCGCGCACAGATTTCGTCGATGCGCGCAAGTTCTTCCGCTGTGAAATCGGTATGGTCCAACGCGGCCAGGTCGTCAATGATTTGTCCAGGACGCGAAGCGCCCACGAGCACCGACGTCACCACCTCATCATGCAGCAACCATGCCAATGCCATGGACGCCAATGATTGTCCGCGTTCGCTAGCCAAACGGTCAAGATCGCGAATCTGGCCAAGTTTCGTGTCCGTCAATGCGGAGGCTTGCAGGAACCGCCCATCGTGGCCAATGCGGCTGTCAGCCGGAATGCCGTGCAAATACCGGTCGGTGAGCAACCCTTGGTCGAGTGGCGAGAACGTGATCAGTCCTTTGCCGAGCTCTTTGGCGGCCTGCTTCAATCCGTTGTGCTCTACCGTGCGGTCGAACATGTTGTAACGGTTCTGGTTGATGATGAACGGCACATGCAGTTCATCAAGCATCGCGGCTGCCGAGCGCATCGTGGCGCCATCGTAGTTTGACAATCCCACATATAGCGCTTTGCCGCTACGCACAATCTGCGCGAGTGCGCCCATTGTCTCCTCGAGCGGTGTTTCAGGATCCATGCAGTGGTGGTAGAAAATGTCGACGTAGTCAAGTCCCATACGCTGCAACGACTGGTCGAGGCTCGCAATCAAATATTTGCGTGAGCCACCCACGCCGTAAGGACCGGGCCACATGTCAAAGCCGGCTTTTGTGGAAATGATGAGTTCGTCGCGGTGCGCGCTGAACAGTTCGCGCAGAATGCGCCCGAAGTTTTTCTCGGCTGACCCGTAAGCCGGCCCATAGTTGTTGGCTAGGTCGAAGTGCGTGATACCGTTGTCGAATGCTGTTTTTGCGCTGGCCAGCATCGTTTCATAGTGGGCGTTGTCACCAAAGTTGTGCCACAATCCCAGGCTGATGCGCGGCAGTTTCAATCCGCTGGTGCCGCAGCGCTCATATGCCATCGATTCATATCGGCTCGGATCAAACATGTCTACTGCAGCGGCCATCAGCAACCTCCATCAGGTATGCAAGATTTGCAAAACTTCAATGTTGCCCAAGATTCTACTCCACCAGATGCTGGCCAATAGAGGCCTTCGCTGAAATGCCATTGTGGACTGTGCAGCGCTGGCAATATGCGTGGTGCCTGCCGCAAGCAGGTTGCGGCAGGCACCAAAACGGTAGTCGTGTGCTGTGTGCGACCAGTGCACTCAGCGCAATCAGCGTGGTTGGTGCAATCAGATAGTCGCTTCAGGACCTAGCACGGTTGTTTCGGTTGGAATCACAGGGTCGCCGCGCATTAGGCTTTGGGCTGTAATCGGCAGTTCAGCCAACACGTCGGCATGATGGGCTTGTGCGTCCATGATGGCCTGGTGTCCGGTGTATTGCGTGTCAATCTGACCATGGTCCACAAAATCCACGAGCAGGTCATGCCAGTTTTCTGGTGCGCCAAACGCTTCGAGTTCCGTTTCGGATCCGGCCACCACATGCTCGCATTCAGCCAAGTTGTATTGGAACGAACGGTATGCCAGCTTGCGTCCGGGCACGGTGGCCTTGTTTGTTGACTTTTTGGCTACGGGTTCCATGACTCCCGATGCGCCTTCACGTTCGGTGAGCTTGTAGACCATGGCGCAAGTCGGGGCGCCTGATCCTGTCACGAGTTGCGTGCCCACACCATAGGAATCCACGGGAGCGGTTTGCAACGAGGCGAGCGCGTATTCGTCAAGATCGTTCGTCACGGTGATTTTTGTGCCAGTGGCGCCGAGCGCGTCAAGCTGGTTGCGCACGCGCTGCGCCAATGCGGCCAAATCGCCGGAATCGATGCGCACGCCGCCCAATTCGGGACCGCCCACGGCCACGGCTGTTTTCACGGCTTCCTCAATGTTGTAGGTGTCCACGAGCAGTGTCGTGTTCTTACCGAGCGCGTGGATTTGCGATTCGAACGCGTCACGTTCCGAATCATGCACGAGTGTGAAGCAGTGCGCTGCCGTGCCGATGGCTGGCAGATCATAGAGTTGTGCCGCCAGCAAGTTCGCTGTGCCTTTGAATCCGCCGATTATGGCGGCGCGGCTGGCGGCCACGGCCGACCATTCGTTGGTGCGCCGGCCTCCCATGTCCATGCAGGGACGACCCTTGGCCGCGCTCGTCATGCGCGAAGCGGCAGAAGCGACGGCTGAATCATAGTTGAATATCGACAAAATCAGCGTTTCGAGCAGCGTGCATTCGGCGAAGGTGCCTTCCACCTGCAGGATTGGTGAATTCGGGAAGAACGCTTCACCTTCACGGTATCCGCGGATTGATCCCGAGAAGGAATAGTGTTCAAGCCATTTGATGGTTTCGGGGCTCACGATATGCCGGTCGGCCAGGAACTGCAGATCGGCTTGGCTTGGCTGAAACTCGCTCAGCGCTTCCAACAGGCGGCCGGTTCCCGCGACCACGCCATAGCGGCGTCCTTCAGGCAGATGGCGTGTGAACACTTCGAACACGCAGCGACGGTTCGCTGTGCCGTCTTGCAAGGTAGCGTCGAGCATCGTGTACTCGTACATGTCCGTCATCATGGCCGGTGAGTAGTCCACCATTCCCGTCTCCTTCACGGTTCATTGCGACGCAACACGCGCTTGAAGCCGCGTCGCTGTTGCCACCACCTTAGTCCATGAGCGTCCAACGCAAGCGTTCAAGGCCATTTTGGCAGCCCCTATGCCGCTAGCGTCAGCGCGAGGGCTGCCGTTAACCCGTGGCGCTACCATCAATGCAGGCCATAATGAGCCACATAGCGCTCAGAGTGGCGCAACAACACAACCGGCTCAATCGCGGAAAGGCGATGCTTGCACCATGGTGGCAATCAAAGATTTGCTCAGTGAACACACAGTGGTACGCCCTGACGGACGTGCGGTGGACGAGATGCGTCCGATTCGCATCACCGACAGCTTCACCGACGTCCCCGAAGGTTCGGTGCTGATCGCTTGCGGCAACACGCGCGTGATGTGCACGGCCACGTTCACACAAGGGGTGCCGCGCTGGCGCAAGGATTCAGGCCAAGGTTGGGTCACGGCTGAATATTCGATGCTGCCGCGAGCCACGGCTGAACGCACGGACCGTGAATCCGTGCGCGGCAAGATTGGCGGTCGCACGCATGAAATCAGCCGACTGATCGGCCGTTGCTTGCGTGGCGTCGTGAACATGAAGGCGTTGGGGGAGAACCAGATCCAACTGGATTGCGATGTGCTGCAAGCTGATGGCGGCACGCGCACGGCATCGATCACGGGCGCTTATGTGGCGATGGTTGAAGCGTTGCGTTGGGCGGAGGAACGTCGTTTCATCCGTTCGGCAGACAAAGTCATCAAAGACAGTGTTTCCGCCGTGTCGGTCGGCGTGATCAACGGCACGCCGATGCTTGACCTGCCGTATATCGAAGATAGCCAAGCCATGACCGACATGAATGTGGCGATGACAGGGTCCGGTGAATTCATTGAGATTCAAGGCACAGCCGAACATCGTCCGTTCACGCGCGACGAACTCAATGTGCTGCTCGACCTTGCCACAAAGGGCAACAAGGAACTGCAAGCCGCCCAGCGTGCCGTGCTCAACGCACGCAGCTGAAGCCCTGCGTTCACTGCACCCGCCGAGCTCACTGCACTCACCTCGGTCCGCAGCTACCGCGACACCCGCGCCCCAACCGGCACATTCGGCAAAATGAAGTACTGAAAGGACTCCCCATGCGCATCATCGTCGCCACGCATAACGAAGGCAAACTGCAAGAAATCAACCGCATCCTGACGCAAGAACTGGCCAAGACCGGCAGCGCAGCCTCGTTTGAACTCGTGTCGGCTGGCAGCCTGGGCCTGCCCGACCCCAAAGAAGATGGCGTGTCGTTTGAACAAAACGCGTTGATCAAAGCGCGCGCGGTAGCCGCCCAAACCGGCAGCCCGGCCATCGCCGACGATTCAGGACTCATCGTTGACGTCATGGGTTCGGCTCCGGGCATCCTTTCCGCCCGTTGGGCCGGCAAACATGGCGATGACGTGGCCAACTATGAGCTGCTGCTCGCCCAGCTTGAAGACATTCCCGACCATAATCGTCAAGCGCGGTTCGTGTGCGCCGCCGCGCTCGCCGTGCCCGAAAGCAAGCCGCAAGATGACGGCAGCTTCGCCATCGCCGACGAAAAAACGGTGCTCGGCGAAATGAAAGGCATGCTGATTCGCGCTCCGCGAGGAGAGCACGGATTCGGTTATGACCCGATTTTCGTGCCCGACGACCAGCCCGCGCGTGATGAGGACAGTCTCAAGCATCTGGAACCGCTCACGTCAGCGCAAATGACGGCCACGCAGAAGAACGCCATTTCGCATCGCGGCAAAGCGTTGCGCACCCTGGCCACGGCAGTCGTGCCGCTCATCGCCTAATGCGCATGCGTTCGCCGCAAGACGAGCAGTGTACGGGTAAGCTCAAGTATCCAGAAGTATCTAATAGTCCCATTCTCAGTTAGTTCAGTCACATCCATCGGAAGAGGTCCCGTCCCGTCATGCGTTCTTTTGAATTTGCGTTGATTTCCGCCCACGAATACGACGAATTCGCCAAGCATGCGCCATATGCCAATTTCCAGCAAACATCCGCAATGGCGCGCGTGCGTGAAGACAACGGTTCACGCATCGCGTTCACAGCCGTCAAGGAAGAAGGCAAGATCGTGGCCGCCGCGCTGCTGGCCATTCAGGGTACCGCGTTGACGCGGTTCGCGTCCGTGACCGACGGCCCGCTGTGCGATTTTGACGATGTGGAACTCACACGCTTCTTCCTGTCCCAGCTTGCCGCCTACGCCAAAAAGCAAGGCGCAGTGCATTTCGACATGACGCCTGAACAGACGTACCAGGTGCTCAGCAGCCAAGGCCATGAGCTTGACGGCGATGATCCGGATGTGCCTCGCTCGCTCATGCATTTGGCCAAGCCCGACCGTTCAGCCATCGTGCATATCACCGATAACGGCTTTACGCACGAGGGCTTGAGCGTCGGCTACACGCCTGTGCCGCGCTGGCGTTACGTCAAGGACCTCACACCGTTCGCCGATGTGAAGTCGCTGTTGGCGTCGTATGCCAAGAACACGCGCCGCAACGTCAAGATTGCCGATAACAGTTGTGTTGAAGTTCGTCAACTCGGCGAGTCTGAACTCAACGTGTTCCATGACATTTGCGAGCTCAGTTCGGAGCGTCAGGGGTTCACGAACCGCTCGTTGACCTATGCGCAGCAGATCTTCGAATCGTTTGGTGATGATGCGCAGTTCATGATCGCCGAGATCCATCTGCAGAAATATATAAAAGTCTGGCAGAAAAAACTTGACGTTGCTTCCAAGCAGGTTGAGGAGCTGGAAGCTGAGCAGAGCAAGGTGGAAGCGAGTGGCGGCCAGTTGGGTGACAAGAAACTCAACAAGCTGCGCACGGCTCGGCAGAACGCGGAAGCGGCTGTCAACCGCATCGCCAAGGCCAAGCAGTACGTTCAGGAAGATGGCGACGTGGTGCCGGTGGCCGCCGCGCTGTTCATTGTGCAGCCGCGTGAGATGGTGTATTTAATGAGCGGAAGTAACGATAAATACGCCAAGTTTTATGCGCCGACGGCACTGCAGCACTACGCGATGAGCTGGTGCGTGGAGCACGGCATCGACCGCTACAATTTCTACGGAATTTCGGGCTATTTTGACGACCCGCAGGCCGAGGGCGCGGGCGTGCTCGAGTTCAAGCAGGGGTTCAACGGCTACGTTGAGGAGCTCATGGGCTCATTCTCGCTCGTACTGCGAGGCCTGACTTACCGCCTGCAGCGAGTCGCCCACAAAATCCTGGGCCGCTGACGTCCGCTCACGTCCGGTAACAGCCGTTAACAGCCTCCGATGGCCGGAATATGGACGAGATGAACGCAACGTGGACGGCTGCTGGCGGCCGCTGTTCCGTCCGCGGCTTTCGAATCAGTCGCCGCACGTTGGTGCAATGCCGCGCGTCAACTGCCGTACTCGTTGCGGATGCCCGCAGGTTACGTGTCTCATCCAAGCGTTTCGCATTCCGAGCTTCACCCCCCCCAAAAAAACGGTTCGCATGTCCCAGGCGGTTGCGTCTGGAACGTGGACGAGATGAACGAAATGTGGGCCGGTTGTAGGCGCGGTGTGGGGCGGCGTGAACGGAACGTGGACGGCGCCCAAGTTTTTGCAGTTTACGAACGACCGCTAGGTTAGGGAGCTATGCACGCGCTGATTCAACCCATCGCCCTGTTGCTCGTTATTGCCGCCGGGTACGTGTTTAAACGGCTCGGTCGGTTTGGCGAGCGCGATTATTCGATCATTTCCGTTGCGCTATTTGATCTGATTTTGCCGGGCGCGATTGTCTATTCGTTCGCCACGCATCCGCACGATTTGTCACTGTTGTGGCTGGCTGCCGTGGGGTTTGTGGTGGCGTTCATCCCGATCATGGTGATTTTTGTATCCACTCGGCACACTCCTGTCAAGCGGCGCACGTTTTTGATGCTCAACGCGGCCGGGCTGAACATCGGTTGCTTTTGTTTCCCCGTTGTGCAAGCGGTGCTGGGTGATGCGGCGTTTGTGCCGGCCGCCATGTTCGACATCGGCAATTCGATTATGGTTGCTGGCGGCACGAACATTCTCACGCAGCTGCTGCTGCACATCCAGCCCGACACCACGCTCGGCGAGCAGGTAGAAGCTCTCGAACGCGAGCGCGCCCACTCCCGCTCCCATTCAGCCGCCCCCGGCAGCTTCAATCCCGCTTCATCTTCCGATTCCATTCCGGTTACCGTTTCTGGACACTCCGCTTCCGACTCTGCTTCTACTTTCAATCCCGCTTCCAGTCCGGCTTGCGATGCCGAGTCCATTTCCGCATCCGCTTCTGGTACAGTTCCCGCTTCATCTTCCGATTCCATTCCGTCTACCGTTTCTGGACACTCCGCTTCCGATTCCGCGCCAACTTCTATTTCCACTCCCACTTCCAACGCAGCCCCAGTACCAGCCCCAACTACTGCCCCTACGCCCGCTTCGTCTTCCGCCTCAAACTTCGCCGACATTATGGCTGCCCCCACGCTGCCGTATGTCAAGCCGCAGGATGCGGACGCTCGCCGTTTGGCGCGTCGTGCTGTGGCGCGCACGGTGATCCGCGGTTTTGTCACGTCCGTGCCGTTCATGACGTACATCGTGATGATTGCGCTGATGATTATTGACTGGGACCTGCCCGGCTGGGTGGCGATGGTGACGCAACCGCTGGCCAACGCGAACGCGTTCTGCGCGATGCTGATGGTCGGCATGCTGATGGACGTACCAGAGTCGCGTTCTGATGTCAAGCAAGTGCTGCAGGTCATCGCTTGGCGCCTGCCGTTCAGTGTGCTGTTCGCGCTGGCTCTGTGGGTGTTCTTGCCGTTCGACGCGATGGTGCGTGAGGCCGTCGCGCTGTGTTGCCTGGCTCCGATTCCCGTGTTCTCGACGCTGTTCACCGACCGCGTGCTCGGCAGCGCTAAACTCGCCGGCTTCTCCCTCGCCGTTTCGGCCATCATCAGTTTGTTTTTGATGATTTCCGCCCACCACCTATTACCGCTGTTGCCCGCAGTCACCGTGTGGTGAATGATTGCTACGGCTTCAGTGATTGATTTTGACTTCCTCCCGGTGCTTTAGCACCGGGAGGAAGTCAAGTTGCTTGTCTCGCGGTTGCTGTCCCGCATTTTTAGACAGAAAAGCGGGGCGGCTCATGTAAGAAAACAATGGAAGTGCGCGAGATGGGACTCGAACCCACACGACAAAGTCACAGGAACCTAAATCCTGCGCGGCTACCAATTACGCCACTCGCGCGCATCCGCTAGCGTAGCCTGGAGCATGGCCGGGCATAAGCAGCTGATGAATGCCATGCGACGGAGCTGCGGAAGTAAACAAAAACCTCAAGACGAATCTTGAGGTTCTGCTGGAGCCATTTGACAGAATCGAACTGTCGACCTGCTCATTACGAGTGAGCCGCTCTACCGACTGAGCTAAAATGGCACATTGCTTGTCGCAACAAGACAAGAACTTTACTGTATGTGGACGCAAAAGTCCAGCGGACGGCCCGCACGGCGTGTCGCCTTAGCTGGCGGCGGTTGACGGGGCAGGCGGCGCCCGGTAATTCAGCGGTCCGCACCTGAACGAAACCGCAGTATTCCGCTACGATAGAGCGCATGAGTGTTTCGCAAGGATCCGACGATTTCTATGCCATCATCCCAGCCGGGGGAGTCGGCACGCGACTGTGGCCGCTGAGCCGGCAGGCGCGTCCGAAATTCCTCTACGACCTGCTCGGCCAAGGACGCACGCTCATCCAGTCCACATTCGACCGGCTTTCTGGACTCGCCGGCGTGGATCACGTCAGCATTTCAACAGGACAGCAGCACGTGGACGCCGTACGCGAGCAGCTGCCCGAACTGGATGCGGCCAATATTTTTGCCGAACCAAGCCCGCGCGACTCAACAGCGGCCATCGCGCTCGCCACAGCTGTGCTGGCCAAACGACACGGTGACCAGATTGTGGTCGGGTCGTTCGCAGCCGACCATGTGATCCGCGGACGCGCCGATTTCATTGATGCCGTGAGGCAAGCCGTTGCCACAGCGCGCGCCGGATACGTGACGACGATCGGCATCGCGGCCAGCCGCCCAAGCACAGCGTTCGGATACATCCATGAAGGGCCGAGCCTGGCTGCCGAAATTCCCGACGCGCCTGAAGCGCACCTCGTTGAACGATTCGTGGAAAAACCCGACGCTGCCACAGCCCAAGCGTATTTGTCAACCGGAGAATACCGCTGGAACGCAGGAATGTTCGTTATGCGAGCAGACGTGCTGCTCGCGCACCTGGCGGCCACGCGGCCCGCGCTCGCCGAGGCCATCGACCATATTGCCGACGCAATCATTGCCGATGATGAGGAGTTCGAGCGCGCTGTGGAGGCCGTGCGTGCGGCTCGGACGACTGGGACAACTCAGGCGGCGGGGATGACCCAGACGGCGCGTGCAACTCAGCCAGCGCCCGCAACGGACGCGCCCCAAGCCGTCTCGGCACAGCCCGGACCCCAGCCCGGAACCTGCCCCACATCCTTGGACGAGCTGGACGCAGGCGACTTCCATACGCATCGTGACGCAGCGATGTCCGAATGGTGGTATGGCATTGAAAAAATTGCGTTTGACTACTCTGTGGCCGAACCGCTGTCAGTGTCGGGCGGCGTGGCCATGATTCCCGGAGACTTCGGCTGGGACGATATCGGCGATTTCAACTCGGTCGCGGCGCTGCTGCCGAGCGTCAACGAACGCAACGTAAAAATCCTCGGCGACGCCGACCTCGTAGCGATGCTCGACTCGGCCGGCGACGTGGTGGCGCCGCAAGCCGGGCGGCTCGTCGCGCTGCTCGGCGTCAACGACATGGTCGTCGTCGATACGCCCGACGCGCTGCTCGTCGCGCCGCGCGCCCGCAGCCAGGAAGTCAAGAACATGGTCAAGCATCTCTCCGACGACGGCCACGAGGACGTGCTGTAACGCTGTCAGGCTGTCAGAGGGGCTCTCCTTTGGAGCTGGGGCGGTGAGGGGGCTGGAATAGAGGAGATAGCGGGGATGGCGGCGGCTCGCGGACGGCGGCAGGGCAGCTGTCAGCGGTCACTGCAAACCAGGCTCCGAAACGGGTTCCCGGCAGCCCTTAAACCGTCCCGATGCCACCCGCTTCAACGCACTTGCGGAAGGAAGCGCCCCGGAGCGGGTGGTAAAAGGTGTCGACTGTCGACAAGGGGGCAGCGCATATCTCAATCAGAAGCGCCCCAGAGCGGGTGGTAAAGCGGGTGGTAAAAGGAACGCAATTACGCACCTTGCAAATGTCCCACTGCGTGCCCAACTCTGTACGCTGCCAACCGCCCTACTATCCACCCTTGCCGCTCCCCCCAGCCGTTCCTTCCGCCGCCCCTACTGTCTGCTTTCGTGAGTATCTTGGAATGCTGAATGCAAACGTATGCTGCGGCAGCAGCGGGTGCAACGCGTGAGTTTACGGAAGTGGTGACGGCACTGGGTGCGCTGTGTGCGCACAGCACAGGGCCCGAGCCGAAACCCAACCCGGAATCGAATCCGGAACCCAACCTCGCGTTTACCCCCGTTAAACGGTCGATATGAACGTCCAACACGCCCCGCAGCGACCGATTTGATTCAGAGATGATGAAAGGATACCGATCCATGGCTATCAATCCACCCGTTGACGCCACCCTGACCCCGGCTTGGGCCAAGCTCCAGAAGCACTATGACGAGCTGCAGGCCGAGGGAATCGACCTCAAGAAGTGGTTCGCGGACGACGAGAACCGCGTCAAGGACCTCACGTTCGACGCTGGCACGCTGCACTTCGACCTGTCCAAGAACCTGATCAAGCCTGAGACGCTGGCTCTGTTCGCCGAGCTCGCCAACGATGTGAAGCTCGCCGAGCGCACGAAGGCCATGTACACGGGCGAACACATCAACAACACCGAGGACCGCGCCGTGCTGCACACCGCTCTGCGCCGCCCGGATTCGGACAAAGGCACAATCATGGTTGACGGCCAGGACGCTGTCGCCGACGTGCGCGCCACGCTCGAGCGCATCTACGCGTTCGCTAACAAGGTCCGCTCCGGTGAGTGGAAGGGTGTTACCGGCAAGGAAATCGAGACCGTTGTCAACATCGGTATCGGCGGCTCCGACCTGGGTCCCGCCATGGCTTACGAAGCGCTCAAGCCGTACGCTGACGCCGGCATCAAGGCCCGCTTCGTCTCCAACATCGACCCCAACGACATCGCCGAGAAGACGCGCGACCTCGATCCCGAGACCACGCTGTTCGTCGTCGTGTCCAAGACGTTCACCACTCTTGAGACGCTGACGAACGCTCGCGAAGCCCGCACCTGGCTGCTTGAGGAGCTCAAGGCTCGCCAGGCCATCGACGATACGCAGGTCAAGGCTGCTGAAGCTGTGTCCAAGCACTTCATCGCCGTGTCGACGAACCTCGAGAAGGTCGCCGAGTTCGGCATCGACCCGCAGAACGCGTTCGGCTTCTGGAACTGGGTTGGCGGCCGTTATTCCGTGGATTCCGCCGTTGGCACCACGCTCGCCATCGTGTTCGGACCGGCTCGTTTCGAGGAGTTCCTCGCCGGCTTCCATGAGATTGACGAGTACTTCGAGAAGACCCCGTTCGAGAAGAACGTCGTCGTGCTGCTCGGCATGCTCAACGTGTGGTACCGCAACTTCTTCAACGTGGCTTCCCACGCTGTGCTGCCGTACAACCAGTACCTGTGCCGCTTCCCGGCCTACCTGCAGCAGCTCACGATGGAATCCAACGGCAAGTCCGTGCGTTGGGACGGCACGCCCGTCACCACGCAGACCGGTGAGATTTTCTGGGGCGAGCCCGGCACGAACGGCCAGCACGCGTTCTACCAGCTGATCCACCAGGGCACGCAGCTGATTCCGGCCGACTTCATTGCGTTCGCCAACACGCCGAACCCGCTCAAGGACGGCGATCAGGACGTGCAGGAGCTGTTCCTGGGCAACTATCTTGCTCAGACCAAGGCTCTCGCGTTCGGCAAGACCGCTGAGGAAGTGCGCGCTGAGGGCACTCCGGAAGACATCGTTCCGGCCCGTGTGTTCGAAGGCAACCGCCCGACCACTTCGATCTTCGGCGTGCGTCTCGATCCGTTCGCGCTCGGCGAGCTCATCGCCCTGTACGAGCAGATCACGTTCGTTGAGGGCACCGTCTGGGGCCTCGACTCCTACGATCAGTGGGGCGTCGAGCTCGGCAAGCAGCTGGCCAAGGAGATCACTCCGGCCCTGTCCCAGTCCGACGAGGCTCTGCTCGCCCAGGACCCGTCCACGATCGAGCTCATTAATTACTACCGCAAGGTCCGCGAGTTCTGATTTTACTGACCTGCCGTAAGTTGGCGAATTCCGGTCCGACAAGCTTACGGCTCCACGGTTAGTGAGTCCCGCTTACTCATTACGGCCGTAAGGTGGCGAGTTCTATCTCATCACCTTACGGCCGTAAAATTTGTGGGTTCCGGTTCATCAACTTACTGCCGTAAGACGTGTGGATACTGATCCCCTGACCGCGCTGGTCAGGGGATATGCGGTTTTTGAGCGGAAAGTGCGGTTTTGCTGACCAGCTTGGTCAGGAGAGATGCGCTTTGGAAGCGGAAAGTGCAGTTTTTCTGACCACATTGGTCAGGGGAGATGCGGTTTTGGGTGGGAAAGTGCAGTTTTTCTGACCACGCTGGTCAGGGGAAACGCGGTTTGGGAGCGGAAAATGCAGTTTTGCTGACCAGGCTGGTCAGGAAAGACGCAGTTTGGGTGCAGAAAGTGCGGTTTTTGCTGACCACATTGGTCAGGGGAGACGCGTGGTTTGGGTTGGGAAGAGCGGTTTTGCTGACCACTCTGGTAAGAGGAGACACAGTTTGGGCGCGGAAAGTGCAGTTTTGCTGACCAGGCTGGTCAGGGGAAACGCGGTTTGGGCGCGGAAAATGCAGTTTTGCTGACCAGGCTGGTAAGGAAAGACGCAGTTTGGGTGCAGAAAGTGCGGTTTTGCTGACCAGTCTGGTAAGGGAAGACGCAGTTTAGGTAGGAAGTGCATCTGTTCTGACCACACTGGTCAGGGGAGAGGCGGTTTGGGTGCGCTTGGACGGTGGAGGAGTTTAGGGGTGTGGGGAAGGGACCTGATGGGTGCGGTGGTTTTTGAGACTGGGAGTGTCCGAATTTTGAGGGAACTATTTTTTTGGGGTGGGAATGAAACGTAGAATACAAGGGCGCAAGTGTAGGGCTTGCAGATCGGGGAGAGAGAATTAGAGAAGGGGCGCTCATGTCTTTTTGTAAGCAATGTGGTTCACTATTGCAATCGGGTTCGCAGTTTTGTACGCAGTGTGGCGCACAGCAGTCGGGTCCGGTAGACGCCACCACTGTTGCGTCGCCGTCTGCGTCACCAGCTGCTCAAGCTCCGGCTCCAGCGCCGGGTTCTGCGGCGGTCCCGCCTCCTGATTCGGCAGCGGTTCCGGCTCCGGCACCAGCTGCTCCATCTGCGCCAGCTCCTGCTCCCGCTTCTGGAGTCCCTGCGCCGCCGACCGCATCCGATGCGTTTGCGGCGCCAGCTCCGTCCTCGGCATCGGGTGCGCCGGTTCCTGCACCTATGCCGGCGCCGACACCAGATATGTCCGTTGCGGCTGCTGCATCTGCTGACTTTTCTTCACCGGCCGGTTCATCCGCGTCCGGATCGCCTACTTCAGCCGCGTCTCGTAACAAGTTTTGGATTATTTTTGTGGCAGCGGCGGTGGCTATTGTGCTACTGATGGCTGGTGGAGGCGTATTCTTCGCTTACAAGTCCGAGAAGATTGGTGGCCGCACGGTTCCGGTTGTGGCGCAGATGCGCGGTGATGGTGAGGCGCACTTGACGGCCGATGTGGTGACGAAACGGCTGAAGGATCAGGGATTCACTGCCGTGACGAAGACCCAGGAGTTCTCGAAGGAATCACAGGGTGATTTCTTGCGTTACGAGGGCGTGGAGGAAGGAACGCGCGTGGACACATCCACGCCGATTACCGTTGTTGAGTCGCTCGGTCCCGGCGTGCCTAAGGGCACGGTTGGCAAGAGCGAGGCTGACGCAATCACGGCCGTGAAAGATATGGGCGTGCCGTTGTCTCGCGCTGAGGTCGTGGTGTCTTCAAAGACTGATGTGAAGCCAGGTGATGTGGCGATGACTGCGCCGGCTGATGGCACGGCTCTGGCGAAGGACGATGCGGATCGCGGCATTGTACTTGGCGTCGCGGCCAAGGGCAACGGTGTGGGTGTCGATCTGGTCGGTGAAGACAAGGATACGGTGCGCAAAGCTCTTGAGGCCGACGGGTTCACCGTGACGATGAAGCCGCGTTTTTCGAGCCAACAGTATGTGGGCAAGATGGTCACTTCCGAGCCGCAGCCTGGTGTGGTGTCCAACTCGAACAACGTGACCGTCTACTACGGTGTGGATGCCAGCGATACCCAAGAACTGTTCACTGATACCAGCGTGTATGAGGAATATGGGGGCGTGATGAAATTCCCTGACTCCATGCTCGCTGGCAAGTACTGCAAGGCCGACAACTCCGATTGTTTCACGTTAGAGATTGTGCAGCCGAGTTCCCGCGAATATCTCCAAGAGTATTTGACCGCATCCAACTCCACGATTCCCGACGATTCGCGCATCGCAACGAATCTCAATATGTTGGAGGTGGCTCCTGGCCTGCAGGAGCAGCCGGCGGCTCCTGGTAAAACTTCCAGTTCCGGCAATCGACTCATAGATGGCAGCAGTGGCGCGTTTGAGCTGTATCCCTATGGCTCAATTTCCAGCGCTTATTGCAACGGCCAATATCGCTTGATGAATGGAGGCATGGGCGCGACTTGCACTGCTAGCGGTTGGAAAGATCCGGACGGTTCAAGCAGTAGCAGCTCCTGGGGTGAGGATCGTGTTACCTACCGCATGAACTCCTACTACCTCTATTACCCCGTTGGCACCGATCTAGACGTCGTGGAACAGACAGGCCTGTTCGACGACGACGCGCTCAATCAGGCTAAATCTGAGGAGCCCGTCGACACAACGCGTCCGTTCATCGTGATGCGCGACCCCAATCTCTACGACGCGAGCGAGATCAAGTACAAAGACGCTCCTGCCAGTGAATACACGGATCATGCCGATCCGTTCGCACCAACCCTGCTCAATAAAAACGGCAAGCTGGCGAAAGGCAAGACCGCATTCAAGCCGGCTCCTTCAAACAGTTCCGTCTACTATCTCGACGAATCCTCACTTGCCGTCGACTGGACAGCCAACGCCAAACCAATCGATTCTGAAAATACATCCGTCTCGAACGATTCGAACGATTCCAGTAATTCGAGTGATTCAGAAGATAAAGATACAGGGAATAAAGGCACGTCAGACTCTTCGCGTCAATCTTCCGCAGTCCACCCGACACGCTCTTCAACGCATAAAACTATCCGGCCTTGGAAAGAGGTACGGCAAGAGTTGATTGACGGTAATTTCACGCAGGCGGAAGGCAAATATTACCAAAAGAGCGGCGCTTGCGTAACCGTTGACGCAAAGGGTGCGGTAACAACATCTCAGGGTCGCACAGTGCAGATGCATTACACGACCAATAATGAAGACGCAGATATGCCATATTACAATCTTTTGCAAGACGAAAGCACGGTCTGTAATAAGGAAGCGGCGCTTGCGAACGGACTTACGCTGAAAGATATTGAAGGTTATCGATTGCGTCGTAAAATCCCCGCCTCTTAGCGGGGCGCGGGCGGGGGATGTAAGGCGCACGGCCATATTTTACATTCTTTCATGCTATAATGTAAGGCATGGGTGCCGATGGTATGGTCCGGCGGGCCTACAAGTACCGCTTCTATTCGACGCCCGGGCAGGAGAACCTGCTGCGGCGTACCATCGGGTGTTGCCGTCTGGTCTACAACAAGGCCTTGGCGGCACGTACCGAGGCGTGGACTGCGCGTCGGGAAAGTGTCTCGTACAACCAGACCAGCACCATGCTTACCGGATGGAAGAAGACCGAAGAGCTGGCCTTCCTCAGGGAAGTGTCTTCAGTTGCGCTTCAGCAGTCGTTGCGCCACTTGCAAGCGGCGTTCTCCAATTTCTTCGACGGTACTGCGGATTATCCGAGGTTCAAGAAGAAGTCCCGTGGCGGAGCCGCCACGTTCGTTCGTAGCGCGTTCACATGGGACGGCCGCACT
>NZ_JGYW01000009.1 GCF_000741205.1 Bifidobacterium gallicum DSM 20093 = LMG 11596
CGTGCCGGTGTCGTCGCTGGGAATGCTCCTGAGCGAGCTGTTCCCGGACTTGGGTTTTGCTGATACGTCGCCATCCATCCTTGCGTGAACGTCGCGCGAGTATGTTGCGGCTGGCGATAATGTCGGCTTGCCCGGTTCTTCCACAGCACACGCAGTGGAAGACGCTTTGTTTGGTGCGGTTGCGTTTGTCCACGCACCCGCACGAGGGGCAGGTCTGTGAGGTGTAGGCGGGGTTCACCTTGGTGATGGTGATGCCTTCGCGTTCCTTGAGTGCCTTGAGTTTCTGGTTGACGGCGTTGCGTCCGGCGCGGGATACGAGACGGTTCATGTCCTTACCGAGTTTAGGCGAGCGGAAGTCGAGGTCTTCGACCACGAGTTCACGTACCTGTTCGTCGGCTATGAGGTTGAGGACGCGGTTGGTTTCGTTGGTCACGTAGTTACGTATGCGTCGGTTGAGGTTGCGGTAGCGTTTCGACCGGGATGGTTTGATACCGGATGCCTGTAGCGCCTTCGTGAGGTTAACGAGTTCTTCGTCGCGTTTTTTGAGCCATGCGTAGAGTTTCAAGCCGTGTAACCGGCCTTCGGATGTGGCGAACAGTGAACACATGCCCCAATCCAGTCCGAGCACGTCACCGTCGTCGCGGGGATTGGTTTCGGGTCGGGTGGTGAGCAGGTGCGGGACAAGCTTACCGTTTCCAGTGACTTGCAGTTGCAGATGGTTCGCAAGCGTCTCCATACCATTGGCGAGCCGTTCCTCCATGCGCGGGTCAGTATTCAGGGGGATACGGACGGGGTGTCCTTTTTCGAGCGTACTGATTCGCGCCCAGTAGCGGAACCGGGTGGCGGTATGTGGCTGTTCGATGACGGCGATTTTCCCGTCCAACGACATGGTACGGCAATGCGCCGGGTCGGGCAGTCGCATGACATGACGGACGCGCTTCATAATCCGACGCGCAAGCCAATGGGCTCCATCGTCTCCGGGTTCGTACCATGCGTGCTTGAGGTTGATGCGGAACAACTCGATTTTTACCGGTTCGTCGAGCGTGCTGTCGCGCACGATACTGCGGAACCTGTTCTCGGCCAGTTCCATCCACGATACCAACATGCCACGGTACTGGCGGGACACGGAATCCCACTGCCGCTGTGACAGCCCGCCATCCAGCGGCTTCGTGTCAATCCAGCGCGGAAGCTTGCCGGTGGTATGCCATTCGCGTTGCCACATGGCGGCGACGGTCTTCAACCCGTCTTGCCAGACGGGAAGCATTGCGACGATGGCGTTCACCTTGGTTTTGGTCGCCCATTGCGAGGTGTGGTAGGCAGAGTATATGGTGCCGGGTTTGCTACTCATGGTTCACCTCGCCGTTGCGTTCCGCTTCGGCCTGTTCAACCACCCGCGTCATCTTCTTGGCGTGTTCACTACGGCGCTGTCCATATAGGCGGGCGCAGAACGAATAGATGATGGCAATGAGGTCGGCCACGAGGTCGGCACGGTCGTTGTCGTTCTCGTTGACAACGACGATGCGCCGCCCCCGCTGTTCGAGAAACAGCCTGAACCAGTTGAAACCGAACCGGGTGAGCCTGCCCTTGTGTTCGACAATCAGCGTGCCCCAGTCGTCGCGCTTGAGCAACGCGGTGAGCTTGCGGCGCTTGTCGTTCACGCCGGAACCGACTTCCGCAACGGACACGGCGACGCGGTAGCCGTTCTTCACCGCCCACCGCTCCACACGCTCCTGCTGTGCGGGAAGCCGGGTGTGCCGCTTGGAACCGTCTGAGACGCGGGAGTACACTGCCGCATCCATGAGCATGTTCTCTTCCGGGTCGGGGATGATGATGTGACCCACCTCGTCCTGATACGCACCCTTGATTTTCCCCGCCTTGTAACGGTTCCAAGCCGCACGGTACTGAATACCGTGCTTGCGTGCGTACTCCGAAAGATTCATACTCTTTAGTATATCACAGAATACTAGATTCTGCCAGAATAAGAAGAACTAGTTACACGACCCCGTACTTGTTCACGAGCACGGGGTCTTTGGTTTGTTGAATCAGCTCAGATAATTCACGATTCAGTGCATCAACGTGACGGTGGCTACGAGTTCGGCGTTGCCGGTCAACTGCACATCATTGTCGGTTACGGCCACGTCAAGGATGCCACCGGCAACGGTGATGCGCCAATGGTTGATGCCTGTGCGTGCGCGCAATGTGATGGCCGTGGCACACAATCCCGTGCCGCACGACAACGTTTCACCACAGCCGCGTTCGTAGACGCGCATCGTGGCTTCGCCCTGGTCAGCACGCTCGTCCATGTCGTCGATGCGCACAAACTCCACGTTCTGACCGTGGTCCAGTTGCGGTTCAACTTTTGGCGCGTGCGTCAAATCAAGGTCGTCGATGACGGGCAATGTGGATTGTGCGTCTTCAATGACCGCGACCACATGCGGGTTGCCCATATCGACAAATGTGCCTGGCGCCTGGCCTGGTTGGCCCGGGATGCTGACCGTATATGCGTACAGTTCGCCCATCGACCAGCCACCCATGTCAACACGGAACACATGCTGGCCCAATCCGGGCTGTGCACCCAGCGAACTCAGCATTTTGACACCGGCTCGTGTGCCCAGCATGAACGGCTGATCTGCATCGGCCAAACCTTCATGTTGGGCGAACAGTGCCGTCGCGCGCGTGCCGTTGCCGCACATTTCAGCCAGTGAACCGTCGGCGTTGCGGTAATCCATGAACCATTGCACGCCTTTGGCGCCGCATTCGTCGGCGACTTCAGTGGACACCTGGTCCACAAACTGCGGTTTCGTCACACGAATCAAGCCATCGGCACCCAGGCCGAAATGGCGGTCACACAACTCACGCACTTCACGCGGTGTCGGGTTCACGGAACCATCGGCATCACAATAAATCAGAAAATCATTGCCCGTTCCATGGGCTTTAATCATGGTATTCGGCTTAGTCATGCCGCCGATTGTACGCGGCGGACTTGAGGATTGCCACCCATATGCACAGCGCTCAACCAGGCGTTGGCGGTTATAACGTCAACGGCTATAGGGCGAATCGGTATGCTTGCCACCATGGTTCTTCGCGCTCTGCGCATGCGTAGCCCGCAATCTGTTCGGTGGTGGCGCGAGTATGGTGGGACAGCAATGCGGTGGCAACGCGCTTGCCGCAGATGTGCGAGCGTTCAGGAGGTTCGTATGGCATCGTCAGCTCCCATCGGCGTGTTCGACTCTGGGTTGGGTGGACTGTCTGTTGTCCGTCAAATCCGCGAAGACCTGCCCAACGAACACGTGTTGTATTTTGGGGATTCAGCCCATGCGCCATATGGCGTCAAAACACCCGATGAAGTGCGTGAACTGTCGTTCGGCATTGTCGACAATTTTGTGCGCCAGGGAGCCAAAGCCATTGTCATCGCTTGCAATACGGCCACGTCGGCGGCTGTCAACGAGTTGCGCGACACGTATGATGTGCCGATCATTGGCATGGAGCCCGCGTTGAAAGTCGCAGTGGACCGCGGCCAAGGGCAACGGCAGAACATTATTGTGGCAGCCACCGAATTGACATTGCGTGAACGCAAGTTTGAGCAGCTTATGCAACGATTTGAAGCCGACCATACGATTCATCGGCTGCCCTGCCCCGATCTCGTGGAAATCGTGGAGCATGGCCAACTTGACGATACCGCGCTCGTTGATGCCACATTGCGGCGGTATTTGCACGATTACGACTTGGACACGATTGATGCGATTGTGCTGGGCTGCACGCATTTTGTGTTCTACCGTGACGCATTCCAGCGCATCGTGCCCGAGCATACGGCAATCATTGACGGCAATGCGGGCACGGCCCATCATCTGCGTGTCGTCTTGGAATCATTGGGGGCGTTGGCACCGGAAGACCAGCAAGGCGGCGTCAGTGTGACGAACTCGGACACGTCGGCACAGATGGCGAATCTTGCGCACAAACTGTTGGCACGCTGAGCGTATTGATTCATTGACAGATTACTGGATGGAACGGCGTGATAAAGATAAAACAGGAGGACCACGATGGCCACACAAACCGCGATCATTGACGTTGGGGGTGGATTCCGCGCGATTTACAGCTGCGGCGTTGAAGACTACCTGATGGCCCATGGCATTGAATTCGACCATGCGTATGGCGTCTCGGCAGGCAGTGCGAATCTGGCTTCGTTCGTGGCACGCCAGCCTGGCCGCTCCTACAAGTTCTATTCGGAATACGCGTCACGGCGTGAGTATGCGAGCGCGCATGAGTTGATCCGGCATCGCAATTTTGTCAATCTTGACTATGTCTATAGCACGTTGAGTAATCATGATGGCGAATACCCGTTGGATTATGAAGCGTTCGCGAACAATCCGACGCAATTCACTGTGGTGGCATGCAATGCCGAGGATGGCAGCACGAAGTATTTCACGAAAGATGATGTGAGCTTCGACAATTTCGACATTTTCAAAGCCAGTTCGGCCGTGCCTGTGGCGTGCCGGCCGTATGTGATTGATGGTGTGCCTTATTACGATGGCGGCATTGCCGACCCCGTGCCCGTGCAGCGCGCGTTGGATGATGGCGCCGACAAAATCGTGGTGTTGCTCACGCGTCTGCCTGAACCGCGTGAGGCGAGCGCCGATGAAGTGTCAGCGCGCATCCTGTCACGCTTCAACCCGGTGGCAGGTGAACGCTTGGCCAAGCGTTACCAGGTCTATAACGATGAAGTGGCGTTCGCGCGTGAACTCGAGCAAGAAGGCCGTGCCATCGTGATTGAACCGCACGACATCCATGGGCTGTCCACGTTGCACCGTTCGTTTGAAAACAGTGAAGCCATGTATCGTGAAGGCTTCGCGGATGGTGCGAAAGTCGAAGCATTCCTGGCCAAATAAGCATGACAGTGCACTCTCCGCAAGCCCTGCGGCGAGCATGATGATGGCTTTGCTGGGTTCCGTGATGCCGTCGAGGGTTTTCAGGGCGTTCTTTGCTGCCTGCTGCATGACGCTGTCGTTGCTGCGCCAGCTGAGCGCGTCCTTGACGCGCTGGGCGCTGGGGTGGGTGCCGGTTTTGCAGCTGAGCCAATGCTTCCAGTCGTCGAGCATGTTGTAGTGCAGGAGCAGGTCGGCCTGTTCGGCTTGTTCCGTGTCGGTGAGCAGGAAGTTGTATTTGTCGGCGATTTCGTGGGCCGCGTAGGCGATGCGCTTGTGTCGCTGGTGTTGACGCTGGGTTTCCACGTTGAAGGCGTCGTCTTGGCTGAGGATGGCTTCTACGACGCGGTCCGCTTTCGCCGCTTCGCGTTCGAGTTGTTCGAGCGCCCGCATGCGTGTTTCTCGGATGGCGGGGTAGGAATCATCCCCGCGTGTGCGGGGCTACCTGCACGGTTCGGGTTTCCGCTACCTGTGGTTGGAATCATCCCCGCGTGTGCGGGGCTACCGTCCGCGCCGCACATGACCGCCGCGTGGCCGGCGGAATCATCCCCGCGTGTGCGGGGCTACCTTCACGGGCTCGGCGGGCTGCACGAAGCGTTTGGAATCATCCCCGCGTGTGCGGGGCTACCTCACCCGTCGCGGTGCGCAGGCTGAACGTGGCAGAATCATCCCCGCGTGTGCGGGGCTACCCTGAAATCGTCAAGATAACAGTTGATTGGCGCGGAATCATCCCCGCGTGTGCGGGGCTACCTCACGGGGGTCGCTGCTACTCGTGTAAGCACGCTGATGACCTGCGCGACCATCGACGGAAACGGCATCGTGGACGAAACCGGCGCATACGACCTGCCCCATCCCGAATACGGCAGGAAAGCGCACCTCGAACTTGCCCGACTGCAACGACGCATGGCCAAGGAACGACGCCCGAAAGGCAAGAAACCCTCCAACAGGTACCTGAAGAACAAGCGTCGCGCCGCTGAAATCCAACGCCGTGTCCAACGCCAACGGCAGGACACGGCGAACAAGTGGGCGCGCCACATTGTGCAGGACCATGACAATATCGCCATCGAGGACTTCAAACCGAAGTTCCTGTCGAAAACGACCATGGCAAGGAAAGCCGCCGACGGTGCGATAGCTGCTACCAAGCAGGCGCTTGAATGGCAAGCGCTCAAACACGGCCGCATCCTTCGACCCGTCAATCCATCCGACACCACGAAACGTTGCGCGCATTGCGGCGCGATAGCCAAACACCGCATCCCCTTAAAGGAACGCACGTTCCGTTGCGATTCATGCCGCATGTCGCGCGCGAGGGACAAGAACTCCGCGCTGAACATGCTTTGCAGGGCTGGTTTCATCCCTGACGGCGTGGACGGGGTAAACCCACGCTGGGACGCTGTTCCCACTGGCACCCGCCCGTCAAACCGTGGAATCCCCCGCCTTTAGGCGTGGGGAGGATTCAAACCGATGGGAATCGACAATCCCACACTGACGGCCGAGATCCAAATCGTGACCCACAGGCCTTGCAACAGGCGCGGGAACACACCGGGTTGCAACAGGATTTCAACGTCGTGCATAGTCGAACTTCCTTTCCAACCAGGTGCCCATCAGCGAGACGGGCAGCAGGATGACCAGATAGGCCACAATCAGCATGAACAATGATTCGTAAGTGTTGTATGTCACGTCCATCAAGTCTTTGGCCATATACATCACGTCGGCGAGCGCGATGGCCGAGACAACCGAGGATTGCTTGATCAGGAAGATCACGTTGGCCACGACACCTGGGGTTGCCATGCCGGCGGCTTGGGGCAATGTGACGTGCGTGAATGCTTGGAATTGTGACAAGCCAAGCACGTAGGCGTTCTCATGCTGGATGGCGGGTACGGCCTCGAATCCGGCGCGCAACGCGCGTGTTGTAGTGTCTCGGTGGATGGGCTGTGCATAGCCGGAGAGAAGCTGCGTGTCGCGTGCATGGTTGTGCCTGTAGCTGACCGCAGTCGTTTTTCCAGCATCGTTGAAGCCCACCGAAGTAGACCGGCTAGCATGGACGCACATGCGTCGTTGTTCAGATTCAAAGGGGATGCCTATGAGCACATCACAATCTTCCGGTTCGGCTACTCCCACGCAGACCGTGCCCACATTCTCCTCGCTTGAGGATGTGCAAAACCAGGCCAAGGCGATGCGCACCTATTTTGTGACGGGTGCCACACGTGATGTGGCACATCGCAAAAGCGCGTTGCGCGACATGAAAGCATGGCTGAAAGCCAATGAAACTGATGTGCTCAAAGCGTTGCATGCCGATTTGGGCAAAGCCGCATATGAAAGCTATATCACCGAACTAGGTCTCGTGTATACGGAAATTGACACGATGCTCAAGCATGTGAGCGAATGGTCGAAGCCGCATAGCGAACCTTCCCCGCTGACCGTGTTCCCGGCCACGTCGAGCGTCGTGCCGAGCCCGTATGGTGTGGTGCTCGTGCTGAGCCCTTGGAATTATCCGGTGCAGTTGACGCTCGTACCGATGGTTGATGCGATTGCGGCCGGCAATTGTGTGGCGTTCAAACCGGCACGAGAAGCGCCGGCGAGCGCAGCCATCATGTTGCGCATGGTTGCGGAAGTGTTCGACCCGCAGTTCGTATGTGGTATTCCAGGTTCCGCGCATGCCAATGAGTGGATTGGGCAGACGGCTTGGGATTACATCATGTTCACGGGCTCACCCAAGGTGGGCAAGATCATCATGTCGAACGCCGCGCAGTTCTTGACTCCGGTCACGTTGGAACTTGGTGGCAAGAGCCCATGCATTGTGGAGCAGGATGCCAAGCTGGACTTGGCCGCCAAGCGTATCGCTTGGGGCAAAGGCATCAATTCGGGCCAGACTTGTGTGGCACCTGATTACATTGTGGCGCACGAGTCGGTGGCTGATGAGCTTGCGATGCTGATTGGCAAGCATTGGACGGCGTTCTATGGCGATAATGCGTTGGAATCACCGATTTGGCCGCATATGATTTCGAGCAAACATTATGAGCGTGTCATGGGGTTGATTGAGCAGCATAATCCGCATGCCAAAGTCGAGTATGGCGGCCATGGTGACGCGTCCACGCTCAAGATCCAGCCCACGATCATGACGGGTGTGACGATGGACGATCCGGTGATGGGTGAGGAAATCTTCGGTCCTGTGCTGCCGATTTTGACGTATAAGAACTTGGATGATGCGTTCGACATGATTCGCACGTTGCCGCATCCGCTGGCCTGCTACGTGTTCACCGAGTCGAAGCAGACGAAACAGCGTGTGATCAACGAACTCGAGTTTGGTGGCGCCACCATCAACGACGTGTGTTTGCATCTGTCGAATGAGCATATGGGCTTTGGTGGCGTAGGCAACTCGGGTATGGGCGCTTACCATGGCAAGGTCGGCTTCGACACGTTTACGCATTACAAGTCCACACTCGACCATGGCACGTGGGCTGATCCTGACGTGCGTTATCCTCCGTTCACGGCCGACAAGAAGCGTTTGGCGCGCAAGCTCATGGGCTGAACCGCTTAAAGCCCCGGCTTCGGTGATCTCAACCACCGCAACCGGGGCTTTCTCATGCGCACCATATAGCCAAGGCGCTCGTCAACCAGTGGTTGGCGGGCGCCTTGTTTGTGGTGTTGGAACGATACGCTTAGGCGCGCAGGTCCACGCTATGATGCAGCTTCTTCGTCCAGACGAAATAGAACGCGATACCGATCACGAGCCAAATGACGCCGATGATCCATACGAGCGCACCAAGGGAAATAAAAATGATGAGCGTGATAATCGCGCCGATAATCGGGAACACGTAGTTGAACCAGATTTTCTTGGCGCCCGTCAGCGTGCCGCGACCTTTGATGCCCAAACCCCAGAGCACGGCCAAGTTGAGCATGCAGTAGGAGCCGAGCGCGCCGAAGTTCGAAATCTTCGCGCCCGTATCCATGCCGAGCGGCAGAATCGCGAACAGTAACACGAGTGAGACGAGCACACAGAACACGGTGGCAGCAATCGGCACGGACGTCTTCTTGCTGACCTTCTTCAACCGTGCGGGCAACGCGCCATCGCAAGCCATCGTGAACAGCAGACGCGAGATGGCCGTCAGACCCGACAGGGACGTGAACAAGCCGAGCGCGAGCGCGTTGGCGACGGCACACAGGATGCCAAGCCAGTTGCCGGCGAGTGCGGCGACCTGGTAGAACCCGTTGTTCGGATTGCCAGCCATGACGTTGCCGGACGGGTCCATGCACACGGTAACCCAGCTCATCAGCATGTAAAGCACGCCGAGCGCAAGCACGATGATCAGCATGGCCTTGGGCGGGGCTTTGCGCGGCTTCTTGACCTCGTCATCCAACGTGACGATCGAACCGAAGCCCACGTACGACAGTGCGCACAGTGACACGGCGCTCATCATCGCGTTGAGGTTGAACGTCTTGGGATCGTAGAACGCGTCACCACTGAAATGGGCGACCTGCGGGTTGCGAATCACGTAGGCGATACCGAAACCGATAAACAGGGCGAGCACAATGAGCTCGCAGACGAGCGCGATTTTGTCTATGAGCACGGTGGCACCCATGCCGCGCAACGCGACGACCGTGATGAACGCTAAGAAAATCAGGCACCATACCCACACGGGCACATGCGGCACATACTCATGGATGGCTTCGCCGGCCATGATCAGCATCACGGCGGGCGTGACGAGGTACTGCAGGATCATGAGCCAGCCCACAGCGAAGCCGATCGGCGTGTTCATCTCATGCGAGGCGTAGACGTAAATCGAGCCTGATGAGGGGAACAACGGCACCATTTGGCCGAATGACAGCGCCGTGAACAGCATGGCGACCATGGCGATCAGATACGCCAATGCCGGCATGCCATGCGACGTGTTGTTCACCGAGGCGAGAATTGAGAACGGTGCGATCGGCACCATGAAAATCATGCCGAAAATGACAAGATCAAACGTGTTCAGCGTACGTTTGAGGCCACCGTTGTCGGGCAATGGTTTGCCATCGGGTCCGGTTTGCACCGCCCCCTTTGACGAACCTGGTGTTGCCGCGACGCCCGTGGCGGCAGCGTTTTGGGGCTGCGCACTGTTGGCAGACATCGTGTTTGCTCCTTATGTTCCAACCAATTGATTTGGTTTCCACACTAGGAGCACACCCTCAGGGAATCCTTGATTTTGCTGGCAACGAATCAACGGGGGGCATGCCACGCGCCCTCACGCCGTCGTTGCCAGCGCCGATGTCATTGCAACGGTTCAGTCCACGATGTGCGCGAGGTTGGAGGCGGCCACGTAGCGTCGCTGCCATTCGAAGCATTGGTAAGTTTGCGTGGCGTCCGACAGCGCACGGTGCGCTTCGGTATCGGCCACGCCATAGCGCACGATCAGGTCGCTCAGACGATGCCGTTCGGATGGGAACAGCCAGCGGTCAATCATCATCGTATCCAACGGGTCGGGTCCCAGCATGGCGCGCGTGATTTCCGCTGTTGTCGTCATCGCTGCCGGGTTGACGGCTTTGGCGTTGAATGGTGTGGCCAACGCTGCATCAAGCAGCATCGCCTCTTTGAGCAGGAATGACAGGTCGAAACGGATGTTGTGGCCGATCAGTCGGTCGCCGTCCACCCAATCGACGAACGCGGGAATCGCTTCGTCAATCATTGGCGCATCCTCAACCATCGCATCGCTGATGCCGGTCAATGCCGTGATGCGTGAAGGAATATGTTTGCCCGGGTTGATCAGCATCGAGAACCGGTCGGCGATACGGCCGTCGCGCACACGCACGGCACCGATTTCCGTGATTGTTTCCTGACGAGGAGCCAACCCCGTCGTTTCAATATCCAATGAAATATAGTCCAACGGCATATGTATGGGGTTGTGTCGCGTCCTGATCACCATTGTCATGTTCGCTTTCCTGCGGCTGCATGCCACACATCTCTCCCCGCCTCGTCATTGTTGGGCACGGCCCGACTTCCAACAGCGGTGTTCTTCATTCCTGTTCGAGAGTATATCGGGCTTGGAACTGTCTCAACCCCCAGCGCCCACGCTTGAACAAAAACTCCAATAATTCTTACAATTGCTTCACTACGAGGTGAAGTCGGGGGGATGAATGACGTTTGGTTGCCCATGTCAACGCGGCGCTGCCGTGACGACGTGAGGACGTGGCGGCAGGGAGGCTTACCTGACGCCAGCGCGAACCCAATGCAGACGTCAACGCTCTTCGTCGTCGATGTAGGCCGTGGTTTCCCCGATGGCGGCCGCCAATGATTCGCGTGTGGCGGCGAACGCTTCAGGATGCTGTTCGATCATCTGTTTGCATTCGTCATCCTGCTGATGGCCAGGCAATACGAGACGCATCTGGTACCATGCGGCGTTGCCGTGGCATGACGAGCTGAGGCCTTCATCGAAAAAACCGAATTGGGCGTAATAATCCTTGAGCCGTTCCTTGCACGTGAGTACCACGCCTTTGCGCCCGTTGAGCGCCGAGTCGAGGATCACGCGACGCATCAGATATCCGGCACAGCCGTGATGTTGGTATACGGGCGCCGTGTCCACGCCAAGAATGACTTGCCAATCCCCCGATTCCTCATGCACTTGCGGATCGCTGAACATGCCATCATGCAGATCACGGTCAGACGTCACAGGACCATTGATGAAGCTCATGAGTGTGCCTTCTTCGACTTGCGCCGGAAACGTTTCGGCGATGGCATCCTCATCAGTGTTGATCATGAGCCAAAAATGATCGGGATACTGTTCAATGCGCGCTGCGAGCCGTTCAATGTCGGCCGCTTCTTGCGGTGGGAAACATGCGGTTTCCATTGTCGCGAGCGCATCGAGATCATCCATGGTCGCATGTCGAATGAGCATATCTCAATACTCTTCTCTTACAGGGTTACGCCGCCAATGTGCTGATGCACCACGATCAGGCACGTCGGTCAACGATTCATACAACCCAGACACTGTAGAAGACATCGCCGACAGCCGCCCCCTTCACCTCTCTTGGGGCGCAACGTTGGCGCTACGCTGTCGCCAGGACGGCAGACATGGACAGGTTTGTTTTGCATCTTGGACAACAACGTTCGGATTTTGTGAAGACTTTGGACACGGGTATTGCTTTGAGCAAATTCTTCCTAGAATGGAAAACCAAGCAAGCAAGACGGCAAGGGCCTACGTCAGTCCCTTGTTTAGTAGACGGAACTAGACATAACAAAGTCGTATGCAGCATTGTCACGTGCTTTGGGGATGTATGACTTTGGGGAGGGTAACGGTTCTATGACGTTCATACCGGCACATCAGCCAGCGCGACGCAGCCAGCGTTCACGCATCATGATTTGCACCGGCACCGTCGCAACCACGGCAGCACTGCTGGCAGGCGGTTTGACGGCCGCCCCCGCCAACGCGCTCTCCGACCCGGGAGCCGCCCATGATTTGTTCATCGAGGCGCCGCAGGTGCCGTATGCTCCTGTTGAGCACGGATTCATACCCAAAGATGGGCAGAACGCCAATGCTATTCGCCATGATTTCCTGGCGGCCACGCTGATTCGTGAACATGCGCAGATGCCATCCTTGGACGACTGGGATGAATACGAGGACGCCAAGCTGGCCGACGAAGCATTCGTCATCACCCAGGCGCAAAACCGTCGCGCCGAAGAGCAGGCGCGCAAAGACGCCGAGGAACGCGCACGCATCAAGTCTGAGGAAGAGAAGAAACAGCAGGAAGACGCCAAAATCAAGGAGCAAGCGCAGCAGCAGGCCGTGACCAAGGCCAAGGCCGAGGTCATCGCCAAAGCCAAAGCGGAGGCGCTTGAGGCTGCGAAGAAGGCGACGTCAGCAGCAGCGTCACAGGCATCCGAGGATACGAAGAGCCACGCGGCGACGTCGGGAAATAATAAGACCGAAACGCCTCAGCAGGATGCCGCAACACAAGATTCGGGCGCGACCGCGGCCGGCACCACGGCGCCAACGCAAACGGACAAGGACGTAAGCAAGGAAGCCCAAGCCCAGGGTGAAGCCAAGGGCAAGGCCATCGGCACGTGCATTTCCGAGCATCTGGAGAAGGTCAACAAGGCTGAGCAAGAGAAGGCTGAGAAGGAAAAGAAGCAGGCTGAAGAGGAGGAAGCCAACCGTGTGGAGGCGCCGAAGAGCGCCGGTTGGGCTGACGGCTTGACGAACAGGATCGACATGGACGCGCTGTCTGTGGACGTGGAAGCGGAGAAAAAGAAGCAGGAAAAAGCCAACGCCGACCCTGCCGAACAGGCGCGCAACGATGTTGAGGAAGCCGTGAAACTGTGTTCGGCGCAAGTCAACGCGACCATGCGATTCGACAGCGTGTTTGGCAAGCAGAACACGTCCGGCACGCTTACGGGCACCACGGGAACCTCGCTGTTCAACTCGGGAACATCCCAAGGATTCGACCAGGACGAATGGTTGAAGATGCTGGCCGCACTGCCGGAAGGCGACCGTTCGATGGTCTCCAAGCCCAAGAGCACGGGAGACACGGGCGTGAACAGCTACGCGTTCGGTAACTGCACGTCGTACGCGTATGAACGCCGCAAGGCGCTGAACATGCCGATCGGCAGCCACTTCGGCAACGGCGGCCAGTGGGCGAACAGCGCGCGCAAACTCGGCTACTCGGTGTCGAACCTGCCCACCTACGGCGCCGTGGCTGTGTTTGGTCCCGGTCAGGTGGGCGCGGACGGCTACTACGGTCACGTGGCCGTCGTGGAGCAAGTCAGGCAGGACGGCAGCGTGCTGATCAGCGAAATGAACGTGAAGGGACTCAACGTGGTCTCCACGCGCGTACTGACGCCAGCGCAGGCCGCGTCGATTGAATACATCCACTAAATATCAACACGGGTCGCGGCCGCGAGCTTGGCGCAAGCGGCCGGAATGATAGACGTCAATAGCGCAGAAGAAGAAGGGACGGGTGTCCGGTTAAAGCAGACCGGACACCCGTTTTTTATTGGGCTGCAGTGGGTTGGGCTGCAGTGTGGTGGGCTGAGTTGCGCTACTGCTGTGTTGCGCGGAACTTTCAACCCTCTTGAGTCTCCTCGGTCTCCTCCTGCGCATCTGCCGGCGCGGGGGCCGCGAAATTGGCGGACGTTGCGTAAGGCAGATGCATGAACTCGGGCACCTTGTACCACTTGACTGGATACCCGGCGCCATGCGCGCAGAACACCGAATCGGGCGTGTGATCAAGATCGGACTCAGGCTCGTAGGCAGCCTGTTCGATGATTTCCTGGGCGTTATGGCAGGGCCTGTAGCCGTTGAACACGAGCGTGAGATGGCCGCGGCCGTGCGTGTATTGCATCACGTCCATCGCGTAGTCACGCAAGCCGGCGGCAGGAGCCGTGCCACGCACGCAAACCATGCCGTCGGCCGCAGCGGACGAATCGGACGGCGAGGATGCTGCAGCAGTCCCCTCCCCCATGTCCAAATCCGCGGCGCCAAATGAACCGCCCATGCGCTGCACGTCGGCCATCGCACGACCCACGTTCTCTTGCGGCACTTCAATCTCAAAGCGGTACCACGGCTCGAGCAGCACGCACGCGCCACGCGCCTTGAGTTCCATCAGACCCTGCCGAATCGCACGATACGTGGCCTGACGAAAATCACCACCCTCCGTGTGCTTCAAGTGCGCACGACCCGCCACCAGCGTGAACTTGACATTCGTCAGTGGAGCACCCGTCAGCACGCCCAGATGCTCACGCTCCACACAATACGACAGAATCAGACGCTGCCAATTGCGGTCGAGTTCGTCCTCGGGAACCGCGCTGGCGACGGCAATACCGGGACTGGAAGGAGCTTGCGCAACGACTGGGGCGGCCGGAGCGGATGAACCGTCGGCTGACTCGCTCCCGAGCGGCTCGAGCAGGATATGCGCCTCGGCATAGTGGCGCAACGGCTCAAAATGGCCCATGCCCTCCTGCGGTTCGGCAATCGTCTCCTTGTAGAGGATGGAACCGGGACCGAACGACACGTCCAGATGAAAGCGCGTGCGCAGCAACTGCTCCACCACTTCCAGCTGCACGGCGCCCATGAGCTGCACATGGATTTCCTCAAGCTGCGGCTGCCAAAGCACGTGCAGCATCGGATCCTCGTCACCGAGCGTACGCAAGGCCGTCAGGCAACGGTGCACGTCCTCGTCACCCGGCAGCAGCGTGTACGACAGCACAGGCTGCAGCATCGGCGGCAAAGCCGGAGGTTCAAAACCGAGCCCCTGTCCCGGGAACGTAGCCGTCAGACCCGTCACGGCCGCCACCTGACCGGCGCCCACACGCTCAACCGTCGTGTATTTGGCGCCCGAGTAAGCACGCACTTGGTCGACTTTCTCACGCACAGGCTCGCCGTGCACGTTACGCAAGTCAAGCATGGTCTTGGCCGACAGCTCACCGCCCGTAATTTTCAGCCATGTCAACCGTGCTCCCGACGCGTCATGAGAGATGCGGATCACGCGCGCGCCGAACTCGGCTGGGTAGACAGGCTCGCGCACGAGCTGGCTGAACGCATGCATAAACTCGTCAATGCCCTCAAGCCGCAGCGCGGAGCCGAAAAACACAGGAAACATCGTGCGGTCGGCAATCATCGACTGCAGCGTGGGTAGCGAAATTGAGCCCGCGTCCATATATTCGTCCATCGCCTGCTCGCTCAACACGGCCGCGTCCTCAAGGGTCGGGCTGGGTTCGGCGTTGAGCAGGGCCTGGCCGTCGACCAAGGCGTCACCAAAGCGGGAACGCAGCTGAGTAAGCAGTGCGTCACGGTCCGCACCCGGCATATCAATTTTGTTGACGAAAATGAACGTCGGAACGTCGTAACGCTTGAGCAGCCGCCACAACGTTTCCGTATGGCCCTGAATACCGTCCGTCGCGCTGACAACGAGCACTGCATAGTCAAGCGCCGTCAACGCGCGCTCCATTTCCGCCGAGAAATCCGTGTGGCCGGGAGTGTCGAGCAATGTCACTTGCAGCGGGTCGTCTTGGAAAGGATCGTGCGGATGTTGCGGTGCGGAGGGGTCGGTTTGGGCTTTATTATTGTGTATTTCTGTGGTAGCCGCAGTGCCATCCAATTGCAACACAGCCGGCTCCGTAAAAATCGTGATACCGCGCTCGCGCTCAATCGCGTCGGTGTCCAGGAACGCGTCCCCATGGTCCACGCGTCCAAGCTTGCGCACGGCTCCCGCACGATACAGCAACGCTTCGGATAGCGTGGTCTTGCCCGCATCCACATGAGCTACGATGCCTGCTACTAGATGACGCATAGGTGTACTTTAACAAGGATCATCCCCGCGCTTGCGGGGAGCACTTCCGCTTCTTGCCATTGGAAAGCGAAGTCTTTGGGATCATCCCCGCGCTTGCGGGGAGCACCGACACCACAGAAGCTGAGGGTTCACCCGATTAGGATCATCCCCGCGCTTGCGGGGAGCACCTGGTTCACGCTGTCGGTGACTTCGTACACCTGGGATCATCCCCGCGCTTGCGGGGAGCACACAGAGCATACCCCCCAAGCGCGTGGATCGCGAGGATCATCCCCGCGCTTGCGGGGAGCACGGCCGCGAATTGTGCCGGCTCCGTCATCGGCTGGGATCATCCCCGCGCTTGCGGGGAGCACCGGATGCTCACATCGAGCCACGACGCGGCTCCGGGATCATCCCCGCGCTTGCGGGGAGCACGAGTATGGCCTGCACGCCATTGATGCCGAACTGGGATCATCCCCGCGCTTGCGGGGAGCACGTCGATGTAGGTGGCCTTGGCGGTGATTCTCAGGGGATCATCCCCGCGCTTGCGGGGAGCACCGTGAACCACTGATCGAGGTCGAAGGCCACGCAGGATCATCCCCGCGCTTGCGGGGAGCACCATGAGTACGATGGCGAGCACGTCTCTCACGTGGGATCATCCCCGCGCTTGCGGGGAGCACGTTTGACTTATGCGCAACATTCCGCGGTTTTGGGGATCATCCCCGCGCTTGCGGGGAGCACCGATGTCCACGTGCACATTGCGGTCACGTCCCGGGGATCATCCCCGCGCTTGCGGGGAGCACACGAAAAAACAGCGTAGTTTTGCGCATGAAACAGGATCATCCCCGCGCTTGCGGGGAGCACTTGCCTGAAAATATTGGCGCGACCAAACCTGAGGGATCATCCCCGCGCTTGCGGGGAGCACTGGGGCTACGTCGAACGCGATGAGCCACCGGCGGGATCATCCCCGCGCTTGCGGGGAGCACCGAGTGTGCGCTGCCAGACGCGGCGGGTCTTGGGGATCATCCCCGCGCTTGCGGGGAGCACGCGAAAAAGCATTATCTGGAGGACTGCGACGCGGGATCATCCCCGCGCTTGCGGGGAGCACGGCACCAGCGTCCACGCGCAGTTCGAGCGCATGGGATCATCCCCGCGCTTGCGGGGAGCACCCTACGGCGTGCAGTTGCGCGACGAGCGTCGTGGGATCATCCCCGCGCTTGCGGGGAGCACTACGACGCGACGGACCATCCCAGCAGTACAGGAGGATCATCCCCGCGCTTGCGGGGAGCACGCGGGTGGAGCGAAGCGAGCAAGACGTGCACGAGGATCATCCCCGCGCTTGCGGGGAGCACCCGTGCACAGTCGCGCCTACAGGGCTCTGGCTGGGATCATCCCCGCGCTTGCGGGGAGCACGAGGATGAGCCTGGGCTGGGCACGATCGGCGTGGGATCATCCCCGCGCTTGCGGGGAGCACGAATGCAAGCTGACACTATTTTCAGCCCCCTGAGGATCATCCCCGCGCTTGCGGGGAGCACCTATGATGGGGACACGCCGGACGTGTGGCTGTCGGATCATCCCCGCGCTTGCGGGGAGCACGTTCCCATGAACAAGCGCGCCGGACTGCCCCGGGGATCATCCCCGCGCTTGCGGGGAGCACGGAAGGCATCTACGTCGACGGCGCGGCCGTCGAGGATCATCCCCGCGCTTGCGGGGAGCACAGTGCACACTCCTGGGACATCGTGGGGCAGCGGGGATCATCCCCGCGCTTGCGGGGAGCACGTGAGGCCTCTCAGGGGGATGAAGCTGACACTAGGATCATCCCCGCGCTTGCGGGGAGCACCCTAAAAAATCCCAGTGGTTCCAACCATACCACATCCTGCTGATCATCGTTTTCCTTTAGTCTGTATATGATGCACGCAAACTCATGCGGCATAGGCAGAAATCAAAATAGAATGGAAAACCCCCAGCAACGCAACATCACCGCCCTCCAAACTTGCGAGCGCGATGATAACGTGACGCTTTGCTCCATCCATCTTTACGGGATCCGGAGAAACTGTTGTCACGGTTTTCCAAAGGGCGCCGCACCAAAGTAAGCCCATCCTCATCTTCAGGAGTCCAAGAACTGCGTAGAGTTCGGAACGCGAGGTGCTGTTCATTGCGGGCGCTGTATACCATGATGGCGCGTCCTTCCCGAACGAGTTCTTCAATGCGTTCCCAGAGTTTGTCTCGCACGCGGGCGCTGACGTGTCCTACAAATACTCCTGGAGATATTTCCAGCAGCCAGCGTGTCAAGTCTCCGCGTAGTCCTGGAGGGCAGGCTGTCAGCACTATCACGACCATGGTTCCTCCATTTCCTCGTCATACACTGGCTCGGGCAGTTCAATAGGTTCAGGAATGTTCGCAAACGGTTCCCCTATTTCTAGGATTCCCTCTATCTCGTCGCTATCATCAATATCTCCGTACGATCGTCCAGCTTCAACCGTCCCTTCTTTGCCGTCCCAAAGATAGAGATTGTTTCCTTCATTCTCGGCGTCAGCGGCATCAAATAAATGATGAATATCCTTGACCATGCGGGGCATGATGGAGAGGTCATACATGGCATCTCGCATCGCTCGTCTCACCGCACCGCCAATATCATCCACTTCTGTTGCTGCTGTTTTGAATGCTACTGGAATGGATAATTCAGCTTTGTATAAATCCGCCATGTCATATACAAATGACAGTTCATGTCCCGTGTGCACGAACCCGAGTCCCGGAGAGCATCCCAGTGCAACAATCACGGCGTGAGCGATTCCGTACAAGCAAATATTGGCTGCGGACAACGCTTGGTTGATTCGGTCTGAATCCGCAAAATCTTCGGGTCTGTAATCTCGCCGTTCCCAACGAACCCCTGTTTGTTTGGACCAGTGCCGGTAGACGCGCCGCACGCGCGCCCCTTCCCTGCCGCGCAACTGTTGCATGGTCAGGTTCGACACATCTTCATGGGGAAAGCGCATCGCATACATAGCTCTCGCGACGCTGAGCCGTTTCCTCATATTGGTGACGAGCTGTGCTTGCTTCTGGAGAAGGTTCGAAGAATGGGTCAAAGGTTTCCCGGAACAATATGTGCGTACTCCGCGCTCCCCTACCCAAATCACTGTGGCACCATTGTCACCAATCACCATCATCGCCTGGTGGGTGACGCTGGTTCCAGGCCCTAGCATGAGCACGCTCAACGCCGCGGCAGGGATGTGTCGTACGCCGCGGTCATCCGTTACTGTAATCGCGTTGTTGTCTCGGTTGACGACGCAATGTTCGAAGTATAGGAACGTCAGCCGGTCTTCACAACGGACCAGCTCACCGAGCTCCGGTTTGGGGGTTCCGGCCCCTTTGTTCGGATTTGATCTGGGCTTCCCCGGTTCCGGGCTCGGCTGTGCTGGTTCATCGTTCATGGGTTTTCCTTGATTGTTATTTATTTCTGTGATTGCTTCATGGCGTCATGATTGGCGCCAATGTCATCAATCCGCAGCCAAACCCTTTCGCTTTGCCGATGCCGAAGCACAGCGCATGGCGTAGGGATTGAGGATCCTCTACCTGCAGGGTTCCTTCAAAAACAGCTGTGGATAAGGTGACTTGGTTCTTGCGGTCACGGAACTTGTGACGCTGCCGGTCAATCACTCGTACCGAGGACAGCAGCAGTGGATCCTTCACCTGTTCGTCAAAACCCGAGACAGGATCACGTTCAGGCAACGAGAATCCATTAGCTGCAGCGCGACGTTCAAACCAATCAATTTGTTGACGCACGGTGACATACGCCTGCCTGGAACCTTTCATCTTGTCAAATGTGGCCAGGCTGTTGTGGAGATTGAGGTCCGTCGCCGCGTTGCGCACGGGATTGGCGCAGACGCGGTAATGCCACTGTTGTCCTTGTGCCAAGCGATCAAGGAACGGAGTGTAATCCTTCGTTTCCCATTCGGCGTACCCCGGCCAACCCGCTTGCTCCACAATATGGAGCAAGTCAGGTTGTGATGGACTGACCACATACAGCCAGACGCTATGGTCCTGCCGGTTATGGTCCAACCTCCACAAGATGCGCCCTTCATCGGTGGCCCGTGGCGCGTGCGGCGGGAAACTGGCTTCCACAGCCGCATGGAGTTTGTAGGGAGAAGCCGCCAATTGTCGAGCCCCGATACGCGCCATATTCAATGCGATTCGAGAAAGATACATGGTCTTGTCTCCTTGCTCACATAAGGCTCATCGGGTCAGCTGCCCCGGTAAACTCTGGCGGACGGTTATCGGTTTGGCGCGCGGACGGCTCTGTGGCAGAGTCTTGCGTTGGGCAATCCACAAAATAGCGGCGTACCGGACGTTGCGCATACCGGCGATGCTTCTGACTGAAGCTCAACGGCATATCGGACTGCTGTCCCGTGGTTTCGCCATTTTCAACGGCATCCACCACAACCTGCAGCCGCTTGGAATCATGAACTTTTTTGCGGTACCAAGGCGACGCAATCCAAGGTTCCTTGTCCAGAGCCTCTTCCACATTGGCATAATCCTTGACCCCGAGGGACACTGGACTTGCCGGTGGACACGACCTGCGGCCCAGGAACAATGGCCACTGGGGATTGCGCAGCGCAGCATCTAACGACTCCAGCAACGAGCGTTCCCCCTCGATGGCCACAAGGAATTTGGCGTCTGCCAGATAGTAACGGTGAGTCAAAGGCATTGTGAGGGAGAATTCACCACTCTTCTTACGTGCGATGCTTTTTTCAGTCTGGAAGTCTCGCATGATTCTCCCAGGCTGGTCGGAACGCACCCCGAACCGTAAACCAAGCAGGTCTTCAATGGAATCCTCTCTGCGGCGACCCTGAGCCGATGCCAGCAAGCCTATGACAGCACTTTTGGTCGGTTCAGTCCTCGTCTCTCTACGATTGAATCGCGACGAGTCACCCCAGGATTGCATCGGTCCTGCAAGGCGCAAGATCAATACACTCATGTTCTCACTGCTCCTTGGCGGCCAGTTCTTGCTGGAGCACCGTATCCAAGGACTCGACCATGACAGGTAGCGTGACATGCTCACTCAAGGAATCCAACAATTCCACGGGTTGACCTGCCACAATATTCCATGCGGCAATTGGAGTCTCACCATAGGTGTCTTGGATATCCTGCAACTTGCGACCCAACCGTTCCGCGGCCACACGGGAAATGGACTTGTCTCGTTCAGCATGCACAGGACGTTCGAAGGCCTCAACAGGATTGATGGGCTGCGAATTACGCACAACCACCAGAGCTGCCGTGGGTAGCGTACGGTTGGCAAATGTGTTCTGCTTGCCGGTCGGCATTGACCTGAGGAACGCGTTGACGAACGCGTCCACAGCCTTGACAGTCATATCGGCACTCTGCAGCTGCTCATACAACGAATCCACAGCAACCGTGGCATAGCGATACAGTGTTGAGGAATTGAATCCAACCGTATCCAGCATGGCCGCTCCCGCATTATCATCGGCAGCGTCATCATCAATAGCAGTGAAGTAATCATATTCCGGAGTCACTTCATCCACCGAAATCGCATGAGCAACTTGAGCTGAAGCATCCGTGTTCAATTCGGGAGCATCAGCCAACATGCGTCCGAACAGTGCGATATCCACAGCTTGCGGCCCGTGGAACACTGCCGACACCTGGCCTTTCATTTCTTTAGAAGGTTTGTCCAAATCTTCATCGGCATCAATCCAAGCAATAGCGAGATCAGCCAACTTATCAATTTCCCTGTTGGCAATGAAAATCAGGTATTGCGTGAGATCTGCACCTTCCATGGATCCCTTGCGCTTCGACTTCTCGACTTTTGCACCAGTAGCAGTCAACGCCGCGGTGGCAGCCTTGTGGACTGTTTCCACATCAATATCAGGCCGCTTGGCGACAATGCTCTGTTCAATCTGAGCTAACGCATTCTTGGTACGGATACCCAACTGATCGGCATCGAGCATCTCCGGGAACGCTTCACGCATGGCACGCTTCCACGCTTGGCTTGATACGCGGGCACGCAACACTCCGCCATAGATTGCAGTCTTCGGATTACCCGTGTCATCCCGATTGATGTTGCTTGGAGGCACATTCTGGATGGCATAAATTTCAACAATAGTGGTCATGACGACTCCTTAAACAATATCGATAACGTATTGATTGCAAATCAGCGGCAATCAATCTTGTATTGGGTTCTTATTTGTTGGATGATTCAGCATTCCGCTGGGATTGGCGATAGTGGTAATCCATGCTCCAACGCTGGAACACGGCACCCCGGGAGTCCGGGAACTGCATCAGATACAAATCCCGGGCCAGACGCCCATAATCCAGAGCGATTGGGTGCTCTGTACTACGCATAAGCATGATGAGTGCGCGAAGATACCAAGCGGTGCCTTCAAAGGTGGGCGCGTTCTCTGCAGCATTCAATCTGCGGACCACACCTTTATCCTCATCGGAGCCTTCAGCGATGAACTGACAGGCTTTACCGAATGAAATCGGATAATATTCGCCCTCTTCTTTGCGTAACTGCGCCACACCATAATCTTTGGACTGCTGGTGTACGGCATACAATCCGAGTGCTGTGGTGATAGCTTTGACCAAGCGGGAGTCATGCTCGGGGTCTCCCAGCATGTCTTCCGGCCATGCATCAAAGATTACCGCGCCAGCAGCCAGCCAGTCCGTATGTGCCGGATCTGCGCATTTGCGAAGATTCGCCAGAACGGCACGGACATCAGCGCTGGCACCTCCATTGCCGACATACTCTTGCTGCATGTTGCGCACGAGACGGTTCACGTATGTTTGCACGCCACGTGCTTTGTCACTGCGTTGGAGCATCTTCTTCCCCTTCCGTTGGTATGGAATGTTCACTCAGCGACCCCAAGTTCTCCTTCAGTCGGTATTTCAGGGTCAACATGGCCTGCCCCGCGTCCACGCGACGCCCGTTCTCCTCATGGAATGAGAAGGACTGAGTCGGCGACTGATCCAGATAATCTTGCGCAAGTCGCAAGAGCAACCTATGGATTTCATCCTTCCAAGACTTGCAGTACGCCAGCGCATCATCATCAGATCGATATTGGGCCAATCGTTCGCGAAACACTCCGTCAAGTGCCGCATAAGCCTCTTCAGCAATCTGCATCCGGGTATCAGTACGCCTGTTTTTGCTGTCACTATCTGCGCCGCTGGCAACTTCAAGACGGAACGCGAAGGTACCTAGATCTTTCACCGACTGTTCAGTGGCAGCGACCACATCCAGCACTCTGCCGATAATGTCACCACCGCTGCGTAGCATCTCACTACTTAATTCCAGAGAATCATCGTATGACGCTTCAAACACTGAACTTTGCGTGCCATAGGTCATGCCTTGGGCAATGATGCCTATAGTTTGCAATAGATGCTTCTCGCGCAATTCAGGAATCTCGTCAAAGAGTCGGTCCAACCAACGTAGCACTCCAGGACGTGCCGAATTTTCCGAATCGGCGACCAGCAGCGGCCCCAATGAACGCCACAATGCCTTGCCTGCTTCGAAGGTCCGAGGCATTACCACAGGTGCATTGCCCTCACCCTTCTTTGGTTTGGACACTCTCCAAGAGGTATGCATTTCTGCAATTTGTGTGTATGCAGGACGGATAATATCGCCATAACAAATCACAAGGCCAATAACCTGCGTACCGGCTTCATTGCATACCAATCGGATACGCCGTGACTGCACAGTCAACGCATCGACCATGCCACGGAAGCCATCTCGAACCACAAGGTCATGTTCCGGCGGGGTGTCAAGTTCCCAAGGAGCACGATCATAGGTGGATTCAGACAGTTCTGAAGTCAAAGGGTTAGATATGACCCAGTTCAACATAATTGTTTCGAACAGGTTAGATCCTTCTGCCCACACGCTACCGATATTGCCAAGCCACCCTACCGATGGCACTCCTTGCGGCGCAAAGGCTTTTCCCTTGTTAATTGCAGAAAACCCTTCCACGGGGCTCTTGATGCCTGCAGTATCGTAAGCCATGATCGTAAGCAGCTGTCGTGCTGCCTCAGCGAAATCCAGCCCTTCCAGCGTTTCTGGATTGCGCAACGAGAACAATCCCGTACCTTTAGGCACGTCCAGAATCATTGTCTCCACACCGTCATATGCCTTTTTGCCGACATATTCCAAATCCGGCACTTGGTAGAACGGTGTCTTGCTATCGAACAACTCGAATTTAGCTTCATACTTGTTCAAGTATGCGTTGATGATCTCCAGATCGAATTCGCCAAGATCCCAGAATTCTTGCCACAATGCATAGCATTCCGATGGAGCCACATCGATTTGCTCCATTTCATAAGCGCGCATCCAGATTGCTTCAAACAATCGATACAGCACAGCTTTTTGCAATGGATTATCAGTAACAATCGCAACGATATGCGACGCCTGCTCAAACGACTCACGCAAGCTTACAACAGCGCGAGTCGCATCATCATAGACCACAGGAATCCAAGGATCATTCACCAAATTGAATTGAGGTTGGATAGCCTTCATCGCCCTACACCTCCCTTCTATTTACAGAAATGGATATGCAGCTTCAGCGCTGCATATCCATGACTATAACAGAAGAATGATAAGTTCGCAACTGATAGTAGTTAATATCATGACTGTGGGTTGCGAATATGCTTCAGACCGGTTTCCGATCCATACTGCAGGCGTTCTCCCAGAACAATTCCCTCATACATGTCCAGACCACCGGCAGGCTGCAATATGAGGGGCAATACGCCTTCAAGCATTGGGGATTCTTGCCATGCCATGGCATAGTGGCCTCCAGTGCGTTCCAAATCCTCAATAATCGCCTCGATGCAATCACCATCGTTCTTGGGATGGGTCAGTGACAGCGGCAATCGAATCATTTGCCCTAACATGGCGTCCACAATGCGACTATTGGGTATCGTGTCAGCTGGAACTACAGGGCCTAATCCGCCATCTTCGTCCAGCACATGCAGCACCCCATCCTCGTCTTGCACCAACAACATCACTTCCAACGATTCCTGAGCATCACGAACAGCCTGCATGCCGCGCTCTTCACCTTGCCGGTCCAGCAAACCAGCGCGACCGAAAAAATCAACCAGCGTTTCCTTGGAAGCCAGCATCGTATCCAATTGTTTCAGGCAATAGTCAGTTGCCCTTTTCTGCTTACTTTCATCATGTTCATCCCGAACCTGAACTGCTTTCTCATATGAGGCATGCCATTGTTCGGGGATACGCTCACATGCATCCGCCCCATACGCTTCGCGCACCACAACAGCAATATCCTCCGGCAGTAATTGCTCAGAACAAGCCTGTTCATCAGTGATATCCAGCACTGTGAGCGCTTCCATCAGCGACGCCTTCTCATATACATGGGATACGCCGTTGTCAAATGTCGGGGTTTGCCATGATGTAACGCCACGCACATAACATTCGGGGATGGCCACACGCGGGGGTCGTTGTGATCGCTCATGGCGGTGCATGCGCCCTACGCGCTGCATAATCAGGTCCACAGGAGCAATGTCACTAATCATGAGGTCCACATCAATATCCAAGGATTGCTCCAGCACCTGTGTACCGACAACAATCAGACAGTGGGGGCGCTTGCCGTTTTCCAATGTGGCCGCGTTTCCCAGCATGTGCAAGAGTTGCTCTTCTTTGGAACGTCGGTCATCGTCGGTAAATCGCGCGTGCAAAAGCATCACCTCATCCGCTGCATACTGATCTTGCAATGCTTCATACACTTTCTGTGCCCTACCGACCGTGTCACACACCACTGCGGCGCAGCCGCCCTCACGCAACTTATCTTGCAACAAGGCGCACAATTCTTCGATATCGTCGCCCATAGCGTTGAATCGCACGGTTTGCGACCTGCCACTTGGAGCCACAGCGGCATGATGGATATGCATCCCGTCCGTGTAACTGATCAGAGGGTATGCTATCCGGGAATCTGTTTCTTCGGTCTCAGACCCACCCATGGATTCCGGGGGGTGTTGCCGTTTCTTACGCCCCCGTATAGAACCGGTACGCAATTGTGCATGATTCATTTGGTATTCCCATGCATGCTCGGCTTTACGCCCGCGCATATAAGCATCAAGGTATGCCTCACGCAATGCCGGTGGTAGCGTTGCCGATAAAAGAACTACCGGTACTTGCAAACCGCCCAGCCAAGTGAGCACACATTCCAGATATTGCTGCATGTATCGGTCATAGGCATGGCATTCATCGACAACGACTATTTTGTTGGCTAAGGCGAGGTCTCGCAACGCCACATGTTTCATTTGCAATGCACCCATAAGCACGTGGTCTACTGTGCAAATCAGGAAGTTGGCCAGCGGGCCTTTCTTGCGGCCCCATAGCCAGTCAGCCACCATGGTGTTGCTCTTCCGTGGTGCAGTTTCGTCATACACGGATGCCATTGATTTTGATTGAGCAATGAGACCCCGAAATTCACGATTACGTGTCGCCTTGCCATGCGACAGCCACACGGATTTATCAGTATCAGAGGGCAATGCATCCAACCAGGAGTGCACACGCGTGAACATCGGATCCGTGGTGGCCATTGTCGGCAATGCGACGCAGACACCTCCCGCTTGTGTTTTTGCGGCGAGTATTTCGGCAGCCATCAGAGCGGCTTCTGTTTTGCCCTCACCCATAGGCGCTTCGACAATCATGATGCCTGGCTGCTCCACAGCATTGCACAGCTCAACAACCTTTTTTTGCATGGGACGCATTTGCGCCTGCTGAGGCATATTGAATCGTTGCTGGAACCAGTGCTGCACCGCTTGTGCATTATCGAGATCTTCAAGCGCTGACGCTTGCCATGCTGGAGTCAGCTTTGCCGTGCTCCATCCGCGCTCCCCACGCTCACGCAGTTCTCGAAATTCACTAGGCGCCGACTTCTCCGCTGAAGCGCGCGCGGGGAAGAGAGGAAACATTCCCGCGTCACTATTACTGGCAATCCAATCGGCCATGATGACCATACCTGTGATAATCAAGGCGACATGGGATCCGAGCTCTAGTGTTCGAAGCCGCTGCATATCGGCATCTGTCAATCCGCTGATTTGGATTGCGAATGCAATTAGCTCCCGTTGTACTTCCTGCCATAGGGAATACGCATCACTACTTCCCATTTCCGCATTTCTTTTGTAAGCATCACGAAGTTTGCCGGTTTCAGCCGGACGGCCATGATGGCCACCAACAACACTCGCATAAGAGCGAGCGCCCCGCTGCGTAAATCCATAAGTATCTGTGAGATACCGCTCAAGAATGAGTTCACCTGCAATGGTGTGATAGGGTTCAACCCCTTCCAGATAAGGACTGAATGGCAATCCCGCTTGTTCAGGTTTCCAAGCCATGGACTTCACACCATCCACATCACCAGATATATGAATGGAACGATTTTGGAAAATTGGCGTGGCTTTGCCGATATCATGCACAGCAGCCAGAAATATCACCACTTTGCGCGCCAAATCATAATCATTGTTGAAATTACGGGTGATTGTTCGTTTCGTATGCTCAGGCAGCCATTGATACCACAATCGATCCGCCACAAACCCCGCGTCATGCATATGCACATACAATGGCGACCATTGTTCGCCCGTTTGCCTATCAGTTTTTCCCCATATGGAGCGCGCAGCCTCAGAAAGGTCGATTGAGCCTTGTAATTTCTTGAATGGCTCTACCATTGGCACCTCGTTTCCCCCGCTTCAATACCTCTTCTATATTGCTGCGTTGAAATCCACCCTACACCATAAAAAAAATCGGGCCACCATTAGGAAGCCCGATATCCCCTGGAAATCAGGGGAACACGCATATATCAACTAATATCACGGATCATCCAATACTCACAAAACCATGATTTGACAATCGGGTTTCACTGATTGGAACAACATATATGCACAGTTCACTGTATCTTACTTTTCTTCAAATCTTCCCATGTTCGCTTCCCTGAGTGAAAGCAATCCATGCTCTACCCTCTATAACCATCTATATATAGACACAAGGAGGAACGATGAGCAGCAGCACGGTATCAGCTAGCGTCGCACCGGTAACAAAGAATGTAGCAAAACAACATAATCCGCAAAAAGGGACTAACTCCTCACTCATGCAGTGCAGCACAATAACACAGTATTCGTCAGCCCATTGTCATTGAAAGATTTGTACTATATTGGCGCCAAACGATTTGGGCGTGACGCTATGCGCATGGCAATCCAGTCCATTGTGACAATCTGCACGGTAACTGATTGTTCTTCTATTGACTGCATCAATGCCGCTGATTCCAACGAGCCGGACTTTGAAGATGATCTCATTCGTGCAACTGCGGAACGCTTGAACGTTGATATCATCATCACTCGTGATGAAACAGCATTCAGCCATAGCCTCGTCCGTTCGATGAATGCTGAACGATATTTGGAATTATTCACATAATTAATACTTGTGTGTTCTTCTGCGCTACCATATTGCTATATATTGATTGCTCTATATCGCATCCCAACACCAAAGCGGTCCGCACCTCCTCTCAGAGATACGGACCGCTTTGCTATTGCCGCGCTATTGCGTTGCTATTGCCGCGCCTGCACCGCGTGCACTGAAGCCACCTTCAGTCACACCGGTTACAGTTCCAGCATCACACCTTCGCCACGCTCACCGCGAGCTCCTCGCCCGGCTGCACTTCAACCTGGTCGGCCAGCGTTTCAGCGGCAATCAGTTCGCGGAACTGCTCGACCTTGGCCACGTCGTCGGCTGGTACGGTCAGCGTTAGCGCAATGTGGTCGGACACGTCCAAATCGGCTTCCTTGCGCGCGTCCTGCACGGCGCGAATCACGTCTCGCGCGTATCCTTCAGCCAGCAAGTCGTCGTTCAAGTCAAGGTCGAGCACCACGAATCCGCCCGTCGGCATGATCGACGACGCCGTGTGCCCAGCGGCGGCGCTGTCGGTTTCCTCGATGCGCTTGGTCAGGTCGTACTCGTTGGGTTCGAGCACAATGGCCCCGTCAGGCGTATCGATTACGGGCGCGCCCGTCTGGGCGTCCGTATGCCAGTCGCCGCTCTTCGACGCCTTGATCACGAACTGCACCTTCTTGCCCAGGCGCGGGCCTGCGGCTCGTGCGTTGACCTTGAGTTCGTCAATGATCTTCAGTCCGTGCGCCGCAGCTTCGTCAACCGTCAGGAACTCAATGTCCTTGATGTTGAGTTCGCCCTTGAGCAGCTCGTCGTACCCCATCACAGCCGACGCATCCTCGGTCACCACAGTCATACGGGCCAGCGGCTGGCGTACACGCATCTTCGCCGCCTTACGCAGCGACAGCGCCGTCGACACCACTTCGCGCACCTTGTCCATCGCGGCTACGAGCGCACCGTTCTCGACGAGCACGCGGCCCAGTTCGGTATCCTCGCCGGTTTCCGGGTCGGTCAGGTACGGCCACTCGCCCAGGTGCACGGACTCTTCGCCCGTCAAGCCGCGCCACACGGCTTCGGCTTCCATCGGGGCCAGCGGAGCCAGCAGGCGCATGAAGCATTCGAGCACAGTGTAGAGCGTGTTGAACGCGTTCTCGTCTTCGTTCCAGAAACGGTCACGCGAGTTGCGGATGTACCAGTTCGTCAGCACGTCAATGAACTCGGCCACCTCAGCACAGGCGTCCGCGATCGCGAACGCGTCCAAGTCGGCCGTCACTTGCGCAATCATCTTGCGTGTGCGGGCCAGCAGGTAACGGTCCATGGCCGGCAGTCCCGGCACTTCATCCGCACTCAGCTTGCGCGCGTCATACCCTTGGCCACCGTTCGCCGCGTTGGCATACAGCGTGAAGAAGTAGTACGTGCTCCACACGGGCAGCATGATCGAGCGCACGGTGTCGCGGATGCCGTCTTCCGTCACGATCAGGTTACCGCCGCGCAGAATCGGCGAGCTCATCAGGAACCAGCGCATCGCGTCCGAACCGTACTTGTCGAACACGCCGTTCACGTCCGGATAGTTGCGCAAGTGCTTGCTCATCTTCTGGCCGTCGTTGCCGAGCACAATGCCGTGGCAGATCACGTTCTTGAACGCCGGCTTATCAAACAGGGCCGTCGCCATCACGTGCAGCAGGTAGAACCAGCCGCGCGTCTGGCCAATGTATTCGACAACAAAGTCGCTTGGGAAGTGCTCTTCGAAGTACTGCTTGTTTTCGAACGGATAGTGGAACTGCGCGAACGGCATCGAACCTGATTCGAACCAGCAGTCGAGCACGTCCGTGATGCGTCGCATTGTCGACTTGCCGGTCGGGTCATCTGGGTTCGGTCGCGTCAGCTCGTCAATGAACGGCCGGTGCATGTTGATATTGCCGTCATGGTCGCGCGGGTAGTCACCAAAGTCCGCTTTGAGTTCATCCAGCGACCCGTACACGTCCACGCGCGGGTAGTTCGGATCGTCCGACACCCACACGGGAATCGGGCTTCCCCAGAACCGGTTACGGGAGATCGACCAGTCACGTGCGTTCGAGAGCCACTTGCCGAACTGTCCGTCCTTCACGTTCTCAGGAATCCAGTTAATCTGCTGGTTCAGTTCAATCAGACGAGGTTTTATTTTTGTGACCGAAACAAACCAACTCGACACGGGCTTATAGATCAATGGGGTGCCGCAACGCCAGCAATGCGGGTAAGAGTGCACGTAGCTCTTTTCCTGGAACAGCAACGCACGCTGGTCTTCCGGCATGGCGGCGAGCGGACCATCACCCGCACGCAGGTTGCGCAAGATCGGCAGGTTCGCGTCGAACACGCTCATGCCCGCATAGTCAGGCACTTGGGCTGTGAACTTGCAACCCTGGTCGAGCACGTCCAGGGCCTTGATGTCGTGGGCCGTCAACGTGTTCATATCGTCTTCACCGTAAGGAGCCTGGTGCACAATGCCCGTACCCTCAGCCGTGTCGACGTAATCAGCCGTGAAAATCTGGTAGGCGTTCGGACCTGGCACGCCACCTTCAGCGCGCGCCTCGTCACCAGCGAAGTACGGGAACACGGGGTAATAACGCCAACCGACCATGTCGCGGCCCTTGAGCTCGCGCACAATCGCATAGTCCTCGCCCAGTTCCTTGCCATACGAACCCAGCAGCGCCTTGGCCACATAGAACTTCTTGCCAGCGAACTTGCCTTCAGCCGGCTGCACTTCCACGTAATCGATGTCATCGCCGACCACGAGCGCGAAGTTCGTCGGGATTGTCCATGGCGTCGTCGTCCAGAACACGGCATAGGCGTCGTCTTCGTCCTGCAGCTTCACAGCCACCGACACGGTCGTGTCCTGACGGTCCTGATAAACGTCGGCGTCCATGCGCAGCTCATGGGCCGACAGTGGCGTCTGGTCCTTCGGGCAATACGGCAGCACACGGAATCCCTGGTAGGCCAAACCCTTCGTATAGAGCTGCTTGAACGCCCACATCACCGATTCCATATACGGCAGATCAAGCGTCTTGTAGCCGTGGTCAAAATCAACCCAACGGCCCTGACGATCCACATAGTCATGCCATTCGTTCACATACTTGAGCACGGACTTGCGGCTGGCCTCATTGAACTTGTCAATGCCCATTTCCTCAATCTGTTCGACCGAGTCGATGCCAAGTTCCTTCTGCGCTTCCAATTCGGCGGGCAGACCATGCGTATCCCAACCGAAAACGCGGTTGACCAAATGACCTTTCATCGTCTGGTAGCGCGGAATCACATCCTTGGCATAGCCCGTGAGCAAATGGCCGTAATGAGGCAGGCCGTTCGCAAAAGGCGGTCCGTCAAAGAACACGAACTCGTTGCTGCCGTTCTCCCCCGCAGGGTTTTCATCAAGCGAGCGCTGGAACGTGTCATTGGACTGCCAATAGGCCAGCACGTCCTCTTCGAGTTCGGGGAAGCTGGGGTTTGGTGCGACGCTGGCGCTTACGTTGCCTACTGCCGCTTTGGGATAGATGTGGTTGGTGTGTGTATTGGCGCATTCAGGCTCGTTGGCCTGCTGTGATGGCTGTGATTCGCTCACCATGGCTCCTCGTGTAGTTAGGGACTAAACCATCACGAGGACGACAATCCTTTGAGCTTCATGCCCGTGTGGATTACCGCGGTACCACCTCGCTTGCCGGATTGTGCCGGTTCCACGTTTTGGGGCGTGTGAACGGGGTTGTCAATCCGACCGCTTGCGTTAGGCTGTGTCGGGCCTTCCCGCCGGTTCTACTGGGTGCAATGCCGAGTTAGTAAAGTGGCTGCACTGTTCTTCCGGGAGCTCCCCGTTGATGGCGGATCATCGCTCTTGTTTGCGTTGGCCAGTATAGCAGCAGCCATCCCGTAACTGGAGCTACAACAATGCCCGCTGTCCATATAAAACGACGGGCATTGCAATCCGGCATATGCGCGGTCTGCCTCATCATCATCCAGACGGACACACGCTAAGCGTTCACTGTGCGGCGTGGATTGCTGCGATGGGTCACAATGCCCTCCTTGCAGATGAAAGCCCGGACGTCATTACGTCACGGCGCTGCACACCCTACGTTTGGAGCGCAATAACCAACCAAGGCGATTCATCAAGCGGACGCAGTCATGTTCACAATGTGGCCTGTGCACCTGTGGCCCACTCGGCATTAAACCCTGTCCGCACCGCTATCGTCTCGCCTTATTGCAAGTAGGTCGCCCTTAAGAACGCGATATCATCATCGGTGACACCCAATTGCTGCTGGGCATAGCCCAACAGGCCACCATACTGGTTGGCTTGCTGCATCATAGCGTCAAAATACGCGGGAGCGGCCACAAGGAATTGCGTGATGTCGGCTTCAACGTCCATCGGCATCACTTTGTCGACCATCTTGACCAATCTTGGCGTTTCCGTGTTCATATACAGGTTGGTTTGCAGATACTCGTCACGAATCGTCTGCTCGTCGACACCCAATACGGCCAGAATGAGTGCCGCGGCAATACCGGTACGGTCTTTGCCTTGCGTGCAATGGAACAGGTAAGACCCCGGACGGTCCACGAGCAGGCGCAGCCACTCGCTCCAGCAGGCGATGCCTTGTTTGGAGACGAGCAAATCGGTGTACATATGGCAGATGAACGTGCCTGGATGCGCGATGACCCCGTTGAGTTGGGCGCCAAGTTCGCTCATTTCCTTGAATGAAGGCAGCTCGTAAATGTTCCAGGTTGACAGCAACCGGTCAGGTTCGGCCTCACGTTCCTGCTTCGTGCGCAAATCCACGACGTTTTGCACGCCAATTTCACGCAATGCGAGCAAATCCTGGTCACTCGCATGATGCAAGTTCGCCGATCGCAGCAGCATGCCAGGTTTAACGTGATGCCCATCAGCAGTAGCGATGCCGCCCAAATCACGGCAGTTGGCAATATGGTCGAAGTCCAGATGCTTGGACATCACACGATACTGGCCATTGCCAATCGCGTTGAACGTGTCTGCGGAAAGGCCGTCTTTGGCTTGCTGCGCTGTGGCATTGGGCGTTATGGGTTCATGGTCGGTCACTATGGGTCACTCCTTGCATCACTTGGGTTCGCCGAATATGTAAAGGTTTGAGGGCGGCAATCCCTCGCCTATGGGCACGGGACAGATTCACATAGGAACAGGGCCGCGCTTGCCGGATGTTGACACAGCTCATATTTCATGCTGTGCCCATGCCGGCCTGCACGGCCCTGCTCATGTGCAATCTCACGTTGGCAATGGAGCTAGGTTGTAGCTCGTATGCGATTGCCAAACGCCAGTCGGCTGGTCAGCCGATGAACGATACGTCGTCGGTCCACTCCTGTTCGAGTGTTTCCGCTTCGGTCAGCTTGTCTTCAAGCTTCTTCTCGGACTCTGTCGGCTTGTCGGAAGGGGCTTTGCCTTTGCCTTCCGTTTCCTCAACGAGCTGCTCGAGTTCGTCCGTGGTCTTCTTGTCCATGTTGTCAAGATCTTCGTTTGCCATGATCATGCTTCTTTCCAATGGCATGTTCCGTTTCCCAAACACTTTGGGAAACTGATATTCGCCAGCTCACCGGCCGGCAGCGCATCACAAGCCTCGCCTATCTTCCGGCAAGACCGCAATGGTAGTGCAATCCCCGAAAAACGGCGGTCATGCCATTTTCCGGGGAATTGACGTGGTCAGTCACCACCAAGGCAGCGACTGGAGTTGAGCGCGTGAAGGCTCAGTGGGTCTGATGAGTCTCCTCATGCTCGGCAACCAGGTGCTTGTCACCCTGCTCAGCGTGAGCGGTCTCCCAGCCTTCCTTGGCGCCCTTGACCTTGGCTTTGAGCTCTTCACCAGCGGACTGGAAAGAATCGCGAGCGGCAGCGACGCGCTCCTCGATCTTCTCGAAGCCTTCCTTGAGCTCTTCCTTCTTGGCTGCGGATTCCTTGTTCGGATCAGACATGATTGCCTCTTTCCTTATTCCATACGGATTGCATTGATTCCATTACAACATGCCCGCTCTGATTGTTCCCTGAGAGGAACGGGAACAAAAGCCAGAACTTTTCACCATGTCATCTGGGCACTCGGGGGCGCGCCGCGCTTACTCGAGTTCTACCGAACCCGTGTAGAGCTGGTAGTACTCGCCCTTTTGGGCAATGAGTTCATCATGCGAACCGCGCTCAATGATGTTGCCATGGTCAAGCACCATGATCACATCCGAATTGCGCACAGTCGACAAGCGGTGCGCGATCACGAACACGGTACGACCTTTCATCAGGTTATCCATGCCCTGCTGCACCACGGCTTCCGTACGCGTATCAATCGAACTTGTCGCTTCATCGAGAATCAGCGCAGGCGGGTCAGCCACGGCGGCACGCGCAATCGAAATCAACTGGCGTTGGCCTTGTGACAAGCCCGAACCGTCACCCGATAGCACCGTGTTATAGCCTTCTGGCAGCATGCGGATGAATGAATCGGCGTTCGTCAGCTTGGCCGCCGCGATGCATTCCTCATCAGTGGCATCCAGCTTGCCGTAACGGATATTGTCCATCACGGTGCCCGTGAACAGGTTCACATCCTGCAGCACAATGCCCAGTGAACGGCGCAAATCAGGCTTGCGGATGCCCTTGACGGCAATGCCGTCATAGAGAATCATGCCCTGCTGGATGTCGTAGAACCGGTTGATCAGGTTCGTGATTGTCGTCTTGCCGGCACCCGTGGCGCCCACGAGCGCGATCTTTTGGCCGGGCTTGGCGAACCAGGTGATGTCGTGCAACACGACCTTGTTCGGCGTGTATCCGAACACCACATCGGTGAATCGCACGTCGCCACGCAGCAACGTCAACCTGCCGTCAGGCGACGTGATGGCTTGCTCACGCGCCTTGCGCGCCACTTCAGCGGCCTTCGGGCTGAGTTTCTTGGCGGCTTCGATCGAACGCTGACCATTGTCGGACGCTTCACGCTTCCACGCCCAGTGTCCGGTCACACGGTCCGTTTCGGTCATCGTGCGACCGTCTTCGGCCAGTTCCACGTTGACGAGCGTGACGGTGCCTTCGTCAGTTTCCGGCTCAGCATCCATCAGCGCGAAAATGCGCGAGGCGCCGGCCAAAGCCATCATGACCATGTTGAACTGCTGCGAGACCTGGCCGATTGGGTTGACGAACGAACGCGACAAGGTCAGCAGTGAAATGATCGTGCCGATCGAGAACGTGGCGAAGCCGCCCAAACCGAAGTTCACCCAGCCGTTGATGCCCGCCAGGCCGCCGAAAATGGCCGACAACACATAGAGCAGGTAGCCGAGGTTACCCACCACAGGCATTGTCACGTTGCCATACGTGTTGGCTTTGGCCGACGCCGCGTACAGCTGGTCGTTACGCTCGTCGAACTCGGCTTGCATCGCGTCCTCATGGTTGAACACCTTCACGACCTTCTGGCCGTTCACAGCTTCCTCAACGAACGCATTCACACGGCCCAGCTCCTGCTGTTGGCGCACAAAGTAGCGTCCCGAACGGCTCACGAGGTACCGGATGATCACCACAAGACCGGCTGTGAACACGAGCACGAACAGCGTGTAGGGCACGCTGAGCCACAGCATCGCGATCAGGGCGGCCAACGCCGAAATCGCCGAGCTGAACATCTGCGGGAACGACTGGCTGATTGCCTGGCGCAATGTGTCCGTATCGTTCGTGTACCGGCTCATGATGTCGCCATGTTCATGCGTGTCGAAGTAGCTGATCGGCAACGTCTGCATGTGGGTGAACATGTCGTCACGCACAGCTTTCAACGTGCCCTGCTCAATGCCGACGAGCAGGAACGAGAACAGCCACTGGCAGAGCGTGCCCACGGCGTACAGGCACGCCATCAGCACGAGGATCTGCACGAGCGGCGTCCAGTTGGGATCCTTGACACCCACAATCGGCAGAATGTACTGGTCAATCAACGTCTGCAAGAACAGTGCCGACGCAGCCTGCGCGGCCGCCGACGCGATAATGCACACGACCACAATGAACACGCGGAACTTGTAGCGCATGATGTATTTGAACAGGCGTTTCGTCGTGCCCTTCGCGGCTTTCTGCGGGCCGCGTGGCATCTTCAACTCGGGTTCTGTGCCCGGCTTGCGCGCGTCGTCGTTGAGTACGACGTCGTCGCTGACTTCCGTCATCGCTGCGGTTGCTGCGCTCATCAGGCTTCACCTCCTTGACGTTCGTCAGACGCATCATCAGTGGCGGCATCACCTTGGGCCGTCTCATTACGCATGGTGCGTTCATGGATTTCGTCATAGTCACACGGCACGAGCGGCGTGTTCGGCAGGTCGTTGGACCCGCGTTTGTCGGCCATGAGCTGCGCTTGGGCCGTCACCTCGTCCTCCAGCAGCGTCACGGCTTGCGCACTACCCTGCTGTTCGGCCTCGTCAAGCTTGCTTTGCAAGATATTGACTTCTCGCTGCTCGGCTTCGGTTTCCTGCTCGTGGTAATCGTTCGCCTCACTATCAAGGTCTTGCGCGGCATGCTGTTGGGTCTGCGACTCGTAAATGCTGCGGTATTCGTCGCATGTCTTGAGCAGTTCATCATGCGTACCCTTATCCAAGATGCGACCCTCATGCATCACAATGATCATGTCGGATTCCTCCACGGAAGCCAACCGCTGCGCGATGATGATCTTCGTCGTGTCGGGAATCTCATGCATGAACGCGTTGCGGATCGACTTGTCGGTCTTCGTATCCACAGCGCTTGTCGAATCGTCAAGGATCAGGATCTTCGGACGTTTGAGCAATGCGCGTGCGATGCACAGACGCTGGCGCTGGCCGCCAGAAACGTTGGTGCCGCCCTGTTCAATGAACGTGTCGTACTTGTCAGGGAATTCCTCGATGAAACCGTCAGCACATGCCAGTTCGCAGGCGTGGCGCAGTTCTTCATCAGTGGCGCTTGGGTTGCCCCAGCGCAGGTTTTCGGCGATCGTGCCGGCAAACAGCACATTCTTTTGCAGTACCATGGCGACTTCGTCACGCAGCGCCTCAAGCTCGTACTGCCTCGTGTCGAGACCACCAACTTTGAGGCTACCGGCTGTTACGTCGTATAGTCGAGGAATCAATTGAACAAGGCTCGACTTAGCCGAACCGGTGCCGCCAACGATGCCCACGGTCATACCCGAGCGGATCGAAAGATTGATGTCGTCAAGCACGGGCTTCTCGGACGTGTCGGAATAACGGAACGAAACATGGTCGAACTCGATCGAACCATCCTTGACGGCAGTGACGGGAGAATCCTGCTCGGTGACGGTCGAAACCTCATTCATGACCTCGCAGATACGGCTGGCGGACGCGCGCGAGATGATGACCATGACGAAAATCATCGACAACATCATCATCGCCATCATGATCTGCAGAGCATACGTCGTCAATGCTGTCAAATCGCCGGTCGTCAAACCGATGGCCGGATTGTTGCCCGACGCGATGATTTCTTTGGCGCCAAACCAAGCGATCAAAATCATCGACACATACATGCACAGTGAGAACAACGGATTGTTCAAACTCAGCATCTTCTCGGCCTTCGTGAAGTCCTTGTAGATGCGCATCGAAATGCGGCCGAACTTGCGGTCCTCATACTGTTCGCGAGTGAACGACTTGACGACGCGCACACCCTGCAAATTCTCGTCGACGACGTTGTTGAGCTCGTCGTACGTGTGGAACACGCGCTCGAAAATCGGGTGGACGAGAGCGGCCATGCCGACCAAGCCGATGCCGAGTACAGGAATGCAGGCGAGGAACACCATCGAAATGCTCGGGCTGATGTTGAACGAGAAAATCCACGCTACAATCAGCATGACAGGAGCGCGCATGCCGATGCGGATCAGCATCTGGTAAGCGTTCTGCACGTTCGTGACGTCAGTCGTCAAACGCGTGATGATCGAACCCGTGGAGAACCGGTCGATGTTCGTGAAGCTGAAGCCTTGCACTTTCTCAAACAGGTCGTGACGCAAATTGCGTGCGAAACCCGACGAGCCGATGGCTGCGAACTTGCCGGAAAGGAAGCCGCAGGTCAGTGAAATGGCGGCCAGCACAATCAGGATGCCACCATACTGCCAGACCACATTCATCTTGCCGGGCGTGATGCCGTGATCAATCAAACCGGCGATGACGGTCGGAATCACAATCTCAATGACGCCTTCGAAAATGACAAAGAACGGGGACAGCAAACTCGCTCGCTTGTACTGGCGCAACGACTTGAGCAGCGTGGCGATGACGTGCTTAGGTTCCATATGAGGCTGTGCGGGGCGCTGTGCAGCCGGCTGCCTGGACGACTGACCGGCGGGAGGACCGGACGGCGATGCGGATGAGCGCGACGCGGGTGCTGATTTGACAGCTGCGGTCATGAACGTATTCCTTTCTGTGAATCGGGGGTTGATTGGACGTTGGAAAGTTTGTCAAGTGTGTTGGGACGTGTTGAAGAATCTGGAGGCGGCGGACCGGGAGAAGATTGGGTTGTGCAGGCAGGCCTTGAACTGGTGCCATCACGCAGCAGATTGCTGTTGGTGAGATTGTCTTTCATGCGTTGCAAGTCGTCGTGGATGCGCTTGCGGTCGGCCGGGTTGAAGCCTTGCAGCATCACCTGTTCCATGCGCGCCGCGTTGTCTTCGAGTTGTTCGCCGATGGCACGGGCCTTATCAGTGAGCACGATTTTGCGCAAGCGAGCGTCATGCTCGACGCTGCGGCGTTCAATGAAGCCTTTCTTTTCCATCAGCGTGAGCACGCGCGAATCGGTCGAACGCGTGATTGAAAACACGCGGTCGAGCTCGTGCTGGTAGACGTCATGGTCCTGGTTATGTAGCAGATAAATGATCAGCTGAATGTTCGGGGCACTCAAGCGCTGCACCTCGTCGGGCATCATGGCATTGAGCGTGCGCACAATGAGGTTGTGCAACGAGCGGATATCCATGCCCAAATGCCATGTGTCACACATGGTGCCTCCCTATGCTCTCCCTATTCGGTGTGCGCTGCCGCGCTGCCTCATCCCGTTATGCGCCGTATCTGTTGGACCTTGCTGGAACCGGTGATCCTGCTGGATCCGGTGACCCTGCTGGACCCGGTGATCTTGCTGGAACCGGCGGAACCGGCAGATCCGGCGATGCCGACGAACCCGCAAATCCGATGGAACTCGCGAACCCGCAGCATTACTGCGTGCGCCTTCTCTCTTGCGCGTAACGGTTGTGCATTCTATGAACAACAACATACAACAGTTGCATGTTGCAACAATTATGTTGCGCGGTGGGCTGCAAACTGCAACGAAACGCCGAAAACCCACCAATACCCCCGTTTTGGGCCGGGTGTTGATGGGTTTGGCAGAGTATGCGGGACTACGCAGGGCTACGCAGGACCACATACATAAGAAAGCCGCCGCTCCACATGGAACGGCGGCTTTACGCAACAAACCGCGCTCAGGCGATTTGTTGAGTGGCTACTTCCGCGGTAAGAATGGGAAGAGTGGGAAGCATGGAGAATAGACTCACTTCTGCTCGTTCATCTCGATGAACTTCAGGAAATCGGTGGCCTGCATGCGCACAGCTTCCACATCAGCCTCGTCGAAGACCCAGTCGCCCGTCTTGAATGCCTCTTCAGGAACGGACAGACCAACCTCGACCGGGAACACGCGCATGCCGTTGTCCTCGAGCAAATCGCCGAGCTGGATACGGCCGAAGATGCCCTTGAAACCGCCGACGCCCGTGATGGCGACAGGCTTCTGGTTGATGGCTTCCTGACGGGTACCCGTGGTCAGCCAGTCGAACAGGTTCTTCACAGCAACCGGAATGTTGTGCTTGTATTCTGAGATGAAGACCCACACGGCGTCAGCGTTCTTGAACTTGTCGAGGATGGCCAGAGCGGCGTCGGGATCAGGGAAGTTCTCATCTTCGTTGAGCAGCGGCAGATCCTTGTAATCCACCTCGATGATTTCAGCGCGGTCGCCGAGCGCTTCGATGGCCTTGCGAGCCAGCTTCGACTCGAACGAATCGCCATCCAGCGAGCTTTCCACAAATGCAATGTTTGGTGTTGCCATGATTGACCTCCAAATAAGACCACTTCCGCACCTTGCCGTATTCGGGCGCCGTATAGCGGTCCGTGAGCTTACGAGTGAAGTGGATAAGTGAACAGTGTTATTGAGTCCATATTCGAACACCACCCACACTGCCGACCCATCAAATTGCCGCCGGTGAAAGAAAACCTCTAGAATGCCACAGCGCTGGCGTGAATGACCTAGAAACCATGTCGTTGCGCCGCACGCATAGCTTCAGCAATTTCTCAGCATTTCTCAATCAATGGTATTGCACAGCCGCTGTTCGGGGGCATCTGGAGGCAATCTGTACGCTCCCCCAGCTTGCTGCACTCTCGCTCCGCATCAACTTCACCACCTTCACCCAGCATTTTCCAAGCTACTACCATGCACCTTTACCGACACGCAGAAAGGATATGCAGGCACCTCAGGAAAACAATGGCGGAGGTAAGGATTTCAAAGCAAATTACCTCATGCTCGTTTACCACCTTTTGGTAAGCAAAAAGCCACACTCTACGCTGTCGCGAGATGCGCCAATGAAGTTTGGCAATACGTAGCCCTTGCTGTTCGTAGTTTTTGAGCTACTAACCATACCTGTGGTCAAAGTCATTGATCTGACAGGCATCCGAGATGCATCATCGCATACACACAAAAGGCCCCGGCCGCTCAACCTCGCGACCGGGACGATTGCTCCTATGGTATTCGCACGTTCACAGATTCACATGCCCATTCGCACGCTCACTTCTGGAACACATCCGGATACTTCGCATCCCCCGGCACTGCAGCCAGTGTGCCGCCGGCTTCGGTCACGCCGAGCAGATCCGCCCATTCGTCAAGGCTGCGGTCGTAGGGCCGCGCATTGCCGCCGCGCGCTTGCAGCGTAGCTTTGGCTTCGAACACATCTTCCTCACGCAGACCGTCGAGCAGCGCCACGAGGCGTTCGCGCCTGGCCTCGTCATAGAACATGCCGCCCACAATCTGCGTGAGCCGTTCAGCGCGCTCCACCGGCAACGAATCCCAGTGGCGGATTTCAATGAAGTTTTTCAAGCGCACATCGTTGAAATGCGTCGACAAAATATGGTTGATCTCATAGTCGTTGAGTTCACGGTCGGGATACACGTCGCCCGCATTCTGGTGGAACGCCGCATATTCGAGTTCCCCGTCCGCTTCCGGGGTATGCGTCAGGTCCGCAAACATCAGCGGCGTGCACAGCACATCGTTCGCATAGGTTTCCCAGTCAAAACGCGGGTCATACAATCCTGGCGACACGTTCGTGCGCTGGAAGTCCAGGTAATCCCACATGCGTTGGCGCATGAGCGGCCATGGGTTCTCCGCGCCTTCAAAATAAGGCGAGTTGCGGAACATCCACGACAAAATCGGCGCCACGGCCGTGGCCAGCCGCATCTTGATAATCGAATCACGCTCATCCACGTAGTCAAGGCTGACTTGCGTGGACGACGACGCGCGCATCATCGCAGGCCCGAACTGCCCCACACGGCCCAGGTATTCGGTCATCGCCGCATAGCGTGGCTTCGGGTTCACGGGAATGTCAAGCGCCCGCGACACGGGTTGATATCCGTAATTGACCATGCGGAATCCCAGTTCCTCCGCAATTGGATCCAGTTCTTCGCGGAACTCACGATACAGCGGCGTCAGTTCCGCCGGCTCGTTCAGCACACCGATTGACGTTTCCAACTGTCCGCCAGGTTCGAGCGTCACGGACACACGGTCACGGCCCAGCCCCACGAGCTGCCCATCATCCGTGCGCACCTCTTTGGCTGCGTCATAGTAAGGCCGCAACCGTTCAAGCAGCGCTTGCACGCCGCGTTCTTCAAAGTAGGTCACAGCAGTATCGTCGGCATTATGCACGGGCAGATGCTCGATTTCCACGCCGAATCCTCCCGTGCCGCGCTGCGTGCAGCCGCGTTCAAAAAACGCAAGCAAGCTGGCCATATGTTTGGGATTGGGTTTGGCAAGCATATGGGCATACGATGGCAGCGGTGGCAGAGGTCGTGACATGGCTGGTTCCTTTCCTCACCTTCACATGAATTTTCCCACTAGCGTATGTACTACGTTCGACGGCACCAATAGTTAGACAATTGCACTATTCGTGTGCAAAATTATTGGACACTCCCACAACGACAAGCCCGCCCGAAACCCCTCCGATCCACCATTTCCGCTTTAGCCGTCCCATCTGCAGGACCACGCATGAGCACGCCCTATCTCAGGAGACTCACGTCAGTCCCCCATTACGCCGGTAGGCTGACGCATTTGCGTCAGCCTACCGCCATTATTTACGCGAACTTCCGCACTCTCCGCATCACACTGAGCCTGCAGGTTCGCGCACCACTCCCCGGGCGCCCGTTTACTTGCCTGTCCGTTTACTTGCTCGCGCGCTCCTTGTGTGCCTTCTTCGCGGCCGCAATCATGAGCTTGATGCGGTTAAGCTGGTTGGCTTCCGACGCGCCCGGATCGTAATCGATCGACACGATGTTGGCTTGCGGATGCAAACGGCGGATTTTGCCGAACATGCCGCGTCCCGTCACATGGTTGGGCAGGCATGCGAACGGCTGCGCGCAAATCACGTTCGGGCAGCCTGATTCGATGAGTTCAAGGATTTCGGCTGTCAGCAGCCATCCCTCACCGGCCTGCACGCCGATTGACGTCACCTCAGCCGCCTTGCGCACGAGCTCTTCCATCGGCATATCGTTCGTGAACTTGCCGTTCGACGTGTCAATCGCCTTGCGGATCGGCCCCATATACAGGTCGATGGCCTTGCGCATCGCCGCATAGAGCGTGGGGTTGCCGCCCGTGCCGAGATGTTCCTCATTCCAGTCGCGAATATATGGTCGCGTCGTCATGAATTCCACGATGCCTGGCACCACGGCTTCACAATCCTGCGATTCGATCACGTCGACCACATGGTTGTTGGCGTCCGGCTGGTACTTGACGAGAATCTCGCCGACCACGCCCACGCGCACCTTGCGTGGCACATCCTTGAGCGGCAGCGAGTCGAAACTGCGCACGATTGCTTTGGCGAGTTTGGCATAGGGCAGGTAGCCGATGCCGTACACGCGTTTGGCCGTGGCCGAGTATCCGTGATGCTCGAGTGTTTCGCGCACGATCGTGTTCCAGCGTTCATACAGCCGGTTGGCCGCTCCTGGTGTCTGCTCGTAGGGCCGCACGCGGTACAGGCACTTCATCAGCAAGTCGCCGAGAATCAGTGATTTGGCCACGCGGTGCAGCAACGGCACGGTTGGCATGAATCCCGGGTTATCTTCCAACCCTTGAGTCGAGATGGCCAGCACGGGAATCTGCGGGTACCCGGCATCGATCAGCGCCTTGCGGATCAGGCCGAAGTAGTTCGTGGCTCGGCACATGCCGCCCGTTTGTGTAATCACAAGCGCTGTGGTATCGGGATCGTACTTGCCGCTTTCAATGGCCGCGATTAGCTGGCCGACGACCATGATCGCCGGATAACACGCGTCATTGTTGACGTATTTGAGTCCCGTTTCCACGTCCGAATGTTCGGCGACGCGCAGCACGTCCATTTTGTATCCGCTCGCGCGCACTGCCGACTCGACGAACTCGAAGTGGATCGGGCTCATCTGCGGCGCCACAATCGTGTGCGTCTTCTTCATGCCCTTTTCAAACTTCGCGCGCTTCGCATAGTTCGACAGCGTCGCCTGGTTGCGTTTCTTCGGTTTCGCAGCATTCTTGCGCTGTCCCATCACGGCATCGAGCATGGCTTGCCGTCCGGCTGTTGGAGCCTGTGTGCCCGTCTTGCGGAACTGCATCTCGGTTTGCGTCGGTTCTTGTTGTATTTCCGTGGCGACTTCGCCGGTGGCGTTCCCACCTGTCGCAGGTGCGGAAATCATACTGGAACCACCAGCGTTACGCTCGCGTTCCTCCACAGCGGCCTTGAGCGAACGCAACCGAATTTTTGCGGCGCCAAGGTTCGACACTTCGTCAATCTTGAGCAGTGTATAAACGTCGGCCTTGTCGGCGAGAATTTCAGCGACCTGGTCGGTCGTGATTGCGTCGAGGCCGCAGCCGAACGAGTTGAGTTGCACCATTTCCAAACCTGGGTAGGACGCCACGAAATTGGCGGCCGTGTACAAGCGCGAATGGTAAGCCCACTGGTTCGTGACGCGCAGTGGCATCTTCGTGAGCGTACGGTCACCCACGTGGCGGAAGCCCGCGGAATCCTTGACGCGAGGGTCGGCCTCCCCTTCGGCAAGGAATGCCGAAAGATTGAGCTTGTCCGACGGGTCGAGACCGCAGATCGAGTCTTCCGACAACACCACCATGCCAAGGCTGCAGATTGTTTCAGGAATACCGTGGTTGACTTCCGGATCGACGTGGTAGGGGCGACCGGCCAGCACGATGCCGCGGCAGTCGTGTTCCTTCATGTAAGCCAGCGCACGCAAGCCTTCCATTTGCACGTCGTGTTTGAACACTTTGTCTTCAGCGTAAGCGGCGTCGACGGCCGCTTGTGCTTCTTCGAGCGTGACGTTGGCCCAGCTGAACTCGTCAACGATACGTTGGGCCATGAGCTCATGGTTGGCGAGGTTGAAGTAGGGGCGCATGTAACGCACGGACTCGTCACGCAACTCAGGCATGTTGGCGCCGATGACGACCGGATAATTGGCCACAACCGGGCAGTTGTAGTGGTTGTCGTCGTGGTCGACGAGATGTTCCTCGTAGCTCACGCACGGGTAGAAAATCGTGGTGATGCCTTTGTTGAGCAACCATTTGACGTGGCCGTGCACGAGTTTGGCCGGATAACAAATGTTTTCGGAGGCGATGGATTCAATACCCGTTTCGAACAGTTCATGGCTGGAACGGCCCGACACCACGACTTTGAAACCGAGGTTGGTCAGCAGCGTGAACCAGAACGGGTAGTTCTCGTACATATTGAGCACGCGTGGGATGCCGATTTCGCCGCGCGTGGCTTTTTTGTCGGTCAGACGGCGGTAGGCGAACGCGCGCTTGTATTTGTAATCAAACAGGTTGGGCCGGTCGCTGCGCTTACGTTTGGCGTCGCCGCCGCGTTCGCAACGGTTGCCCGTGACGTAACGTGAACCGTCCTGGAACGTCGTGATTGTGAGTTTGCAATGGTTTTGGCACAGTTTGCAAATGTCACGTTCTGAACTCATTGACAGGGTATCGAGTTCTTCACCATGCACGAGGTTTGATGCCGTGTGTTCCACAACTTCACCCGTGGCCGGATCAGTGATCGTGATGCGGCGTTCGTTGACGGCATCATGATCGACGCCTTGCGAATCGGTGTCGTCGGCCACATCGTCGTAGTGCATGCGGGCTGTGAGGGCTGCACCATACGCACCCATGAGGCCCGCGATGTTCGGGCGTGTGACGTTGCGTTCAGTCAATAGTTCGAAAGCGCGCAACACGGCGTCGTTGAGGAACGTGCCGCCTTGCACGACGACCGTGTCGCCGAGTTCGCCCGAGTCGCGCAGTTTGATGACTTTGTAGAGCGCGTTGCGCACGACTGAATAGCATAGGCCTGCAGCGATGTCTTCAATCGATGCGCCTTCTTTTTGCGCTTGTTTGACCGACGAGTTCATGAACACGGTGCAGCGTGAACCCAAGTCCACGGGATGCGTGGAGTTCAACGCGGCTTGCGTGAATTCCTCAATCGTCAAACCCATCGATAACGCGAAAGTTTGCAGGAATGAACCGCAGCCCGACGAGCAGGCTTCGTTGACGGCAATCGAGTCAATGACGCCATCGTTGACGGCCAGGTATTTCATGTCTTGTCCGCCGATGTCGATGACGGCGGTGACGCCGGGGCTGACCATTTCAGCACCGCGATAATGCGCCATGGTTTCCACAACGCCTTCGTCCAAATGCAAGCCGGTTGTGATCAGACCTTCCCCGTAGCCTGTGGCGCAGGAGCGTGCGATCCAAGCAGTGTCGGGCAGTTCGTTTTGGATGTGGCGCACAATGTCAACAGCCGCGGTCAATGGCGAGCCGTCATTGGTTGCGTAACTGGACCAGACAATTTCACGGTCGTCATTAACGAGCGTGGCTTTGATTGTGGTCGAGCCGGCGTCAATGCCAAGGAAATGCGGACCTGTAGCACCTTCAAGCGTGTTGACATGCACATGTTCACGATGATGCCGTTCGTCGAATGCCGCACGGTCCTGAGGCGTGGGGAACAGTGGCGGCATCGTTTGCGTGTTGATCGGCTGGGCGCTCACGTCGTCCAGCTTGGCGATAATCTGCTCGATTGGTTGCGTTTCGAAATGCTGGCCTTCTTCAAGCATGTCGGGGTCGCCCACAATCAGCGCGGCGCCATAGGCGACGTACAGATGCGCGTCGGTCGGCGTCACGAACTCATCCACTTTGCCGTCGAGCGCACGGTGGAACGCTTCGCGCAGTTCCGACATGAAGAACAACGGGCCACCCAGGAACACGACGGTGCCATGGATCGGACGTCCTGAAGCCAAGCCAGCGATGGTCTGCGTGGCGACGGCCGTGAAAATCGAAGCGGCCAAATCAGGTTTGGCAGCGCCGTCGTTGATCAGTGGCTGCAAATCGGTTTTGGCGAACACACCGCATCGGGATGCGATCGGATAGAGCGTGTTGTATTGCTTGGCCATGTCATTAAGGCCTGCCGCATCGGTGTCAAGCAGCGTGCTCATCTGGTCGATGAACGCACCCGTGCCACCTGCGCATGAACCGTTCATGCGCTGTTCAGGCGTGGGCTTCAAATACGTGATTTTTGCGTCTTCACCGCCAAGCTCAATGATCACGTCGGCTTGCGGATATTCCACATCAATCGCACAGGTTTCAGCCATGACTTCCTGCACGAACGGCACATGCAACGAATCAGCCAGCGCCAAACCGCCCGACCCAGTGATTGCCAAGCGCACGGGTTCGTTGCCCTTGCCGAGTTCTTGCAACCGCTGCTGAATGTCCACGAGCAATCCTTGCATCGTGGCGCGCACGTTCGCATGATGGCGGCGATAATCGCTGAATAGTGTGGAGTCCAACGCGTCGGATTCGTCCAACACCACGGCTTTGACCGTGGTTGAACCGATGTCAAGACCAATACGGATGCCGGGGTGTGCGCTGGGTTGACCGGCTGCCACTTGCACCTGTGCTAGCGGCTGTTCACTCTGGCCGCTTGGTTCTGCCGGTGACATAGTCGTCTGTGCCATGTTGCTGACCACGCGCTGCACTCCTCTTCCCTCTTCACCCCCGCAAACTTCCGATTCGCATCGGGCAGGGTACTGAAAGAACCACTTTACTGGATATAGCGCCCAACACAAGACCTTATATCACCGTGCAATGGCGATAAATGTCACTATTTGAAGCACAACATGAGGGTATGGGGGTGACATGTCGCGAGCAGCGAAATGCGTTGTTTCTATTCGAATCGCGCATCTGACCCACGGTTGGAGGGTATAACAGCAATGGCAACCATTTGGCGCTTCCTTGAGATGTTTGACATGCCGCGCATTCATGGACCATGCACCCAACCTCCAGCAAATTCCAACATTCGCAATCGTATAGTGCCAACAACGGTGCATGACAGCGGGGGGGCTGCCATGCACCGCTCTTCCCGCCGAGCCCTCTCCCCCGTTCATATGAGGTTGGGCGGGAACAAGGAAAGGAAGCTATGGCTGTGGTGACATTCACTGAAGCTGATTACACGCGTTTTCGCGCCATGCTGCGCTTCTTTGTGCAGCAGGCGGATGCCGATGAACAACAAGGACACGTGGACCAACCCGCCGTGTATCCCGATGACAACGGTGAGTTTTGCAAGCATTACGATGTGCAGCCCGACCTGTTCATGTATCCGGGCAACCTCAACTATGGCGTGCATCTGAGCTTGCGCGGCAAGTTCGGCACGTCAGCTTCCACATACATGAACATTTGGGACACGTGGATTGTGATTGAACCAGTCTTCACGGGTGAAGGCAAAGACCGTCGCGTCACGGCCTTGCGTACCGGGTTGAAAGCAGATGCCGGATTCGCAACCACAGAAGAATTGCCGTCGCCTGACGAATTGACGTTCACGTTGGACCAACTTGATTTGAACGGCGCGATGGAACAACTGCCGAACGAGCACGTCAAGCAGATGCTTGACCTTGACTGGCAGCTATTGCGACTGCATTTGCAGCACAAGATTGAACGGCGCAAAGAAGAGCAGCTGAACGAAGCCGACCGTTTCTAACAGCTTCTACCAGCACATCACTCGTATGCCGCCGCCATATGTGAGGGGGCGGCATGGAACACCGGCACGACAAGCCGGCATCAGAAAAATAAAGGAAAGGAACCCCCATGGCACAGGACAAGCCCACCACCGAAGATTACGGACGTTTCCGCGAGATGCTCGCGTTCTTCACCACCCAAGCAGACAAGAACGCGGATCTGGGTCGTGTGGAGCAGCCGGCCGACGACGCGAAGGAACTGCTGCAAGTGGAGCAGGCCAACGCTGAATTCTTCAAGCATTACGGCATCAAACGCGAACTCGTGAAGTATCCGAACGAGATGAACTACCACATCACGTTCGGCACTGACGAGCATTTCGGCACGCCGGAAAGCACGTATCTGAACGTGGCCGATACGCGCGTCATGCTGGTTCCTTCTTTTGAAAACGGCCATATCACGGGCTTCCAGTCCACGATTGTGGCGGAAAACGGCGATAAGCCGGCCACGTCGCGTTACGCCACCGTGCATGACCTCAAGCTTGACGCCGAGGGTGAGCCGGACGCAGCGCTCAAAGAACTGTTCGACCATCAGGAAGAGCTGCTGGCCACCGTGCGCGAGCTGCAGGCCTGAACCGAGCCATATCCGCTAAATCAAAGCGTTTTTTCGAGTAAGGCGCCGCAGGGCGCTGCCGGCGATCTGGAACACCGGTACACAACATCCCACAAGTCTCCCCTCTTGTGGGATGTTTTTATGCGCCGTAAGGGGTGGAAGATCTGGGATGCAGGCGAAGTGGGCTGCGAGGACTGGGACCGGTGCTCTGACACGATGCTATGCAGGGTGCGCCGTCAGCGAATGTCGTGAACATGGTCAGGATTCCCCCAACCGGGCGTTCCTCGTCAAACGCCATGAGGCAGTAGGGATTATTCCCGCGTCGATACCCTCGTGAGAGCTGTGCGCAATTGGACAAATACCCTCGATGCATGGTTCTTTGGGCGGGCTTTCAGCACACTTTGAACATCGCGGATTTGACTCGTAATCAACAGGTTCGGCAATCTACCGGGCCCTAGGACATGATTGAACCGGCATCCAGCCGGCAACGCCGCTCGATGCGACGCAGGAAAGGATTGGCAGACATGGCATTCGCAACACCAACTGCAACTGATTACGAGAACTTCCGCACACTGCTGGCATTCTTCGTCAAGCAGGCCGATTTCAACGAGCGCATGGATCACGTTGATGGCCCGAACAGCAACGACACGGTGCAGGCCGACATTGATGCCGCTCACGCCGAGTTCTTCAAGCGTTATGGCATCAGTGAAGACATCATCCACTACCCGAACGGTCTGGAATACCACATCCTGTTCGGCACCGACACGTTCAGCGAACCTGAAGAGAACGTTGCCCAGGGCACTGCCACCACCACCGAGATCGACATTCCTCAGACCCCGATCGCTCTGACTCCGTCGTTCGACGACAACAAGCAGATCACGGCGTTCACCTCGCAGATTGTTGAAGAGGACCAGCGCACGGGCGACTTCAAGGACATTGATCCATTCACCGCAACCGTTGCCGACCTTGACCTCGAAGGCAAGGGCGAGCCGACCGAAGCTCTGAAGAGCCTGCTGGACCACCAGGAGAAGCTGTTCGAGACCTGGAAGGCCAACCACTGATTGTGAAGTTGTTTGGTCAATATGACTGAATAACGCTTCTACCCATCGCAGGTGCCCCGATTCCTTGCATACAGGAGTCGCACCTGCGTATTGCAGACCAATGTTCACGGTATTTCAGCACTGGCTTCAGGTAAGACATATTCATGACGAATGCATGGAGCTGCTGCGCACCTGCGTGAACAGTGATGTTGAAATGATGATCGCCGTGTCCTCACTGAAAGACACTTATTACATTCTCGCGAAACGATACGGAGAGAGTTTTGCGCGACAGACCGTCGCCGAGTTGCTTGATTTATTTGATGCGCAACCACTACTCGTTGCCTATGCGCGCACAGCGGCTGTCAGTAATGAATCCGACTTTGAAGATGGTCTCGTACGCGCTCTGGCAGAATCATTGCGCTGTGATGCGATTGTGACCCGAGACGCAACAGCTTTCCAGAACTCTGCCATTGCTCACTGTGCTCCGCTAGCTTTTGTAGAGCATCTGAACAATTTATGACGATCGACACAAGATGCAATACACGTGATTCCCGAGTCTCCACTGGAGATGAGGGCAGACGTATTTGCTACGAGTCATTGAGGGATGGGAAGGAACGGGGAAGGACAGAAGGGGTTGCAACCAGCTGACTTCCTGATTTGTTTTCTACTGTTTTCTTATGCTATCATATGTTGCATGAAAGTACGTGATTGGGCGGGGTTGGAGCATTTCAACCCGCAGACGGTGTGGAAGTGGTGTCGCGAGGGCACGATGCCGGACCGTGTGACGGTGGAGCGTTCCCCGTCCGGCGCGTACATGATTTACGACCCGAAATACGAAACCGCCTCGAGGGTTCCCGTGGATTCGGGGTCGTTGCGGACGGTGTGCTATGCGCGGGTATCGTGCGCCGACCAGAAGGCGGATTTGCAGCGTCAGGCCGACCGTCTCAAGGCGTTCGCCATCGGCATGGGCGTTGAACATCCCGAAGTGGTCATGGAAACCGGGTCGGGGATGAATGACAAGCGGCGCAAGCTCAACCGCTTGCTGGCCGACCCGACCGTTGGCACGATAATCGTGGAGCATCGTGACCGGCTCGCCCGCATGAACGCCGGACTGGTCGAATCCGCGTTGAAGGCGCAGGGGCGTCGCGTCATCGTCGTGGACGACACGGAACTGGACGACGACTTGGTGCGCGACATGACTGAAGCGCTGACCTCGTTCTGTGCGCGCCTGTACGGGCGTCGTGCCGCGAAACACAAGGCGCAGGCCGCGTTGAAGGCGGCGCATGATGCTTAAGGGAATCAAGGTCAGGCTCGACCCTACGCCAAGTCAGGAGCGGATGTTGCTGTCGCATGCGGGTGCGGCGCGGTTCGCCTACAATTTCATGCTCGGCATGGTCAAAGCGGCCATCGCGGGCCGTGTCGGCTGGTTCGTCTGGTCGAAGGCGCAACTGCGGCGCGTCTGGAACTCGTGGAAGCCGGAGGTTGCGCCGTGGTCGGCCGGGAACTCGAAGGAAGCGTACTCGTATGGCGTTGAATGCCTCGCCAATGCGTTGAAGAACTGGGCGGACTCGAAAAACGGCAAGCGCAAGGGCCGCAAGGTAGGGTTCCCGAAGTACCGGACACGTTCCAGGCACATGAAGTTCGCGTACACCACCGGCAGCTTCGGGCTTATCAAGGGCGACCCGAAGGCGCTGAAGCTGCCGAGGATTGGCCGCGTCCACTGCTTCGAGGACATGGAGAAGCGCGTCGGCGACGGCAGGGTGTTGCGCATGACCGTCTCGTACTGTGCGGGAGCATGGTATGCGTCGCTGACTGTCGAATACCCCGACCCCGTGGTTGCGAAGAAGACTGACGGCGGGACGGTCGGCATCGACCTTGGCATCAAGACCCTCGCCACCTGCTCGGACGGCACCGTCATCGACAACCCGAAACACTACAAGCGCAACGAACGCAAGCTGCGCAAGGCCAGCAAACGGCTCTCCCGCCGCGTGCAGGGGTCGAACCGCTGGAAGAAAGCGCTGCTCGCTGTGCAGAAAGCCCAAGCGAAGACAGCCGCACAGCGGCAGGACGCCATCAACCATGCGACGACGATGATTGCCACAACGTATGACACCATCGTCATCGAGGACCTGAACGTGGCGGGCATGAAACGCAACCGCCATCTCGCCAAGGCCATCTCCGATGCCGCGTTCGGAGAGTTCCGACGCCAGCTCGCCTACAAATGCCTCAACAGCGGGGCTACGCTCATCGTGGCCGACCGCTGGTACCCATCCTCGAAAACATGCAGCAGGTGCGGGACGGTGAAAGCCAAACTGTCCCTCGCGGACCGCGTGTTTGTCTGCGACAACCTGTCATGCGACTACGCCCGTGAGGGCGTGGACCGTGACTGGAACGCCGCCGTCAATCTTGAACACTACGTCGCCCCGAGTGCCGTGGGAGACGCTAAACGCGCGCGGAGGAACCGTAAGACGACCAGCCCACAGCAGGCTGGCAACGCAGGACCCGTTGAAACGCGAACCAAGCAGAACAGCCTCATGGCTGTTTCGTGAGTCTTGGAGCCTCCCCGCCGCAAGGCGAGGGAGTGCAACCGGCCTTGGAATCGTCGAACAAACGAAAACAAAGCCAGTCGCAACGGAGCAAGGAAGGGATAGGAAAAGACAAGAAGAAGCAAGAAGAGGTAGCCCGCAACAGCCACTTCTTCCTAAAACGTTGCGCTAGGATAGGCATATTTACGACGGTTGACACCATATACGCAAATAGGGGGCAATGATGAGCAACCATGAAGAATTCGGCAACTCGCATGACGATGGTCAGGAGATGCCCACCACACGCATTGACATCACTGAGTTCGACTCGTTCTCGCAACCCTCGGACCCCGCACAACCATTGCCTCCGGCTATTGCGCCCACTCCCGCGGCTGCAGCGCATGCCGATGGGACTTCTTCTTCGCGAGCTGCACAGCCGCGCAAACGTTGGCCTGTGGTCGTGAGCATTGTGGCCGTGTGTGCACTGATCCTTGGCGGCATTGGTGGATTCGTATATGCGAACAACCATACGAAAGCGTTGAACCGTTGCCGCGCTTCCGTGGCCGCGTTCAGCGAGCAACGCAAGCAGTTGCTCGACACGATGGACCAGACCCCCAAACTTCAGCAGTTGATCCAGCAAGTACTTGGTGTGGATGAGATTCTTGATGCGGCAGCCAAAGCCGCCAACGCAGCCGAAGGCACAGTGGATCAGCAAGGGTGTGCCACGAATGCCACGATTACGCAGCTCAACCTGGTCGCCGACACATTGGATAGCGCCACCGATTCATTGCAATCATCGTTGGCAACAATGAAGAAGCCAATCTCCGATTCCACTGCTGAGGGATTGCTGGACTGGCTCGGACTGTCGGGAAATGCGAATGGTTCTGATTCCAATACGAACGGTTCGGACCAATCGAAGGATTCCAATAGCGATAGTGGCAACAGCGGAAACAATGAAAATAACGAGAATAACGAGAGCCAAGTAAACCGCGACAAGCAGCAGTTGTCTGAGTCGATTGAGCAGGGACGGTCGTTGCTGGAACGACTGCGCAGCTCCTATGAGGATTCGGCAGCCGCGCAACGATTTTCCGACGGCCTGCAGGCTGCGCTGGACACGGCCGAGCAGCTCGTCAACGAGTCAGGCGTGAAAGATTCACGCCTCTACAAAGCCGCCAAAGTCACGCTCGACGAAATCATCAAAGCCGTCAACGACTGGATCGACCAACAAGCCGCCAAAGCGCAGTGACGTCGGCAATCACAGACCGAGCCTTTCGACAAACCTGACACCCCACCAAAAAGAGTGGCGCTCACCAGACCCTGTGAACGCCACCCTTAATTATTGCCATACGCTACGTCGCGAGGATGTCAACGCACGAACACTGCATACGGTTCCGCCAATGTGGCACGGATGATGATGGAGTTCTACAAAACAGCACAATATGATGCATTGTGTAAAGCAGGAATCTATTTTGCATCGCAATACGCTTCATCAAACATCAAACATCAAACATATATAGGCGCACTTATATTCAGCAAGCAGCAATCAGCTGGCGTCGCCTTCGCCGGCGGAGCGTTCTTTGCCGTAGATTTCGGGGATAAAACGCTCTTGGTCGTGCAGTTTGGGCCAGATGACGGGTGTGTCTTGCTCGAACGAGGCGGCAACGTCGAGGATGCGCTGATTGCGGGAGCCTCGGAACTGTAGCAGCGAATCATGCTCGGACTTGATATAACGGCCATCGACCAGAATGTCAATCTCATGCAGCAGGTCGAGCTTGTCCTGTGTCTCCCCTTCGCGCATGAGTTCTTCCCACGTGTAACCGGTCCAACACCAAATATCTTTGGTGTGATCGAAACGCTCGCGAATCTTGCGGGCCAGCGGCAGCAGCACACCCGTATTCAGTAACGGTTCGCCGCCCAGGAATGTGATGCCCTGCACAAACGGTTGAGCGAGATCGTCCATGATCTGCGCCTCAAGCTTGTCGTTGTATTCGTGACCAGCCTGGAAATCCCAAATCGAAGCGTTATAGCAGCCCTCACAGTGGAACGGGCAGCCAGACACATACAAGGAAACGCGGATACCTTCACCGTCAGTCATCAAGAACCGCTTATAGTCAGCCACCATGTTGTGGCTCATACGGTTGGTCCACTGCCCAGCACGCGGGTTGTTTGCCAGCCTGGTGGGGATGAACGGTCCGCGGCTGGTTTCTGAAGCGGCAAAATCATGGGTTGGCATGGAGTTCCTTGGTAGTTAATGCGTGCAATTCGTGGATGGTACGGGTTTCTATACGATAGCGAACCCATGACAAAGGCCCGTGGCGCCGAAGCGCTCACCGGGCCTGTAGAGTGTCAATGCGACGAGCGTGGGGTTACTTGGTTTCCTCGAACCATTCGCGCGAGGTGCCGTTGCTCAACGTCACGCGACCGGTCTCACCAGCCATGTGCTTGACGCGATGCGCAATCTCTTCATGGCGGCCATGCACCATCGGACGCTGCACCGGGTTGCCCAGGTAACCGCACGTGCGCTTCGTCACGTTGCACAGGTCAGGATCGCTGTTGCCGCACTCGGGGCACTTGAACCCTTCTTCAGTAGGTTCAAAGTCGCCTTCGAAACCGCAGACGAAGCAGTGATCAATTGGCGTATTCGTGCCCAAGTAGCCGATGCCAATGTTGTAGGCGTAATCCCACACTGCTTCCAGGGCCTTCGGGTTGGCCTGCAGGCATGGGAATTCGCAGTAGTTGATGAAACCGCCCGAAGCCAAGTATGGGAAGTCCTTCTCATAATCGAGCTTCTCCATGGGGGTGGGTTGCAGCCATACGGGGTAATGGAACGAGTTCGTGTAGAAGTCGTGGTCGGTCACGCCCTCAACCTCACCAAACTTCTCGCGGTCCATGCGGTTGAAACGATCGGTCAGTGATTCGGCGGGCGTGGAGTACACCGAATAGTGGTAGCCCTCTTCCTTGCACCACTGCTTGCACAGCTCGTTCATACGACGCACGATTGAAAGCGCGAACTCCTTGCCCTGCGGATCCCAGCCGTGATCACGCATCCAATCCTTGCCAAAGAACATGGCCGTGGTCTCATACAAACCGATATAACCGAGCGACACAGTGGCACGCTCGTTGCGGAAGAGCTGGTCAACAGTATCATTCGCTTCCAAACGGCCGAACGCACCATAACGGAACAGCGTCGGAGCGTTGAGCGGCGTCGCCTGCTTGCAACGCATGATGCGGAACTGCAACGCCTGGTGCGCAATGTCCATGCGCTCTTCGAACAGCTTCCAGAAGCGGTCAACGTTGCCATGCGATTCCAACGCGATACGTGGCACATTGACCGTGACAACACCCAGATTCATGCGACCGTCTTCAACATCTTCGCCTGTTTCGGGGTCAATCCAACCCTGCAGGAACGAACGGCAGCCCATCGGAGCTTTGAACGAACCCGTGATCTTCACGATGTTGTCGTAGAACACTACATCCGGGTACATGCGCTTCGTAGAGCATTCGAGAGCCAGCTGCTTCAAATCGTAGTTGGGATCCTCAGGATCGGCATTCACACCATGCTTGATCGTGAACACCAGCTTGGGGAAAATGGCCGTGTGGCGGTCCTTGCCCAAACCGCGAATGCGGTTGAGCAGAATCGCACGCTGAATCTCGCGAGCAAACCACGAAGTACCCAAGCCAAGGCCCACCGTCACGAACGGGGTTTGGCCGTTGGACACGCGGTTCGAGTTGATCTGGTATTCCATCGTCTGCATGGCATCGTAAATGGCCTTGCGCGTCATAATCTTGGCGTAGACCTCACGCAACTGGTCCAGTTCAGAAAGGTTCTCATCAAACGGAGTATCTTCGGGCAGCGGCTCGCGGTTCTCGAAATGCAGCCATTCGGGCTCCTGCTGCTTGAGACCCTGCACCATGGCTTGCGCAACCTCAATAGGAGTGGAATCAGGAATCATGGCCTGGGCCATGTTGAGGTTCTTCGCATAGTCACGCTTGGCATATTCTTCAAGCATTTCATCAGCACGATTGACCGTCTGACCACCGTACTGGGCGCCTGCAATATCCTTGATGATCTGCGTAATCTGCGTGGCCGCCGTACCAATGGACTTCGGCGAGTCCATCATCGCGTTGCCCAGTGCAAAACCGTGACGCAGCATGTCACCAAAATCAGGCAGCGAGCAGTTGCTCATCGCGGTAAACGGCGAATAGTCAGCGTCATGGAAATGGATGTCACCCTTGAGATGGGCGTTGGCCACAGAATCGGGCAGCATTGCGAAAGCCGAAGCCTTCGACACGGCGCCGGCCAGCAAATCACGCTGCGTGGCATACACATTCGAATCCTTGTTGGCGTTCTCGCGCACCAGCGACTCGTCCTTGTTCACGAGACGCTTCACGGCTTCGTTGATATCGGTAGCCTTGGCACGCTCAATGTCTTTGTTCAGACGGTAATTCGTGTAGGTGCGGGCCACGTCATAGAGATGATCCTCAATGAGCGCGTGCTCAACAAGGTTCTGGATATCTTCAATCTTTGCAGGACCGTTGTAACGTGCCTTGATTTCACCTTCGACCTGCTTGGCGATATCGCGGATCATGCCCTCCTCCTGGGGGCCGACCTCCTTGTCCAAATCATCAAAAGCCGACTTGACCGCAACGACGATGTTGATGGGGTCGAAGTCGACGATACGACCATCGCGCTTCTCAACGAGCACTTTCGAAGATGCCTGGACCTTCGAAATCGTGGGTGCGTTCAGCGTCTGAGTATCCATTCCTGATTCCTTTCTGCGGGCGTTGCAACCCGAGTCGGTGATGCCCGTAAAGCTCCTCACAGCCTTGCGAACAGTCAGCACTCTACCTCTTCCCCAACCCCTATATCTAGTTCACCACGCCGCCCTAATGACTAGATATGGTGGTTTTTGGCATCTTTCCGCCAAAATTACATCGGTGTGATTTATCTTACTCAGCATGCTGTTCGCCTGCCGCCCAAGTCCATGAGATGCGGTGTGTCTGGCTCAATGATTGAGATATGCGATAACCCCCTTGTCGACACGCCGAACTGTTGTGCGACACTCCGGAGCACGCTGTTGCATGAAGTCCATTTGTTGATGGATTCTAGGCAGTATGAGTTGGAACACCGCCTATGGAATGAACCCGACTGCAGGCGCAGCACAGGGCTTCGGGCAGCCGTTTGCCGGTACGCCTGAAGCTCCGGCCGCCGCCGTCCAAGAACCTCCCGCCCTAGCCCGCGACACCACGGCCGAGAATCCGTGGCCCGTGAGCCTGCTGAGCCAGAAGTACCACACTGCTGTGGAACGCTGGCCCGCCGTATGGGTCGAAGGCCAGATCATTGAAATCAATACACGCCGCGCGTCATCGGTGTACATCACGTTGCGCGACAGCACACAGGATGTGTCACTGTCGGTCAACGGGTTTGGCATGTTCGCGCAAATGGCGCGCAACTTCAAACAAGGCGACCGTGTGGTCATCCACGGCAAAGCTGATTTGTGGGTCAAACAAACCCGCCTGAGCTTGCGCGGCGACGACATTCGGCGCATCGGCGCAGGCGACCTCAAGGAACGCATTGAAGAACTGCGCCGCAAACTCAAGGGCGAAGGTCTGTTCGACCAAGATCGCAAAGTCGCGTTGCCCGAGTTCCCGCGCACGATCGGCTTGATTTGCGCGCCTCAAGCTCGCGCCGAGGGCGATGTGATCACGAATGTGAACCTTCGCTGGCCCACTGTGAATTTCCACATTGTGCATACGCATGTGCAGGGAGCCCAATGCCCACCCGAAGTCATTGACGCCATCCGTCAGCTTGATGCCGATCCGGAAGTCGACGTGATCATTGTGGCGCGTGGCGGCGGCAGCTTCGAAGACCTGATCGGTTTTTCCGATGAAGGCGTAGTGCGTGCCACAGCGGAATGCGTAACGCCTATTGTCAGCGCCATCGGCCACGAAGACGATTGGACGCTCATCGATTTGGCAGCCGATTTGCGCGCATCGACACCCACCGATGCCGCCAAACGCGTCGTACCGGATGTGCGCGAGCAGACGCAACTGGTCAGCTCGGCCATGGCCCAAATGACGATGCGCCTTACGGCCCGACTTGACAATGAAACACGTCTGGTTGAAGGCTATGTAAACCGGCCCAGCCTGACGCGTCCACAAACCATTCTCGAACCCCATGAGCGCTTCCTCGATGAAGCCACGCGGCGCATGCGCATTGCATTGACGCGTCTGGCCGATGAGGAACAGCTCGTCGTGGAACGCAATGAAGCCACGTTGCGAGCGCTGAGCCCGCAATCCACGCTTGACCGCGGTTATGCCGTGGTGATGACGGCCGATGGCCATGTTGTTGATAGCGCTAGCCATGTCACGCAGGGTGATGAATTGACGATTACACTCAAGCGCGGTGCTGTCGTCGCTCAAGCGCAAACCGTTGTTACTGAGGAAAGGAATTGATGATGTCTGCCAAGAAAGAAACTGTGGAGATTGAAGTGGAAGCTACGGCTGAGCCTGTCGCTGAGACGGCTGGCGCCGAGGAGCCTCAAGTGGCTTCGAGTTTGACTGAACAGGAGCGTGCTGATATTGCGGCGATGACGTATGAGCAGGCTCGTGATCAGCTGATTCAGGCTGTGCAGGCGCTTGAGACGGGTGGTTTGAGTCTTGAGCAGTCTATGCGTCAGTGGGAGATTGGTGAGGCGTTGGCTGAGCGTGCGCAAACGTTGCTGGGTCAGGTGCGTGCCAAGCTTGATGCGGCGCAGCAGCGTCAAGCGCAAACTGCGCAAATGGCTGGTACGCAGTCCAATCTTGAATAAGGGTAATTGGGTATCGGGTTGGCTCTTCGTGTCCGTGTCTGTTCAGTAACGGTCATGAAGAGCCGGTACATCGGCATTGCGCCCCACGTTGGTGAACCATCATTGAATCATTGCATTGCTGAATCGCTGAATCATTGAATCGTTGTGGCCATGGGTAAGGCATTGATCTTGCGCATGGCCACAATGCTGTGTGACCATGCGCGATGCTCATGCCGCCAAGAGGCAGGTTGCTAGTGGCATGATGCTGGTTTGACGCGCATCAGATTACTGCGCTTGGACCATGTTGGAACAGTCCAGGGTGGCGAGCAGCGCTTTGTGGCTGGCTTGTGGGATGCGTACGGTTTGCACTTGCCCGACGCGCACTCCTTCTTCCACAAGGATGTGGTCGGGCGCGTTCAAGGCTGGTATCACGCGTATATTAGCTGGCCACGTGAATGCGAATCCGTGGCCGGAGACGATGGCTGCATCGTGGAACCGTGTGCCGAGGATTTCCCGGAATGCGCCGTGGTCGTTGGTGGCGTTGAAGTCGCCGAGTAGCACGAATTGATGGTCGGTGTTCGTGCGCAATGCGGCCAGTTGCATCAGCGAATCATGCCATGCTTGCATATGTTGCCAGTCGCTCCATGTCATCGGCTCTGTGGTGACGGATACGAAGCGCAACTGCCGGTCGCAGGCTTGTACGGTACCTGCCGGCATTTTGGATGAGGTGCTGTTGATTTGTGAATCCGCTGGTATCGAGAGCGGGGCTGCTGCCCAGATACCGCTGCCTGACCCATTGCGGCTGGCGGCGTGGATTGAGTATGGCAGTTCATGGTCAATGCCGGCTGTGTTGAGTGCGTCAACCAATGCTGGCGTGGTATGTTGCAATGCCAACAATTCCACGTGCTGGTCGCGTACGGTGTCCACAATTGCCGTGGCATCGGCATGGCCATCGTTGGCGTCGAGTGTCATCACACGCATCACGGCGTCTTGCGTGTTACGCAACGGTTGGGCTACGGCATCACGGGCCTTTTGCGACAATGCTTGCGAGTCATTGCTGTGGAAGAATGGCGTTTGCCAATACACTTGCGCCGCGATGCATACGATAGCCGCGAATGCCACGACCCATCGTCGTCCGATGCAGGCGAGCACGCAGCCGATAATCGCGATGACGGCCACCCATGGAGAATAGGCCAATACGACCGCGATACCGAGATACGCTTGCATGTCTTCAGGCAGCAACCGCAACACGCACGCTACAGCGGCGATCAATGTCAGCACACCGGAAAGCATGCGTGCAATCGCATGATGTTTCATCAACCACCGTTCCAATCCGTTATGCGTACTCACCGGCATTCGTGTGCAACGCTGTGCGCCACACAAGAATGCAAGCGTCCAGCATACTCAGGTCACCTGCATCACCCCAGCCCACCTATGGCGCCACCTGTTCACGCGCCCGCGCTCATATATGCGTGGATTCCTAACGACATGCTGCCGCAAGCACCGTGCAGCATGGTATAATCGGTCTCTGTTGCCCTGGTAGCTCAGTGGATAGAGCACCGCTCTCCTAAAGCGGGTGTCGTCGGTTCGAATCCGATCTGGGGCACCAACGGCAAGAGGCCATGTTCATCACACACGACGAAATGGCCTCTTGTCTGTTTTCGGCTTCTGTGCACCTGAACGAACTGCTTGCAATAACGGCTCCTGCTATGTATGCGGCTTCATCGTCCAGATCAAGTCAGCAAGCAAAGCAATTGGGAGTAAACACGCGCAGAAAACGTATCGTGTTTGTACCACGGTGGTACGAACGCGCTATATGATAGGCGGATTCGTACTGTCTTTGTACCACGGTGGTACAACGGCGATACGGATTTTGACGCTTTTGTATCGTGTTTGTACCACGGTGGTACAAACGCGACACATTCTGGCGAAAATCCGTATTGTGTTCGTACCACGGTGGTACAAACGCGCTACATATTGGAGCAATCCGTATCAGTTTTGTACCACGGTGGTACGAACGCGGTACACCTTGAGCGCGCCACGTTTTGTACCATTGCAGCACAGCAGCACAGCGGCACTGCAGCACAGCACATGAGGAGGGATCCATGACTCAGGAGTTCAGCACATGCGGTTCGCTGACGATTACGGATTTGGGGCTGCCTGCCGCAGCGGCGGCGCCTGAGCAGAAGGGCCGGCTGCCCAAGGCCATGTTCGCTGGCAAGAATCCGGCGGAGCTGCCCAAACGCGTCTACCAGCAGCTCGCCCAGCATGTGGCATCCATCCATCTGCTCGGCATATTGACCGACCGCACCGCCAATACGCAACCAGTCCCCCATGTGCCAGAAGTGCTCGTATTGGGCTTGAAGCTCGCAGCAGACATCGACCACATCCCCGATGGCGTCATTGAGCTCATCGCATCCCAACGCAAAGGCGGCATCGTGTTCGCCTGCGTCCGCGAAGTCGACACCGACTCCCCCGCGCCAGCCGCCTCAGCCGCATCCGACCCCACCGCATCCCCGGAACCCCTCGCCCCCGGCGAATACGTGAGCTACGCCGTGCGCCGCGGATTTTCGGCGCATGCGGGTCACACGCCGACCTATGAGGTGTTCGCCACCGACTGGATGCCCGTGGAAGATCCGCTGCAGCTCGCGCCGCAGGGCGAGACGATGGCGCAGTTGTGGGACAATCTGTGCGCGCAGATCATGCTGGGCCAAGACACTACAGACAATCTGCATGCCGACCTGTTGCGCTTGCGTCGCAAAACGCAATTGCAAGCCGAGCTGGCCAAGGTCACTGCCGACCATGCGCGCGCCAAGACGACCGACAAACGCAACGCACTGTTCACCAAAAAGGCCCAGTTGACGCGCGAACTTGAGCAACTCGGCTAACAGCCTAGCCACCCGAGCCCGCAGCCGTCCCGCAGCCCCCGCTCAGCTCACCCGTCCGCTCAGCTCGCGTCTCGGCGCTCAGCTCTTCGTAATCGTCTGATACGTCGGCGTATTGCTGTAATCGAAGTGCACGTTATGGATATCCTTGCCCGACACAGCCGAAATGTTCGACACCCACAACGGAATCGCCGGCAAATCACGCAGCAGGATCTCTTGCGCATGGTCGAAGTCCTTGCGCCGCAACTGCTCCTCAGGCTGGCGCAAGGCGGCTGCGAGCGCCGCGTCGAATTCGGCCGACTTGTAGTCACCATCGTTGGAACCTTTGCCGTCGGCGGAAGCGGTGGTGTAGAGAGGCGAAAAATAATTTTCTGCGCTCGGGTAGTCGAGTGTCCAGCCGGCTCGGAAACCCGTGTTGATGGTGCGGTCGGAAATCCGGTCGCGCAGGTCGGAGAACGTGGCGTACGGCTCGCCTTGGGCTGCGATGCCGAGCGTGTTGGAAATTTCGTTGCTTACTGCTTCCACCCACTCACGGTGGTCGCCGTCCGAATTGTAGGCGATTTTGAACGTGGCTGTTTCAGGCCATGGTGAGATTTTGTTCGCCTCGGCCCACAGCGCTTTGGCTTTGGACGGGTTGTATTTCAGGTCCCACGCGCCCGGCAGTTCTTTGGCGTATTCGGGGACGAGCGGTGACGTGAAGTCGGTGGCCGGCATGCGCGTGCCGTTGAACAGTTTGTCGCAGATCAGCGGCCGGTTGATGGCCATCGAAATGGCTTGCCTGCGCAGGTCTCCTTCTTTGTCGAGTCCGAAATGGGCGAGCCGTTCGGGAATGATGAACGACTGGAAGGCCGAGCCGGGCTGCGAGTATGACGTGAGTGTCGGATCCTCTTTGAACGAGCGGATTTCGGACTGCGGCACGTTGTCGAGCAGGTCGAGGTTGCCCGACATCACGTCGGCGTAAGCCGAGTCCATGCTCGTGTAAATTCGGTAGTCAATTCCGGCGTTTTGCGCTTTCCGGGAGCCGATATACTGCTCGTTGCGTTTGAGCAGGATGTTTTCGTTGTGGTTCCATTCGTCGAACGTGTAGGGTCCGTTGCCGATCGGGTGCTGGCTGAATTTCGTCATGTCGTCGTAGGCCACGCTGGGTAGCGGATAGAACGCGACGTGCCCAAGTTCGGCAGGGAACACGGCGTCGGGCTGGTTCAGTGTCACGACGAGCGTGTGTTCGTCGGGGGTTTGCACGCCTGACAGTCGCGCGTTCGCGTCGACGTGCGGATCTTGCAGTTCGTCGTAGCCTTTGATCAGTGACATGAAACTTGCGCCGAGCTGTCCGTTGCGTACGTTCGCACAGTAACTCCAGGCGCGTGCGAACGATTCGGCTGTGATTGGCTCGCCGTTTGTGAACGTCCATCCGTCTTTGAGTTTGATTGTGAATTGGGAGGCGTCACTGTTGGGTGTGATGGATTGCGCCACTTCCATGTGGCTGTTGCCTTGGTAGTCCACGCTGATCAGTCCGTCGAACAGCATGCGCAGCACGTTGCCGCCGCCTGATTCAATCGTGTTGGAGGGCACGAGGCCATGTTGGGGTTCGCTATCGTTCACGCTGATGATGTCGTTGTGCTGTGTGGCCGTATTCGAACTGCCGCATGCGCCCAGCGAGACAAGCATCACGCCCGCGGCCAACGCGGCCACGGACTTGCCCAGTGCGGAACGCAAGGTCATGTCATTTCCTCTCTGCCTGTGGTGCGGCGCCACGCGCTATCCCCTTGCGTGACGCCGCAGAAAAACTGCAAGACTATCAACGTTAGTCACGCCCGTCTCGCGTTGTTCTTTGGCAGAGGAATTTCATTGGTCGGCTGCCACCCAGCTGCCCAACATCCCGTGATTACATCCCTTTTTGTTTCCGCAGCCGCGTCAGTCGCGTTCCCAGATCGCCTACCACCGCTTCACTGCCACGCGTCCCACGCGAACCCATTATTGCAACGTGGCCATGAACCGACCCAACCGCGCGATGCCTTCATTCAGGCCCTCGCGTGATGCCGCATACGACAGACGCACATGCGTGTCGGCTGTGGCTGAGCCGAAATCGGTGCCTGGTGTCAACGCCACTCCGGCGTCGAACAATGCTTGCCGGCAAAACTGCGTGGAGTCCAATCCCGTGTCTGCAATGTTGCAGTACGCGTAGAACGCGCCGTTGGGTTCGACTTCCAATGGCAGGCCGATTGCAGCGAGCCCGTTGACGACAATTGCGCGACGGTCAAGCAGTTCAAGGCGCCGTTGTTCAAGGATCTGTTGCGATTGCGGCGTAAATGCGGCCAATGCGGCGACTTGCGTCGGCGTGTGTGCGGCCAGGAAGAAACTCGTGGCCAAGTTGTGCACGGCTTCCAACGCGTAGTCGGGCACCACAATCCACCCCAATCGCCAGCCTGTCATGCCGAACGATTTGCTGAAACTGTTGCAAATGATTGCGTCACGGTCGTACGCCAACGCCGTGCGCACGCGTGCGCCGTCGGGTTCACGGTCGGCCAAGTCAATGTAGGTTTCATCAACGATGCGCCACAAGCCTTTGGCTGCTGCCGTGGCACAGGTGCGTCGCATTGTTTCAGCGTCCATCGTGGTGCCTGTCGGGTTGGACGGGCTCGTAATCATGACGGCTGTGGTCGTGTCATCCGCATACTCGTCCACGAGTTCAGGCGTCAAGTGGAAGCGTGTGGCCGCGCTGGTAGGCACGTCAATGACACGGCCGCCGAACGTGCGCACGAGCTGACGGTTCGCCGGGTATGACGGATCGGCGATCAGCACGCCGTCACCATCATCCACAGTCAACGCGGCGGCCAACAGCAGTGCGGCCGACCCGCCTTCCGTGATGATAATGCGTTCAGGACTCACGTCGACGCCATGGCGCTCATGGTAATGCGCGCTGATGCAGGCGCGCAGTTCCGGCAATCCTGCCGACGACGTGTACGGCAACGGACGGCCATCATAAAGTTCACGCATGGCTTGTTCCACCGGTTCGGGCGCGCCAAAATCGGGCTGGCCCAGGCTCAACGAAATGATGCTGCGCCCTTCACGTTTGAGCCGTGCGGCCGCTTCCCCGATGCGCATGCCGTGGAACGGTTCGATCAATCTGGCGCGTTTGGCCATCGGTGGGATGCGCTGTGCTGATGGTTGCGATGTGCCGGCCTCGGATTGATTCATGACATGCCTTCCTTTACCACGACTGCAATGGCCGCAATGGCCCCATGCGATGTGACTATGTTCATCCTAGGCATGCATCCGCGCATTTCGTGGTTGGCGTTCACAAGATCGGCCAGGTCCAATCACAATCACGCATGCCCACAGATGGCTGGTGCCCGCACATGCCCACGCTGCAAGGTGAAGCGCCTGCATAACCATCGTCACGCGCATTAGGCTGGAAACCAGTATGAGGCCGGCCTCGTCATGGCGGCCCGAAGAAAGGAAGCCATCATGGCCCAGAACGCTCAAGCTGCATCGACCACGCCAGCTACCCAAACCACGCCAGCCGTCACCGATGACAACACCGACATGGCTTCCCTGCCGATGCTGTCGATGGACGACCCGAACTTCGGCCGCATGAACGGCCGTGGTGATGGCATGATCAACGTGGCCATCCTCGGTGCCGGCCGCATCGCGCAAACGATGGCCCACACGTTGCAACTGATGAACGCCGACGACCGCTATGCAGGACTGATTCACCCGTACGCCGTGGCCTCACGTAGCAGCGAACGCGCCCAAAAACTCGCCGAGCAGTACGGATTCTCCAAGTCCTACGGTTCCTACACCGAACTGCTGTCCGACCCGTTCGTCGATTTGGTCTACATTGCCACACCGCACAATTTACATATGGAACAAGCCATCGCCTGCATGAGGGCCGGCAAGAACGTGCTCGTGGAAAAGTCGTTCACGGCCAACGCCGAGCAAGCCCGGCGCGTGTTCGACGTGGCCGACGACACGAACCTGCTGTGCACCGAGGCAATCTGGACGCGCTACATGCCCTCGCGCATCATGATCGACGAAATCGTGGCCTCAGGAAAGCTTGGCGAGATCATGTCGCTGGGCGCCGACCTGAGCTACACAACCACAGCCAAAAAGCGTATGACCGACCCGAACCTGGCCGGTGGCGCACTGCTCGATGTGGGCGTGTATGCGCTCAACTTCATCGACATGGTCATGGGCGCCCAGGAAATCGACCGTCTCGTCACCTCGATGCAACCCTATGCCACAGGAGTTGACGCATCGAACAGCACAACGCTCTACTACGGCGACCACACGATGGCTGTGGCCACGTCAAGCATGATGTGCCAGTCGGACCGCATGGGCCGCATCCTCGGCACCAAGGGTTATGTGATTGTGCACAACATCAACAACCCCGAAGCCGTCGACGTCTATGGCGACAACCATGACCTGCAGTATCACGCGCATGTGCCCGACCAGCTCACGGGCTATGAGTACGAGGTGGCGGCAGCCGCCAAAGCCATTCTGGCCGGCCGTCATGAATGCATCGAAATGACGCATGCCGACACGCTGCGCATCATGGCGCTGATGGACCAGATTCGCGCCGACTGGGGGCTGCAATACCCGTTTGAACGCTAACCTCACGCCGCCACTCCCTGCGAACCTCCCGCTTTTACGTGCTGAAGAGTGGACACGTACCGCACACAACAAGTACGCGCCCACTTTTCACACCATCAACGCTTCGCCACACTCCCCTACCGCACACTGATCGTGCTGGGACCGTCCTCTCGTTCCCGGCTGACCATAATGCAGTCGCCGATGCGCTCGACCAACGATCCCACATGGGAAATGATGCCGATCGTGCGCGAGCGCCCGACTTCCTCAAGCACATCCATCACTTCGTCGAGCACGTCGGCCGACAACGATCCGAACCCTTCATCAATGAACAGCGTTTCCATGCGTACGCCGCCGTTCTCGCCTTCAATGATGTCGGCCAATGCCAGTGCCAACGCCAGGGAGACAAAGAACCGTTCGCCGCCAGACAGCGTGTCGGGATCGGCGCACGTGTCGCAACGCCGGTCATAGATCAGGATTGGCAGTCCGGTCTTGTGGTTGGCGCGCATGCGCGGCGCGTTGACCGACATCGTCCCGTCCGCGCTCTCATTATCCTGGTCGCCCAACCGTAGTTCGTAATAGCCGTCACGAATGTCGCGCAACAGGTCGTTGGCTCGCGCCAGCACATCACGGAACCGTTCGGTCACGGCATACGTGATCAGCGTCGTCTTGCGTTCGGCGCCCGAGTCGCGTCCGCCCGTCACGAGTTCCGCCATGCGCCGCAACGGTTCATACGCGTGCATCGCTTGCGCCCACTGGCTCGCTTCAGCCAGCATCGTGCGATTGGCGTTCGCGCATTGTTCCCAGCATTCCATGGCCGACTGCTGGTCGCGGATTGCCGCGTCACGCGATGCTTGCGCTTCGTGCAATGTTGCGGTGGCGCGTTGTAGAGACGCGCTCGCTGCGGCCAGTATGGCTGTTTCGCGCGCTTCATCGGAAATATAGAGGGCCGTGGGCAACGCAAGTCTCAGAGAACTCACGGATTCGGGAGACAGCAGGATCGCCAGTTGCGTGCGCAACTGGTGCGCTTGGGACGCGAGCGCGGCGCGGCGCTCGTCATATTCCTTGAGTTGACCCGCGTAATGATCAAGGTCGACGTCGCTGAGCACGGCTGCGGCGGCCGAGGTGCCGTCCGCAAACCCGGCTTCCTTGCAGGCACGCAGGAACTCGGCGTTCGCATGTTCGCTCACTGCCGTGCGTTCGGCGAGTTTCGTGGCCAGCAGCGTGCGTTCCTTGTGCAGCGCGCTGACGCGTTCAATCGTGTTCTGCAGCCCCGGAAGTTGACCGGCGGCTTGCAACGCGTCGTGGCGTTCTTGTTCGAGCCGGCTGCGTTCGGCCTGCAACGCTTCGGGTTCCAATCCTTGGGCCGCTTGTTGCGCGGCCTGATAGTGCTGGTGTTCGGTGTCGAGCATGGCTGCGGTCGTTTCCGCTTTTTCTTTGGCATGCTGCACTTGTTCGCGCACTTCAACAATCTGTTTTGCAATCTGGCGCGCTTGTGCCAGATGGGCGCGTGCTTCGTTCGATTCGTTGACGGCACGCTGCGCTTCGTCACGCCACTGGATTGCCTGCTCGCGGCTGCGTCCGGCAATCGCTGCCGTCAGCTCGTCAAGGCGCGTTTGCATGCGCGTGACTTGGATTTGCTGTGCGGATTCGCCAGCCAGCGCCTCATCATGTTCGGCGCGTAGCCGCTCAAGTTCTTCTCGATAATTGATTTCCGCGTTCGTCACATGTTCCGTTGCACCGCCGGCAGTCGACGCCTCACGCATCTGCGCCAGTTTCGGATGTTCGAGACTGCCGCATACGGGGCATGGCTGGCCGGGCTCGAGTTGGTCGGCGATTTGCACGAGGCCGACGACGAGCCGGTCTTGCAACGCCGCATCCAAACGGCCGCGCACTTGGGCGCGCCGGCTTTGGGCGTCATGCAATCGTGCTTGCGCGTCAAGCAGCGCTTCGCGCATGCGGTCCGTTTCATCCCAGTCGCTCACGAGTGTTTGCGCGTCTTGCAGTTCACGTTCGCGCGTGCCACGCGCTTCGAGCAGCTGCTCATAGTGTTCAATACGTTCTACCTGGTTGCCTAATGCGCCAATGCGCTGTTCATCGTCCACACAGCTGCGGTAATGGTCTTCAGCGGCTTGCAGGTCGGCTGCCAACTGTTCCGTGCGCGCTTTGGTTTGTGCGACGGCCGCGAGTTTGCGTTCTTTTTCGACCACGAGTTCCAAACCGGCCACGATGGCGGGTTCGCGCTGTGCGATGCGGTTGAGTTCATCATGTGCGGCATGCAAACCGTCAATGCCACCATAGGGTTCGGTGAGGGTGGCTATCTGTTGGTCGACCGCTTGCAGTTCCTCACCGCTTTCATGTTGCAACCGTGCGGCTTCAATGGCCTGATAATGCAGGATGCTGACGGGTTTGGCCTGGTTGGAGCGTTCGATCCAGGCGCGCAACTGGTCCATGCGTGGCGATTGCGCGGCCAGCTCATGCTGCTCGTTCACGGTTTGCGCAATGTCTTGCAACACGCTTGTGATCTGCTGCAACTGGTCATGCACATGCTGCGCTTGCGCGACTTGTGTTTCGCGCTCATGCAACTGGCCGCTTGTGCGGTCGTGTTGTTCTTCGGCATGCGCATTGACTTGTTCGGCCACATGCGTCAACTGGTGTTCGATGGCTGCCACGTCCATGGCCGGTTCCAGCAGCGCGCCATCCACGTCAACGCACCAGGCGCGTTCATCAGCCAGGTTGTCGCCAATCGGCGTGCTCTGTTCGTATGGCGATTCGATGACGTCAGCTGCAGCGTCTTGGGCGCTGTGCCCATGATCCGCGGCAAACTCGTCGCAGTCAGTGGGTGCCACTTGCGTGGAATCGCCGGCAGGCAGCAGTGAGTCCAAGAGATTGTCAACGCATTCGCGGGCCAATGCGTCGCGCTCGGCGTCGCGTGCGGCGGCCTCGGATTGGGCCTGGGCTTCGACGACGGCAGCAGCGCAGTCCATGGCACCCGCCTCGGCATCAAGATCCGCATCAGTGCTGTTGAGGCAGCGCAATGCCGCGTCGCGCGCTGTGGCGATGGCTGATTCCAATCGCGTGCGCCGCGTGGCCACTTGGGCGCCACGCTCAAGACGCATATCACGCAGCTCATGCTGGATGCGCTCGTAATCGGCGGCCGCGAACAAATCCTTGACCATCGAGGAACGTTCTTCGGGTTTCAACCGTAGGAACCGTGAGAACTGGCCTTGCGGCAATATCACGGTTTGGCAGAACTGTTGGCGGTTCAGGCCCACAATCTGCTCGATCATCGTGCCGACCGCACCGACTTGCACGCATAACGGCTCCGCGTTGTCGGCGTGTTCACAAAACTCGAAGTACTCATCGGCCGAGTGCTCGTCAGTGTCGGCAACCATATGCCGGTCCACGAGCGACTCGAACGCATCACGCATGTGGGGGGCGACTTTGAGCAATGTGCCGGAAGGCTTGTGTTCCGTCGCCCCGGTACCCGACTGTTTGGGCACCATGTATTTGGGCGTGCGATGCACGTAGTAGTAGTCGCCGTTGTTTTCAAACACGAGTTTCACGCTGGTTTCACGGCGTGAATGGTCGAGGAATCGCGAGCGCAACCGGGCTTTTTCCTCACCGCCGTTGAGTGATGACACATCACCATAGAGCGCGAACACCAACGCGTCGAGAATCATGGATTTGCCTGATCCCGTGCATCCTTCAATCAGGAACATGTGGTTGCGTGACAGACGCGCCAAGTCAAGGCTGAACGCCGACGCATACGGACCGATGCCTTCAAAACACAATCCAATGAGTTTCACTGCCATCCCTCCACGCAGATTGGTGATAACGCACGTTCTCACCAATGCTCATACTCTTACTTCTCGCTCAGGTCGTACTTCTTGGCCCAGCTGCTCACCACGTCTCAGGACGCGTGTTCGTCCCGGGCCGCATGCACGCGCGTTACGGCTTCTTTGAGTACTGCAAGTTCTTCAGGTTCCGGCGGCCTGCCGTAGGAGTATTGCACGAAGCCACTTAATACGCTCAACTCGTCGGGTGCTGTCGACAAATCGGCCATCGTGCGTGGCCGACGCGCCATGGCGCCCACATACTGCGTGCGTTTTTCCAACGCATACGCATAGGCCGCGGAAAGACGCTGGTACAAGCCGCGTGGCATCGGGCCGTCCAACATGATCTGCATGCTGACCCAATCGTCATGATGCAGGGGCGCCAACACGTCAATCAGTTCGTCAGGCGTGCCGGATACTTGCACGAGCGCGGGTTCGTCGGATTGCACGTCCAGCGTGCGCACACGGCGCACGCGCGCCGCCACCGGCGGTTCGTTGCGATCCTCAGCGTCTTCAAGCACATCAGTGTTGTGAGGCACATTACCAGTCGCGTGCTCAAAATCCACAATCACGACTTGTTTGCCATTGCCCAGGCGCGGTGGCACTGTGCGTTCGGAGAACGAATAGGCCAGCAAGGAGCCGCTATAGCGCGCGATCGGCGTATGCATGGCGTCGCCGGTCACGGGGATTGTCACGCGTTGCGGACGGTGCAAATGGCCCAACGCCAAGTAGTCAAGGCCGCTGGTGCTAAACATTGATGCGGGCACGCTGTCGATGCCACCTACGGCGATGCCGCGTTCGGAATCGCTTTGCTCAGCGCCAGACACAAACGTATGCGCCATCAGTACGGCCGGCACGTCATGATCCTGCTCGCGCCGACGTTCCAGGTCGGCGTGCACGAGTTCGAGTGCGGCTTGCATGACGGCCGCATGCGAACAAGCCACATCATGGCCTGCCAATTTCGCCAACATGCCGCGGCTCGCGTCAGGGTTCAAATACGGCAGCGCATAGATCAGCAAACGTTGCCCACCCACTGCAATATCGACAGGTTCGCCAATATATGCCAGATCACAGCGCATATGCACGTTCTCGCGCAACAAGCGCGAGCCCACGCCCAGGCGTGCTGCCGAATCATGGTTGCCTGGTGTCATCACCACGTGCAGCGCATGGCCGTTGACTTGCAACGCGCCAAGCCGCTCATAGGCTTGGTCGAACACGCGTACCGCATCGGCGCCCGGACGTGGCAGATCATAAATGTCACCCGACACGCACAACACATCCACATGTTCACACTCAATCGTGTCAATCAGCCAATCCAAGACACGGGTTTGGTAGTCGAGCAGGTCCATCCCCTTGAACCTGCGGCCAATATGCCAGTCAGACGTGTGCAGCATGCGCATGAGGCTTCAGTATAGTGGCCGTTGTTAACTAGTTTGTTCTAGTTGACATGGGAGCCTTGCGGCTTCCAGCTCCAAGCCTCACGCCGGGAGGGCTGCTTGGTTCGCGTTTCATCACGGTCTGCCTTCCACTGCTTGCAGTGGCGGGTCTTGTGTCCGTTCCGCGCGCGTTTAGCGCCTCCCGGGCACTCCGGGCGGCGTATCGTTCGATGTTGACGGCCGCGTTGAGGTCGCGGTCGAGGACAAGACCGCACTCGGCACACGCGTAGGTGCGCTCCGCGAGCGACAGTTTGGCTTTCACCGCGCCGCAGGCCGAGCAGGTCTTGGAGGATGGGTGGTAGCGGTCGATGACATGCAGGCGCGAACCATGCCGCACGGTCTTGTACGCGAGCTGGCGTCGCAGTTCCGCGAACCCGCAGTCCGAGACGGCCTTGGCCAGCGACCGGTTGCGCACCATGCCCGCCACGTTCAAATCCTCGATGCAGATGTCCGAGTAGCGGGTGGCGAGCATGTGCGTGAGCTTGTTGAGGGCGTCCATGCGGCTGTCGGCCATATGCGCGTGGACGCGCTGTACCTTCCGTTTCGCTTTGCGCCACCGAGCGGAGCCGACGGTCTTGCGCGACAGCGCGCGGCTTGCGTGGCGCAGCCTTCGTTCGCCGCGCTTGGTGTTGCGCGGGTTCGCGATGACGGTGCCGTCCGAGAGGGTGGCGAGCGTCCTGACGCCGAGGTCCACGCCAACCCAGCGGCGGGAGGGTTTCGGCGCCGCTTGCGCCATGGCCGTGTCGTCCACGGTCAACGCCGCCATCCAGCGTCCGGCATGGTGCGAAACCGTAATGCGCGTGACATGGCCCGCGCCGACCCGTCCGGCCACGTTCTCCATCGTGTGCACGCGTCCGATGCGCGGCAGCCGGACACTGTTCGGGTCGCACGCGCTTGGCTGCTTGAACCCGGTCGTGAACGCCACCTTCGGTGCGCTGCCTGATTTGCTTTTGTACTTGGGGAAGCCGACCCTGCGTCCCTTGCGTTTGCCGTCCTTGGATTTCTTCCAGTTCGACAGGGCGGCGCCCAACGCTTCAAGCCCTGTGTTGTACGCCTCCTTGCCGTTCTGCGGCCACCAGGGGGCGAGTTCGCCTTTCCATTCGTTCCACCAGCGGCGCAGCGCATAATAGGAGAAATCCAAGCCGCCGATGAAACCGCCGATTTGTCGGCGCACATGCGTCAACGCCGCATTGTACGCGAACCGCGCCGCGCCCGCATGGGATTCCAGCTGCCGCGCCTGCCGCGGGGTGGGGTCCAGCGCGACCTTGACGGCCCTAAGCATCCTGTGCCGCCTTCAACGCGGCGGCCGCCTTGTTCTTCGCGGCGCGACGCCCGTACAACCGGGCGCAGAACGAGGTGAGCGCTTCGGTCATGTCGCGTACCAGATCGTCGTCCAGCTCGGCGTCGTCCACGACGACGATTCGCCGCCCCTGCGCCTTCAATGCGGATTCGACCAGTCCCGCATTCATGCGGGCGAGCCGGTCGCGGTGCTCCACGATGATCGTGCCCACGGTCGGGTCGGACAGCAGTCGGTTGAGCTTGCGGCGCTTGTCGTTCATGCCGGAGCCGGTTTCCGTGACTACTTCCGGGTGTTCGACGCCCATGTTGAGGGCAAACGCCTTCAACCGGTCCGCCTGCCGTTCAAGGTCGGCTTTCTGGTCGCTTGAGGACACGCGCGCATAGCACACTGTGCGCGAACCGGCCATGGGGGCGCAAGGGGTCTCGTATTTCGGGTCGTGAATCAGGTACATGCCCGAGGGTGTCTTCTCCACGGGCACGGGCATCCTGCCCGTGCGGCACCATTTCCACACGGTCTGCGGGTTCAGGCTTTCCCGCTCGGCCCATTCACGCACCTGCATGAGTACAGTATAGCATAGGATAGTGAATGATAGTAAGCTCAAACATTAGCAGCTGACAACCCCCAATCCCGCACACCCCAATCTGTCCACACTCTGCGGGCCGCCCAGCATTCTCTGCCATTCCAGCCTGCCCTTCCGGCGCGTCTTCCTTCCTGCGTCAGCGGTTATCCGAGCAACGCAAGCACATCATCACGTGTCATGGCCGCCACATTGACGCTGGATTGTGTGTCGAGTAGCGTGCGTGCCAGCTCGCTTTTGCGTTCCTGCAGCCCGAGGATGCGTTCCTCAACCGTGTCACTCGCCACGATCTTGTACACGTTGACCGTATGCCGCTGGCCGATGCGGTGCGCACGATCGGTGGCCTGGTTTTGCGCGGCTTCATTCCACCACGGGTCGGCATGAATGACGACGGACGCTCCCGTCAAGTTCAATCCGGTGCCACCCGCTTTCAACGAGATCAGCATGACGGGCGTGTCATCCATGTTGAACGTGTCGACGAGTTCAAGCCGGCGCTGTTTGGGCGTTGAACCCGTGATCGCCATGTGGGCCACGCCCAGTTCGTCAAGCATGTCGGCAATCAGGTCAAGGAAGCTCACAAATTGGCTGAATATCAGCACTTTCTGCCCCGATTCACGTGCGGCCGTCACGAGTTCGGCAATCGCATCCATTTTCGCTCCGGCATGGCTCACGTTTTCGAACACGAGCCGGGGATCGCAGCACAACTGACGCAGCTGTGTCAACGCCGACAGCACTTGGAACCGGTCCTCGTTCATGTCTTGGCTTGACTGCAACATCATGCGCAGCTTGCGTTCCGACGCCGCATAAAGTTTGCGCTGCTCCCCCGTCAACGCCACGTCAATGACACTTTCGGTTTTCTCGGGCAGGTCCGTGAGCACGTCACGTTTGAGACGGCGCAAGATGAACGGCCGCACGGCATGGTGCAAGCGTTGCGCCACGTCGTCGCGCCCGTCAAGCATCGGTTTTTCATACGTGTCACGGAACGAGCGGTATGAGCCCAAAAATCCGGGCATCAGAAAATCAAAGATGCTCCACAACTCGCTCAACCGGTTCTCAATCGGCGTGCCGGTCAACGCGAACCGGTGCCTGGCTTGAGCCCGTTTGACGGCTTGCGCGATTTTCGTCGCGGGATTCTTGATCGCTTGCGCTTCGTCCAACACCATGACGAGCCAACGCTGGTCTGCGAGGTCGTCAATATCAAGCCGGAACACATCGTATGAGGTGACGACCACGCCCGTCAGGTCCGCATACTGCTTCCTGCGTTGCGCTTTGGCTCCAGCCACCACGCTCACCGGCAAGTCAGGAGCAAAGTTGCGTAATTCACGCGCCCAGTTGTACACGAGTGACGCTGGACACACCACCAGACACGGGTCAGGTTGGCGTTGTTCTTGTATTGATTCCTGTTGTTCGCGCGCTGTGGCATCCACCAACACGCTAATCATTTGCACGGTCTTGCCCAACCCCATGTCGTCGGCCAAAATACCGCCCAAATGTTTGTCCATCAAAGTGCGCAGCCAACGGTAGCCTTCCAGCTGGTAGGGTCGCAGCGTGGCATGCAACGCTGCGGGCACCACGTAGCGTTGCGGATCGACGACTTTCACGTCGCCAATATAGTCGCGAAACGACGGCGCCTGCTCAATCAGGTCCTCGTCTTCACCGTCCAACAGGAACGCTTGCACAGCCGGCACACTCGCCTGCCCGTTGGCCAATGCCGACAATGACAGATGGTAGCGTTCCACAAGCGCATTGGCTTGGGCGATGTCGGGACTGTCCAAACGCATGAACGTGCCATCGGCAAGACGATGATAGGTTTTGCGTTTACGGTAGCTGTCCAAAATGGCTGCAACTTCGGACTCGTCGATTTCATCAGCCATCGGTGTGACGCGCACCAAATCGCTCGTCACCGACAATCCGAGACGCACGTGCGCGGGTTTTTCGCGCATGAAACCCGTGACTTTATCAGTCGTGAACACGTCGCCTACGCTTCGTAATGCGTCAATACCCTCGTTCAACAGCGTCAGAAGCTCACCAGAGGAATCAATATCCAAATACGGGGCGCAACGCGGGGCGTCAGCAGGCACGGGAATCGAAGCCGAACCCGGTCGAGACACGGGATACGGCGTGTGAAAGTAGACGCCCGTGACTTGCCGCGCGAACTCTTCGGCCGTCTCGTTGCGCATGACGCGCACTTGCGGCGTGATCGCGGACGGTCCGAACGCCATATGCTCAGCGAACACGTCGAAACGTTGACCGTCGTATTCAGCGAACGTTTCGCACACAATCAGCCCGTCGTCACTGCGATCCAAATAGAACGCGAGCCGACACGGTGCACTGGAGCGGGCTTGCAATGGTGCCGGCACTGACACTCCTTGGCCGAACGCCGTGAGCACGGGAGTGATCGACTGTGCAAAATGAGCGAAATCAGCCTGCCCGATCACGAGCGGACCGATTGTGGAACCCAGTTGTTTGAGCACGTCAAGAGCCGTCATGTCAAACGGCGGCGTGTGCACAAACCTGAGCAGACCGTCACGCGTAGAGACCAGCAGGAACGCATGATGGTCATCACTGCAGCCGTCCAACACGGTCAGGTCACGCGTCAACGTGTAGGCGGCAGGCAGCGTGGCATGCGCATCATCATCAGAGTGCGGGTCGGGTTCGAGCGGGGCTCCTGCGGCGTCCAAAGCCGAGAACGTGAATCCCAAATCCGCAAACTGCAGTGGACCGTCAGTGTCAGTACCCGTGATGCGCGTGGACTGCGGTTCGGTTTGCCGGTAGCGCGGATCAGTGACAGTCAGTTCGTCGCCACTGTGCATCAGGGCCGTCAACAACGCCATGAGCTGACCCAACGAAATGCAGATGCGGTTATAGGGCACACGGGCCATGCCATAGAAATCATTGCGGAACGACGCATCGTTGGCGGCCGTGTAAGCGCGGCAAATATCGGTCAACACAGTGATCAGCTGCTGATCATGGCTCGCAAACATTGAACGTTTGGGCACAAACTCCCATTTGGCGCCAAACCGGTAGCGCAACCCTTTACGCAGCGCACGCATCAGCGTCGGAATTTTCTGAATGCGATACCAGCGCCCCTGCACATAGACCTGCAAACGGAACGCCCAATGAATGTCGTCGTCATCACCGCTGGGCGCGTCAAGTTCCACACGCAATCGCAGCGGCTCATCAGGCACGGCATGCGCCGCATTTGCAGCGCTGTGGACCAGGTAACCGCCCATCGTGCTGTGGCGCATGAACGTCTCTTGCAGTTCTGCGACCGTGTCGGGCCGGTCCGCATCGGCACTGGCCATCAGGGACGCCAACCATGGCGACGAAGGCACCGCGCGAGGAACCTGTGCTTCACCATGCATTCTGCGGCCGGTACGGCGGCGATGCATGCGGTCTTGGGAACGTTGCGGCGGCGTCACGGCACGCAGTTGGGCGACGGCGCGCATGAACTCGGGGTCCGACCAGATGCCATCGTCGCCGTCTTGCACGGCCGGCATATCAGTGTGCAGGGCGCGGTCGGCACCCGTGACAGGGTCCACGTCGTGCACGCCGCCAAACGCGCGGTCGTCGTCCACGTCAATGGCGGATTCGTCGGTGTCCCATGGTTCAGCCATGCCATCGGTCTCTTCCATGATGTCGATGCCGTCCATGCCATCCAGGTCGTCACTGGTCGATCCGGCCCGATGCCGGCCACGCTTGGGGGCGCCAAGGCGCGAGCGGCGCTGGCGACGTTGGTCGGCCCGGTGGCGTGACAAGCCGTATGGCGTGTCATCCATGTCATCAGCGGGTTCATACGTGAAGTTATCCATCAGCAATCCTTAGGTGTCCGTCACTGCAAGGCATGTCAGCGCAAGCGGCGTGAAACATATGCGTGAAACTGCTTGGGTTGGGTCAACGATGCGTGGCCATCAGCAACCACCACGTGGGATCAACGCATGCGAGCGCTCGCATGTCAACGTCTCGCACTTCTGGGTCGGCAACGTTTGCCACCCACGCCGCTACTGCCATCCGCGGCGAACGGGCCTTCGTGCGCTTGCTTGAGTTGGGCCAGATGTGTGCGCATGGCTTCGAGCATGATGTGCGCGTCCTCAAGGCCCAGATGCCGCTCTCCCATGTCGGTTGGCAACGAGCCCATGCGTTGCGCATAGGCTTCGAGACGGTTGTCGCCATAGGGATGTTCGTCGTCGGGCATCGATCCGGCATCCCATTGACGGCTCATGGGCAATGTGTCAATGATCGTGATATGGCCATCGCGATACGCTTCGGCGTATCCGGCGATGTTGAACATGAAGAACTTGTGTTCGAACGTGGCGTTGTGTGCGACATACGGGTGTTGCATCAGCACGTTGAGCAGTCCCTGTTGCGCTTGCGGCCATTCATCAAACGGCCGGTATTGCGCGGCTCCACGTTCGCGCACATCAATGCCTGTCAGTTCGCGGATGAACTCGTTGTCGAGTGTGGCCGCGAGCCTTGGTACGCCGAATGCGAGACGGGCTTGGCCGTACGCATGCTGCGGCGCATACGCAGGGTCCGCATACATCGCGTATTGGGTGTGGCCGTCAGGGCTTGGCGACTGCAGGTTCATCAGTTCAAATCCCACATCAATGATGTAGTCACGGTATGCCTGCACGCCGGTGGTTTCAATGTCAACGCCCACAACCGTGTCCACATCACGTCCGGGCAAGTAGGCGTTGCGCCAACTGGAATCCCCCGATGAGTGAGAACGCGCCGAATTCAAACCTGTATGATCGGTTGACGGCGCATCTACGCGCGGTTCGGCATGTGACGGTGAGCTCTCATCGGCCGCCTTTGGTTGTGTGGCGCGTACGACGGCGCGCAACCAGGCGATTTCGTCACACAGCCGCCTGTTGAGCCATGCCACGGCGCGTGCGAGCGCGAATGAATCCAGTGTGCGCTCGAAATCGCGCATGAATGTTGTGGTGGCTTGTTTGAGCATCGCTTCCACGCGTTTTCGCGTGCGATAATCCTCACCGAGCGCTTGGGATGCGGCCTCATGCAATGCCGCATCGGGGTGCAGCGAGGCCAGGTCAACGCCCAGCACATCAATATCCGCGGCAAGTGCTGCGCCAAGACCACGTTCCACGTCAATGTTGGCGAACCACTGCCAGTCAATAGCGTTGCCGTCGCTGTCTTGCGGCATGACGGTGGCCCATTGGCCGGCGTCGGCCAACGCGTCAAACAACCAGGCATGCGAAGTTGAGGCGTGTTCCGGTGCGGGCCCGGCAACGCCGATGCCCGTCTGGGCGACGTTTGAGTCGTCGTCCAGACGGGCATCGGATGGACTTGAGGAAGGTGATGTTGCGCTCATGCCTTCCTACTGTAGACGGTTTGCCAGGTTAGCGCATGCCTGGTTGGCAAACCGCATGGCGTCACTCGACTGGCGTGTGACGCTTGTCGTAGAACGCCATGAGTTCAGGGCTCATGGCCTGCAACGCCTTGAGATCGGCGTAGGCCATGTGGCCGTTCGAATGCACATGGTATTCGATGCGGTCCTTGAGTTCGGCCGGCAGGAACAGCTTGCCCATGTCGTGGCGCACGTTCCAGTATGGCGTTGCGGCATCGTGGATGCCACCGAAGAACAGGATGCGGCTGGTCGGGTTGCGGCGCAACGCCGTGGCGATGTCGAACGCCACATCAGGCGTTTGCGGCGAACCCATCGTGCCTGGAGCCTGATGGTTCCAGTTCCAATCCATGTTGACCTTGAGCGAAAGCGGCTCATAGTTCTCGAAGCCTTCGAAGCCGATTTCGTCATGCAGCATGTGCATGTAGCCGTCCAGGTAGGCGCTGTTGATGCCGTCGTAGGACGGGTCCTCACCAGCGTAGAACTCGTTGTCGCCTTGCACGTCCTGGTAGGCATACGTCGTGAAGCGCATGTCGTAACGGCCCAGCGTCTTGCCTTCGTCCTTGAGCAGGTTCTTGCGGAACGTGTCAAGCTCGATGCGCAGACCCTTGGCCATGATGAACTCGGCAGGCAGGCCGATCAGTTCGCTCATTTCGTTGGCCACAGCCTTCATGCGTTCCTGAGGCAGACGGTCACCCATCGTGATGGCTTGCGAGAGCGTGTTGTCCACGAACTCGAACGCCTTGTCGAACCACTGGTGTTCGGTGTAGCCTTCGCCGGCCTTGCCGAAGTAGGCGGCGGTGGCCGCATACACGGGCGTCATGCCCAGGTAATAAGCGTCGTTGCCCGACAGTGTTGGCGCATAGTCAAGAATCGTGGACTGTTCAATCACGCCGCGCACACCCACGCCATGCTCGCCGAGCATGCGGTAGACCACGGCGTTGCGCATCGTGCCGTAGGACTCGCCATACAGGTACAGCGGGCTGTTGAAACGGTTGTGCTTGCGCAGCCACGCGATAATGCCACGCACAAACGCATCGCCATCACCGTCCACGCCCCAGACCTTCTTGCCGTCATACGACGGGTCAACACGCGAATAGCCCGTGCCGAACGCGTCAATGAACACGAGGTCGGAAGCGCGCAGCAGCGTGTAGGGGTTGTCTTCGAGCTTGCCCACACCGTTGATATGCTTTTCGCCGTCATCAGGCACGCGACGCGCACCCATGCCACCGATATTGACCATGTAGGAAGCGCCACCAGGGCCGCCATTCCAGCAGAATGTGACCGGACGGTCGCTCGTGTCGTCCATATCGGCGACCTGCGAGAACATGAACATGTTGCCAATGAACGCGTTGTCCTTGTCGCGCACGGGCAGCAGCTCGGCATAGGCCGTGTAGTCGATGCTTTCGCCGTCACCCTTCCAGGTCATCTTCTTGGAAGCGTCAGCCGGTTTCGCCTCTGGAGCCGGCTTCGGGGCTTCAGTGGTCTTTGTTGTAGTTTCGTCAGTCATAATTGAGTAACACTCCTTGACATTACTTGGTTGTGGAATCGGAATCCGTGGGGCTAGCCGTGGGCTTGGCTGCAGGCTTCGATGCGGGCTTGGCCGTGGTCGGCGTTGCCGGTTGGACTGGCGCGCTGGAGGCTGCCGGAGCTGCGGACTTCGCGTCGCTTGCGGCGGCGTGCGCCGCAGACTGTTGCAGCAGCTGCTCAGCGTACGTGGCCGACGCCTCAGCTTCACGAGCCTTCTGACGTGCGGCTTCAAGCAATGCGTCTTCCTCGGCACGGTTCTCTTCAGCCTGGGCGATGACCTCATACTCATGGGCCTTGACGGAAGCGTCCTGGGCCGCGGCCTTCGCCTTGGCTTCGTCAGCAGCCGGATCGTCAGGCAGCTTGGCTGCGGCGATCATGTCGGCAGGCGCCTGTGGCACATCAACTTCATCGCCGTGAGGTTCCATGACCACATGGTGCACAGGCTTGGGCGCGATGGCCACCGTCTTCATCTGGTTCATGTTGCCAGTGAACACGGCGGCGCTGGTCTCAGCATCAGGCTCGCGTACACCTTCCTTTTCGAGCAGCTTCTCAACAGCGGCCGCATAGGCGGCCTGGTCCTTAGGATCAGGCAGGTCAATCTTCTCGTTCGGATCATAATGATGCTTGATCGGCATACCCATCGGGTCCTGGCCGGTAGACAGCAACGCCGTCGGAATGTTCGATTCCACGCGGCCCGGCTTCTTCAAGCCTTCAATCTGCCAGGTGAACGGTGCGAACTGGTTCGACGGATCAACCCATTCCTTATGCTTGCGCGAAGCGCGGTACATCAGGAAGCACACGAACACCACGAATGCGATCAGGCAGATGATGATGATGTCGTATGCGGCGCCCGAACCGACTTCCTTCGCCAACTGTGCCGGAGGATACAAGGCCAACACAATCGCGAAGACCGAAGCGGCAATGCCCACAATCGTCACAATCCATGCGCCAACCATGCCGCCAGGCACCTTGAACGCACGCGGACGGTTCGGCTGGTCGTAACGCAGCTTGATGAATGCCGTGAACATCAGGATGTAGTACATCATGTACAGGATCGTGATGGCCTGCGTGATCAATGCGACAAAGCCTTCAACGTTCGGCAGGAAGAACACGACGAATGCGATCAACGTCATGAACAGCATCTGGAAGTACATCATGCGCGACGGCATGCCGTGCTTGTTGTTGTTCTGCAGGAACTTCGGCAGGAAGCCCGAACGGCCAGCCTGACCCAACATGTACGAAGGACCGGCAAGGTTCGTGATCAGGGCGGCGAACGAGTTCGCCATGCCCAAATACACAAACACGAGGTAGAGATCAGGGAAGCCGATTGTGGCGCCCAGGTCACGGTAGACCGTGTTCAGCGTGTACAGCAGGTTGATCTGCGATTCAGGCACGATCATGGCGATGATCACGGTACCGATCACAAAGATCAAGAATGCGAGGATCATCGAGACGAACACGACAATCGGGAACTGCTTTCCAGGCTTCTTCAAGTCCTTGATATGGGCGGCGTTCATATCCACGCCAGCGAAGCTGAAGAACACGCCTGCAGCCAGCGACAGCGTAGCCATACCGTTCCACTTGGGCACAAAGCCCGACATTTCCATAGGAATAGCCGGATGATGGCCTTGGCACAGCCACACCACAGCCAGAATCATCATCACGGCCAACGGCAGGAATGTACCAAAAATCACACCATACTTGGCGATGTTCGCAAAAACCTTGACGCCCTTCGTGGCCAACCAGCAGATGAACCAGTAGTAGCACAGCCAACCGAGCATGATCGGCAAGGTCACGGTCCAGGGATGCGACTGTTCAGCAAAGTTCACAGCCCAGTCATAGTTGGTGGTGAAGAAGCCGATTGTGGCGGCCGAACCAGGAATGCCTGAACCGAACGAGAACGACGTCTGGAACCACAGGATCAACAAGCAGGAGATGGCCGGGAACGTGCCCAAGCCTTCACCGACCCATCGGAAGATACCGCCACGCTGGCTCCAACCAGAAGCCAACTCTGCGGCGACCAGACCGGTCGGCACGAAGAACAAAATGCCACCGATCAGGAAGTAGGTAACAGCGGACAGGCCGTAGAACGACATCTGCACGTCGTTGGCGATGCCGGCCAACGTCGTGACCGTCATCATGGTGAGCGCAAGCGTGGAAATCTTGCCAGTACCGGCTTGCACCGGTCGCTTGTCTGACTTGGCGGCTGCTACGTCCGCCTTGCTCGGTGTGTGCGCCGAGGCTGTTTGCGAATTACTCATGAGAATTCCGATGTTTAAAAATTTGGGGGGTTAATTGGTAGGGCGGAGGGCGGCCGGCTCACAGCCAGCCGTCCTCCGCAGCAAGTGAGGAAGACTCACGGTTCCGGGTTGAACGGGCTCCAGTACGGCATGACTTCGGGCTCAGTCTCGAGCACCTGCTGGTACTCCTGTGGCAGGAACTCCTTGCGCACGCCAATCTCGAACATGTATTCGTCGAACCACTTATCGTCCATGATGAAGTAGCCCTGATGGCCAACTTCCTTGTTATGGGCTTCGGTGCCCCACGAGTTCTCGATCTTCCAACGGATCGGCTTGCCATCGGCATCCATGTCAACGCCGGCAATCAGCATGGCGTGGGTCGGCAGCGCCTGGTATGTCACGAAGCGCTCGCCCTTGTCCATCGTCCACTTGATGCCGAACATCTTCTCGTAGTCATAGAGGTTGCACGACAGAATACCCTTCGTGAAGTCGGCATCCTGCGTCACGTCGCAGCCGAACCACACGGGCTCGCCAGCCTTGAGCTGCTCAATGGCTGCTGCCTTGAACACGTCCATCGGCACGTTCACATAGTGCAGGTAACGCTTGGAACCGATGATTTCACCAGTCATGTCGATCGTGTAGAGCTTGCCGTACGGCGTCTGCTCGGTCGGCAGGTTCATCACGCCCACGTAATCCTCAAGCTTGATGCCCACATACTTCTTGTAGAACTCAAGCGGCGTCAGGTTGCGGTCGACGTGGTAGTTGTTGTCCTTGTCGCGGTATTCGAAATCGAACTTCTCCGGCGGCTCACCCATGCTCACGGCGAGCACGCGGTAGATTTCGTTGAGGAACGTCAGGCGGGCTTCGTTGAGCTTTTCTTCGCTGGCGCGCTCATGCACGAGGGCACGCAGAGCCAGTGCGTCCTGACGCAGCATCTTGTTGAGCACGGCGTTGAGTTCAGCCGTGTTCTTCGTCACCGCGGTGTCGGGCATGATGTTCAGCGGCATCACACCGTACTTTTCAACGAGGGCCACGATCGGGTCGAAATCGCCGCCGTCCTGCTGCGGCGTCTGCATCAGGAAGGTCACGCGACGGTCGTTGATATCGGAATCAGCGCAGTCGATGATGCTCTTCATGAACAGGTTCGCCTTCTCGAGCTTGTCGAAGAAGAAGTTGTAGTTTTGCGAAAGCTGGAACTGTCCCTTGGGCAGCTTAAGGTCCTTCTCGACCTTGTGGCGCATCCAGTTCAGGCATGAATACATCCAGCAACGTCCCGACTGCTGCTGGTTGGAGACGGCTTCGTCATCCACGTCGATCGAGAACACGAACGGGTTGTCGGTCACGCTGACAACCTCGCGTTCCGAGCTGGCGTTGATGCCGTTGGCTTTGACGGCGATCTCAGCGATGTGCTGGGCCTCCGCCTTCTTGTAGGCTGCGGACATCGCCGCAAGATCCTGCTTGGTGAGTTCCATTGCTATTTACCCTTTCTCAAGTCCAGCAAGCTGGACGCCCGTCCGGTCGGGCGGGTTATGGTTGGTATTCCGCGGCCCGTACGTGGGTTGCGGAAGTATATATTGTTTTATTTCTGTGGCCGCTGCAGTGACGTTCCTGGCGAATCAGTCGAACAACGTCCAAGGCTGGGACGGACGGGACTTGAGGTAGCCCTTCTGCCAATTCCACTGCGGATGCTGGGCCATGAACGCGTCGGCGTCGAACGGTTCGCCGTCAGCGCGGCCGAAAATGCCCCACATACGCAAGTTGTCGATGTCGTCTGCCGACGCGCACTTGCCGTCCACGGAACCTGCCGGATAGAACGGCGTGTTCCACACGGCGTGCGGATCGGAAACGTAAGGCTGCGGATCGCAGTCATAATGCGCGCAAATATCGCGCGAGCTGGCGCATTCATACCCCAGATACGGGTCGAACTTGTCAGCAAGAATGCGCTTGGCCACGTCGTCGTCGATCGTGCCCGAAACTTGCGGCATGAGCTGCTCGAAGCGGGCGCGACGGGCGCCTGTCTGCTGGCGCACGTCGTTGTAGCCGTTGTCCACACACTCGAGATTGCGGATCTTCGGGTTGTGACACGCGTTGCAGCCGTAGAAGTAGCCGTCCTTGGAACGCAGGACCTCGCTGAACTGCAGGCCTTGCTCGAACCGCGCGATGTCACCCGAATTGGCGTCGCACAGCAACCAAATGTTGGCGTAGCCGCCGTTGTTGCCCTTGTTGCAGATGTCAATCCACTCGTCGATCGTGTCGGCGTACTGCGTGGCCTTGCGGGCGCGCACATACTCGGGGATGCCGTCAATGTCATAGCCCACGAAACCGGCGATTGTCGTCTCGGTGATACCCAAGCCGGCGTCCGTGACGTAGAAGTCCATCATCGACGCGATGTAGCCGGGCACCGTCTGCATCTTGATCGCGTGACCCTTGGCCGGCTTGATGCACTCGCAGACGTTGAAATACTGGCCGCTCCAGAACTCGTCAAAGCTCTCGTGCGCGATGACGGGGCGACCGTCCTTCGTGGCCGAACCAGTGGCCACAAAACCCGAGCAGTGCGAGCTCTTCGGCACGAGCGAGTTGTTGCCGTAGTTGGAAGCGACCATCGGCCACCAGTAGCCGGTCATTTCCATCCAGGCGTTCCAACCGATCACATCGTCGAGCGTGGTGGGCGTGCCGCCTGCAGTGAAGCCGTCGGCCATGCCCTGCATTTCGTCGAGGTATTCCTGCTCGATCTTGTCTTTATGCAGCTTGACAGCTTGATCTACGAAGAACGAGTAGTCCATGCCGAACGATTCGAGCGTCATATGCGTGTAGACGCGAATCGCGTCCGCGAACTCGTCGGCCAGCAGATAGCCATGCTGGAAGCCGATTTCATACGGCTCACCAGTCACTGTGATGTAGTGCCAACCGTTAATGTCTTGTCGTGTCGCCTTATCGACGATTGCCTGTTGGGCTTGCGTCAAATCAGCCATGTGCGTCCCTTAAGCGAGTCTGTGCGAAAAACCGGCATACCGCGCTCCCCCTGATTGCCGGGCACCCGACCCTCATGGGCCGCGGCAGTTACCACAATCATGATGGGGGGCGCGACGCATCAGCTTCCAACAACCGGCAGGTTCCAACCTGTTGGCAGCCGATGCGCCGGCCACGCTTCTTGTTTCCCCAATCTCTAAATTAGGGCTTGGCGGCTGGCTGTATTCACAGGTTTCCCTGCGGCGCAACAGGCGCGATGCGGCGTAAAAAAGTACTCAAAGTTCGCTGAATCCCGCACCGATGACACAAAACCGCGCAACATTGCCGATTTAAGGAAGTTCATTGGTTGACCAATACAGAAAACATGCGCATGAAACAGTGGCATTTTCGAGCAATTATGCCGATTTTCCCAGCTTGTTTCAAGAAATATGCAAATGGTCGCGGCGTCATACCCCCGTGGCGATTATCGGGATACATGGCGCCATGGCGTGCATGGTGACGCTGCCATGACGCACGCCAAATAACACAGTGGGGATGCTCGCAAAGCGACATCCCCACAACAGCATTGAGGCAATAGGCCTGGTTGAATCGTTAGAGTGTGAAACCCAGTTCGACGGACGCGTCGACGGGCACGGGATCGTAACTCCAATACTCGTCGAGGTTCTCATCGGTCGTCAACGAACGAATCTCAGCTTTGTCAATGTAGATTTCACCGCTCAAATGGTCGGTTTCATGCTGGAAGATGCGCGCGGGCCAACCATGCAACGGTTCGTCATGACGAACCCCCTGTTCATCGGTCCAATGCGCCATGATATCGACATAACGTTCGCGCACCGCTTGGAATCCCGGGAAACTCAAGCAGCCCTCAAAGAACTTGGCCGTCTTGTCTCCCACCGGGTCATACGACGGGTTGATAATCACATGGAACGGGAACTCGGCGAATTCACGCGGGTCGTCATCATATTCCTCGCTCGTATGGTCTTCCACCACGGCGAAAGCCAATGACAATCCGATTTGTGGCGCCGCCACACCCACGCCCGGAGCGTCCAGCATCGTCACACGCATGGCCTCAATCAGCTTGGCCAGTGTCTTGGCGCTCAACTGGCCCACATATGGTTCGGCTTGCGCGCGCAATACGGGGTCGCCCACTTCAACCATGGGCAGCGGTTGCGCCTTGTGGGCTTTGAGCAAGTGCTCAACTTCTCGGTTCAGTCCAAGATCGACTGATGAACGGTTCATGAGGGGTCCTTCATTCATCACTATGACATCAATGCTACGGGCGGCGCATGGGCATGGAGCGGGATGCGCTCCATGCCCATGCGCCGCCCTACATCATGATGCCTGCGTAGGGGGTATAGCTATGATTCTAGGAACCGCCCCTGTACGAATGCTGCAAAATTGGTGCGCAGTTGCCCCGATACGGCTGATCAGTGTGATCGCATGCTCATAATGCCAACTCTTGTGCGACGACCTGAGCCAATCGCGAACACACCTCATCGGCCTGCTCTTGCGTGGCGGCTTCGGCCATCACGCGCACCAACGGCTCGGTGCCTGAAGCGCGCAACAGCACACGGCCCGTCTCGCCAAGCAGCTGCTCTTCGCGTGCAATGGCTTGCTGGACTTTGGCATTGTCGTTGACTGCCGTCTTGTCAACATTGGGGACGTTGACCAAGGTTTGTGGTAGTTGCGGGAAGTCCGCGGCCAGCTCTTTGAGGCTCTTGCCGGACTGTACCACCTCGTTGCATAGCGTCAAGGCTGTCAACGTGCCGTCACCTGTGGTCGCGAACTCGCGGTTGATCACATGGCCTGACTGCTCCCCTCCCAACGAGTAGTTGCCGCGCAACATTTCCTCAAGCACGTAACGGTCGCCCACGCCGGTTTCCACCGTGGCGATGCCCATGTCCTTGAGTGCGAGCTTGAGGCCAAGATTGCTCATAACGGTCACCACAAGCGTGTCGTGGTTGAGCTTGCCTTGACGCTTCTTCGCACGAGCCAGGATACCCATGATCTGGTCGCCGTTGACAAGGTTGCCATCCTCGTCCACCGCCAAACAGCGGTCGGCGTCACCATCAAATGCCACGCCCAATGCCGCGTCGGAAGCCTTGACCATGGCCTGCAGCTGTTCAGGATGCGTCGATCCGGCGTTCTTGTTGATGTTGTAGCCGTCCGGAGACGCGTTGATCACAATCACATCGGCACCCGCACGGCGCAATGCTTCAGGAGCCACAACGGACGTCGCGCCGTTGGCGCAGTCGGCCACAATTTTCAATCCCTTGAGCGGCTTGGGCTGGACTTGGTCGGCGCCAATGGGTGCGATTGTTGACACGAGATGGTCAATATAAAGGTTCGTGGCTGTTGTTGAATCATGGCTGATGCGGCCTACGCCCGCGCCGGTGGGACGCTCCCAATCCTGGCCCAGCACCTGTTCAATTTCGTCTTCCTTCGTATCGGGCAGTTTGAAGCCGCCACGCGCGAAGAATTTGATGCCGTTGTCGGGCATCGGATTGTGGGAGGCGGAAATCACAGCGCCCATCTCCACGTTCAGCACGCTCGTCAAATACGCCACGCCCGGGGTCGGGATGATGCCCGCATCAATCACATCGAAACCGCCGGCGCTCATGCCTGCTGACAACGCTGCCGCAAGAAAATCGCCCGACACACGCGTATCCCTGCCCACGAGCGCGCGGCGACGACCTTCGGGTTGGCCAGTGCGGTTGCCCTCGTCGCCGAGCACACGCACAGCCGCGTCTCCCAAATCCAAAGCCAACTGGGCCGTCAGGGCACGGTTGGCCAATCCACGAACACCATCGGTTCCAAACATACGGGGCATGTCATTCCTCACAGTCTGCGCTTTCGCGCACCACATAGCTGTCAACAGTCATCAAACAAATCTGTCGCTGTTGCCCATCGTAGTGCCCTCAATGCCATGATTGATACACGAAGCGAAATACTGTGGCTTCATGATGTGCTGATTGCTGCAGATGTTTGGGCTTGGCCTGCCTGGCGCGACTACGACAGTATGAGCGCTTAATCATTGCCAAGGACCGCTACCCATGCATCCCAACCACCCATCACACTTGCACCATTGACTGACGACAATGCATCAACCAAAACCATTGTGACGGTGTTGGCAATCATCACGTTGAGCGTATGTGCCACCAGTTGGCTCATCGGCTTGCGACGCAAGCGATAAGCAAACACCTAGGCACTTGTCACCTCCAATTGCCAAGTAGTGTCAAACAGCGCCAAGCACTACCATGCCTATGGCGAAGGCGAGCATGTGTGCCGCATCAAGAAGATTAGGATGGGAGAGCATTCCTGCACTGCTATCCAACACTCAATTCACTACAGCATGCCGGAAATCATGAATGCGGCCGTATCCACACCATCGTATGTTGTGAATACGGCCGCATTCGTTATTCGTCATTCATTCATCATTGTCATCTGCAGCCGTAGCTGCACACCGTCATCTGCAGCCGCAGCTGCACACCGCCAGTCGCAATGTGCAGCCATCTGCAGCGACTGATCACAGTTGATGATCAGTCGGTTGCATGCTGCAACGAGGCATTGAATGCCGTGGCGGCCTGTGTGCGCTGGGAGGCTTCCACATTGGCACGCACCATGCGCTTGAGCGCGTTGTCGGCATCGGCATGGCCGTCGAGCCAGGCTTGACCAGCGGCAACAAGCTTGGACGGCGTCGCATAGCCTGGGTACAAGCCTTCAATGAGGCTTCCGCCATATGGAACGTGCGGTTGGACCAGATCCAGTCGAGCTCGTCAAAGTACTGTTGCACATACGCATCGGCCAATGCCACATCGGGTGTGGACGAGAATCCTGCGGCCACAGCCTCAAGCTGGCTGTTCGTCAAATCAAGGTTGTGCACGGCCTGTTGCCAAGCCCAATCCTTGGCCTGGGCAGTCGGACGCTTGGCACGCGCACCAAGCGCGAACTCGCGATTCTCCGTCGTCTCATTGGCCGCCAATTGTGCAGCCACCTCATCATCGCTCATCGCGTCAACACCAACGAGCGCACGAATAATCGTCCAACGGAAGTTGTTGTCGATCTGCAATCCGTTGAGCATCACCGTGCCATCGAGCAGACCCTTCGCATTGGCCACAAACTGCTCGTCGCCAACCACACCGTAGGTCAGGTAGGCGCTGATCAGCTGGAACTGTTCATCAGATCCGGCCTTGGCTTCGTTGGCCAGCTTGAATAGTTCACGGGCCACATGTTCGGCTACTTCGGCCCGGTGTGACGGATCGGTGTAATGCCATACCGTCGTGGAAATCTGGGCCAGCGCATAACGGAATGTGGTCGACTCATGCTCCGTGGCCAACGCCTTGAGGCTCGTGTCAATAAACTGCTCAGCAGGCAATTCGGCATCACGCGTCATATCCCACAGGCTCAGCCAAATCACGGCACGGGCCAATGCATCATCGAAGCGATACAGGTTGTTGAGCACAAAATCGAGGCTGCCCGCATCAAAGCGCAGTTTCGTGTAGGTCAAGTCATCATCGTTGGTCAGCAGGAAGTCCGGCACAGGTTTGCCCGCGGCTGCAACTACCTCAGTACGGTCGCCATCCACATCCAGTTCAATGCGGTCGGTACGCACCACGTTGCCCGTGGCGGCGTCTTCATTGTAGAAGCCCACAGCCAAACGGTGAGGACGCAACACTGGATGCTCGGCGGGAGCCGTCTGCACAAGGGACAATTGTGCAATTGTGGCCTCGTCGCCCTCACCAGTGCTGACCAGTTCGGTCGTCATCGTGTTGATGCCCGACTGCTCAAGCCACAGGTTGCTCCATGTGGTCAAATCGCGACCCGACGTGCCTTCCAGCTCATGCAACAAGTCGGCCAGCGTGGCGTTTGAATACGCATAGCGGTCCAGATAGGCATGGATGCCCTTGAAGAACTGCTCGCGACCCACATATGCCACGAGCTGCTTAAGCACCGACGCGCCCTTGGCATAGGTGATGCCGTCGAAGTTGACATAGGTGTCGTTGAGATCGTTGATCGGTGCCACAATCGGATGCGTGGTGCTCAGCTGGTCCTGGTTGAGCGCCCAGCTCTTCTCACCCGAGCAGAACGTGGCCCAAGCATCCTTCCAATCGGTGCATTCCGCAGTGGCCAGCGTGCTCGTGAACTCGGCGAACGATTCGTTGAGCCACAAATCATTCCACCACTTCATCGTCACATAATCGCCGAACCACATGTGCGCGAGCTCATGCAGCACAGTGACCACGCGGCGTTCAGCCAACGCATCGGTGACCTTGGAACCGAACACATAGGAATCGCGAATCGTGACCATGCCAATGTTTTCCATGGCGCCCGCGTTGTACTCGGGCACATAGATCTGGTCATACTTGGCATAGGGGTATGGCACTCCCCACGTCTTGGCATAGAACGCGAACCCCTTCTTCGTGATGTCGAACAGGTAATCCACGTCCTTCGCGAACGCATCCTTCAATGCCTGGCGGCAATACATGGCCATCGGCACGGTACGACCGTCCTCGTTGGCGTATTCCGTATGCCACTGGGCATATGGGCCGGCGCAAATCGCCGTCAGATACGAACTCATGATCGGCGTGGTCTCGAACACCCAGCGCTGGCACGCTTCATCAGCGTGATCGCCCATGGTTCCCGCTTCGGTCATCTGGTCAAGCGCCACAGTCTCGTGTACAGGCATGTTGCTTGTCACAATCCAGCTTTGCGGCGCCACCACCGTGAAATCGAACACGGCCTTCAAATCAGGCTGGTCGAACACGGCATAGACACGGCGCGCATCGGGCACTTCAAACTGCGAATACAAATAAATGTTGCCATCCGAAGGGTCCACACTGCGATGCAGTCCTTCTCCCGTATTGGAATACTGGCAGCGCGCCACCACGGTCACCGTGTTGCGCTCGGCCAGATTGCTCAGCTCAATACGGTTGTCCACATACACTGCAGCCGGATCTTGCGCCACGCCATTGACTTCAATCGATTCAACCGTGTTCGCAATCAGGTCGAGAAATGTGGACACGCCCGGCTCAGCACCGAACTCGACAGTGGTGGTGGACAGGAAATCCTTGGGACCGCGCGTCAGGTCAAGCGCCACATTGTAATGGATTGGCGCCTTGACAACGTCCTTGCGTTCCTCAGCCTCGGTTCTGGTCAGGTTTGCGCCTGGCATGCTGTTCCTCCTTCTCAATGGGGCTGGTTATGGGATTTGGTACACAATCAACGGTCGCATTGCCGCCGTAGCAATAATGGCTGCAACGTCGGCAATGCGACGTGTCTGAGGGCCCCGCCCTCATACAGCGAGCGGCGGGGCATGGCCATGCGCTTAGTCGCGTTGCGAGAGCATGTTTTCCATGTCCGTGGCCACATCAGCCACCACAGGCACGATCATCGGCTTGCGATGCAGTTCACGCGCCACCCAGCTGCCGAGCGTGCGACGCATGATCTGCTGCAACTTGTAAGTGTCCTTCGTGCCCTGCATCATCGCGTCTTCCAGCTGCTGGATGACCTTGTGGCGCACCTGCTCGAATTCGCTTTCATCCTCGGCCACAGCGTTCAAATAGACCTTGGGGCCGGCCAGCACTTCGCAAGCTTCCGTGTCGACAACCACGAAGCACGACACGAACCCTTCCGAACCCAGAATACGGCGCTTTTCGAGCTCATCATCGGTCAGCTCACCCACGGAATCGCCATCCACATACACGTAGCCGCAAGGTACGGATCCCACGATGGCGGCCTGGCCATGATACAGGTCGATCACGTCGCCATCTTCCGCAAGCACCACGTTCTGCGGTTCGATGCCCGTCTTCACAGCGATCAGGCCGTTGGCCACCAAGTGGCGGTTCTCACCGTGGATCGGCATGGCGCACTTGGGCTTGACGATGTTGTACATGTAGAGCAGCTCGCCCTCATTGCAGTGGCCTGACACATGCACAGCGGCATTGTCTCGGTTGACCACGCGCGCGCCCTTCTGCACGAGCTTGTTGATGACCTTGTATACGCCATGCTCGTTGCCCGGAATCAGCGAGCTCGCGAGGATCACCGTGTCGAATTCGTTGATTGTGATGTCACGATGGTTGCCGTCCGCAATGCGGCCCAAGGCCGCCATCGGCTCACCTTGGGAGCCCGTGCACATGTAGACGAGTTTGTTGTCTGGGTAATCCTTGGCCTGCTTCAAGTCGATCACGGTGTCTTCCGGCAGGTGCAGATATCCGAGGTCCGCTGCGATCGACATGTTACGCACCATGGAACGGCCCACAAACACAACCTTGCGTCCGTACTTGTGCGCCGCGTCCACGACTTGCTGCACACGGTGCACGTGGCTCGAGAAGCTCGCGACAATAATCTTGCGTGTCGCTTGGGCAAACGCCATGTCAAGCGCCGGGCCAATCGACGTTTCGGGCTTGACAAAACCCGGCACTTCTGCGTTCGTCGAATCCATCATGAGCAGGTCCACGCCCTGCTCGCCGAGCTTGCCGAACTCCACGAGGTCGGTGATGCGATGGTCGAGCGGCAGCTGGTCGAGTTTGATATCGCCCGTGTCAATCAGAGAGCCCGCCGGCGTGCGTACGCACACGGCCAGCGCGTCCGGAATCGAGTGCGTCACGTTCACGAACTCCATGTTGAACGGACCGACCTTCATTTTGTCGCGGCCCGTCACCTCGTGCATGATCGGTTCGATGCGGTGCTCCTTGCATTTGGCTTCCACAAATGCCAGCGTGAGCTTCGAACCGATCAGCGGGATGTCCTTGCGCAATTTGAGCAGGTATGGTACGCCACCAATGTGGTCTTCATGGCCGTGCGTGAGCACGAGCGCGTCCACTTGGTCAAGCCTGTCCTTGATATAGTTGAAGTCGGGCAGGATCAGGTCCACGCCCGGCTGCTCTTCTTCCGGGAACAGCACGCCGCAATCGATCAGCAGGATGTGCCCGTTGTATTCGATCACGTTCATGTTGCGTCCGATTTCACCGAGGCCGCCCAACGGCACGATACGCATGGAACCCTTGCGATACTTGGGGGGTGTGATCAGTTCGCGATGGTCACGCGGATCGGAGGCCGCGATAGTCGGCACGCTCTGTGCGGTTTTGGAGGTTTTGGCCGTGGACTTGCGCGGCTTTGTGGATTTCGCAGCCGCTTTCGTCGCGGACTTCTTCGCAGCCGCCCGGCGCGTTCCGTTCTGTGTATTCGCCGCGGCCGCCGCCGTCTTCTTGCGTGCAGAGCCACGCTTATGCGTGGTCGTTTCCTTCTGTTCTGTTGTCATGGTTTACTTATTGATTTCTGTTCAGTGTCCTTCGCCTCTGCGAACGACTCGGTCCATATTCGTGAGGGTTTGTGGTCAATCGGTGGCATAACGGCTCACATGCCCTTCACCGGCACGTCTGCATGACGCAATCCCCTGGTTGTTTCCCCTGGATGCTCATGAACATGCCACGGTCACGGTCCTGTTGCATCGAATGCATGTGGCAGCGGAGCAGGTTGCTCAACGTCATCGCCTCATCTGCATAACGGCTCTGGGCCATGCAATGCAGGAACCGTCGCGGCACTGTGCCGCGATTCCTTCACCAGTTATACACGCACCCGCGCTCAGCGCGCAGTAAACGGCATGGCGGCGGTACGTCACGTATACCCCCGTGGCCGCAGGCGTCATAGGCGACGCATAGCGTTGCGGCGGTACGGCGGCCATGGACGCAACAGCGGGAATCACTAGAAAAACCAGTAACTCCCGCTGCAATCAACGTGACGGATGCACGAAACCTTAGAGCAAACCCGAGTTCTTTAAACCGTCGGTGACGTGCTGAATCTGCTCAGGCGTCGGACCCACGTTCGGCAGACGCATCATCGTGCAGTCAATGAGCCCGCGTGCATAGAGCGCGGCCTTGGCCATGCCGGCTTGGAAACCGGCACCGTTCATGGCCTCGACAGCCGGGGCGATGCGCCAAGCCAGCTGCTGGGCCTGGGCGATGTCACCACGGTCGAATGCGGCGGCCAGATCACGCATGGGACCGGCGGCGGCGTGCGCGACAACGGAAATAATGCCGACGGCACCGATCGACAGGAACGGCAAATACAACGCGTCGTCACCCGAATACCAAGTCAAACCAGTGTCCAAGCGCTTGCGCACAGCGCCGGCAATATCTCCCGTGGCATCCTTGACGGCCGTCACATGATCGAGTTCGGCCAAACGGCAGTAAGTGTCGTGCTGGATGCGCACACCAGTGCGGCCCGGCACATCGTAAATGATGATCGGCTTGTCCGCCGAGGCTTCCACGGCGGAATAATGCTGGAAAATACCCTCCTGAGACGGACGCGAGTAATACGGGCAGACTACGAGCACGGCGTCGGCACCGGCTTCCTGCGTCTGCTCGACCATGCGCACCGTATGGGCCGTGTCGTTGGAACCGGCGCCGGAAATCACGGGAACGTCGACCGCTGATTTGACGGCCTTGACGAGCTCAACCTTCTCGTCCATGTGAGTCGTCGGCGACTCGCCCGTCGTGCCGTTGACAACGATGCCGTCGGCACCGTCGGCCACAAGCTGCTTGGCGACACGCTGCGCGGCCTCAAAATCGACGTCACCGTTGGGTGTCATCGGCGTGACCATGGCCGGAAGCACACGGCCGAACGGGGCCGGATCAAGCAAATGAATCGATGCGCCATCAGCACCCTGGGTCGGGGTGCCTGTTGTGGAAATACCGTCTGTCATGGCTCCCTACCGTAGCCGGTGGCCATGAACGCGGGGCCCATATGTCCAGTTTGCGGCGCGTATCGCGTGATTGGTCGGGTGAACGGCGGGAGGCTGTGCAATGGCCGTGACGAGTGGCCGCAGTGTGGCGAGGCGACGCTGTGGGTGCAGTGCGTTGGGTAAGGTGGGCCGCAAGCCGATGTCACAACGCAAGACAGCGCAACGCAACGTAAGGCGGCGCAGCGCAACGCAAGACAGCGCAATGTCTAGACAACGCAACATAAGACAATGTGAGGAGCAGACAATGATCAAAGTTTCCGTCGTGGGCGCCAAGGGGCGCATGGGATCGCACGTCGTCGAGGCCGTGAACGCGGCGGACGACATGGAACTGGCGCTGACACTGGATGCGGGTGATGACCTCACGCAGATCACACCCGTGAATACCGATGTGGTCGTGGAGTTCACGGTGCCGTCGCAGTCGTTGAACAACGTGCTGACGCTCGTGGGGCAAGGTGTGGACGTGGTCGTCGGCACGACGGGCTGGACCGAAGACAAGCTCAATCAGGTGCGTGAGGCCGTGGCCGCGCAGCAGTCAGTGTTCATTGCGCCGAATTTTGCGATTTCGGCTGTGCTGGCCGACTACTTCGCGCGTGTGGCCGCACCATATTTCGAGTCGGTGGAAGTGCTGGAAATGCATCATCCCGACAAAGTCGATGCACCATCGGGCACGGCAATCCACACAGCCCAAGGCATTGCGGCGTCACGCAAGGCTGCGGGGCTGGGCCCCGTGCCAGACAACACGCAGACCGATGGCGGCTCGCGCGGGCAGGTTGTTGACGGTATCCATGTGCATGCCGTGCGGCTGCGCGGACTGAACGCACACGAGGAGGTGCTGTTCGGCAATGCAGGCGAGCAGCTCGTGTTGCGCGCCGACAGTTTTGACCGCACCTCATTCATGCCGGGCGTGCTGCTGGCCGTGCGCAAGGTTGAATCAGGCGAGTTCCCCGGAGTGACGGTCGGGCTCGACAACTTCCTCGATCTGTGAAGGCGGCGCTGCAGTTTGCTGGCGTGACGTCGCGATGTAGTGACGCGGCGTCATGCCAGTAAACCGCAGCAAACTATGGCGAACTGCAGGAAACCGCATCAATCTTGGCGCAGTGCCAAATCGGTGCGGTTTTTGTTGGCCACAATGATCCAGCCGATGATGGCGAACGGAATCGAAGCTGCCACGACAATCCAGGTGACCATGACGCCCGAATAGGCGTCGAACTTGTCGACGACGATGCCGGCAACAATCGAGCCGAATGAGGAGCCCACGGCATTGGCCGTCGTCAGCCAAGACAAGCCTTCCGTAAGCTGCGAGTCGGGCACTGTGTCTTTGATAATCAGGTTGCCTGTGGCCAGCAATGGCGCCACCACCAAGCCCGCCAACAGTTCAGTGATACCCAACACAGCGAAGTTGTCCATCGTCAACCGCATGCCAACGAATCCCAAAGCCAGCAACGCCAAACAGATGACCATGCGGCGCCAATGCGAGCCGCGATGTGCGTGCGAACCGAACACGAGCGCGCCAATCAGCGAGCCGGCGGCCAGCATCGCAAGCTGCACGCCCAGGAACGCGTCCAGATGATGCAGTTCCATCCATGCAGTGATCGACACGTCGAACGCCGTGAAGCTCATGTTGAAAATCAGGAAGGTGAAGCAGAGCGGCAGAATGCCTACATACAGCAGCACGTTGCGCACCTGCTTGCGCGTGGCGGACTGTGATGGACGCGTGCGGCGTTGTGTGAAGAAGGTGTCGGCAGCCTTGTTGCCATCAAACTCGCCGCGTGCCAGACGCAACTCAGGGTCGTCGGCCGCAACGAGTTCAGGCGTGGCGACCACGGCATGCAACACCGGCGGCTGAGTGGAGCGCTGGGCGAAGAATATCGTGCCGCCGATGGCCGCGGCCGCCGTGGGCACAAACAGCTGACTGACGGGATGCACACCTGTGGCCAACGAGGCAGCCAAAATGGGGCCGAAAATGTAAATAACCTCGTCAACGGCGGCCTCAAATGCATACGCCGTATCGAGCAGGTCTTCATTGTCGGTGCGTTCGAGCAGATACGCCCACCGCGTGCGCACGAGCGCGCCGAACGAGAATTGCGTGCCACCCATGATGATTGCGAGTACGAACAGCAGTGGAATCGGCACACGCATCAGTGCCGCTATGGCGAACGCACACATCACCACGACTTGCACAGCCAGCACCACCGAACCCACGCGCCGTTGGCCGAAGCGGTCAAACAAGCGCGCATACAACGGTGTGACCGCCGCCACGGCCAAAATGTAGGCACCGCTCATGGCGCCGGCAACCGTCCAATTGTTATACAAATGGTTGAGCGCGAGCACAATGCCGAGGCTCATCATCGACAATGGCAAACGGGCCAATGCGGCTGAAGCGCTAAACGCTTTGGCGCCGGGCAACGCGAACATGCGCGCATACGGCGACTTGGCATGCGGCGACGGCTGCCTCCGCTGCGGTGGTTGCGACTGCTGACGTGGCTGCGACGGCTGTTGTTGTTGCCGCGGCTGCGGCTGCTGCTGTCGTTGTTGCGACGGCTGTCGGTCCTGTTGCCGGGATTGTTGCTGTTGCGGCTGCTGTTGTGACCGCCTAGTGATGGACAGTGAAGCGTTCATGCGGTGTAATCCTCCAGAACGCTACCCTACTCGGCCGCGCCGCATCGCGCTCCGCCTCACGCACGCAGCCGAATACCTCAAACTGCATCTTTCCGTACCAGCCTGGTCAGGAAAACCGCACTTTCCAGCCCAAAACTGCATCTCCGCTTACCAGCCTGGTCAGGGAAACTACCCTTCGCGTCCCAAAACTGCATCCTCGCTTACCAGCGTGGTCAGGATAGATACATTTCCGGTCACAAAACCGCATCTCCGTTTACCAGCGTGGTCAGGGGGGTTACGGTTTCTAGTTCAAACTGCACCTTTCCGTACCAGCCTGGTCAGGAAAGTTACCCTTCCCAGCCCAAAACTGCATCTCTCCGTACCAGCCTGGTCAGGAGGGTTACGGTTTCTAGTTCAAACTGCATCTCCGTTTACCAGCCTGGTCAGGGAAACTACAGTTGGGCAAACAAAACGGCCTCGCAGTACCGGACGGGTACGGCGAGGCCGCGAGTTGGGCTCGGTGCACATCACCTCAGCGTCGCTGGTGGGCGGCTCAGACCAGGCGCACGGTTCCCATGTAGATATATTGGTCGTCGGTGAGCGTCACGGCTCCTGGAGCTAAATCACCGGCCGCGCCCAGACCGTCAGCCGCGCCCGCGCCCGCGTCACCAGCCGCGTCCGCGCCACCAGACACGCCCGTATCCCCCGCAGCAGCATCCCCCGCAGCAGCATCCCCCGCAACCGCCTCGGCCTGCGCCTCCAGCCGCGCGATCTGCTGGTCGGTCAGATTGACCGGATATGGATCGCTGTCGTCATCTTCCGGATGGTCGGCATGTAGGCGCTGCGCCACGCGTTGCAGGCCCTTATGGTCGTAGAAGCTGTAGTCGCATGACGAATCGGTATGCAGGAAGAACGCCGTCACGCCCTCTGCGGCCAGGCTCTCGAGCATCTGCCGCCACAACGCGCCACCCACGCCCATGCCGCGCGTATCTGGGTTGACCATGAACAGTTCCAGCTCGGCTTGCGTATCTTCACGCACGAGGCATTCGTCCTCAAGCTCGCGCTCCTGGGCAAAGAACTCCTGCAATTGCGCGAGTTTGCGCTGGCCTTTGGGTGATGTGCGCATCAACGCTTCGGTCAGTTCCAACGCTTCGCGCGCTTGCGTGAACAGTTGCGGTTGACCCACCACACGCGTCAACGTCAGCCCCGCAAACTCGCCATTGGGGGTACGTCCGATCGTGCCTTGCGTCGCCAGATCGAGATAGTGCAACGTCAGATATCGTGACGCCAACGCCGCCATCGGCGTGCCAACGATAGCCGGATCAGTGATCGGCCATGTGCGGTCGAATCCCGTGATGACGTCTTCCACATCATCCCACTGCACGGGCGCATACTGCACCATTTCGGGCCGCACGCTCGCTTTGGCGAGCGCCGCGATCCCGCCACGCCCGTTACGCACCTCTCCCCTTTGCCGATTTTTTGCACCATCTTGCATGCCGGCTTGTTCTGCACTCATACGCGTTCCTCCTAGCTGCCACACTACTCGACCCGCGCCTGTGCCGTCCGACAGTCACGCACGCAGCCGAACGTTCGGTCGCCTGCCAGCCCGGTTGTCACGCGGTTCCGTGTCTGCCGCCTGGGTATCTACCGAGGTCCCGGTTTCCGCTGGATTTCTAGCGTCACACGTGTCCCCGGTTCACCCCAATTTCCGCGTCACTCGTCGTCGCCGTCCACGCCTTGGGGAATGCCTTCGCGCAGTTCGTTGAGAATCTGCTGTTCGCTCTTGGGTTCGGCCGTGAGCGAGCGCCGGTTTTCGTCGGCTTCACTCACGTAGTAGAGCGTGGCATCGATGCGTTCAATCGGGATGTCTTGTGCGCGGGACCACAACAGCCGGTAAAAGTCAAGTTGTCGTAGTTTCTCTTGCACGTCCTCGGGTTTGACTGGTCGCCTGCCGGTTTTCCAGTCGACAATCGTGAAGCTATGTTCGGTATCGGAGCCGTCCAACCGTCCGCGGAAAATCGCGTCAATTTTGCCTGGCATGATTGCCAGTTCGTTTGCCGCGCCGTCCGTCTCGGATTCGCCCGCCGATTTGGGCACGGCCATGACGACGCTTTGTTCGGCGGCTTCCAGTTGGCGCGCCGCCCATGGTGATTCGACGATGCGCTGCTGCCAGGTGAGCATGTCTCGTTCGGCTTGCAACGCTTTGGCCGTGTCCTTGTGATCTTCCAGACTGTCGGCTTCCAACTGCTGTTCGCGCATGTCGAGATTGCGCATCGCTTCGTGCATGTCGTTGATCATTGCGGCTTGCGATTCGAGCGTTTCGCCGCTTCCGGCTTTGAGGAACCGTTCGGCCCAGTTGTGTAGCCGCGTGCCGGCTTGTGCCGCGCTCGACGACGACACGTATGGGATTGGCCGCACGAGCGAGCGCGCAAATTCCAACCGTTCAGCTTCGTTATCATGTCCCGCGTAATGCTGCAACGTCGTCACGGTCAGGCGTTTCGTGCGCAGCACGGCTTGGGCTTTGCGCAGGATTTCCTTGTTGAGTTGCGCGCCGCGCAGTACGGCGGCCGCGCTCAGGTCAACGTCGTGCAAGATTTTCTGCGCTTGTGCCTGCAGCGTAGGCTGTGTTGCTTCTTTTGATTCCTGTGGTTGCGCCATACCCGCCGCAGCCACCCCGTCGCCACCCTGCGTATCGGCATCATGCAGCGTGGCCATGGCTTCGCGTACGAGTTGTGCCGAATGGGCGAGACGCTGGGCCAACGCGGGGCTCAACTGTGTCGGGAATGGCAGTGTGCCGGCCGTGTCATCATCGGTTAGCGGCGCATTCCAAGCGTCCCCGACCACGACGTTTTCCCACGTTTGCGCGTCATCGCCCACAAAGAATCCTTGGGGCAGGTCGAATCCGAGGCCTTGCGGCGTGCGCAGCGTCTGGCCGCCTGCCGCGTCTTCGGCTGTGGCTGTCTCATGAAGGTTCGTTGGTGTGGACGCCCAATCCTGCTGGTTTGCATGATGGTAGGTCAGCACGTCCTCCACTTCGGCAAAGAAGTTGGAAACGGATTTGCCGCGTTCGTCGCCACTGAGCAGTGTTTCGTCACGCGTCAGTGCTGTGGGCAATGTGCTGGCCGTGAGCAATACGGCTTTCTTCGCGCGTGTGATGGCCACATACATCAGGCGTCGTTCGTCGGCGTGGTGGCGCCGGCCGTATTCTTCGAGTTGCGTCAAATACCAATTGTTCGCGTCGTCCGCATCGCCCTGCGCTTGCGCCATGGCCGAACGTGATTGGCGTAATGAGCCTTTGAGCTCGTCATCCAATGTTTCCAACGCATCCAAGCGGCGCAATGCGGCCAACGGGTCCACAGCGCCCGTCTCTTCGTCATCGCTGGAACCGTCCGCCGCATCATGCGGGAATTGCGGCAAAATGCCCGCGTCCACGCGCACGGGCACCGGCACGGCTTGCGGCATTGTCAGCCAGGTGTCGGCGGTTTCCTGATATTCGGGCGGCTGCCACATGGGCGCGTCTTCGACGGCACCCGAGCCTGGCGCATGGGTTTGGCCAAACAGTGTGTCTGGCGTTTCGATCTTCAAATGTTCGCCGACATTGCTTGGGAACGTGTTGGCTTCAAGGCTTGGGATCACGACGGCATCCCATTCCAAACCTTTGGACTGGTGGATCGTCATCAGCACCACGTCGCATACGGCATCCACGCCTTGTGCGGTTTCCTCTTGCGCGTCCTTGAGCGATTCCACCCAGGCGAGGAACCCGCGCAATGACACGGATTGGTCGTTGGAAATCTCCTGCACATACGTGCTCACCAAGTTGTGCAGCGACCGCAATGGTGATTGGACGCTGGCCGCATGCTCATCACGACCTTGCAAACCGGCCGCCACAAGCATGTCGATGTCAAGGTTCAACGCTTCACTTGCCGCACGGATCGCCTCATCAAGCGGCCCGTAAAGCGAGGCTTTGACGGCCTGCAATGCTTGCGCGGCTGAGAGCAACGATGCGCGTCCCTGCTCACTGATGTCGGTGGTTGTGAGCAATTGCGCCAAATCGTCGTGCAGCAACGTGTCGACGAGGAACACGCTGTTGGGCAGTTTATTGCGATACTCGCGTACCGCGGCTTTTTGATCGCGCAACGCCGTCGCGGCAATCGCCGCGTCAAGGTCGTCACCTTTGCCCGAGGGCTTCACCACGCCTGTTTCGCAGAGCAGCCGATAACGTTGCTGCATGTTCAACTGTTCAGCCAATTTGGCGAACGCCGCCAAGTCATGCGCGTTCACATGGTAACGGGCCGTGGCCAGCAAGCGCAGCATGTGGGCCGCGTCGGCATGGTCGCTGGCCGCATGCAGCAACGCGAGCACATCACGCACTTCAGCACGGTCAAGCAATGCCGATTTGCCGACGACTTGCACACTCAACCCTGCGGATTCCAGCGCCGCACGATATTCATCCATATGCGTTTTGGACCTAAACAGCAGTGCCACATGCGGCGCTTGGGCGTCCACTCCCATCTCAGGGTCCACGCTGCCGTACTTGCGTTGCGCTTCATGCACAAACCGCACAATGCCATCAATCTCTTCACCGCGCGTCACATAGTGCTGCATGCCAATCACGCCACGATCCGCTGTGGCCATTGTGGTCAGTTCAGGCACATCCACTTCGCGCATCGGCGAACTGCTGCGACGTTTGGGCGCTTTACGCAACGACATGGTCAACGCGTTCGCCGCTTCAAGCACGAGCTTCGCGTTGCGTCGCGTCATCGTGATCGGCAGCGGCGCATAAGTAGGCGGCAAGCCAAAATCACGTTGGAACATGCGAAATGCGCCGGGACTGGCTCCTCGCCATGCGTAAATCGATTGGAACGGGTCACCCACGGCTCCCACCGCCGATGTGCCCGCGGGTTGCATACCGGCTTCATCGGCATGGGTGGGCGTGGAGTCGGGATGGAACAACGCGGCCAACAGTGACGCCTGCGTTGTGGACGTGTCTTGGTATTCGTCCAACAGCACATGCGTGTAACGACGGCGATACTGTTCACCGATCGACGGGAATTGCGTGACGAGCTGGTAGGCGGCGATTGTGAAATCGCCAAACTCGGCCATATGACGCTGCTGTTTGGCTTGCGCATACAGCTGCACCAACGACAACAGCGTCTCGCGTTTGCGTGTCACCTCACGCAAATCCATGGCGGTTTGCAACGCCTTCTGCTCGCCAATCAGTTCGTTTTCAGCATTGATTTGCGCGACTTTTTCGGCATACTGCTGGTCGGTCTGTTTTTTGGTGCGCTTGGGCACGCTTTTGAAATTGGGGATTTTCTCAGGCAGTTCGCGCTCGCCGATCAGTTCATCGAGCAGGTCAAGGAACGCCTGGTCCCATTCATGCACGCGTTGCACGGCTTGGTCAAAGGTATGGCAATCGCCGCCAATCATCGAACTGGCAATATTGTTGGACAGCGCATACACGTCGTTCACCATCGTCGAGAACGAACCATAATCTTTCGACGCTTCAAGCACCTGTTGCATGTTCGCGTCCACAACGTCGCTAATCAGCTGGTGTGCGCCAGCTTCACTCAACGGTTGCACGTTCTGGTCAAACCCGACGAGCAACCCGTATCGACGCACGATGCCTTGGAAAAACGCATCATAGGTCAACACTTCGGGCTTCATGAACCGTGCGGCGTTCGATGTATCATCCGCATGCAACGACTTCGTATACGCGCTCGTGACGCGTTGCAACAGCTCGCTGGCCGCTTTGCGTGTGAATGTCAAGCCCAGAATATGCTGCGGCGGCACGCCTTGGTCAATCAGATGGATGATGCGTTCGGTCATCGTATAGGTTTTGCCCGAACCTGCGCCAGCCACCACCAGGAACGTGTCGTCATGAGGCGCTTCAATAATCGCGGCCTGCTCCGCCGTCGGTGTTTTCTTGACCATCGTTTCAGCCCCTTCTCGTTTCGAATACCGTGTCGGCGCCTTGGCCGCACGCCGGACAAATCGTATGGTTCACACTGCGCGAGCAATATGACATATGTCCGGCAACGGGATGTGCTGTCAACTGTTCGGACACACTGGCCGCCGCCGCATAGCACACGCGCGCAATCATCGTCAACGCCCAGATGGCAAACGTGCCACGCAACGCAAGGAACTGTTGCCAAGCCTCGTCAGGCACACCCTCTGGCGCTTCCTGCGGCAACGATATGTCAAACAGTGCAGACAATTCCTTGAAATACGGCCGCGGTTCATAGGCGCTGCTGTTGAGCGCGCCACGCTTGAACAATGCGGGCTGCGACAACGCTTCGGCACTGCGTGATTGCGCAGGCAGCTGCAGCTTGCCGTCCTTGTCGGTGGGATAGAACAAATCACATTGCGTGATCACGGGCATATGCTGCAAATCGCGCACGCGTCGGCCTTGCTCGTTCGATGGGAATGCGAACCCCAATTGGTAACAAATAAGCTGCAAATCCTGGAACTGTTCAGGCCCTGTGCGCCTATGGCCGGTTTTATAGTCCACAATGCGCAGCGTGTGCGTGCCGTCCGGCTGTTCACGCCATTCTTCACGGTCAATGCGGCCTGTCAGCTCAATGCGCAAGCCTTGCGGCGTGACCTGCGGCCAACCATCCACGAGCACACCCATCATTGCGATAAGCGTGGATTCGTCAATCGCATCAACTTCGGGCATCGCGTTATAGGCGTCGAGCACATCGGCAAGCGTGAACGAAGCCCTGAACGGTGATTCGGCATGCGATTGCACAAGTTTGCCCAGCGGCGGGCAGCCTTTGTATGCGGGATAATCCGCTTGGTCGCTCAACACAAAATATCGTGCGATTGCATAGAGCACGTCGTGGGCACGCAGCTTGTCTTGTTGCATGGTGTAGCGCTCTTTCGCGGTTTTCGGTTCAGGCTCTGCGGCCATGCGCTGCTCAAACTCGGTCATCATCAGGTCGCTGATCGCTTTGATGCGTGCATCCTGGCCAAGCTTGGTCAAATCTGAATCAGGTTTCGGATTGTCCCAATGCTGTTCGGTGGCATGGGCGGCCACATCATGGATGATTGTGCCGAACGAGGTGCTGACCGATCCGCGTTGCGGACCCGCATAGACTTTGTCAAGTTTGGCGCAAATCGGGCATTCCCAGTAACTGTCGACTTGCGAAGGCGAAAGCACGACCGTTTGCATGCCATTGGCGGTTGCCAGCACGGTTGAGGAAGCCGCATCATGCGGGCGCATGGCTGCCGCTACAGATGACTGTGCTGCAGCTGATGGTTGTGCTGCAGCTGACTGCTGCATTGATGGCATGGTTGGACCACTCTGGGCAGCGGTCGCGCTATCAGTTGCATCCATTGACGTCGGCATCATGATTGACGCGGCACGAGCCACACTGGCAGCGCTGGCCATACTGGCATTCGCGGCCGTATTGCCAACCGTATTGTCGCCAGCTGGCAACGTAGCATTGGACTGTGCTGTGGTATCCGATTGCATGGTGTCCGATTGCGTGTCATCCACAAACGGCCAGTTGGCCGGATCAGCCGCACTGACGCCTCCTGCAGCCAACCGGGCGAGCGCCATCGCCGCGTCACGTACTCGCGGATCGTTGAGCGAAGCTGTCTCATCGGTCAACACCATGCGTGCGAGCGCAATGATACCGCGTGCGTCCTCGTTCAAATCCTTGAGCTGCTGCGCTGCCACATGATCGGTGTCGTCGGTTTCACCCATGGCTGCCAAGCGTTGCAATGGCTGCCAATATGGGTTTTCACGGTCGTTGAACCATTCGGGCGCATATGCGAAGAGGAATTCAGATGGAGCGGTGTCTTCGCTGGCCACGGCGCTGAGCCATACGCTGCCGCCTTGGGCAGTCGGGTCGACGCGTGTCAACGCGACGAGGAAGCTTTTTTGCTCGTTGGCCAGCACTTCGCGTACGGCCAGGTCATGTTGGCCGCCTTGCGTTTCACGCATGAACGTTGGTGCGCCGTAGAGTGCGACTTGCACAAGGTCGTCGCCACCAAACATCGTGCCTCGTGGCACGAGGTTCGGCCATGTGCCTTCTTGCACGGCCGGCATGAACACATGCGTCCAATGCCGTCCGGCGGCTCCGGCTGGTGTCGTCAATGTGACGGCCTGGTCGATCGGTGCCACTTTGGCCAGTGAGTCGGCTTCAATCTGCAGTTGGCGGACTTGGTCGATGAACGCTGTGATCGTCGTGCCTTCGCTTGCACCATTGGCATATTCAAACAGACGCATCGCCACATCGAGCCGGTCGTTGGCTGCGCGTCCGGCCGCATTGTTCGTGAACGCGGCTGTTTGCCAACGTTTGGCCACGTTCGTGGCGTTCCATGCGCAGGCGAGCGCATCAGCCGGCATCATACGCGGTTGGGTGGCGAATTGTTGCGCGATTGTGTGCACGAGCGACCACAGCCGGCGGTACATCATGATTGTGCGCGACTGGCCCATGATTAGTTGCAACGCGTCAAGCAGCTTGGGGGCTCCGTCATGCATCAGCATCAGCGTCATCGCATCCGATCCGAAGCTCAATGGTTCTTCGTTACGCGCGGATTCGTCGAAGTTGGAGTTGTCAATGGTCAGTGTGGGGAAATCATCATGATGTTGCCGCGCGGACGCAACAAAGTCGGCGTGTAGAGCCTGCCACTGCTCTTCCAGCGAAGTGAGCAGCGTGGAGTCGGTGGCAGCGGGAGCATGCTTGACCACGCTGGAAAGCGAGTCGATGGCCTGCATGGCCGTCTCGATTGTTTCCAAATGCAACGGCTGGTCGGCAGTGTCTTGCGCGCGTCCTGCCGGTTGCAGCAGCGCGCTGGCGGCGATGCTGCGCACGCGAGAGGCCACCCACGCCACGGCCTGGCGCTCGCCCATGCCGGAACGGGCGATGCCTGCGTTGCGCATCTGCGCGAGCTCAATCAGCGCGAACAGCGCTTGCACGAACGGCTCTTCAATCAGCGCACGCGTGACAGATGAGAAGCGCACAGGCACGCCGTCGCGACGCAAGCGCGCACCCAACGTGCGGATCGCCGCGTTGTCGTGCATGATGACGGCAATGTTGTTCCACGGCACGGCATGGTCCAAATGCAGCGATTTGATACGCCACACCACATTGTCTTCCTCTTCTTGTGCCGAACGGTAGACCAGCCCTTTGAACGTGCCGTCAAGCAGACGCGCGTCCGTGTTGTCCAACGTACGGATCGGCCATGCGCCCTCATGCGCGGGGAGTTTGCCCAAGCGGTGCGGCATGGCCGTGTCGGTCGGTTCGATCGCTTCGATCGACAATGAAACGCGTGAGGCCACGGTGTCGAGCATCGTGGGCGTGACCGATGGGCTCGAGTCGTGACGCAACGGCTGCAAGTGTGTGACTTGTGCATGCATCTGGTCGCGCAGCACGCGGAACACATATTCCGGGTAGGAACCGCGGAACGTCTGCACGGATTCGTCAGGGTTGCCGGCCAACGTCAGCCGCACCCCCCTGCTGGCCAAGGCTTGCAGGAACGCCAGTCCGGCGAGTGTCAAATCCTGCACGTCATCCATGATCAGCTCACGCAACATCGGCGGCTCGGCCTGGTCGCGTACGAGTCGGGCGGCTGCTCCAAGCAGTTCCGACGGGTCGAGACGATACTCATGCGGGAACGCACGCGCCACTTCGCTCGCGTATTCGCGGCGCAACGCCCATGCCAGATGCCATTGCGTGCGCAAACGCTCGCCCGTCAGCCCCGTATCGCGCACGGCATCGAGATACTCGCTCTCCTGAACGTCAGTCAACCCGATTTCGGCCATGCGCGCCAACATGTCGCGCATTTGCGCAATGAATTCACCATCAATGCCTTCCAAAAACAGGCTGGCCGTCGTCTGCGGCTGCAACGTCAGCACATTGGCGTTGGCGTTGGAACCGGACATGTCAGGCGTTTCTTGCGCCAGCGTCTGCGCTGCCGTTGGTGCGGCCGCGTCAACAGGCGCGCTCTGGTTGCAAATGACGCGCTCCCAATGATCTTGCTCAAAATAAGCGCGCAACTGTTCGCACGTCGCGCACGTCTCTCCCGCTTGTGCTTGCGCAATATGGCGTCCCAACACGCGGCGCAACAGCAAATCCTGTTCGGCGCCGTTGATCAGGCGCGGCAACGTGCGGTTCTCTCGCTCGCGCTGCTCAGTGATTAGACGGAACGCTACGGCGTTCAACGTGGTGACAGGCCTGGCCTGCGAAGTCACGCCCAATTGGCGGATCAAATCGTCCGACAATGCGTCGGCAATTTGACGATTGGTCACAGCCATGACCACGCGATCATCACCTTCAGTTCGGCATGCGTCCACCATATGTGTGAACAGTGTGCGCGTCTTGCCGCTGGCCGGGGGACCAACAACCAGTCGAATTGCAGCGCTCTGCGTGGCTTCGCTGCCTGTTTCTCTGGCGTGAGTATTGTGTGTACGCTGCTGCAAGAGACCCTCCCAACATTGCGATTCCAGCCAAAACTGCCCGTATGAGTCTGAGCTCCCCGTGCCAATATTGAGCTTAGCGTGCATCAAAAAATGTTTCTACCTCAACATGAGTTAATTTCTAAAAATATTGAACTACCGCTTGCACCGCCATAGGATGCCCCCATAGACTATCAGCGGGGCTTCCATCCATATGCGCATAGGTCGTGATCATGCCGTGATCATGTACCGAAGCAGTACCGTCAACCAGCGGATACTGAGCCGGCGCCGACCTGTTATGCGCACATGAACGAAAGGACAACATCGGCTATGGCTGCGCAGAACACGCCAATGAGAGGACACACACGACGTCCCTCGACGTCAGCGCATGCGGGCAAACGTGCCCCGGTGCAGCCGCCCAAGCTTAATGGATACAGTTATGTGCGCGCTTTGGGTGAAGGCACGACGGCGGCCGTGTTCCTCTACGAGCAGCATGGCACCGAACGGCAAGTGGCGATCAAAGTCAGCCGAGGACGCTTGGACCCGCGCGCGGGGGCACGGTTCCGCACGGAAGCCAATTTCATGGCCAAACTCTCAACGCACCCTTATATCCTTTCGATTTATGAAACAGGCGTGACCGATGACGGCCGCAGTTTCATCGTGTTCGAATACGCCACGCGCGGCAACATGAAAGACTTGCTCGACCATGGCACGTATGGCGTGGACGAAACGCTCGACATCGGCATCAATCTGGCCAGCGCGCTGTATACGGCACATCGCGCGGGCATTGTGCACCGCGACATCAAAACCAGCAACGTGCTGATCAGCGACCAGGGACTGCCCGCATTGGCTGATTTCGGCATCGCCACAAACATTTACGACCATCGCGCCACCGGCTATTCGCTGCCATGGGCGCCTCCGGAAGTGTTGCGCTCGCAAGGAGGAGGCGACGAGAAAAGCGACATGTATTCGCTGGCCGCCACATTGTATGCGATGCTCGCGGGCAAATCGCCTTATGAATACGGCTACCATCCGCATACGCAACAGGAGTTGGCGTCAGCCATCATGAACCGTCCACTGCCGGCACTCAACCGGGCCGACGTGCCTGAGGAAGTCGAGCATGTGCTCGCGCGGGCGCTGAGCAAAAACCGTGAAGACCGCTACTACTCGGTCTTGGAATTCGCATATGCCTTACAAGAGGCGCAGCAACATGCGTTCGGCCATGCCACACCCGTGACTGTGGAAGGTGTGGAACGGTTCTCGCGCGCGTTGACCAGGCAGCAGGCCGCGGCCACAGCCGCAGCCACGGGAGCACTTGGAGCCGGCATGCCTGGCGCGGCAGGGGCAAGCGCAGCAGTCAATGGCGCTTCAGGCGCGCAGATGCGTCGCGGCATCGTCATTGCGTCAAGCATTGTGGCCGCATTCGCATTGATTGCACTCGTCGTCGTGCTCGTTGTGTTGCCCAATATCGACCGTGGCCAATCGAGTTCCGTGGCCGTCGTCAATCCCAATGCCACCGCCTCACAATCGACCAATGCCGACACTGGCGATTACGCGGGTTCTGCCGTGGTGCCCGGTCCGGAAGCGTTGTCCGGCTCGATTCGTGGAGACTCGGCCGTGTTCAGCTGGTCGAATCCCGATCCGCAAACGGGTGACAAATACAGCTGGAATCTGCTCGATGGTGCGAACTCCTCCGAAGCGGCCACAATCACCACAGACACGCATGTCAGCGTACCGGCCTCACCAGGAGCCCAGACCTGCATCCAGGTCAGCATCATCCGCGCCGACCGCAGCATGTCGCAAGCCGTGCCCGTATGCGCCACGCGCTAACGCCAACCATTCACTGATCCGAGATTGAACCACGCCACTTGAGAGAAGCACAAGACGAGAGAGGGTGACGCGAATCATGGCCTTATTCAACAAGCCGCAAGGACCACAATCAGCGCAATCCTATGAGCGCACGCAACGCCGCAGCGCACGGCTGCAAGCGTTGATCAGCAATTGCAAGCGCCCTTGGCTGCTGCCTGTGGTCGCGCTGCTCGCGATGGTTGCAATGATTGTGGGCGCGATCATCATCAGTTCGGTAACACAACGCCATTTGCAGCTCGATGACGGCACCGTATGGGTGACCTCCACCGCCAATGGCAAAGCCGCACGTTATAACGCACGCCTCAAGGAGGCCGATGCTTCGGTGCGCGCCGGTTCACCACAGTTCGACGTGGCGCAATACAACGGCACCACCATGCTGGCCGAAGATGCGCAAACCAGCGCCATTGAAGCATCCACGATTGCGATGAGCGATTCGACGGCGACCAAAACCGGCATGCACACGCTGATTGGCGGCGACACGGTGGCGTTCGTTGACACGACGCGTGGCAACATGTGGGTTGCCGACGCTGCCGATGTGACCACGGCCAAGCCGGCCGATGCCGATCCCGACTTGAAACTGGGTGCCAATGGCATGGCTGTGGTCACGCATGACGGCACCGTGTACGGGTATCGTCCGGCTGATGGCGCAGTGCTCAAAGTCGAGCAGCGCAATACCGACAAACCCGTCACGATTGACTCGCCTACGGGTGGCAAGGCCATGGAAGTGGATTCGTTCACCGTGGTGAACGACGTACCATTCGTCACGCATGACGACCAGGTGTTCTGGCCCGGACACAGCGCTCAGTTTGAAGGCGTGAAATCCATGACATTGCAAGCGCCTCCTGCCGATGATCAGCAGTCGGATTGGGTGGCTGTGTCCTATGCGGGCGGCACGGGCACGATCGACGTGAAGAAAGGCACGCCCGTCTCGCTGCCCTCGGGCGGCAATGGCGAGGCTGCACAGCCGGTGTCGGTCAATGGATGCGCGTATGCCGCGTTCAGCCAGCAATCCCGCAATTTCTTGCGCGTGTGCGCGGCCAACGATGCACAACCGGCGTATCAGACGTTGCAAGAGATCACGGCCACATCCAAACTGCGTTTCCGTGTGAACCATCGTTTGGTGGTGCTCAACGACACGACGAACGGGTATTTGTGGAATCCTGATGATTCGACCGACGTGATCAAACTGCAATGGCAGAAGATGCAAACCGAGGAAACACGCACCGAGCAAAGCAATGATCAGACCACCACGAACACGAACGACTTCGCGAAGGAATGCTCGGCAACATCAGGCAAGATCAAAGCCGAAGACGATTCGTTCGGCGTGCGCCCGGGCAGCCATGAAGTGCTTGACGTGCTGCGCAATGACCAGCAAACCGATTGCTCCGTGTTGCGCATCACTGAGGTGAGCGCTCCCAAAGACAGCAGCGTGAAACCTTCCATCGCGTATGACGGCAGGTTCATCCAGCTTGACGCCACGGCGGCGTCTTCGGGCAAGGCAAGTTTCACCTACACGATTTCCGACGGCCATGAGCAGACGTCGCAAGCCACTGTGCACCTCGATGTGACGCGTGCGGGCAATCGCGCACCTCAAAGTCATGAGAAGCCTGAGGAAATCATGGTTGAGCAGAACGCGTCGTATACGATGAACGCGTTGGGCACGTTCAAAGATCCCGACGGCGATCCGTTGACATTGCTGTCCGCCACTGTTGACAACAGTGACAAGGCCACTGTGTCCACGCGTGCCGACGGCCAGCTCACGTTCAATTCGGGCGGCATGGAACAAGGCAACGCCACTGTCAACGTCACGGTCACCGACGGCACCGACACAGCCACGCAATCGATTTATTTCTCCGTGCGTCCGGCACATACGTTGCCCGCACATATTGATCCCGTGCTTAAGCGCACGACGCCGAACACGCCCACACGCGTGGATTTGCGGCCGTATGTGCATGGCACGAGCGCCGATCCGGCACAGTTGACGAGCGTTGACAAAGTCGACAAAGTCAGCACGTCGATGCTGGCTTCCGAAATGGCGTTCACGTTCACAGCCCAGACGCCAGGCACGTATTACGTGCCGTACACGATCACACAGGGCACGATTCCCGCCACGGGTCTGGTGCGTGTGGAAGTCGAACCGATGACCGAAGACCAGGCCAAGCCAATCGCCGTCAACGATACGGCGTTGCTGGGCGCCGATAACACGGCGATTGTGGAACCGTTGACGAACGATATCGATCCGTTGGGCGGCGTGTTGTCGGTCACCTCGGTCAAAGCGCCCACGGCTGACGGCACGAACGTCAAAGTCGGTATGGTCGCGAACAAACGCGTCTATATCACGGCAATCACAGCCCCAACCAAGCCCGTCTCAATCCGCTACGAAGTCGCCAATGGCGCAGGACGTTCCACAGGCACGATTGTGTTGCAGCCCGCAAACTTTGAACGTTCCAGCAGCATGCCGAAAGCTTCGAATGTGAAGGTTTCCGTGCGTACGGGCGGCATTGTGTCGGTGGATGTGCCCGACCATGTTTCGTATAGTGACGGCACGTCGATTAGCGTGGACAACGAGCTCAAATATGATGAGGCCACGTTCAAAGGTTTGGCGTTCGTTTCGGCCGACGTGGTGCGTTACCTGGCTCCCACAGAGCCCGGCACCTACCCCGTGACCTATACGGTGCGCGACAATTTGGGCTATACGGCTTCGGCCACGATCACGTTTGACGTGCATCGTGCTGATGCGGAAAACAAGAACGCCCCCTCGCCTATCGCAACGGAAGCCCAGGTGGCGGCCGGGCAGAAAATCCGTGTGCCCGTAACGCTGCGTGGCATTGATCCCGATGGCGACGATGTGCAGTTGACCGGTTTGGGCAACAAAGCGCCAACCAAGGGCCGTGTCACTGAAGTCGGCTCCGATTATTTGGTCTACGAAGCCTATGACGATAGTTTCGGCACTGATGAATTCACCTATGCCGTTGAGGATTGGACGGGACGGCGTGCCCAGGCTACGGCTCGCGTCGGCATTTTCAGTGATGGCGCGAATTCCAACGTGTATGCGCGCAACGATGAGATCACGTTGCGTCCGCACACGTCAACGACCGTGCCCGTGCTGATCAATGACGTGTCGAGTGATGATTCCGAATTGACGTTGTCGAAAGATGTGGAGGTCACGAATCTTGATGACGTGACCGTGCACGACAACCAGATTTCGTTCACGACCAAAGGCAAAGCGGGTATCGGATATATCACGTATACGATTTCGAACGATGCGGGCATCACTGATACGGCCACATTGAGTGTGACCGTGGACCCGGATGCGAAAATCCAAGCCCCGACAGCCTACGATTACCGTGTGCCGGCCATCGCGACGATTGATAAGCGCAGCGTGGACGTGGACGTTTCCCCGTGGATTGCCAATCCGTCGGGCTCGTTGGATGAGCTGAAAGTGGCTGTGGATCCGTCAGCCACCGACCATGCCTCGTTGGTTTCTGGCAGTACGACCACGATCAATGTGGAATTGACCGATGAAGCGCGTGCCGTGCCTTACACGGTCACGAACACGACACATGGCATCACGTCGACGGCGTTCATCCAAGTGCCTGCCTATGGCGTGTTCCCGCCATTGCTGCGTAAGGCTCCGCCGATCAGCGTGAATGCGGGCGAACCCGTCACGCTTAAAGTCGCCGATTATGTGCGCGTGGGCGCCGGCAAGACGCCTGTTATTGAAAAGGGTTCGGTCAGTGCCACCAAGGGTTCCGGCCAGCTCAAGGATGACCAGACGATGGTGTTTACAGCCGACAAAGACTATGGCGGCCCGGCCTCGATCACGTTCACTGTGACTGACGGCAAGAGTGAAGGCACGAATGCTGGATCGGTCAAGCATGTCAATTCAAGCGTGATCACATTGCCAATCACCGTGATTGGCCATGAGATTCCAGCACCTACATTCTCGACGACCACCGTGGACGTGGAAGCTGGCGAACAACCGACCACAGTGGATTTGACGGCGTTGACGCATTCCACTGCCGCTGAGGAAGACCGCAAGTTCACGTATGCGGGCGGTCAGGGCGGCAACGGTATCGAGTCGTCACTGACCTCGGACGGCAAGCTGACCGTGAGCGCTCCGGCTGGCACGAAGCCTGGTGCGCAAACCTCAATCACGTTCACGATTGAATACGGCAAGGGCACGCCGATCACGGCCGGTGTGACGGCACGCGTTGTGGCATCGAAGAAACCGTTGGCCCAAGTGCCGAATCAGACAGTGGAACTCAACGCTGGTGAAACCAAAAAGGTCAATGTGTTGGAGCAGGCGCAAAACCCGTTCTCCGATAAGCCGTTGAAGATTATGTCGGCCACGGCCGCTGAAGGCTCCAAGCTCAGCGTGGCCGTGGAGGGCGATTCGATTGCGGTGACTGCGGCCAAGGATTTGAACCGCACGCAGTCGTCCGTCGTCGTCACTGTGGCCGATGCCACGAACGACCAGAACCGTTATGTGACGGCAACCATCACGTTCGCGGTGATTGGCAAGCCGATGGCTCCGATTCTGGCGGCCGCCAAAGCCGCGGATGGTTCAGTCACGCTCAACTGGTCGATGCCGCAAAACGGTGAGGGTGGCAGCCCGATCACAAAGTATGAAGTGGTGTGGGCCAATGGTTCCCAGGACTGCGGCACCGCCATGCAATGCAACATCACTGGTTTGGCCAATGGCACCGAATACACGTTCCGTGTCACAGCGGCGAACAAAGTCGGCGTTTCCGAACCCTCCAACGAGCTAAAAGCCACGCCGGATCGTGCGTCCGACAAACCCGAGATCACGAGCGCTGTGGTCACCGGTGGCAACACGGTGAAGGTGACTTGGAACAAACCCAAATATACCGACAAGCAGTTCAGCGGGTACACCGTGTATATCGGTGCCTCTGCGAACGAAAAGCTTGCTGAATCATCCGCATCCGTAGGCGCGACCAGCTGCGACCTTAGTGTTGATCCCGACGCGATCAACAAGGCGACCACGTATCAAGCTTATGTTGTCGCTGAAAGCAAGAACGCTGATTTTGGCCCGGTCACTTCTGAGGGTCATAAGTTGTCGGGTGATTTCTATGGCACGCCGGAGGAACCGAGCATAAACGCTTCGTTCAATCCGCAAGACGAAATCATCACGGTCACAGTCAATACCGGCAATGACCACAATGCCGGCTGCAAAGCGATTGAAGTGACCGATGCCAAGGAAGGTCCGCAATCTTGCGGCAATCAGACATTCACCATTGATGTCCGTGAGCAAATCAATGAGAGTCCAACCTATACCGTGACCGGTAGCGTGACGTACGCACATAGTGCAACGAAGCCAATCAGCAAAGAGGTACCTACCCCTCTGTCGGCGTCCGCTGTTGGAAATCCGAAGTTTGACGGTTTGACCCCCAATGAGGATAAAACCGAAGGTACTTGCGTTTATACTTGGACGAATCCTGGGAAGAGCACTGGCATTACCGTCAGCGACAATGCGACGCTTGACCCATCCGGAACTCGTGCGACGGCCAAGATTGGACGATGGCAACCATGCCCCACGATTAGGGTGACCAATCACTATAAGCAACACTCTAAGAACACAACGGAGATTGTTGCCCACAGTGATGCGGTATTGAAGGTTGAACCTGAGGTGAATGCCAATGACTCCAGTGTTGAATGGACCGACCGCAATACAATCAGGCTCCATATTCAAGACAATGCGTTTGATCGCAAGGGCTACGATGGCGCATCCACCGCTTCAATCATGTTCTTCAAGAAAGCTGACAACAGTCCTCTGAAGACCATTGACTCCCCTTATGATGGCCAAACGCTGACTGTGCATGAAGATTGGAATTGGCCTGATGATGTGCAGTGGAAGCTGACGTTGCAAACTGACCCTTCATTGAGAACAGCCCAGTCCGGTCCATATGACACCACAAACTCACGTCCGGCTGCCCCAACCCCAGACCCCGAGCCTTCAGACTCGTCCTCCTCAACCGACCCGCCGCAGCGTCGCCGAGTGCGTGGCATACACCGCGCACATCGCGCACATCGCGCTTGCAGTCGCCGTCTGTGTTCCGCCAATTATGGCAGCAACAAGGATTCCTGCCCGTGAACACAGTCAAGTTCATCTGATTTGCGGCGGCAGGCATCATTCGCTTGCCGCCCGATCGGGCAACCGCATAGCTTACGCATCGTGGATGCCATGATGCATGGAAACGTCAGAACCCCATAAGGAGAAATAATCATGAATCAAGCAGCGAACCAGCCGCAGAACGTTTCTGAAGAAACGATCCTCGCCTCCCAACCGGACGTGTCGGAAGAGACGATTCTGGCCGATCAAACCGCCGCGCAGCCTGGGCCGGCGGCCGCTGCGGATTCCACGGTGCTGGCCGACGCGACCTCACATGCGGACGCAACGGCGCTCGCAAGCTCAGCGAGCGCGACGGCATCTCACATGCCGCATGTGCAGATGCCCGACCTGCCGCCGCGCACGCACGGCACCACCGACATGTCGAATGCCACGGCCTCCGCTGCTTCTTCCATCTCCCCCACCTCCCCGCAGCCCACGCCACTGTCGACCCCGCAGACGCACGCCCAACCCGCCGCTCAGCCCACCCACCCGATGCCGGCGATGCCCGCCAAGCCGACGCCCTCCACGCAGCCAGCAACCTCCACGCAGCCCGCTGCAACCTCTCCCCAGCCCGCTGCAACCTCCCCCCAGCCCGCAACCTCCACCACAAACACGACGCTCGCGGTCCTGCCGCCGCTCGGAGTGCAGGCCGGAGCCTCGACGGCCAGCAAGGAGGACATCGCACGCTTTGCACAGGATTTCCAGAAGATCCAGGAGAACGTGTCGCAAGTCGTCGTCGGCAAGGATGTGCCCGTGCGCCAGTGCATCACGGCGCTGATTGCGGGCGGTCATATTCTGTTGGAAGACAACCCGGGCACGGGTAAAACGCAGCTCGCGCGCGGTATGGCGCATTCGCTAGCTGATGACAACGCGGACGAAGCGTTCAAGCGCATCCAGTTCACACCCGATCTGCTGCCGTCCGATGTGGTGGGCGTGACGTTCTACGACCAGAAAACGGGTGATTTCACGTTCCGCAAGGGTCCCGTGTTCGCGTCCGTCGTGCTCGCGGACGAGATCAACCGTGCTTCACCGAAAACGCAGTCGGCGTTACTTGAGGTGATGGAAGAGCAAAAGGTGACGGTGGACGGCGTCACGTATGCCGTGCCGCAACCATTCATTGTGATCGCGACGCAGAATCCGGTGGAACAGCTCGGCACCTACAAGCTGCCGGAAGCGCAGATGGACCGTTTCCTGATCAAGACAACAATCGGCTACCCGGCACACGAGTTCAGCATCGACCTGCTCAAGCAAGTCAACATCCGCGACCGCGCATCGAGCGTCTCCCCTGTTATTTCACGCAAGGAAATCCTTGAGATGCGCCAAATCGCCGAGCAGGTATTCATTGATGATGTGCTGCTCGAATATATTGTGCGACTCGTGGAAGCCACGCGCCATCATGCCGACGTTGCGGTGGGTTCCTCGATGCGTGGCGCGCTCGCGTTGACGCGCTGCGCTCGCGTGTGGGCCGCGTCGCAGGGCCGCGGCTATGTGGTGCCCGACGACATCAACGCGCTGGCCGTGCCTGTGCTCGCGCACCGCATGGTGTTGACGAGCGAAGCGCTGTTCACGGCCGTGACGCCCGAGAACATCATCGAACGCATCGTGGAGGAAGTGCCGGCACCGCAGATGGGCGCGTCGGCGGTCTGAACCAGCAGGGTTGCTGCCCGCCCCCACCGTCCACCACAAACCTGAGGGATAAGACAAGAACATGACGGACTCAGCACGCGCTCCCCGCGCTCCCCGCGCCACTCGCGCTTCACGCACTGCACGCGCCATTCACCGCCGCCGCGACCTTATGCGGCGCCTGCACCGGCTGCATCGGCATATTCGCCGCTGGCTGCGCGCCTACGTCTCCCCATTGGGATGGGCCACGCTCGCACTGGCCATCATGTTGTGGGTCACGTTCGGCTGTTTTGGCTGGCATGAGCTGTTGGCCGCGGCGATCGTGTGCACAGTCATGCTGTTGGCCGCGCTCGTGATGAGCCTGGGCAACACGGCGTTTGACGCAACGATCAGCGTTTCGCAGTTGCGCGTGAGCATCAATGACGAGGTCAACGTGCAGGTTGACGTGCGCAATCCGGGCTCAGCTCCCACGGCGAGCGCGCGTGCCGACCTGCCGATGGGTGACATGCATGAACGTTTCAACATTCCGATGCTCGGTTCGCACCAGTCGAAGCACACGTCAGTCAGTTTCAAAGCGGTGACGAGAGCTGTGCTGCCCGTGGGTCCGTTGATGATTCGCAAGGGCGACCCGTTTGGCCTGATGCGTCATGAACACAAGCTTGCGCAGCGCGTGACTGTGTTCATTCATCCCGACATTGTGATTCTGGACCGCTTGCATGCTGGCATTCCGCGTGATCTTGAGGGCAATCCGAGCGGCGACATTGTGGATGACGACCTTGATTTTTATGGCTTGCGTGAGTATGAGCCCGGCGATGACGTGCGCAACGTGCACTGGTTGAGTTCGGCGAAGACACGCACGTTGATGATTCGCCAGTTTGAGGCGACGAGGCGTACCGACACGTCGATCACGTGCGATGTGAATCCTGATGATTACCCGGATTCTCGCGCGTTCGAGCTGGCCGTGAGCGTGCACGCCTCGCTTGGCGTGCAGGCGTTGCGTGAGGGTCGTCCGCTCTACATGAACGCAGGTTCAACGCATGTCAAGCCCGCGAATCCCACGCAGTTTTTGGACCAGTGCAGTGCGATTGAACCCGATTTTCAGGATGAACGCAATTTGGTGCGTGGCGCGTTGATGTTCACGCCCGACGCTTCGTTCTATGCGATTACGGTCGGCGCGTTCAAACCGTTGGACGATATTCGTCATATGGTCATGGCGCTTCCGGCGGCTGCCACCTGTTTGGTTGTGCAGGTCGCTCCGGGGGCTCCGCGCGCTCTGCATGTGTTCCCCGAGTTCACGCTGGCTACCGTGGGTTCGCTTGATGATTTGCCGCCGGTGATGGGAGCGTTGCGATGACCAAAGACAACAAGCAACCTTCACTGCCTGATTTTTCGTTCACGGGCACCGGTACCGGCACGTTCACTGGCACCGGTTTTACGGGCACGAGCACCACGGGGTCGTGGGCGCAAGACACGCATTCGGTCATTTGGATGACGAACACGAACGGCCCCGGCTCGCGTCTTGACGTGTCGGGCGTGCAGTGGCGTCGTATGGCTGTCAACGCGGCCATCGTTGTGTTGGCCACGCTGATTGCGTCCACAGCGTTGATTGCCGTGTATGGGTCGGTTGGCGTGTGGGCGCGCGCCGCTGTGCCTGCGGCCGTGCTTGCGTTTGGCATTGTGATGGCCGGCGCGCTGCGTTCACTGCGTTTGTGGTGGCAGTTGTTCTTCCTCGTGGTCGCGCAGTGGGTGATCGGCCCGGTGGTGTGTCTCAACGACACGGCCATCGGCCATGTGTTGCCGAGTTTGCGAACGCTGCATGATGGTTGGTTCGCCACGTTCGGTTCGTTCAAATATCTCGTCGCCATCGCACCGCCCGTTTCCGACACGCAGGGCGCGTTGATGGCGGTGTGGACGCTCGTGCTGTGGGTTGGCGTGATCGCCGGTTTTGTGGGTTCGTTGAACAACGGCAAGCTTTCGATTGTTTCAACATTGCTCGTGCTGCTTGAGTTCTGCGGTTGCGCACTGCTCGGCACGCAAGACGGCTGGTTCCCGTCCGTCACAGGTTTGGTGGCGATGCTGATGCTTGTGGCCTGGATGTCGTGGCGTTGGCAGCTGCTTGAGGCCGGACGGTTGCTCTCGTGCATTGTTATTGTGGTGACGGCCGGCGCCATTGCGTTTGGCGGTTGTCTGCTGCTGCCCCAGCATCGCACAATCTTGCGTGACGTTTATGAACCGCCGTTGAGCCCATATGATTACACGAGTCCGTTGAGTGGCATGCGCGCGTTTGTGCGCGATCACAAAGACGACACGTTGCTGACCGTCAGGAATCTGCCCGAGGGCACTGCCGTGCGTTTGGCTGTGATGGACCGTTTCGATGGCAATGTTTGGAATCTTTCTGATTCCCGCGAAGCCTCAGATTCCTCAAATTACACGCGTGTCGGCACGAATATACATGCTGATACCACGGGTACGAAGTTCACCGCGCAATACACGGTGCATACAGGCATGCGTGACGACTGGTTGCCGTTGGCCGGAGCCGCCACGAGTGTGACATTTGACCCGACCGATTTGGAATCGTCGTTCTACTACAACACGGGCACCGACACGGGCCTGCTGACAACCGGGTTGAAGGACGGCTTGACGTACACCGAAACCGGTGTGATTCCCGAACAGCCCACTGATGAGCAGATTGCGAAAGCTTCAGTCGCTTCAATCAAGCAACCGACCGCCCAGGATGTGCCGAACAGTATCAGCAAACTGGCCACGGCCACGGCTGGCGGCAAATCCCAAGGTGGTGAAGCCGCGCAGGATTTGGCGCAAATGCTGCGTGACCAAGGCTGGTTCTCGCATGGTCTTGGTGGCGAACACGAGTCGCTGCCAGGTCATGGCAACTATCGTTTGACGAAACTGCTGGCTGGCACGGCCATGGTAGGCGATAGTGAACAGTACGCTTCAGCCATGGCGCTGATGGCGCGCGAGCTGGGTTTGCCGAGTCGCGTTGTCATGGGATTCCTGCCGAAGAATCAGGATGGCGACATTGACGACAGCCGCACGCAAAAACATGCCGATGGCACAGTGATTGACTTCACGGGCAACGATGTGACGGCTTGGGTTGAGATTCATCTGGCCCATTACGGTTGGGTGCCGTTCTATCCGACACCGAAGGAGACGAAGATTCCTGACGAGGACCAGGATTTGACGCCGCCAAACCCGGAGACGCTCGTGCATCAGCCGCCGTTGCCGTTGACCGACCCGTTGCGCGATGAACAGAACACGACGGGCCAGTCGTCGCTCGACGGTGACGAAGCCACTGAAGATACGGGTCCGAACGGCTGGGCCACGTTCTGGCATGTGACAGGACAAGTGGCGCTCTACGGCTCTCCGCTGTGGATTGTGCTTGGCATCGCGGGATTGATTCTGCTGATCAAAGCGTTACAGCTGGCCTATGTCAGGCGTCACGGCAATGCACAAGTGCGCGTGGGTGCCGGATGGCAGTCCGTCGCGAATCTCGCGTTGCAAAGTGGCATGGACTTGCATGGCACACGCTCCGAGCAAGCCTTGCAAATTTCGCAGCAGCTGCATGTCAAAGGCCGCGCATTGCATGATGCGCAGAGTACAGCCGATTATGCGGCGTTCTCGGGCATGCCCGTCAGTGAAGAGCAGGTGCGTGCATACTGGCAGACGGTGGACGCGTTGCGCAAACGCATGTTGTTCGCGTTGCCGCGTTGGCGCCGGTTGCGCACACGATTGTCGTTGCGCGGTGTATGGCACGCGTCAGCGAAGCGGCCGTTAAAGGATTCGGCCGTGCATGAGAAATCAAAAGACACTGCTCAATCCACGCGTACGATGAACGACGCCAAGCGAGGCGGCACCAAGCCGGCCACAACCAAGCAACGCAAGCGTCGCGGAAAGGAGCGCTCATGAACGCGCAAGCAATCGCGGCATACGGATGCAGTGACATTGGCAAACGCCGCGCAACCAACCAAGACAGTTTTGTCGTGTCGTCGGGCGTCTACCTGGTCTGTGATGGCATGGGCGGCGCGCAAGGTGGTGAACGGGCGAGCGCACTCACAGCCCAGCAGATGGCCACCCTCGCCCAGATGCCGTGCCGTGAACCGGCCGACATTCGCGAGGCGTTGCGCCAAGCCCAGGTGCAAACGCTGGCATTGGGTCGTGAACTCGGCGGCGTGGCCGGCACGACGGTCACGGGCATTGTCTGCGAGTACGCGCCGCAACCGAACGCAGCTGGCGCGCGAGGCGAATCGGATGAGGCTGGCGAGTATCTCGATGAGAATCTTGACGGCCCTACGTTGACTGATCTGTCCCCGATTAGTGCGAACGGCCAGCAGGCTGCGGCAGGTCAACCCGATCACGCGGCTCAGCCCGATGCCACTGCCTTGCTTGGCCAGGGCGAACACCCCGCACAGGGCGCCCAATCGACAGATACCGACCACTCAGCGCACGCCAACCACCCGACGCACGCGAGGCACGCGAGGCACGCCACTCACCGCAAGGCTGCCCTCGACGCGGACGCCACGCTGACCAGCGAGGAAGCGCGCCAGTTCGCAGTCCACGATGCGTTGTCGGCTGGCGAATCGGGTCCCGGCACGGTGTTTGTGGTCAACGTCGGCGATTCACGCACCTACCATTTGGACCGGTTTCCCGACGGATCGTTCAACCCGGCGACGTTGCGGCAGTTGACGAAGGACCATTCGCGCCGCCAGGAAGCGTTGGATAGCGGCATGAGCGTGCAAGAAGTCAATCGCACAATCGCACGCAATGTCATCACGCAATGCGTGGGCGCGCCAGCCGGCATCCGGCCCGACGTCACGCCCGTGCCGGCCACAGGCCGGTTCATTATTTGTTCCGATGGACTTCATGCGTTGGTCGATGACGAGACGATCGCGCATATTGCGTCGAGCCATCAGGATGTGGCGCAAACTGCCCGATTGCTGATCGATGCGGCACTCGACGGGGGTGGCGATGATAACGTTAGCGTCGTAGTGGTTGATATGCCGACCACGCAGCCTACAGTTGGCGCATGGACCGTCCCCAATGACGATGACGACATGGACAGCACGATGCAGTCATAGCCGCCACGGCACGACTGTGGGAGAGTTGGCATGGGTGCAAGACGAAACGATACAACGCCAACGCTTGACGAAGGGCAAGCCAAGTTTTAGGTAAGGAAGGACATCAGCATGGTGGATTATGACGAAGCCGTAAGGATTATCCAAGACACGAACGCGGATCCCGTTCTGCTGGCCAAAGTCACGTATGAGAATCCTGAGTTTGGAGCCAATGTGGCCGCGCATCCGCGCGCGTATCCGGGTTTGCTGCGTTGGATTGCCGAGTTCGGTGACGAGCGCGCACGCCAGATGGCCGCCAGCTTGGGCTACGTGGCTGCCGACGGTGGCGTCGAGGACCGCTATGTCGAGGAGGGCGTCGCGGTGTCGCAAGCCCAGCCCGCTCAGGGGTACGCAGAGGGTTACGCCGAGCCCTACGCTGAGACTGACGGTGAGGCGTCCGCCCAGGCTGACGCTGATGCCCAGCCAGCCCAGCCTGCTGCCGAAGCTCAGCCCGCGGCCGCACAGGAGTCGGGTCTCGCCCAGCTTCAGCAGGAATACGATCAGGCATCGATGGAACCCGCGGCCAACTACATGGCCCAGCCCGTCTACACGCAGCCCGATCAGGCTGTGCAAGACGCCCAGGCCGCCCAGGCCGCTCAAGTCCAGCCCACCGCCCAATCGGTTGCGCAGTCCGTGCTGCAGATCCAGGCCACGAACCCGTACGGTTTCACTGCCGAGTTGGCTGCGACGACCACGGATTCCACGCAGATGCAACAGATTGCACAATACGCTCCTGAATTGCATCCGGCGCTGGCCATAAATCCAAATCTGTATTCAGCGCTCGTCGACTGGCTGTACCAGCTCAACGAACCGGCCACCATCGAGGCCCTGCAAACGCGGGCGGCCCAGTAACTGCCCGCCGTCAACGCTCAGCAGCTCCGTTTGAAGGGAACGTCCCCCAACGTTCCCTTCTGTTTATTTTTATTTCTGTAGTTGCCCAAAAAAACAAGCCGTTGCACGCAGGTCAATACCATGCGTACAACGGCTTTGTACTAGTTCAGAAAGCGCAACTGCTGCGGATTATTTCCGATCGAAATCAAAAATCTGATCGCCAATGCGCACCTTGACGGGCGGCACAAGCTGGACGGGCGTGCCCTGCTGCACTTTGTGTTCCCCCTCGTCGTCAATGATGAACGTGCCGTTGAGCGAACCGTAATCCTCAATCCACAACGAACCATCCTGGTCGAAACTGATGGCCGCATGGTTGCGTGACACCGTGCGTGTAGGATCAATCAGCCGCACGGCTTTGGCGCCTTGCGGAATGTCTTGAGACGGCTTGCGGCCCATTAGCACGCCCATGTCGACGACAATCTGCTGGCCCGTTGCCGGGTTCGTCATCTGATAGACGGTCTGCGGCGTCTCATCGGGCATGAACACGCTTGACAACACGGTGCCATCCCACTCCTCACTGCCCGTGGCCCCTTCCTCGGCAGTGTATTCGAGCGGTTCGCCTTCGTCGACGTCATCATGGTCGTCCGATACAGCCGGGTCGGCGTAAGCATTCGCTGCGTAAGTGTCTGCTGCGTAAGCGTCTGCGGCAGAGTTCTGTACGAAAGCGTTCTCGGCGGCCGGATTCTCGGCGGCAGTATTGAAGCCCGCAGCGCTCGCGGAATGATCAACGAAGGAATCCTGCACGCTGGCATCCGCGGCCGCGGCGCCCGCAACATCGTCGTTGTAGCACCCAAATTCTGGTGGCGGAGGGTACGGTAATTTTTGCTGCATACGTTCTGTCTTATCACAGATCACGGGTGCCGTGCGCAAGCTCTTCATCTAATGAAATAGCCAAAGGGACTGCAGTAGAGGGGGCGTGGCGGGTGACATGAGAAGAGAGCGGGCAACTCAACCACAACTCGGCCACACGATAAGAGCACCGCACAATAGCATCCCGGCAAAGCGCAAGGGGCGCTCCCCGCTGGTATCAGCGGAAAAGCGCCCCTTGTGTGAGGTGTTCTGGGATCAGAGCAAGAAGTCGTCACCCAAGTCCATCTGGCCTCCGTTGTCGTTCAGGAAGTCATCCGGGTTGAAGTCGTCGCCGAGCTTCAAATCACCGAAGTCGATGCTGGAGAAGTCCACATCAGACAGGTCGGCGTCCGAGAAGTCCGTGGCCAGATCGCCGTCTTCGGTCAGGCCGAAGTTCGGGTAGATCGTGTCGCGGATCGCCTTGTCGGGCTCCACCACGGCGTTACGGTAGCGAGCCAGGCCGGTGCCGGCCGGGATCAGCTTACCGATGATCACGTTCTCCTTGAGGCCCTTGAGGTCATCTTCCTTCTGCGACAGCGCGGCTTCAGTGAGCACGCGCGTCGTTTCCTGGAACGAAGCGGCCGACAGCCACGAATCGGTGGCCAGCGACGCCTTTGTGATGCCCATGAGTTCCGGACGGCCCACAGCCGGCTTGCCGCCATTGGCGACAGCGGCCTTGTTGGCCTCCTTGAACTTCATCTGGTCCACGAGTTCGCCAGGCAGCAGCGTCGTGTCACCAGAGTCGATGACGGTCCCACGGCGCAGCATCTGGTGCACAATGACCTCGATGTGCTTGTCGTGAATGTCAACGCCCTGCGAGCGGTACACGTTGTGCACTTCTTCGACGATGTTCATCTGGGCGGCACGCGGGCCGAGGATGCGCAGGATCTTCTTCGGATCAACCGAACCCTCGATCAGCTGCGTACCAGCTGCCACATGTTCGCCATCCTTGACGAGCATCGGCGCACGACGTGTCACGGGATACGTGATCGGCTCGACTGCCGTGTCATCGGGCGTCAACGTGACCTGGCGGCCGCGCTCGGTGTCTTCGACCTTGATCGTGCCGGCGAACTCGGCGATCGGCGCCTCACCCTTAGGAGTACGGGCTTCGAACAACTCGGTCACACGAGGCAGACCCTGCGTGATATCGGAAGCCGAAGCGACGCCACCCGAGTGGAACGAACGCAGCGTCAACTGCGTACCAGGCTCACCAATCGACTGGGCTGCCACAATGCCGACGGCCTCGCCAACGTCCACGAGCTTGTTCGTGGCCAGCGACCAGCCATAGCACTTGGCGCACACGCCGCGCTTGGATTCGCAGGTCAGCACCGAACGGCCCTTGACCTCTTCGACACCGTGGTCCACGAGGTCGCGCAGCACGTCCATACCGAGCGCATCGCCCGCATGGTAGAGCACTTCACCCGTTTGCGGGTCGAGCACGTCGGCGGCGAGCAGACGCGAGTACGGGCCACCGTCAGCGGCCTTGACGAGCACGAGGTTGCCGAGGGCGTCGCGTTCAGCGACCTTCATCGGCAGACCGCGCTTCGTACCGCAGTCTTCCTCACGCACAATGACTTCCTGCGACACGTCCACGAGTCGACGCGTCAGATAACCCGACTCTGCCGTACGCAATGCCGTATCGGCCAGACCCTTACGGGCGCCGTGCTGCGAGATGAAGTACTCGAGCACCGACAGGCCTTCACGGTAGTTGGACTTGACAGGACGCGGAATGATCTCGCCCTTCGGGTTAGCCACGAGGCCTCGCATACCCGCGATCTGGCGGATCTGCATCCAGTTGCCTCGAGCGCCCGACTGCACCATGATGTTCACGTTGTTGTCGTCATGGAAGTTCTCACGCATGGCGTCAGCGACCTTGTCGGTGCATTCGGTCCACAGGTTGATCAGCTCCTGACGGCGCTCCTCCTCAGTCAACAGACCCATGTCGTACTGGTTGTTGACCTTGGCGGCCTGGTCCTCATAGCCCTTGATGATCTCGTCACCTTCCGGTGGGGCCACGATGTCGGAGAAGGCCATCGTCACGCCCGACCATGGGGCGCGCGTGAAGCCCAGATCCTTCAATGCGTCGAGCACTGCGGCCACCTGCTGCGTCGAGTAACGCGTAGCGATGTCGTCCACGATCTTCGAGAGCTTGCCCTTCGGGGCCTGCTCGTTGATGAACGGGTAGTCGGTCGGCAGTGTTTCGTTGAACAGCAAACGGCCCATCGACGTAGCGAACAGCACGGAACCGTCAGTGAAACGCTCCTCCTTGACCACTTCGGGGCTGCCCGGCTCAGGATCGACCACCGTGACTTCGCCCGGCTCCCAATCGGTAGGCAGCACGAAGTCCTGCGGCAGACGGATCAGCACCTTGGCCTGCATGTCAATCTCGTGCAGGTCGAGCGCCATCTGCGCTTCCTCAAGCGACGAGAACACGCGGCCCTGGCCCTTGGCGCCGTCCACAATGGTGGACAGGTAGTACAGACCCAGGATCATATCCTGCGAAGGCATCGTGACCGTGTGGCCGTCAGCCGGCTTCAGAATGTTGTCGGACGCCATCATCAGCGAACGGGCCTCAGCCTGCGCTTCAGCCGACAGCGGCAGGTGCACTGCCATCTGGTCGCCATCGAAGTCAGCGTTGAAAGCCGCGCACGCCAGCGGCGGCAGGTGGATGGCCTTACCTTCCACGAGGATCGGCTCGAACGCCTGGATGCCCAGACGGTGCAGCGTAGGTGCACGGTTGAGCAGCACAGGATGCTCGGCAATGACCTCTTCGAGCACGCCCCACACCTCGGCGTCACCGCGGTCCACGAGACGCTTGGCGCTCTTCATGTTCTGCGCGTAGTTCAAGTCCACAAGGCGCTTGATCACGAACGGCTTGAACAGTTCGAGAGCCATCGGCTTGGGCAGACCGCACTGGTGCATACGCAGGCTCGGGCCGACGACGATGACGGAACGGCCGGAGTAGTCCACGCGCTTACCGAGCAGGTTCTGACGGAAACGGCCCTGCTTGCCCTTGAGCATGTCGCTCAACGACTTGAGCGGACGGTTCGACGCGCCCGTCACCGGGCGGCCACGACGGCCGTTGTCGAACAGCGAATCCACAGCTTCCTGCAGCATGCGCTTTTCGTTGTTCAGCATGATCTCAGGGGCGCCGAGCTCAATCAGTCGCTTGAGTCGGTTGTTACGGTTGATCACGCGGCGGTACAGGTCGTTCAAATCCGACGTGGCGAAACGGCCACCGTCGAGCTGCACCATCGGGCGCAGGTCCGGCGGGATGACCGGGATCACGTCGAGCACCATGGCCTCAGGCTTGTTGCCCGTGGTCAGGAACGCGTTGACGACCTTGAGGCGCTTCAACGCGCGAGCCTTGCGCTGGCCCGTACCCGTCTCGATTTCCTCACGCAGTTCCTTGGCCGCGCCTTCCAGATCGAAATCCTGCAGACGCTTCTTGATCGCCTCGGCACCCATGCAGCCCTCGAAGTAATCGCCGTAACGATCCTTCATTTCGAGCCACAGGTCCACGTCGTTTTCCATGTCGCCGGGCTTGAGTCCCTTGAAATGCGTGAACACGGTGTTCAAACGTGCGATCTGGTCATCGAAACGCTGGCGGATGGCCGCCATGTCGCGCTCGGCCCCGTTGCGCAGCTTCGTGCGCTGGCTGCCCTTGACCTCGCCTTCAGCTTCGAGGGCCGCCAGGTCCTCCTCCACTTTCTTGGCGCGGGCTTCGATTTCGAGGTCGCGACGGCGTTCGAGGTTCTTGATTTCGGTGTCGAACTCGTCCTGCAGGTCCGGCATGTCGTTGTGACGTGCCTCTTCATCGACGCCCGTGACCATATAGGAGGCGAAGTAGATGACCTTCTCGAGTTCCTTCGGCGCGATACCGAGCAGGTAACCCAAACGGCTCGGCACACCCTTGAAGAACCAGATGTGCGTGACTGGTGCGGCCAGTTCAATGTGGCCCATGCGTTCACGGCGCACGCGGCTACGCGTCACTTCCACACCGCAGCGTTCGCACACGATGCCCTTGAAACGCACGCGCTTGTACTTGCCGCACGCGCATTCCCAATCTCGCGTCGGTCCAAAGATCTGTTCGCCGAACAGACCGTCTTTTTCTGGCTTGAGCGTACGGTAATTGATGGTTTCCGGCTTCTTGACCTCGCCGTGGCTCCAGCCGCGGATATCGTCGGCGGTGGCCAGGCCGATCTTCAGTTTGTCAAAAGCGTTGACGTCCAGCACTGATTACATCCTTCTTACGAATCGTGTGGTTGTTGTCTTCTGGACTGCGTTACGTTACGGGGTGGTTCAGTGGGTTTGTTAACCCACTGAGGGTGGGCAGAAATACCAATAATTATGTATTTATTTCTGCCCACGCTCCGTAACTTCTCGCAGCTACTTCGTGCAGTTGGTCGGTATCACTGGTACTCGGGTGCGTCAACAATCTGATCAGCCTTGGCAGCGGCATCCGGACGGGCGCCGATGTTGAAGCCCAGATCGTTGGAGGAGGAAACCGGGTCGTCGTCCTCGTCCTTCATGTCGATGGCCACGCCTTCGGCGTTGAGCACCTCGACGTTCAGCGAGAGCGACTGCATTTCCTTAAGCAGCACCTTGAAGGATTCGGGGATACCTGCCGGCGGCAGATTATCGCCCTTCACAATGGCGCCGTAAACGCGCACGCGGCCGTCCACGTCGTCGGACTTGGTCGTCATCATCTCATGCAGCGTGTAAGCGGCACCGTAAGCCTCGAGCGCCCACACCTCCATCTCGCCGAAACGCTGGCCACCGAACTGGGCCTTACCACCCAACGGCTGCTGCGTAATCATCGAGTACGGACCGGTGGAACGCGCGTGAATCTTGTCGTCGACCAAGTGGTGGAGCTTAAGCATGTACATGTAGCCCACGGAAATCGGCTTCGGGAACGGCTCGCCGGTGCGGCCGTCGAACAGCGTCGCCTTGCCGTTGTCGCCGACGAGCTTGTTGCCGTCACGGTCGGCAAGAGTCGTGGACAGCAAGCCCTTGAGCGTTTCCTGCTTGACACCGTCGAACACAGGCGTGGCCACCGGAGTGCCGGGCTCAGCCTTCTCGGCGCCCTTGGGCACGTACTGCTTCCACTCAGCCTCAAGATCGGGATCAAGCGAGATGTCCCAGCCCTGGTGAGCGACCCAGCCCAAGTGCAGTTCGAGCACCTGGCCGAGGTTCATTCGAGACGGCACACCCAGCGGGTTGAGCATGATGTCAACCGGCGTGCCATCCGCCAGGAACGGCATATCCTCTTCCGGAAGGATGCGCGAAATGACACCCTTGTTGCCGTGACGGCCCGAAAGCTTGTCACCCTGCGTGATCTTGCGGTGCTGAGCGATGTAAACGCGAATCATCTGATTGACGCCGCTGGGCAGCTCGTCGCCGTCCTCCTCAGCGTCCTCACGCGTAATCTCCTTGACAGCGATAACGGTACCCGTCTCACCATGAGGCACACGCAGCGACGTGTCACGCACTTCGCGGCTCTTCTCGCCGAAGATGGCGCGCAGCAAGCGCTCTTCGGGAGTCAGCTCGGTCTCGCCCTTCGGTGTGACCTTGCCCACGAGAATGTCGCCGGCCTCAACCTCGGCGCCGATGCGGATGATACCGCGCTCGTCCAAGTTGGCCACAGCGTCCTCGCCAACGTTCGGCAAGTCGCGCGTAATCTCCTCGGCACCCAGCTTGGTTTCGCGGGCGTCAATCTCGTACTCCTCAATGTGGATCGACGAAAGCGTGTCGTCCTGCACGAGGCGCTGCGAAATGATGACGGCGTCCTCATAGTTGTAGCCGTTCCACGGCATGAACGCGACGAGCAGGTTCTTACCCAGAGCCATTTCGCCCTTCTCGGTGGCCGGACCGTCAGCCAGCACAGTGCCCTTCTCCACGCGCTCGCCGTCCTTGATCAGCGGCACCTGGTTGTAGCACGTCGTCTGGTTCGAACGCTGGAACTTGGCGAGCTTGTAGGAGCTTGTCGTGCCATCGTCGTTCATCACGCGGATGATGTCGGCGGACACGTAGACCACAACGCCGGGCTTTTCAGCCAAAATCACGTCGCCCGAATCCACAGCCGAACGCCATTCGGCGCCCGTGCCCACGAGCGGACGCTCGGACTTGATCAGCGGCACGGCCTGGCGCTGCATGTTCGTACCCATCAGCGCTCGGTGGCCCTCATCGTGCTCAAGGAACGGAATCAGCGAAGCGCCGACGGACACCATCTGGCGCGGGGAGACGTCCATGTAGTCGACCATGTCGACGGGCACATCCTCAGCCTCGCCAGCGGCGTCTCGCACGAGCGCGTCCTTCTCGACGAAGTCGCCGTTCTTGTCAAGCTTCTGGTTGGCCTGGGCGATCACGTGGTCCATATCGCGGTCGGCAGTCATGTAGACGACCTCGTCGGTAACGTGGCCGTTGACCACCTTGCGGTACGGCGTCTCAATGAAGCCGAACGGGTTGATGCGGCCGAACGTTGCGAGCGAGCCGATCAGACCGATGTTCGGGCCTTCAGGGGATTCGATCGGGCACATGCGGCCGAAGTGGGACGGGTGCACGTCTCGCACTTCCATCGACGCGCGGTCGCGCGACAGGCCGCCGGGGCCCAGAGCCGACAGACGGCGCTTGTTCGTCACGCCGGCCAGCGGGTTGTTCTGGTCCATGAACTGCGAGAGCTGCGAAGTGCCGAAGAACTCCTTGATCGTGGCGTTCACGGGGCGGATGTTGATCAGTGACTGTGGCGTGATCGCTTCGGCGTCCTGCGTCGTCATGCGTTCGCGCACCACGCGCTCCATGCGGCTCAGGCCCGTGCGCAGCTGGTTCTGGATCAGCTCACCGACCTGGCGGATACGACGGTTGCCAAAGTGGTCGATATCGTCCACGTCTACGCGCAGCTCAACGTCTTCGCCGTCACGCTTGCCAGCGAACGTTGCGCCACCGGCATGCAGCGTCACAAGGTACTTGATCGTGGCCACAATGTCTTCCTGAGACAGGCTGCGATCGTTGTAATCCTTCTCTAGACCAAGCTTGCGGTTGATCTTGTAGCGGCCCACGCGAGCCAAGTCGTAACGCTTCGTGTTGAAGTAGAACGAGTCGAGCAGGTTGCGGCCGGCTTCCGGCGTGGCCGTGTCGGCCGGACGGATCTTGCGGTACAGGTCGGTCAGAGCCTCGTCCTGCGTCTCGATTGTCTCGTTCTCCAGAGCGTCGAGCACGAGCGGGTAGCCTTCAAACGCTTCACGGATTTCAGGCTTCGTCATGCCAATGGCCATCAGGAACACAATGGCCGACTGCTTGCGCTTGCGGTCCACGCGCACACCAAGGAAGTCGCGCTTGTCGATTTCGAACTCGAGCCATGCGCCACGGCTCGGGATGATCTTGGCGCCGAACACTTCCTTGTCGGATGAACGGTCCGGCGTACGGTCGAAGTACACGCCAGGCGAGCGCACGAGCTGCGAGACGATGACGCGCTCGGTGCCGCCGATGATGAACGTGCCGTGTGGGGTCTGCAGCGGGAAGTCGCCCATGAACACGGTCTGCGACTTGATTTCGCCGGTCTCGCCGTTTTCGAACTCGGCGTTCACATACAGCGGTGCGGAATAGGTGTAATCCTTCTCCTTGCACTCCTGGACTGTATGGCGCGGTTCCTCGAAGTACGGGTCGGAGAAGGTCAGGCTCATGGTCTGAGCAAAGTTTTCAATTGGGGAAATTTCCTGGAAGACTTCGTCGAGGCCTGAGATGTGTGCCACGGTGTTCGTGCCGTTCTTCTCGTCTTCCTCAACGCGCTTGGCCCAACGCTCGTTGCCGACCAGCCAGTCAAAGCTGTCGGTCTGCACGCCGAGCAGGTAGGGCACATCGATGGGTTCCTTGATGGAGCCGAAATTCACACGGTCCGATGCCTTGTGCAGATCGATATCTTTTTGGTCGGCGCGTGCGATGATTTCAGTGGTATTCGTCGTAGCTTGAGTTTCAGCCAATGGACGTTCCTTATCGCTCTCTAAAATAATCGTCAATCATGTACGGGGAAGCGTCATGGGCATTGGCCGCCATATGCCTATATGCGGGCGCTTCGTCGTTGCAAGCATGCCCGCTATTTGACATACCGCTATACGCAACTAACAAACAGTACTATTGTCCGTTGACAATCAACCATTCCGAAGCGCCCATTATTCCGGTTTTTCTGTGACGGCGTGTCGCGTGTAATACCAACGTTTGTTGGGGGTTGCATCCATGCAGCTGCCGGATAGTCCTGATGCATCTGCAGAGACATCTGGCATACACCTGTCGTACCTGATGTTGTACCTGAGTATGCCATTCTCCCGTGAGCTCGTACATGCCGATACACACAATCCCCCTACACAGCAACCAAAGACGCCCATACACTATTGCTCACCAATTGCTAACCAATCGTCAACCAGTCCAGATCCCAGATCAGCCGCAACCGCCACCCGCTCCAAGGCGCGTACGCGGGCACAGGCCAGCACATGCACCTATTCGACGGTCACAGTTACCGGATCGCTGGCCACTTTCGGATTGTCTTTCATCACGAGGCGTGCCACATAGGTGCCGCGGTCCACGTGCGGCAAATCGGCTTCGGCCACGCATTCATTGGAACTGCGCGTTGTGTTCCATACGATTTGCTGCTCATCCTTTTGTCCGGCGAACATCAGCAACGGACGATACTGCGCTTCGCAGGCGTCGGAACGCCATACCGTGTCGTTGCCCGAAGTGATCACGAGCACACGCTCATCGTCGGCACCGTTGACAAAACATCCCGACGGGCTGCTGCCCGTATAGCTGATTGTGGCCGTGAAATCGATGGCACCGCCCACGCCTGTTGACGTCGACGATGGTGTCAATGTCATGTTCACATCATTGGGCCCGCAATCGGGCACATTGCTTTTCTTGGGGGCTTGTGGCGCTTCGCCTCGTGTCAATGCCATCGTGTCGGCGCGCTGGGCGTTCTCATGGATGCGCACGGCACCGCGAATCAACGACACCACGCAAAAGATCACGACGGCCAATGCCGCCAACGCCGCCACCAGCGCCACAGCCCTGCGCCGCCTATACATCCACTTCTTCGACTTGCGCGACTTGCGCGACTTGGAACCCTTTTTCTTGCCAATGAAGTTTTTGGACATATTGGACTTATTGGACTTGGAGGATCCCTTCGAAGCGGATGCTTTCCCCGTCACCCCAGCCTCCCCGCGCTTTGCAGACCCTCCACGACGCACAGCATCATCGCCACGTCGCCCATCCCGAGATGGTGCACCCGTGCGTGAACGGGCGCTGCTTGATGTGCGCGGCTTGTTCGAATGCGATGACTCCTGACCCATGCTGCCCAGTGTACCGTCCCACCTCCGCTTTTCCGCGAGCCGACCTCCCTGCTCATCAACCCGCTCATCAACCTCCTCTGACCGTCAACCGCTCCTCTCCATCAACTCCCCCATCTCATCCTTGACAGATGTATCGCGTTTGTACCACGGTGGAACGTTGACGCTACGGATTTCACCTCGTTTTGCACGCGTCTGTACCACGGTGGTACAAACGCATGCATTTTGGGCCAAAATCCGTATCGCCGCTGTACCACCGTGGTACGTTCGCGATACAGATTCGCTGCAAACAGCCAAAGATGTGTCGCGTTTGTACCGCCGTGGTACGTTCGCGATGCATCTTGGGCATCCGGATGGGTCTACTCCGGCTCAAGCCACATCGTCGTGATGGAGCAAACTGTTCACCTGTGCCGTTCGTCAACTGTGCCGAACCGGCAATCGCTAGTTTCCATGCTTATTGAGCAGTGGGGCAATCCGTGGGAAGTTTGAGGCTTTGGGAATACCGGCATCTGCGAGCTTCCTGCGCAATGGCGCTTTGTTGATGGCTTCCGGAACGGTGAAATGTGTGACCTTGCGAACGCCGGTTTCCAAGATTTGCTTATCACGCAGCAACTGATCCGACACTCTGTTGTTGATGATTCTGTTGGTTTCAGGGTCCACGTATTTTTGCATGCCGTCGCATTCGAATACCTGCCATGTGCCATCTGGCAAAATCCACACATAGTCAAGGCGACGCATCTGATTTTCTGGTTGCACACAAATAACCACTTGCAACAACGGCACGACATAGCCCATTTCAATCATCGTGCCCCTACTGAACGATTCGCCGCCACTCTCGCTAGCTTGATCCGTGTATCGCAACACATCAACGAGTTGCGGCGTGCAGTGGTCGTTTGCAGCGGCGTAGATATCTGCGAAATATCCGCCCGACCTCAGATAGGAATCGGCCACACCCAACGCATCGCGGAACTCGTAGTTATTGGCGCAATCCACAACCGTCCGCGCACCTGTCGCCACCTTGATGCCTTGGATTTCTTCATATTCGATTGCAGCCACATGATGTCGTTTGACATGAGTCCTATCCGCCGGACCAGTTCCGCGAGTGGTAAGGATATGGATTCCTCTTTTGCCCAGTACCAACGTGGAATAGTACAGATTATGCAGCATTGCGGCATGCATGCCAGTGAACACCCATTGCGGATGTTGTATCTGTAAGGAACGCAGAAGCATAAGCGTCTGACCCTGTACGCTAAGTTGGTTCCACGCATCGGTCGGATAGTAGATACCGGGCATGATTTGGGTGAATTCACCGGTGGCCGTGCGATCACGTACTGTTCGACGAACCTCTCCTGAAGTGATCAAGCAACGGCCAGCCTCTTGGGCCTCTCCCATGGCACGCTGCAGATTGGCACTCCAGCGTTTGGGTGGTTTATGAACGATGAGACGTGGCTGCGGACGCACCGATGCCATAGGGGAAGACGCCATATGGGAAGCAGTCTGGTGAGGTGGTCGGGTGAGATTATTCGCATGCGCGGTTTGCGCTGCATGCTGTGTATTTTGATTTGCCATCCTTCCACGCTAAAGAGTTTTTTATCGCAGCGCCATTCACCCCGAACAATGTGTATAACCAAGTCGCCGGGCCCGGTTATGTGGATAACTTGCCTAGACGGCGCCAGCATCGTCGCAATGGTGCTGCGTTCTACGTGCCAGCGTGGAAATGACGGTTCAGCATGGCAGAAGATGTAGCGCGTTTGTACCATCGTGGTACAAACGCGACACACTTTTGGCTCCCGAAGGCGAATCTGTATCGCGAACGTACCACGGTGGTACAGCGGCGATACGGATTTTGGCCCAAAATGCATGCGTTTGTACCACCGTGGTACAGACGCGTGCAAAACGAGGCGAAATCCGTAGCGTCAACGTACCACCGTGGTACAAACGCGCTACATCCAGGCCCCATCCGTAGCGTGAATGTACCACGGTGGTACAAACGCGACACATCCGCACACACGCCAGCCCCATCCCGACGGCCGATAGACCCCGCAACGGCGCAAAAGCGCCACCAACGGGAAGTCCCAACTCATTCGGGCAGCATAATGGAGCGGTCAGGCAGCATTTCGATCAGGCCGTCTTCGTCGAGCGAAGCCACGCAGCGGTCCAACTGGTTCTCGTCCTTCCACAGCGCGCGCACGGCATCGGCATCGAGCACCACACGCAACACCGGTTGCGCCACGCCGCCCTCCGAAGCAGCAGCACCCATGCCCGCAGCAGCCCCGGCATCAGCCAGCAACTCGGCACGTCGGTCGCGCAGCGCCTGCATGACCAGGCCGCGCACCATGCGATCGGTGCCGGCAAACCGCTGGCGCGGCCGCGTGCGCTTAAGCCCCAACCCCGGCAGCCCGCGCTGTAGGAACAAGCAGCATTCACGAATCGGACAGCTCTCACACAACGGGGCCTTAGCCGTACACACCACAGCACCAAGCTCCATGACCGACTCGTTCCACACCACTGATTGCGCGGCATCTTGCGGCAACAACTCCCATGCCAGTTCGCGCTCGGCCCGGCTCGCCGCGCCACCTAGCGATTCCTCGCCAACGAACACGCGACTCAATACGCGTCGGATGTTCGTATCAATCACGGCGATGCGCTCGCCGAACGCGAAGCTCATGACGGCGCTGGCCGTGTAGTCCCCAATACCAGGCAAAGCTGTGAGCTCGTCATACGTGCGCGGCAGCACATCGTCATACTGGCTGGCCACCACTTGGGCACATTCCTGCAACCTCAACGCCCGCCTCGGGTAGCCAAGCCGCCCCCACGCGGCAATCACATCGGCTTTGGCAGCCGCCGCAAGCGAGCGCGCATCAGGCCACTGGTTCATCCAGGCCGTCCAATACGGCACCACGCGCGACATTTGCGTCTGCTGGCTCATGACTTCCGACACGAGCACACCCCACGGCGTCGTGCGTCCGAACCGCCAGGGCAAGTCGCGCGCCGAGACTTCCCACCATACCGCAAGCCTGTGGCGCACATCGTCACGTTGTTCTTCACGCTGCCGGTTCACCGCTTGTTCATCCATGCCACCCATTGTTCCATGAACATGATCCATACGGCCCCCTTCCTTTCCAGCTCCCTTCCCTTCCAGCCTCTTCCACACATATCCCTTCCCACCCCTTCCGCCCACGTCCTCCCTCCAGCCCTTTCCCTCCCGTTCCGCCACACCGCTCCCCTCCACCCATCTCCCGTGTCGTTCAGCCGCAATACTCTGGAGCGGTTGGACCCCGGTTAAGTTGAGAAGGTTGAGAAGGAGCACTCATGGCCGAAGACCCGCAGGCGACGCCAGCCAACGAGAACACGCAAGATCCCGAGGCGCAGGTTGAGCAGATGTTCGAGTACGGATATCGCAAATCGAATTATGGTCCCGATGAGCTCGTCACCGATTCGCACGGCAACCCGATTTCTGTGGTCGACGCGATGTTGAAGCCGCAGGATGCCGCCAAAATGCAGACGTCCACTCCGCACCTGTGCTATTACTCGCCGCGCATTCCCGGCAACACGGGTTCAGCCATCCGCCTGTGCGCTGTGACGGGCACGATTCTGCATCTTGTGGAGCCGCTCGGCTTCAATCTCAAAGACACGAAGTTGCGTCGCGCCGGCTTGGATTATCATGATATGGCGCATGTGGTGCTGCATCCGAATTTCGAATCGCTCGTCGAGTCGATGCCTGATTCCCGCATCATCGCGTTCACGGCCCACGCCACCAAGCTGTATACGGAAGTTGAGTATCGTCCGAACGACATTCTGCTGTTCGGTCCCGAGCCCGGCAATATTCCCGATCCGACCGACATCATGTTCGGTCCGCATGTGGCTGAGCAGGTGCGTTTGCCGATGCGTCCGAGCTTGCGCAGCTTGAATCTGACAAACTGCGCGTCGATCGCCATTTACGAAGCCTGGCGCCAGCTCGGCTTCCAAGGCGGCGAGTAACCACAAGCACGCACACAAGCAAGCACATACACAAACGCGGCGCTGGAACATCGTACGTTCCAGCGCCGCGTTTTGCGTTGACCAGTGCCTCTCAGTTCTTGAAGCTATGGATTGGCGCCGGAATGCGCCCCTTACGCGACACGAACGCTTCACAGCTGGCCGTGTTGACCGGCATGATCGGCGCGTAGCCCATCAGGCCGCCGAAGTTCGCCATTTCGCCCACGCCCTTGCCGACGACTGGGATGATGCGCACGGCAGTCGTCTTCTGGTTGACCATGCCGATGGCCGCTTCGTCAGCAATGATGCCCGAGATTGTTGAGGCCGGCGTGTCTCCCGGGATCGCAATCATGTCAAGACCCACCGAGCACACGCACGTCATGGCTTCGAGCTTTTCAATCGTCAGGCATCCGTTCTTCGCGGCGTCGATCATGTTCTTGTCTTCCGACACGGGAATGAACGCGCCCGACAGTCCGCCCACGTACGACGACGCCATGATGCCGCCCTTCTTGACCTGGTCATTGAGCATTGCGAGCGCGGCCGTCGTTCCAGGCGCGCCGACCTGTGCCAGACCGATCTTCTCGAGCACTTCGCCCACCGAGTCGCCCACGGCCGGCGTCGGCGCCAGCGACAGGTCGATGATGCCGAACGGAATACCGAGGCGGTTCGACGCTTCCTGCGCGACGAGCTGGCCCACTCGCGTAATCTTGAACGCCGTGCGCTTGATCGTTTCGCACAGGAACTCAAAGTCACGTCCGATTGCCGCGTCGAGTGCGCGCGAGACGACGCCCGGTCCCGACACGCCCACGTTGATCACAGCGTCACCTTCTGTCACACCGTGGAATCCGCCAGCCATGAACGGGTTGTCGTCTGGCGCGTTGCAGAACGCCACGAACTTCACGCAGCCGTAGGAATCAATGTCGCGTGAGTTCCACGCGATGTCTTTGATAATGCCGCCGAGCATGTTCACGGCGTTCATGTCGATGCCCGTGCGCGTCGATCCCACGTTCACGGATGAGCAGACGATGTCGGTTTCGGTCAGCGCTTGCGGCAGCGAGCGAATCAGCAGTTCTTCCGCCGGCGTCATCGATTTTGAGACGAGCGCCGAGTATCCGCCGATCAGGTCCACGCCCACTTCTTTGGCCGCGCGGTCCAGCGCGTGCGCAATCTGGACGAAGTCCTCGCTCGTTTTGCAGCAGCTTGCGCCCACGAGCGCGATTGGCGTCACTGTGATGCGCTTGTTGACGATCGGGATTCCGAAGTCACGCTCGATTGACTCGCCCGTCGCCACAAGGTCCTTGGCGTACAACACGATTTTGTCGTAAATGTTCTGGCAGGTGCGCTCCAGGCTTTCGTCTGCGCAGTCCACGAGGCTGATTCCCATCGTGATTGTGCGCACGTCGAGCTTTTCCTGCTCAATCATCTGATTCGTCTCATGGACTTCCATGATGTTCAGCATGGGTGGTGTTCTCCCGTTCCGGCCGTGTTCAAGAATTATTTGTTGTTATTTCCGCTTCGCCGCGCCATGACATCCACGCCCCGCGCAACGCCAACCATGCTCAGACGCGATGCATTTTTGTGAAGATTTCTTCGCGCTGGCAGCGGATGCGCACACCAATGTCTTCACCCAGAGCGTCCAGATCTTCCACGATTGTTTCAAACGCCACGTCCGTGGCTGAGTAGTCCACAATCATCATCATGTTGAAGAATCCGTCAATAATGGTCTGCGAGATGTCGAGCACATTGGCTGAATGGTCGGAGAGGTAGGTGCACACGCGAGCGATGATGCCAACGGTGTCTTGTCCTACCACGGTGATGATTGCCTTGTTCATGAATCTCCCTGTTCGCCTCGGCCCTGGTCACATCAGTTGACGGGCTGTTCGTTTCATTGAGGAATCCGCCTGACTGGCGGGCTCCCCCTACAGTATCCATACCAGCGGTCTTCATGCGCCACTCGTCCATCTGGCGGGCTAGCGAATACCACAGTGTGCCACCATACGAGCGCGGGCGGCAACCGGCATCGGTTGTCGCCCGCGTTTGTGGCTGAACCGCCTATGTTCAGCGCTTGGCGCCCATATGCTTGATCTGACCTTGTCTCATGCGACGGCCACGCCAGAAGATCAGCGAAACCGCGACTATGACGGCCACGATGGCCACAATGATCAGCGTCATATCTTTGACAACAGCCTTTTCAGCCACCTTGGCCGGATCATGGGCTTCAGGCGTCGGAATGCGATGGCCTGTCACAATGAGTCGATGCGAGTTGACGCCGTAGGGTGTACAGGTGATCAGGCTCATCAGGTCTTCGCCTTCTTTGATTTCCAATGGAGACACATCGGTGGGCAAGACCACATTGATGTCACTGACTTCATAAGTCAAAGTTTCGTCATACACGGAAACCGAGAACGTATCACCCTTTTCAAGCCGGTCCAATCCCGTGAACAGCATGGCCGACGGCAACCCTGTGTGTCCGGAAACAGCGGCATGCGTGGACGGGCCTCCCACAGGGAAACTTGAACCTTCCAAATGGCCTGCCGCAATCTGCAACACGGTATCTGACGTGCCGTGGTAGATCGGCACACGCAAATCAAGCTTGGGTACGGTCAAATACGCCATGATGCCCGTGCCCGTCACGTCAAGGATTGAGAAATACTGTTTGTTTTCTTCCTCATTGGGCACAAAGCGGCCATTGCCTTGCCCCACAAGCGTTTCGTTGTATTCATGGGCGAGTTTGAGCTGCTTGTCGCGTTCGGGCTTGCTTGTGTCTTTGACGGCTTCGACGTAGCTGGCCACAGCACGAGAAGAAATGCTGCGATTGTACAAGTCAGCCACAGTCGGGTAGAGTACGAGGCCCAATCCCACGAGCAGCAGCACGATCATTGAAATCACGAGTGCGCGAAACTTGCGTTTCTCACGTTTGCGTTTGCGCTGCAATTCCTCAGCGGTCAACGTGCGCACAGCCGGTTCGGCCGAGCCCTGTGCTGGCGCAACATCAGTATGTTGCGTGGCCGGCCCATCTGCGTTATTCGCACCATTCATGCCATCCGCGCCAGCCGTAGTGTCAGCGTCATCCGCAATATCAGCGCGGTCCATATCCGTAGCATTGTCGGAACTCAGCGCTTCCAGGGCGTCGCGCAGCTGCCCGTCATCGCCGTTGTTGTGATCTGCCATAGCGTCCTCCCCCGTTGGCCTCATCGTCGAATACTACCGGCTCGACTCTAAACACATGGCATTGCCGTGTCAATGCAACAATCACAACCTGTGCAAGGTCATCACGTTGTCGACGCACCATGATGAAGGGGGTATGTAACTCATACCCCCTTCATCATGACCTGTTACACAAGGTCAAATCAGGCATACGCCTTATGCCGTGGCACACGACGACGCATGGCTTTGTGCCGTGGAGCCATCGTGAACTGCAATATGCGATCATATGCAACGAGCGACAGCACAATAGCCAACGCCCCCATCTGCCAGAACAACCGCGTCATCGGCAACGATCCCGCCGACGGCAACGTGGGTTCGGGCTCCGGTTCCGGTTCAGGCGTACTGTTCTTGCTGTTGCCCACGGGATACTGGTATCCGACTCCTTCAACCGTACCAATGTCAACAAGTCCCACCGTATCGAGATTAATATCTTCGAGTTCAAGCCGCTCATTGGGGTTGACGTTCTTTCGTTCAGCGATCTTCATATGGCCCGCGTCATCGATATAGAGGAACCACCAGTATCCTACGCGCTGGTAGCCGTCGGGCGCATCGGCCTCATTAAGCCAATAGCGGCCTGGAGCGAGATTGGAGAACGTCACCAAACCGTCGCCATCCGTCGGGGCACAATCTTGCGCATGACCTCTTTGCTTTTGGGCTTGATCGCATACGTGTAGCCAAAATAGAACGCGTTGTCGTAATAGTCGGGCCATAGATTATTCCCGGGTTGAGGAAACTTCAATATCAGCTTCCCGCCCTCTATGTAAATGTACGACTGGTACGCGGGATAAGCGCCGAACCGTCCAGACGGTCCAGACCAAGTACCATCTTCCTTATTTCATAACAGTAGTTCCCGTCAGTGGCAGGAACATCAGAGATAAACTGTGTCCCTGGAGGTGCTCCAACCGTGCGCCTATCCACCTCAGTACCTTCGGCATTCTTGACGACAATAGCAATATCGCCTTTGTATGCGCCCAACGACAATGTATCAGTAATGGGGGTTCCCGCCAACGAGCCCTTGCATTCAGGATTGACCGTGGCCTTCCATTCAATGGTTCGGACATTGCCTTGCTGATCGACCACTTCTCCTGATTTGCGAATCGACGATGCCACATCGATCCAAGGCATCGGTTCCACAGTATCTTGAGAAGTAAGCCCCTCAGCCTGATACGTCACCGTGTTCTTGTTATTCTGTCCGACTTGCCAGCAGCCGCTGTTGCTCTTGACTGATTCGAGATAAGCCTCATTATTGAGCGTGGCTTCGTAATGCAACACAATGGTCTCACCATCACCCAAACTATTAGCCTTGCACGCAAGTGTCGTAGCCGTCGTTTCACATGTCGCGCCACCCTCAATGAGAAGGCTAGCGGGATTGAACGTCAACACACCAGGTTCAAACTGCATGACATCGTCAATGACCACATTGTTCGTATTGCCATCGCCTGTAACCGTCACCGTATATTGCACAACGCCACGCGCACTATCCCACGTCGCCCGTTTCGTAGCGTTGAGTGCGCCAGGTTTTGACTCAAATATCACCAAAATTAGGCGCGGAAGCCCCGCCGTTCACGGCGGGGAGGAAGCGCCATTATTCTTTGCTTTACCTACTCTCATTATACGCATAGTGATATACTGTAGTCATGTCTCAAAAAGTCGTCATTGAGCGCGTGCGGTTGCGGGGTGCGGCCCCGTATCTTGGCATGTGCAAGATTGACGACGGCGGATACGCCCCCTTCTATTCCGAGAACCCCGATGTGGTGATGGACTGGTTGTGTGACGCTTGGCGTTGCCGGTACAACCAGTTGCGTTCCCGCAGGCAGAAATGGGACAGGGAAAAGGAAGGTCTGGTGCCGGTGGGACGCGATACGGACATGCGCACGGACAGGCAGGTCCGTGAGGAATGCTCAT
>NZ_JGYW01000010.1 GCF_000741205.1 Bifidobacterium gallicum DSM 20093 = LMG 11596
TGGCATGTGGGCATCCTCGTGGAGGAACACGTCAAGCCGATACCCAGGACCGACACGCGAATCGGCGTCGACATGGGAGTGGATTCGTTTGCCGCGCTCTCGGACGGCGAGAAAATCCCCAACCCGCGTTTCCGCAAGCGCAACGCGAAACGGCTGGGGAAAGCGCAGCGCAATCTGGCCCGCAAGCAGAAGGGAAGTCGCAACTACGAGAAGGCCCGGCTGAAAGTCGCCCGCATTCAGGCGCAGGGCGCCGACCGGCGCAAGGACTTCCTGCACAAGCTGTCAACCCGCATCATCCGTGAAAACCAAACGGTGGTGCTGGAAGACCTGGCTGTGCGGAACATGTGCCGCGAAGCCGCCCCGAAGGAAGGCCGTGCCCATCCGGGTCGGTATCTTCCCAACGGTCGGGCAGCGAAACGCGGACTCGACCGTAGTATCACGGACGCGGGCTGGCGCATGTTCCGTACCATGCTTGAATACAAGGCGGCGTGGTATGGGCGCCAGCTCATCGTCATCGACCGCTGGTACCCATCCAGCCAAATCTGTTCCCACTGCGGTAAAAACAACGGCAAGAAGCCGTTGAACGTCAGGGCATGGACGTGCCCGTACTGCCACACAACCCATGACAGGGACGTGAACGCAGCCAAAAACATCCTCGCCGCAGGGCTTGCGGTGAACGTCTGCGGAGACGGACGCAAACACCACAACAACGAAATCGTTGCGGTGCATCATGCGTAGTCAGTGAAACAGAAAATCCTCGGCCGTGAGGCCAAGGAATCCCGCGCCTCTACAGGCGGGGGAGGATGTCAAGAAGCGGTTTCCACTCAACGTGCCATGATGTCGATGCGCTCGCAGGCGGCGCGGGCGGGCGGTGCGTCTGACGGTGTCGTATTTGTTGATGGCAAAGCCACAGTGACATTGCACAAGGACGATGTGGTAACCATGTCCAATGTGCCCGCAGGTGCGAGCTACAGTATTCGCCAAAACACGAGCGTCATGCCAACTTGGTATACGCAGCGTAGTGCTGAGCATGTTGATGGCATTATTGCGGCCGATGGACGTCATGAGGCTTTGGTCACGAATGAATACCACACGAGTGGATCATGGACGCCTACAGCCCATAAAGAGTTCATCAACGGAACGTTGACGGCGAGACAGTTCGAATTCGAATTGCTGGAGAATGGTTCTGCCATTGCAGCTACTTCCAATGATGCCGACGGCAACGTGCAATTCACCACAATCGAGTACACCAGTCCCGGGAAGCACACGTATATCATCCGTGAGAAGGACGGTGGCAATCCGTTCATCGTGTATGACACAGCTGATTATGAAATCACTGTAACCCTAACGGATAACGGTCAGGGACAGTTGACCGCAACAGTAAACAATGCCATAACCATTACGAACCGTATGATGGGCCCATTGCCACAAACAGGTGGCGTGCCAAACAGGAATCCGATGATTATAGGATTGGCCTTCATGATGATGGGCTTGCTGATGGCCTATAGTACCGCAGCGTATGTGCGGCGGTATCGATGGTAAATGGCTGGATTAACCGGTGAGGGGATGGCGGCTAGCCATCCCCTCACCGGTATGTGTTAGATGCCATGCAAATGAGCGATTTGTACAATCACCATATAGATTGCAACGGTATGGCATGCGTAACCGGCTACAGTGCCCAAATGGAAAATTTCATGGAATCCGAACACTTTGGGCCACGGGTCCGGTTTGCGCAACGCATAGACGATGGCGCCCGCGATATAACATAAGCCGCCAGCCACAATCAGAATCACCACGGTGGGTCCAGCTGCGGGAGAACGCCAGAACAATCCCATGAACGCGACGCCTGATATGCCAAACACCACATAGACCGCCGTGTAGAGCCACCGTGGCGCCGTAATCCAGATGACATGGATGACCAATGCGATGAACGTGCAGCTCCACATGCCGATGATGATCGTATTGCGCCAGAAATCGTCCAACGCGAACGACACGGGTGTATAGGTGCCCGCGATCAGCAAGAATATGTTCATGTGGTCGATGCGACGTAATACGTCGGTAGTGCGCGGTGACCAGTCGCCCACATGGTAGAACGCTGAATTGGTAAACAGAATCAATGATGCCGTCATGAACACGGCGCAAGCCCATTTGAGTCCGGTGGTGGGTGCGATGCAAATCAGCACAATGCCGGCTGCCAGGGCCAATGGGGCCGTGATGGCATGGAACCAGCCGCGCATCAACGGTTTGGGGCGACCATGCACATCCAAACGGATCTTGCGCTCCACTTCCTGTGGCGCGATGCCTTCGATCTTGTTGGCTTTGACCTCGCCTTTGGCGATAGCGGCCAATGCTTTGGCTTCGGCCTTGCTGCGAATGCGCGTGGCCTTGGCTTGAGCTTTGACACGCACTGTCTCGGCTTTGGCTTGCAATGCCCGTTCGCGAGCCCTGATGGCATCCTCGTGGGCGGCCAATGCACGTGCGCGACGTTGCGCGATATCTTGTTCACTGAACTGTGTCATGTCACCCCACTGATCAACTTACGTTAACGTAGGCTACGATAGCGTAACTTAGTGACACCAACTCCCACTTATCGCAGCGCGAAACGACAGCGAAGCAATGCCCACATGCCTGCATGCCGTCCCTCGATAACGTCGTACAATATGCGACATGGCTGTATTTTCTGAAAGTTTGAACAACCGCCCCGATTTCGATTCGTCCGACAAGGAGACACTACATCATCTGGTAGCCGACTGGCAGGTCATCGCCGACCTGAGTTTCGCTGATTTGCTGCTCGTGATTCAACGTACCGATGGCGCCTATGTGGTGGCGGAACAATGCCGTCCCCCCACCGTCATGAGTTTACGTGCCGAGGATGTGGTGGGCACTGTACTAGACGACGACTATTTGCAAGAAATCCAGGAAGCCTCAGTCTGCGAAGGTGTATACCGCTCCAAATCGTTGCGCACGCTCGGACGCGCCACCGTATGCAACGTGTATGCGCCAATCCGCCATCAGGGCAAGCTCCTGGGATTTGTGATTCGTGAGACGAATATGGCCACTCGTGAATACAACGGGCGCTATGAGTCGGAAAGTATCAACGCGGGCAAACAACTGTATGAGATGATTCCGCGTGGACAATTCCCATACCATGATTCGATCATGAACCAGCGCCATAATGCGCGCGTGGCGGACGGCTTCATTATTTTGACGTATGAAGGCATTGTGCGTTATGCGTCACCTAACGCGGTCAGCTGTTTTCGCCGTTTAGGCATGAACGGCACCATGCAAGGCCAATATTTAAGTGAAATCGGCACGAACCTGCTCAAGGAAAACGATCCCGTACCCGAAACGCTGCCACTCGTGTTGTCTGGCAAAGCGCCGATTGATTCCGATTTGTCAACGAACCGTTCATCAGTGTCAATCCGGTCATTGCCGTTGATGGATGACCAAGGTCGTGCCGGGGCAGTCGTGCTGTGCCGTGATGTGACCGAGCTGCGCCGTCGCGAAGTCAAATTGCAAACCAAAAATGCGACAATCTCCGAGATTCACCATCGCGTCAAAAACAATTTGCAAGCCGTATCAGCGTTGTTGCGCTTGCAGGCGCGCAAGACTACAAACGATGAAGTCAAGAAACAGTTGGGGGAGGCGCAGCGCCGCGTGCAAACCATCGCCATGGTGCATGAGGGATTGAGCCAAACAGCCGATGAGATTGTGGATTTCGACAAAGTCATCACGAATCTGCTGCGCATGAGCGTGGATTTGGCTTCGATGAATGACCAGCATATCGGCATTGATTTCGTGGGCAGTTTCGGCATGATGCCGGCACAAGACGCCACACCATTGTCGCTCGTGTTGACCGAGTTGATTACGAATGCCGTGGAACATGGATATGAAGGCCGTAAAGAAGGGCATATCACAATCACGGTCTCGCGCGAAGGCAAAATACTGAACGTCGTGGTCGAAGACGATGGTATTGGCATTGACCATGAGGAACATGGTGGCATGGCCCGTTCGTCAGGTTCGGGATTGGGCACCCAAATCATCAATACGTTCGTCACGAATGATTTTGGCGGCACTGTGGATTGGCAGCCTCGTGAAGAAGGCGGCACACGTGTCATTCTCAAGATGAAATTGCGTGCCGCATAACATCCCACGCATACCGGCATACGATTAGACCCCGGCATCCTAAGTGATACTTACGATACCGGGGTCAAACTATGGAATCAGCTGGCGCCCTCATGCTAACCGCATGAGGGCCAATGACGGCTCAGCCTTGCATTTGCAGGGACTGTGAGCGACGGGCGCGCATGGCGCGACGCTTCAATGCGCGACGTTCATCCTCGCTCAATCCGCCCCAGACGCCATAATCCTGATTCGTATCAAGGGCGCAACGCAGGCATGCGTCCATGACCTTGCACGTTCGGCATACAGCCTTGGCTTCTTCAATTTGCTGATACGCCGCACCCGTATTGCCAACCGGGAAGAACAACTCCGGGTCCTTGTCGCGGCATGCAGCCTTGGAACGCCAATCGAATGCACTGCTCATGAGTGAATCCATCTTTCTTCTATGGGCGATGTAATCCCAACCGCCTTGGAACGTTTAGCCGACCGAGACTCATGCTACGGCCAAACCATGCCGATTTCAAGACATTTTGAAGAAATGGCGCAGATTTCATGAAGTTCGGGGGTCTCATGCGTCACCATGTGATATAACCACGGTCAATATCTCATCATCCGGATGCCGCAGTTAAGCCTGCAATCATTGGTTCAGTATTGCACATTGCACCAGCACGGCAGTTCCCTGATGCACGAGGACGGCACGACCCGCAGTAGCTAGCGCTTCGGCATCAAGCTGGGCCGACAACGCTGCTGGCACACCATCGGCCAGATCAATGCCACGCTCACCAGTGGGGAAGATGATGCGCGTGGCGCAATGTTCCGGAACATGCACCCATCGTGACGAGCGAACCGCGAACACGGTACGACACTGTGTGTCATTGAGGCGGCATCGGAACGCGAGTGCTTCATCATCACTGGCCATGGGATCGAGCAATGCGTCAGCGTCATCAACAAAGCGCAGATCATATGCACACGTGTCGGGCACCATCAGGCGCAGTACCGTCAGCACGGTGGTTTTGCCACGTCCTGATGCGCCGATGATCGCAACATTGCCGGCTTGCAGATTGACGGTGGCCGCATGGTAGGTGACACCGTCATCAGCTAGGCCTAACGGTATGGCCGTCAAATCGTTGGCAATATGGCCGATGTCAGCCAGATAGGGCTGCATGGCATCCGCATCAACCTGGGTTGGCAATGGTGGTGTGAACAATGGTGCCGCATGTGGCATATGCATGAACCGGGCGGCAAAACTGATATGGGCAAGCAGCCGTTGCGTATGGTCGCTATTGGACACGCGGAACGGTTGGGCACCTGTGGCCGTGGCCAATGCGCAGCCGGGCAGGTCGGCCGGCAGTTTGGCTGCGGCGTCGGTGCCGAGCAATTCATGCGACTGCAAGCTGTCTTGCACGCGCAGGCAGATGCGCAATCCCATGTTCGCTTTCATTGAGGTGCTGATTTGTGCCATCGGGTTTTGCGTACAAGCCACCACATGCATGCATAAGGAACGACCCAACGAAGCAACGCGCACCAAGCGTTCCACATAGTCGGGCAGAAACGCATGCAAGGCATGGAACTCGTCGACAATAATCACGAGACGCGCCACGGGGTGGGGAGCAAGGCGCAAATCAGCCACGCCATAGGTGGCCGCAAGCTGTTCGCGCCGCCGCAGTTCATGCTCCATGGCTTGCAACGCGCGTGTGGCATGGTTAAGGTCAAGGTCCGACACGCATCCTCGCGCATGCGGCAATGCCCTGAGGCCGTCGAGTGAGGATCCTCCTTTGAAATCAAGGAATACGAATTGCAACGCTTCGGGACTGTGGTGCAAGGCCATGGACATGCACCAGGAACGCAACAATACTGATTTTCCCGATCCGGTCGTGCCGGCCACAATGGCATGGGGACCATGATTGACGAGATCTAGGTATGTCACGCCACCGGTAGTGACACCAACGGGAACATTCAGGGATTGCGCGCGCTCGCCTTGCCGCTGCCACATGGTACTAATGCGCTGCCATGGCAACATGTCATCGGTAATACCGCACAGTGTTTCCAAAGCGGGCACTGTAGTGTCGCGCAACAAGGCGCACATGGCCTCGGTATCGGCTGGCGACTGCATATCATTCAGCGTCGTATACGAGCCGCCGGCATTGTCGCGCCCTGGGGCACGCGGACCTGCCATCGCACCAAGCATGGTGGCCAAACTGCCAATGCATCCTGATCCGACCATCATGGCGAACAACCATTGCCGCTGCACAATCATGGCCACGCACAACACGCACTGCGCGAGCATGGGCGCGCCCATGGCCACACGCCGCAAAACGGCATGGCGATGTGAAGCCGCAGCCTCAGCAGCCGTTGAAGTGCGGCCTGCGGCATCAGTGGAAGTCGACGGTCTCGTCGTCTTGGTGCGCATCCTGCGCGGGTGTCGTAACCAGCCCATGCATTGAGCATGACGAAATGTGTGGCAGGTATCAAGCGATGGTCGTGTTGTGCGGAAATACACCATCAGTCAACAGTGCGGCGAACGCGACGTAACGGGTGGCGAGCGGGCCTGATTGGCGTAATCGTACCGTTAGAACGCAAGTGATCACTGTTGTTCAGCCAGCGTGCCGACCTTGCCGGCAGCGTGCGTGCCGTCACCAAGTTGTTTGAACAGCTCGCGGTTGCGTGCGTTGTCGAGCAGCACGGACGAACCCACGCCGTCCACATAGTAACCAGGATCCGTCCAATATGGAGTGCCTGAAATGCCTTGCGGTGACGAAGCGGACTTGAACGCGAGCAGCATCTGCAGCAGCGTAAACGGGGACGTATCTTCATCCACGGTGACGGAATCCAACGCGGCGTCACCAACCTTCTTCACTTTGGCGGGATTGAGCAGCGTTGATGTGGACGCGGCTTTCTTCGTGATCGCGTTGATGACCTGCCGTTGCCGGTCGGCGCGGCCGAAATCACTGTTCGGATCCGAATAGCGCATACGTGAGAACGCGAGCGCGTTGATACCATCGGTCAGATGGCAGCCTGCAACCCAGTTCATGCCTGATTTTTCATCGTTGACATCCTGGTCGTAACACAATTCGACACCGCCAAGCGCGTCGATGACCTTGACGAGACCACCGAACGACAGCATGGCCACATGGTCCACACGCAATCCCGTGATGTCCTCAACCTCGTGCACCAACTGTTGTCTGCCGTACACGTCGTAAACGGCGTTGATCTTCATATACGATCCGTCAATCGATACGAGTGTGTCGCGAGGAATCGAAATCAGCGCGCTCGGACCGCTCTTGGGTTTGATGAGCACGAGCATCGTATCGGTGCGTGAACCCTCATTACTGTCGGGCGTCGTGCCGTCACGTTCGTCTGAACCCAAAATGAGCCATGTCGTCGCCGACCCTTTGTCCATGTCGGAAGTCCAAGGCTGGCGGTTCAAATTATGGTCGACCCACGAATACGTACCGAACGTGAGCAACGCCACGGCGGCGAGCAACACCACAATGATGCTCGCGACAATGCGGCGCACGCTATGGCGTCGGCGCGGTCGCGTCACACTGGACGAGTCGGAAGGACTGGAGGAGCCTGGTGAACGTGGCGTTGATGAAGCGCCTGACGGTGCGGCCTGACGACGTGAATGGTCATGTGACCGTGCACTGGAATGATCGTTGCGCGTGCCCTGTGATGCGTCGTTGGACGGTACACGGTTGACCGAAGTGCTGCGTCGTGACGGACGGTTGGATCCGGGCTGGAACGACTGCGGCATCGCATCGCGTGGGGAAGGCGCGGCCGCAGAGGAATGCGCTTCGGTATGGGCTGCGGAACCGTGGGCTGCGCAGCTGGTGGAGGAACTGTTGCCTGGAGCGTTGGAGGGGGACCGGCGTGCGTTGGCAGGCGTGAAGCTTGGGGGAGCGCCCGCGGAAGCCCTGTGCGTATGGCCAGCCGAGGATGTGGGAACGGATGGAGTGCGGGACGGCGTGCCGGATGCGGCGCCGGACGAGGGTGCGAAACTGGGAGGCAGGGCGTCGTTGGCGTCGAACGAATCGGATCCGGTGGATCGTGCACTCATACTGGTGTCCTCCTCAACCTATGGATACCGTCTGGATACCGTCTGAAATAAAACGAGATACAACCGTTGTACTACGGGCGGCCAAATTGGTGGTGGTGCCGCGGTGTATCTGTGCACAAGCCATACAAATCGTAGACGGTGCTCGCGTCATTAGGCCGGGGTATGTACGCGCGGAATATGAACGAATCCCCCCGAACCGTCAGGGCGGCGGGATTCGCCGAATCAAGGGGCGGGTTGTGTACCCCAGGCGTGAACGCTACTGTTTGCTTTCAGTCTTGCCTTCAGTGGGCACGCCGCAAATCACGTTGTCCAAATACTTGTTGGCCAATCCCACATATTGGTTGGTTTCAGGGTCGCGGATGGCGGCCGTTTCGGGATCGACAATGCCGTTCGTGTCCGGATCGACCATCGTGCCGTCGGGCATGATGAGCAGACCGCTGACCTGATCCAACGTGCCGGTCGGGGATGGTTCGGCCGATGGCGAGCCATCATCGGACAAGTCGGGAGCATCGGTAGCGTCCGGCGTATCGCCGGTCGATGGTGTGTCGGACGGCGATGGCGAGGAAGTACTGTTGTTCGAGTCATCGCTCTTCGAATCATCCTTCTGGACGGTGCCGAACAGCGGTTCGTCGTTGCGGAACTTCTTCCACACGTCGTCAGCGGCCGGTTCAGCCCACACCACGCGGTTGGGATTGTACGGGGCGGCGACCACGGGAATGGTTTGCGAATAGATGTGGTCGATCTGCAAGTCACGCAAACTCCATGCCAGACCGATCAGCGAGCTCGTGCGCGCCATGCCGCTTGAGAAGTTGAGCGAACGGATCGCCGTCATCGCCAACTGGTATAGCTCGTTGCTCTGCGTGAGCAGGTTCTTCTTCGTGACTTCCTTGAACAGCGACTTGATCAGATACTGCTGACGGGTTGTGCGCATGATATCCGAACCGTCGGTGCCCGTGCCATGGCGCATACGTGCGTATTCGGTGGCTTGCAAGCCGTCCAAATGACGCCAACCTTTCTTCAGGTCGAGTTCGGTATACGTGTCTTTCGTGTCGACCGGCACACACACGTCCACACCGCCAATGGCGTCGATCATGTCGAACAGGCCTTGGAAATCAACCACCACGAAATTATGGATGTGCAATCCTGTTAACGAATTGACCGCGTTGACCGTGCAGCTGGCAGCCGATGCAAGATTGCCGCCTTCACGATACGCCGTGGAAAACACCGAATTGAACATCACGCCGTATTGGGCCGGAATCGTGCCCTTCGACGTATGGCAACTGGGCACATCCACCAGGGAATCGCGCGGGATCGACACGATGTTCACGTAATCGCGTCGGGCGCTGATTTGCACGACCATGGCCGTGTCGGAATTATGAATGCCTTCCTCGTCGGCCGTTCCTCCCGAAAGCGCCTTGTTGTTGCCGTCACGCGTATCCTGTCCAATCAGCAGGAACGTGATGGGCTTGCCCGCGTTGGGATCAAGAATTTCTTCCGACTCACCATTTTGCGGCAAAAAATTCAATTTGCCGTCTTGGATCGCCGAATCCAGATTCACCCATACCAACGCCGCAGCTGTGCCCACGAACATCAAGACAGCCACGAGCGCGCACGCCACAATCTTGCGAATATGGTGGCTTGCCGCATATGGCCCCGAATGTCGGGGAGGTTTGCTCGCCGAGCTGACGATATTGGGCAGCTTGTCGTTGTTCTTGTTGCTATGGGCAGCCACGTCCCTACCTTTCTCCATGGTTGCGGCCATGTCTGATGCCAAGCACGTCAACATGCCGAGGATGAGGCCGGGAGTCTTCCGTCATCCTTCTCGTATGGCGTTGCGCCTCACAATGGTTGCGATTATAGGCCGCTCATCTGAAAAACCCGTAAAATCGCGTAACGTTTACTTTTTATGCACAACTGCACCACACCATGCCGTCACCTGCACAGTACTGACAATCCTCCACAGTCCGCTCCCGCAAGCCGCTCCCGCAAGCCGCTTGCGCACACCTTCCCAATCCCGCTGCCAGGTCCGAACAAGACGCATGCGCACGCGCCTGTGAACGTCTAGTGAACCCGTTGCGTACACTGGAAGCTATGACTTCCTCCGGAACCACCGAAATCCAGCAGATCATCGGTACCGCCCTGGCGTCCAAAACATTCGCGCATTGCAACCGCGTTGAAGACAACGTCAGTGCCGTAATCACCGTGGAACGCGACATGCGCTTCCTTCCCTACACTGTGGAAGCCGTATTCAGCCAAACGGTATTGCCCGCCAGCATCATCATCGCCGACTGCTCCGGACAAACCACGCAAGGCCGCCAACTCACGTTCGACGTCACACCCATAGGCGAAGGAGCGTTGACCGAATACCCGCAGAGCGTACCGATCAACATTGAAATCGTTCCCGTCAGCCGCGCACACTCGTTTGGCGATGCCGTCACCAAGGCCATCCGCAACTCGTCCACCAATCCGGCGCGCACCGCATTATGGTTGCTGCACGACGACTCACGTCCCGCCGACGACCAATGTCTCGAACACTTGCTGGAAGCATGGGCCTACACGCCCACAGCTGCCATCCTGGGTGCCAAACAAATGGACTGGGATGCCACACGCTTGTATAACGTCGGCGCCTACGCCGCGCATCATGCGGTACGCTCGCTCGTTGTGGATGGCGAACCTGACCAGGAACAATATGACGGCCGCAGCGACGTGTTCACCGTGTCACTGGCCGGAGCGTTCATCCCGCCACAAACCCTGCAAGACGCTCACGGTATCGACCCGTGGTTCACCACATACCGTGAAGGTGACGACCTATGCCGGCGCCTGTGCCTGGGCGGCAAACGAGTCGTCGTCGTGCCGCAGGCGCGCATCGCGCACCGCCGCAGCCGTTTTGAAGGAGTACGTACCCAAGACGGGCGCCCACTGACCACAATGGACGCCGTCGACCCGAGCTTGCACGTGTTGTCAAGCCAACAAAAATACTGGTTTACCGACCTGAGAATCTGGCTGTGGCCATTCGCGTGGCTCGGAGTGCTGTGCGCATCACTGTTCTTCGCCGTCCGCGCGTTGTTCCGCAAGAGGCCTTACCGGGCATGCTGCCATCTGCTGATGCCATGGCTGGCCATCATCGGCATTCCGGGCGCATGCACGGCACGCCGGCATATCACACGGCAAACCAAAGTTCCCGCCAGCGCATTGCAACCCGTCAGCGCCAACCATGCCCAACTGCGACAGTGGAAAACACGTATGGTCGCGTTCGACAATCAGCGCAACGCCAGCACATTAAGCCCGCTCGTCGTCCAGCATTTACGCACGCGCGCCATCCGCCGCTGGACCATCGCGCTCGTGGCCGCCGCACTGAGTTTCGTGATGATTGTGGCCTTGTATTGGCCCATTTTCCGCGCGGCATGGTCCGACGCGTCCCTGTTTTCCAACACGCTGCTGCCCACGGGAGCCACGTTCAGCCAATTGGTGGACGCTGCAACCACACCGTGGGTATTCGGCTTGGGAACGGGTGTGCCGGCCCCGCCGATGCCATGGCTGCTCGTGCTGATGGTGTGCTCACTGTTCACCGGCGGCCATGTTGCCGCCGCGTTGTCACTGATATTGTTCCTCGCAGCTCCCGTCATGGTCATGTCGTTCTGGGCGCTCGCGGGTGTCGTGACACGCTCGGACATCGTGCGCACACTCTCGTCCCTGCTGTGGTTCGGCCTAGCGTTGGCGCTGGGATTGTTCGCTCAAGCCAATCTGGTGATGTTGACGGTGTTCATGGTGTTGCCCGCCGCGTTCGCGTTGACGTTCAAAGCAGTGGGCATGTATCGCACTGAACAGCCGGTCAATGCGCGTGCAAGCGTGCAGTGTGCCGCGTTGTCGGCGTTGCTGTTCATGGTCGCCGTGTGTGCCGAACCGCAGTTACTGCTGGCGTTGATTGTGATTTTTATGGCGTTCCTGTTGTTTGTGCGTCGTTCGCGCGTCATGCTGGTGCTGATTCCGTTCCCGGCCGCGTTCGCCGTGGCTCCCACGCTGATCAATGCGATTCGGTACGCCGACTTGGGGCTGTGGCGTCAGCTGTTTGGCGACATGATGATGCCCGACGCCACTTCGTTGGGCAGGTCATCCGCGCCGAGTGCCCAAGAGGTGGTGATGCGTGCGTTCGGACTGCCGTCGTCACCGCTCGCCGCTGGGCAATCGTGGTCCGCCATTGCCGGCGTCATTCTGATCGCCATGTTCATGGTATTGGCATTCATTGCGGTACTGACGCTCGTGCGGCCGTCCATCTTCCGTCCCAGCCGCATCCTGTGGACCGTCATCGTGTGCGGCGTGCTGTTGTCGATCACTTCAGCAAGTGTGGTGGTTGGCGTGACCACGTCGGGTGTGGCCACAGGATCGGTACTGCCGGGCATGGCTTTGGTCGGCTGCGGCGTATTGACAGCCGTGGCCATGATGGCCGGTCCGTCCATTCCCGTATTCAAGGAAATCGCTGACGGCAAGTCCGCACATTCCGCCGGTGCAACGGCCGTGAAAACGGTCATCTCACTGATCATGGTGCTCGCTATGGCTGTCATGGGTTATGCGGGTGTCGACCGCGCCCAGACAGCCGGTATCGGATTGTCAAGCCAAGGTTTGCCGATGGTGGCTCAAGACTATCTGTCCGACTCTTCCGACCGTCGTGTGCTGGCTTTGGCTGCCAGGACTATGACTTCTGTTGAGTACGCCGTGATGCATACGAGCCGTGGTGATCTGATCGACGCGTCCGCCGCTTACCGGGTTCGTGAAGCGTTCGGTGAGCAGCCAACCGCCGATGAAGACCGTATTGCACAGTTGAGTGCCAACCTGTTGGCCAATGCTGATGAGGACGCACTGCAAGAATTGTCATCCATGGGATTCGGCGGCCTGTATGTGGCTCGCACCGGAGGCGCTCCGATCAGCGGTGAAGCCACGGAACAGTTGGTATCCAACATCACCTCATCGGGTGAAGCGAAAAGCGTCGTCGACAATGATGAAGGCACGTATTTCCGGCTGGCCTCACTCGGTGACGCCACGCATGGCGTGGACACGGCATGGCAGCAGCGCACACAATCAAGCGCATGGCGCATAGCATGGCTGTGGTGTCTGGGCATCATAGTGGCACTGTATATCGTCGTAGCCATTCCCCGTCGTAGGAACGGTATGGAGGACAACGCATGAAACCCAAAACCATAGAGTCATCAGAACGAGACGCCAACACGACCAGCGGGCTTAAAACCGTATCCATTATCGCGTCAACCGTGCTTGTGGGCGGCATTATTTTCGCGTTGACGATGATTCCCACAAACAATGGCGTCATCGACCATGCTCCACGCACCTCATCCTGGGTCAGTGAACAGACCAGTGCCCGGCGCATCCAAGCCGTCTGCCCAGCCCAAATGCAACTGGCCGACACGGGCTCATATGGCGACACCGAATTCCAATCCAGCGCAGGCAACCTGACATCCCGGACACGATACGCAGCCTTCGGCTCCGTATTCCACTCCCAAGTGCAAGCATTGGGACCACATCAAGACGCCGACGCCACCGTGTTGACCGGGCAATCCAACAATGGTGACGTCATGGTCAGTGCGTCAGCGGACCAACAAACCACGCCCACCATCTTTGAAACACGATTGTTGTCCGCCAAAGCAGGCACGGGTGCGGCCGGCGCCCTGGCGTCCTACGCCACCACCGGTGATTTGCGCGGCGTATCTGCGGCAAGCTGCGTGAACACGGCACTCGAACAAACATTCCTCGTGCCATCCACCGCCACAGGTCACACCAACCAACTCGTCATATCCAACCCCACCGACCAACCGACAACCGTCACTGTACAACTCTGGGGTGCGCAATCAGGACGCATGGCATCAGCGACCAACAGCACCCTGACCGTACAAGCCGGTGGCACCACGACCATGAACCTTTCAGCCGCAGCTGCCAACCAAGATGCACTCTGGGTTGACGTGATCAGCTCCGACACAGCCGTGGCCTGCACAATCCGCATGATTGACATGGACGGATTGACCCCCAAAGGCTCCGATTTCGCCATGCCACTCGACACAGCGGCCACGACCGCGACCATACCATGGACCAACAGCGCAACATCCATAGACCTCATTGCACGCTCATCACATGCCGGAAGCGTCAAACTGTCATGGATCACCACCCACGGACTCGTCGCCATGCATACACTCAACCTAAGTGAAGGCAAACCTGTGGTCTGGACGCCAGATGATGTGCCGCAACATGTCATCGGCATCAGCGCCACCAGCGATGTCGACTTCGTGATCGCAGCCCGCGTCAACAGCGCCGACCACGACGGACAAACCGACTTCGCACTCGTCAACGGCCGCACACCGATGGCGCAATCCGCTGTGGCGCTGCCAGCCGACGTCACAGCCAACATCGCAGTCGCCAACACCGACTCGCAATTGGCAACCATACGCTTTGAAGGCATGGATGCCGCAGGCGCAATCATCGGCTCATACACCGTGTCCCTGGACGGCAACAGCGCAGCCACATTCAAAGCATCCGAGCTTGGAGACGACGTGGTGGCAGTACTCGTACGTCAAGCCGACGCCCATATTGCATGGGGAGCGGCCCTGACCAACACACAAGTGCAACACGCCGATTTGCAAGGCATCGCATTCCTGCCCGCCACAGCGTTGCATGTACCGCAACAAACCATGAACGCCGCACGCAACCAAAGCATCATCGAATAACACAGCCGGCACACGCGTGCCAACTGCAACAACCACAACAAACGCCTATACGACCAAAAATCGCATAGGCGTTTGTCATGGAAAGAAGCATCCGTTACATGCCCCAATTATGATCGATATCTTCCGGATTGCGACCATACAATTCAGCCACACGCATCACGAGCTCATCACGGATCGCAAGCTGCAAATCTAATTGAGAACGACAATGCATTTGTATCGGCAAACGATACAACACCACACGCGCAGGATTGCCATGCATGGCAGCAAACGACTGCGACGTCATACACGGATGAGCCTCCCATGGCGCCGGATCACTAGGGGAGACATCCTCAATCGCAAACTGGACCGGCTTGATCAAATCCGGCCAAGCCTGAGACAAACGACGCAACTGCGCGGCAGTCAAATCATCAAACAAGCCTGAACGCGTGCGATAACGTGGCAAACGCGTGCCAAACATCGGCGTGCGCATGCCACGCCCATGACGGTTGCGATACACTCGAGTTTCCCATGGAGGTACATACATGAACCTCTACTGTAGTCGTAAAGCGGTGCCTGCGCTCGCCACCAGATGACTTTACGAGCGTCATGGGTTACGATGGCACGCAGTATTGCCATGTATTCGCCGCCAGGGGGATGACTTATGCCTGAACAACCAGTACCGTATTGGGACGATGTGGATGCCACTCGCATATTTCCTAATATCGCGATTGCGGCGTTTGACCTTGATGGCACGCTTGCACGGTCGAAAAAACCGATGTTGGAACCCATGGCGCAAGCATTGAGCACATTGACCACGATGCTGCCCGTGGCCATTGTATCGGGTGGAGCAATGTCACTCGTGCGCAGCCAAATCATCGATGTGCTCAGCGAACAGGCAGACCGCACGCGGATGCATCTCATGCCGACCACGGGCACACGGTATTACCGTTGGAACGGCGATGACTGGCAACAGATATATGAGCATAATCTCAAATCGGAAGACCGTGCCGCCGCGATGGAATCCTTGCAGCGGCATGCCCAGGCGCTAGGCATATGGCCGGAGCACTCATATGGGCCTGTGTTGGAGGACCGCGGCAGCCAGATTACCTTTTCCGCACTGGGCCAGCAGGCGCCTGTGGACCTGAAAGAACAATGGGACCCCACAAATGAGTTGAAAAACGAGTTGGCACGCCGTGTGCAACGCGATGTGCCACATCTGCAAGTGCGTTCCGGAGGGTCGACGAGTGTCGATGTGTCAGACAAAGGCGTTGATAAAGCGTATGCCGTGCATGCTTTGGCTGACGCGTTGGGAGTTGACGTGGCACACATCATGTACGTTGGCGACCGCATGGATCCCGATGGCAATGATTATCCGGCAGCTCAGGCTGGTACCACAGCCATACGCGTGCGCGGACCCGAAGACACCTTGGCGTTATGTCGCTCTTATATCGAGTGGTATCAGCATCATGCGTGCCGGCCGAACGGGGCCCAGTGAAACTCAGGCGTCGTTTGGCAGCGACAGGGGTGCTGCTGCGTGACCTTATGGCGCCTCGCGGTTGCGCGGGCTGCGACATGCCCGATGAGATCTTGTGCAAGGCATGCACGCAGGCGTTCAGTCATACCGTGGAGCTCGACATGCCAGGCACCTTGGCCGGCTATGGTGCGGCTGCCGCACCATACCACGGTGTGGTGCGCCAGGCCATATTGCAATGGAAAGACCACGGCGATCAGGAATGCGATATGCCACTGGCCTATGTGATGGTGCGTCTTGTTGACACGTTGCGGCTGCACGGTCTTGTCCAATACGCCCAATGTCAGCAACTGCTCGTGGTGCCTGCACCATCATCCCCGAGCTCGGTGCATGCCCGTGGACGGCGCCACTTGGAACCTTTGGCGATGTGCGTCAGTGACCATCTGCAACGCCACGGTGTGACGTCACAGTATGCGCGTGCGTTAACCATGCGCAGGCAGCGGCGCAAAGCCGTACAAACCGCTTCAGCGGCTTCCCGCATAGATCGTTTGGCAGGAGCCATACGGTTTGACCCTGCCGCCATATCAGCATTGGAGCCAAGGAAAACCATGGCAGTAATCATTGACGACATCATCACCACAGGCGCTACGATGCGGCAATGTGTACAAACACTCGATGATGCCGGTATCCCGGTATTGACGACCCTGGCATTGGCTCGCACGCCGCGAGATTGACTGGATTGATACGACAGTACGACACAGGGGCGCGTCAGCGCGTGTTCACGCGGCATTGTTTGCATACATGCGCATAACAATGAACGGCATGCATCCGATGGATATCGATGATGCTTGCCGTTCATTGATGAAACTATGCAATGAGAGTCTACTCCATGGTTTCTTCTGAGTCGACAATCTGAGGGTGACGGGGGAGTGTGATTTCGAAATTAACACCACGTTCGTCATCCACGACTTGCACATTGCCGTCATGCAGCATGGCGGCCCAGCGGGCAATCGACAGCCCCAATCCAGTGCCCCCGGATTCGGTGCCACGTCCGCTATTGCCTTTGACGAACCGGCGGAAAATTTGGTTGCGCACCTCGGACGGGATTTGCGATCCATAATTGATGACATTGGCCACTACCAAGTCGTGCTCTTCATCCACATGCGCTTCAACAAGGATACTTGTATTATCAGCGGAGTGTTTGAGCGCGTTGGCGATGATGTTGGTGAACAATTGACGCAAACGGTCCTGGTCGCCTTCCATCGTGATATCGTCCGGAATCGCTATCTTAATCGTATGCCCGTGGCTTGCATCGGCAAGCTGCAAAGGCGACACGGTATCGTCAATGAATTCGGCAAGGTTGAATTCTTCCACATTCAAACTGGCCGCGCCTGCCTCCACACGACTTAAGTCGAGCAGGAAGGAAATCAGATTGCTCAGGCGATGTGTCTGGCCAAGAATGTTTTCGAGATTCGCAGGAGAAGCCTCGACTACACCATCAGCCATATTCTCGACCATGGCCTGCAGGGCTGCGACTGGGGTACGCAACTCGTGGCTGACATTGGCTACCATGTCACGGCGCATTTGGTCAGCGTGTTCGAGTTCATCGGCCATATCGTTGAAGGCATGTGCCAATTCGTACACTTCATCATGACTGCGTTCATAGGTTTGCACGCGCACGGTATAGTCGCCATCAGCCATGGCTCTGGCGGCATCGCGCATTTCCACGAGCGGTTGGATCAGACTGCTCGTAAATGAGTACGTGAAAATCAGTGTCACAATGATTGTCAACGGCAATGCCGTCCAACCGTTCATATCCAGATGAGACAAGTACCATGCCATCAGGAAGGCAAGAATTGTGGCAATGAGGATGACTGCACTCATTTCCACTTTTAGTGAAGTGAACAATGAGATGGGGCGTTCTTTCCGATGCTGTTGCTTCGGAAGCGAACGCCCCATCTCGCCTTGCTGTTGATCTGCCATCATTGCGCCGGGGGTTCGAATGCGTATCCGACGCCATGCACGGTACGGATGGTGGATGAACCGAGCTTATGGCGCAATGCCTTGACGTGGGAATCCACGGTACGCGTGCCTGATGCGTCCACCCAATCCCAGACTTCTTCAAGCAATTGCTCGCGTGTCAACACGGATTTGGGCTTGCGGGCCAGTGTGACCAATAAGTCAAATTCAGTAGGAGTCAGATGCACGGATTCACCGTTCAATGTCACCACGCGTTGAGTCGGATCGATGACCAGTGAACCGTAATCGAGGATCTTTTCGTTCTGCGAATTCTGTGCAATGACTTTTGCCCGTTCCACACGACGCAACAGCGCCTTGCACCGGGCCACGAGCTCGCGCATCGAGAATGGCTTGGTCATATAGTCGTCGGCACCGGCGCCCAGACCAATGATCTTGTCGGTCTCGTCGTCGCGTGCCGTCAACATGAGCACCGGCACAGGACGCATGGCCACAATACGCTTGGTCGCTTCCAGCCCATCCATGACCGGCAGCATGACATCCATGATGACCAGATCCGGTTTGAGCGTGGTGCTGGCTTGCACGGCGCTGGCGCCGTCTGAGGCCACGCGCGCAATCCAACCTTCCGCAGTCAAACGCTGCGCGATGGCTGTGGCGAGCGTGGGCTCATCCTCGACAACCAGCACCGTCAACCGTGGACGCTGTGGTGAGGCAGATGTATTCATAAGAAGACCTTCCTTAGTTTTCTGGCTTCAAGAATACTGCTCCCAAGGCTGGCAATGTGATGTTCGCTGAGAAGTCACGAGAATGGAACGGACCTTGGTCGGCGACAATATCGTTGTTATGGATGTCAGAACCACCATATTTCGCATCATCGGTCGTCAGGATTTCCTTCCAACGGCCACCCTGGGGCAACGCCACCTGGTAATCCGACCATGCGCTGCCAGAGAAATTGATGACAACAACAACCTGCTCACCATTCTTGCCAATACGCATGAAGCTCAGCGTATTGTGATCACGGTCATCGCTTGTCAGCCACTGGAATCCATCAGGGGTGAAATCCTGGCTCCAGAACGCCGGATCGGCCGTGTACATGGCATTGAGATCGGCAACCAGTCGCTGCACGCCCTTATGGTCGTCCCAGTTGAGGCTGTCCCATTCAATCTGCGCATCATAGTTCCACTCGGCGAACTGGGCGATTTCATTACCCATGAACGTGAGCTTCTTGCCCGGATGCGCCCATTGATAAGCGAACAGGGAACGTACGCCGGCGAACTTTTGCCAATCGTCGCCTGGCATCTTGGTGAACAACGAGCCCTTGCCATACACGACCTCGTCATGGCTGATCGGCAGCACATATTGCTCGGAGAACGCGTAGACCATCGAGAAGGTGATCTCGTCATGATGCCAGCGGCGGTTGATTGGGGACTCCTTGAGATACTCAAGCGTGTCGTGCATCCAACCCATGTTCCACTTGAGACCATAGCCCAAGCCGCCCTGGCTGGTCGGCGCCGTCACACCAGGATATGCCGTCGACTCTTCAGCGATCATCATGATGCCCGGATTGTTCTTGTATGCCGTGGCGTTGGCTTCCTGAATGAACTCGATGGCTTCGAGGTTTTCACGGCCGCCAAACTTGTTGGGACGCCACTGGCCGTTCTCGCGGCTGTAATCGAGATACAGCATCGAAGAGACGGCATCCACGCGCAGGCCGTCAATGTGGTATTCCGAAAGCCAGAAGTTCGCGTTGGCCACCAGGAAGTTGCGTACTTCGCGACGTCCGAAGTTGAAGATGTAGGTACCCCAGTCAGGATGCTCGCCACGCAGCGGATCGGGATCTTCATACAGTGGGGTGCCATCGAAACGGCCCAATGCGAATGCGTCCTTCGGGAAGTGGGCGGGCACCCAATCCATGATGATGCCGATGCCGGCTTCATGCGCTTTGTCCACAAGATACTTGAACTGGTCAGGGGAGCCCAGACGCGAATCCACGCCGTAGTAGCCTGTGACCTGATACCCCCATGATCCGAGGAACGGGTATTCCTCAAGCGGCATGAACTCGATATGCGTAAAGCCCATCTGCTGCACATACGGAATGAGCTTGTCGGCCAGTTCCTGGTAGTCATGCACGTCCTTGCGCCATGAATTGGCGTTCACTTCGTAAATGGCCACGGGTCCTTGATGGGGGTCACTGGCCGCGCGCTTGGTCATCCAATCGTTGTCGTTCCATTCATGTGTCGACTCGACAACAATGGAACCGGTGCGCGGCGGAATCTCATGCGAACGCTCCATGGGGTCGGCCTTGAGTTCCCACTGGTTGTATGCGTTGAGAATCTTGAACTTGTAAATCTGGCCTGCAGTAACGCCTGGCACAAACAGTTCCCACACACCCGAAGAACCCAGGGAGCGCATGGCGTGGCGGCGTCCATCCCAACCGTTGAAGTCACCAACGACCTGCACGGCGTGCGCGTTGGGTGCCCATACGGTAAAGGACGTGCCAACAATCGGTTCGTTCGGTGTGCCGTCTTGCGATCCCATCGGATCGTCAAAACGCATGACGCGGGCGCCCATCTTCTCCCAAAGGCGCTCATGGCGTCCCTCGCCGAACAGATACAGGTCCATGTCGCCGATGGTGGGAAGGTGGCGGTACGGTTCGTCTTCCAACGTGACGGTGCCGTCGTCATACGTGGTGCGCACACGGTAATCCGGCACGGTGGCTTCCCCTTTGTCGCCAGTGCTGGCCGGGACTACGGCAACAAACACGCCATTGTGTTCATGGGAGGCCGGAGTTTCGCCGTCCTCGGTCACAATGGTCACGTCTTTCGCGAGCGGGCGTAGCACTCGGATGGTGACCGTGGCGGGAGTGGTCTCATTGTTGATATGGGCCCCGAGGATTTCGTGCGGATTGTAGAAAGCGCCATTGCTGACGGCATCGAGCTGGTCCGCATTGACCGGAACGGGGGTGTTCGCCTGAGAAGTATGTGTTGTAGTCATGCCACTAGCATACGCATGTTCGGGGGGTGTGGGGTGCATTTTCGGAGATTTCTCAGCTAATTCTCCGCATTGCTTTGGTGAGTCCAGTCGTTTTGGCATAATACGTAAGGTTTGTCATATATGTCACGGAGGATACATGGGGTATAAGGTTGGCGATATGGTCGTCTATCCGCGCCACGGTGCGGCCAAAGTAGAGGCTATTACCGAGCGTACGGTCAAAGGTGTGACGAGGGAGTATCTTCAGCTTTCCGTACTTTCCTCGGACGGATTGGTCATCAATGTGCCGGTGGAGAACGCCAAAAAGGTCGGCGTGCGCGACATTGTTGACGCTCATGAGGTGGCTAAGGTCTTCGAGATTTTGCGCACCCCCATCATCGAGAAGGAAATGAACTGGTCGCGTCGCTATAAGCTCAATGTGGAGAAGCTTGCCACGGGCGACGTCAACAAAATCGCTGAAGTGGTGCGTGACTTGGCTCAGCGTGATGTGGATGAGCATGGTTTGTCCGCTGGCGAGAAGCGCATGCTGACCAAAGCCCGCAGCGTGTTGACGAGTGAAATCGCATTGTCGGAAAAGCTGGAGGAGACCGAAGCCCAACGTCTGCTTGATGTGAATCTTGGCTACTCCGAGCCGCTTCCTGGCGACGACCGGCATCATTCCTTCGCTCCTGATGAGGCTGCCGCCGATACGTTGGCACGTCTGGAAGCTGAAGGCAAAGGCAAAAAGAAGAAGTGACCAACAATCATGATCTTCGGGTGGGCGTCGGTTTCGACGCCCACCGTTTTATTGACGCCGATGATCCGCGTGCGGCTGAGCCCATGCATCTGGCCTGCTTGTTATGGCCGGGGCCCGGAATCCAAGGGGATTCCGATGGTGATGTAGTGGTGCATGCGCTAATCGATGCGCTGCTGAGTGCCGCAGACTTGGGTGACATCGGATCCTATTTTGGCGTCGGTGCAGACTCCCAAGGCGCGGGTCGCACGGGGCGCTCCATGCTGCAAGAAATCGTGGCATATCTCGATGACCACGGCGCGTATGCGATCAATGCGTCCGTATGCATTGTCGGCAATCGTCCGAAGTTCAGTGCACGTCGTCGCGAGGCACAGCAAGCACTGAGCTCAATCATGGGCTGTTCTGTCACCGTGACGGCCACCACCACTGATGGCATGGGATTCACGGGCAAAGGCGAGGGCATAGCGGCCATCGCGAATTGTCTCGTGGAATTGCGATGAACGGTTGCACGGAAATAATAATCATGATTTCCCTCACGGGGGACTGCAGGAAAGCTGCAGAAAACGTGCCTATAGATAACGCAAGCCCCGCGTAATCGGAGAACCCGATCACGCGGGGCTTGCTGTAGCGCAACGTTTGTCAGGCGCGACGGAACTCGATGATCTTGGTGACGCCCCAGATCGCGACCGAAATCGTGACAATCACAAAGCTCGGGGGAGCGGGGAACATCGTGGATAGTACGAGACCGCCCCAAATGGAAATCAGGCAGATGATCGTTGACACGACCATGGCCTTGAACGGCGAGCTCGTCAATACATTGGCGGACGCGGCCGGAGTGATGACAAGCGCGAAAATCAACAACGTACCCACCGCGGGAACAGCGATTGTAATGACACCGGCCAACACGGCCAAAAACAGCACATTGAGCAATCCTGTGGGCACGCCTTTGGCGCGAGCCACCTGCTCGTCCAACGAGCTGAACAGCAATGGACGATAAATAATGGCCATCAGCACAAAGAGCACCACATCAAAAACGGCGAAACTGATGATCTGGCCGTCGGTGATTGTCAGGATCGAACCGAACAGGATCGACTGCAACTGCTGGGATGCCGAGGACGACATGCGCGCGAAATACAAGCCCAAACCAGTGGCGAACGCGAGCACGCTGCCGGTGGCGATTTCTCGTTGCGACGCTTTCTTGCCGAGCGCGGCGATAATCAGTGCGCCGCCGAGTGCGAACACGCCCAATCCCAGCTCCACGGGCACGCCGATCAACACGGCTCCCGTAGCTCCCGGCAACGCGATATGGGCGAGCGCGTGGGAAGCGAACGTGGAGGAACGGGCAATCGTGAAATACCCGACGATGCCGGCGGCCAGCGCGATGCACAGTCCGGCCAGAAAAGCGTTGTGCATGAATGACGCGTTGAGTGTGGTGAGCCATTCAGGATCGTACGTGAAAGCGGACATCACTGCTCCTCCTGTGCGTGCGCGGCTGGTGTGTGCGCGTCATGTGCGGGACTGTTGTCGGGATTATTGTCGGGGCCATTGGCGGGACGTTCGGCTCGAGTGGTGCCGTGATTGGCGTGCGACGAGCCGGTTTCGTTGTGCTCATGCAAGCTTGTGATCTCGCCGACCGTATGTGTGTCGGCATCGGTGAATGGCTGCTTGGCGCCGAAATGCAAATCGGTTTCGGGCGTGACGAACATGTCGCCTTGGGGTGTTTGGATGACCTGCACGGTCGTGCCGTACAGATGCGTGAGCAGTTTGGCGTCGAGCACGTCGTGCACGCTGGCGTAATGGGGGTGTCCGTCAAGCAGATACACGGCTCCCGTCAAGATCGGCAGCAGCATGTTCAGATCGTGCGCCACGATTTGAATTGTCATGCCCAATTCGCGGTTGAGTTTGGCCAGGATGTGCACGGTCGCGTGCTGGCTGGGCAGGTCGAGGTTGGCCAGCGGTTCATCCAGCATCAGCAGTTTGGGACTGCCCACGAGGGCTTGCGCAATGGCGACGCGTTGGCGCATGCCGCCGGACAGTTGCGATAGCCGTTGGTTGGCATGGTCGGCGATGTCCACATATTCGAGCGCTTCCATCGCTTTGGCACGTTGCTTGCGTGAGATGGGATGGAATCCGAACCGATATCCGGTCAGTCCCAGCAGCACTGATTGCAAGGCCGTCAAACTTGAGTCAATTTCATTCGTATAGGTTTGTGGCACATACCCGATCTGCGCGTTGGCTTCACCGGCTGGTTTGCCCAATACGGTCAGGGTGCCACTGGCAAGTGGAATCAGGCCGAGCTCGGCATTGAGCATTGTGGTTTTGCCGGCGCCGTTTGTGCCGACAATGGCGGTGACCGAGCCTGTGGGAATCGTGAAATCGCCTTGGCTCCATATGATCCGGTTGCCGTGCTTCACGCTCGCATGCTGCGCGACAATGCATGGCGGTGGGGTGGGGGTGCCTGTCGTGTGGTGATGTTCAGTCATGTGGTTCTCCTGCGCTGATTCATGCCTTGAACAATCCGGCGGGTTGTAGCAAGCCGCGACGTCACGTCAGTATGGCAATCAGTATTGACAATCATTCCCATTTAGCGGGGGTGGCTTGCTGCAGCTGGTGCGGGACGTTGGTGCTTATATGGTTTTTATTTCTGCTCAGGCGTTGAAGGCGTTGCTTCGTCGGATTGCGCATCGCCATCCGACGTGGCCTTCTCGCCACAATGGCGTGCGGCGTCGGTGTCGCCATCGTCGTTCTTGGATTCGCCGCTCGCTTCGCAGTCTTCAATCTCCGGGCTGAGCAAGCGCTCGACTTGTTTGACCAGTGAACTGATCCATGCGGTGACGTCCGGTTCGTCTGCCGGTATTTGTTCGGTCACGTCCAGCACGGCAACGGGGTTGTCGGGGTCATGGTTGGCCGCCTCAACGAGGAGTTTGGCTGTTTCGCTGTGTTCCTGGGGATTGTTGACGAGCAAATCGATGCCATGGTCGTCAATGAGCTGTTGAAAATCCTTGATATCGGAGGCCGATGGCTCGCTGTCGGATTGGGCGGCCTGTTCAAATCCTTTGGGCGTGAGATTGCGTATGCCCAAATCGCTGAGCAGATAGGCGGCGATGTTCTCCACGGCCGCATACGTGAGGTCGGGGTGATCCTTGGCGAACTGTTTCATCGTGTCGGCAAGCTTGTCCTCGTCGTCTTGCCACGCATGGTATGCGGTGTCAAACACCTTCTTGTCGTCCGGACGCAGACGGCATAACGTGTCATGCAGTTCTTTGGCCACGGCTTGGCGTGCATCGTTGGAGAACCATAAATGCGGATTGTCTCCTGGTATGGCGCCAACCATGTCGGCTGCGGAAATCGTGGTGCCATCACGCGTGGCTTTAGTAGCCCATGAGTCGTATCCGGCACCATTGACGAGCACGATGTCGGCTTTGCTCAACGCGGCCAAATCCTTGCTCGTGGGTTCAAAATCATGGGCGTCAGTACTGGAGGCTGTCACCAATGAGGTGACGGTGACATCATTGCCACCAATGCGGCTGGCCAGTGAACCCCATTGGTTGATGGAAGCGACAATGCTCACCGGACCTTTGGCCTCAGGTGTTGCTGTGCCTGGATTGGGGGAGGGGTTGCTTGTGCCCGCGCATCCTGCCAGCATCATGGCCATGGCCATGAAGGCAATTAGACACCGCACCACCAAGACGCGTGGTATGTGATGGGGCGTTTGCGTCAATCGGCTCATGTTGGGACGCGTATTGCTCGTGTTGAATCGATCCGTCTGGTGATACATGATGCGAACAAGCCTCCTCGGTGAGCCACCGTATGCCAATGGCAACCAATATGGGAACAATGCCATCATGCGCGGGACCGGGGGTGTCCTTGAAGCCACGCCGAAGCCACGCCATGGGCATCGGCGTGCGCCATGCACGATATGGCGCGTACACTATGCACCACATTGCACCACATTGCACCACGATGAAAGGCATACGATGGCAATCATACTCGACGGCAAATCGCTATCCTCCCAGCTCAAGCAGCAGCTCACTGAACGTGTGGCGGCATTGCGCGCGCAAGGGGTGACGCCGGGCTTGGCCACGGTATTGGTCGGCGAGGACGCGGGTTCGCGCAAATATGTGGCCGGCAAGCATCGTGATTGTCAGGAGGTCGGTATTGCCTCAATCCGCCGTGAGTTGCCTGCCGACAGCAGCCAAGACGATGTGATGCAGGTCATCGACGAACTCAACGCCGACCCTTCCTGCACGGGATACATTGTGCAGCTGCCATTGCCGCGGCATATGGATGCCAATGCGATCCTTGACCGCATTGATCCGGCCAAGGACGCCGACGGATTGCATCCGTACAATCTTGGCGAACTTGTGCTACATGTCGATGGGGCGGTTGATACGCCGCAGCCATGCACGCCGGCAGGTGTGTTGAAGCTGCTCAGTGCCTATGGCATCGAATTGGCCGGCAAGGAAGTGTGTGTCTTGGGCCGTGGCATCACAATAGGCCGCACAATTGGCCTGATGATGAGTGCGCGCGGCGTGGACGCCACGGTCACATTGTGTCATACAGGCACTACGGATGTGCATGCGCATATGCGCCGGGCCGATGTGATTGTGGCGGCATGCGGACAAGCCGGATATGTGCAACCCGATGACGTCAAGGACGGTGCCGTGCTCGTGGATGTAGGAGTGTCGCGTGTGTGGGATGAGCAAGAGTCGCGCTACCGCGTACATGGTGATATCGATCCGGCCTGCCACGCCAAAGCGTATGCGTATACGCCCAACCCGGGAGGGGTGGGTCCGATGACCAGGGTCATGTTACTCGACAACGTGGTTACTGCCGCCGAGCGGGCTTTGGCATAGATTGCGACACGCCCGAAATTTTGACATGGTGTTAGGGCAGTGCTGCCAGTACTATGAATGACTGTATGTGCATGCTTCACGCATGCGCCCATAACTGAATATCGATACTATCCATTTACATAATTGCAAGAAACCACATTACATGGCAGAGAACAATAACGGAGTCGAAAAGGTCGCCATCAACGATATTGGCACCGTCGAAGACTTCATCAAGGCAGTCGATTCCACCATCAAGAACTTCGATGATGGTGATTTGGTTGAGGGTCAGGTCGTCAAGGTCGACCACGACGAAGTGCTGCTCGACATCGGCTACAAGACTGAGGGTGTCATTCCCTCCCGCGAGCTTTCCATCAAGAAGGACGTTGATCCCGATGAGGTCGTCGAAGTTGGCGACACCATCGAGGCCCTTGTCGTGACCAAGGAAGACAAGGAAGGTCGTCTGATCCTGTCCAAGAAGCGTGCACAGTACGAGCGCGCCTGGGGCGACATCGAGAAGATCAAGGAAGACGATGGCGTGGTCGAAGGCACCGTCATCGAGGCTGTCAAGGGCGGCCTCATCGTCGACATCGGTCTGCGTGGCTTCCTGCCGGCTTCCCTTGTTGAGATGCGTCGTGTGCGCGACCTGTCGCCGTACATCGGCCAGAAGATCAAGGCCAAGATCCTTGAGCTCGACAAGAACCGCAACAATGTGGTGCTGTCGCGCCGCCAGTACCTTGAGGAAACGCAGTCCGAGGTCCGTGAGACCTTCCTGTCGCAGCTCAAGAAGGGCCAGATTCGTGAAGGTGTCGTGTCCTCCATCGTCAACTTCGGCGCATTCGTCGATCTCGGTGGTGTTGACGGCCTGATCCACGTGTCCGAGCTGTCCTGGAAGCACATTGACCACCCGTCAGAGGTTGTCAAGGTTGGCGACAAGGTCACCGTTGAGGTGCTCGACGTCGATCTCGATCGCGAACGCATCTCGCTGTCGCTCAAGGCTACGCAGGAAGATCCGTGGCAGCGTTTCGCTCGCACGCATGTTCCTGGCCAGATTGTGCGCGGCAAGGTCACGAAGATAGTGCAGTTCGGTGTCTTCATTTCCGTCGAAGACGGCATCGAAGGCCTCGTGCACATCTCCGAGCTGGCCAACCGCCACGTCGAGAACCCGGAGACCGTCGTCAAGCCGGGCGAAGAAGTCTTCGTCAAGGTCATCGACGTCGATCTCGATCGTCGCCGTATCTCGCTGTCGCTCAAGCAGGCCAACGATTCTGTTGATCCGGCTTCCGAAGACTTCGATCCAGCTCTGTACGGCATGCCGGCAGAGTACGACGAAGAGGGCAACTACAAGTATCCGGAAGGCTTCGATCCGAACACCAACGAGTGGATCGCCGGTTACGAAAAGCAGCGTGAGGAGTGGGAGTCGCAGTACGCCGCCGCTCACGATCTGTGGGAACAGCACAAGGAGTTCGTGGCCAAGGAACTCGAAAACGCCGAAGCTTCGGCTGCCGAGGATGGCCAGAACACCGAAGCTGCCAAGGAAGAGCCCGAAGAGGAGACCTCCAACTACTCCTCCGACAACACCTCCAATGGCACGCTCGCTGATTCCGACCAGCTGGCCGCCCTGCGCGAGCAGCTGCTCAGCGAAAAGAAGTGAACTCGCTTAAGAAGTTGAGTGCCTAGGGGCCATGCCCCGACTATGGGTCCGCATCACGCCATTGAGCGCAATGCGGACCCATTGTTGTACACGGTGTTCTCATGTGGCACGCGATACTGTAACGCCTAATACGAAGAGCACCTGAGAGAGAAAGATGATCGAGACGCACGCGAACCCATTGGCAGGATCTGCATTGGCATGCGATTGCATCGTGACGATGCTCAATCAACGCCATATCGTCCATGAAATCATTGCGCATGCGCCCGTGACCACTGCCCGGGCGGCACAATCATTGGCACTGCCATACCCAGAGGCCCAAGCGGTGAACCTGTTTCTCAAGGATGGTGCCAAAGCGCACTACTTTCTTGTGGTGGCCCATGCCGGAACCCATGTGGACCTCAAATGTTTGCGGACTGCTTTGCACAGTGCGCGTTTGAGTTTCGCCAAACCGCAGGAATTGCAAGAGGTATTGGGGCTTGAACCGGGCGCGGTCACCCCATTGGGCACATTGGCCGATACGGACCATCGTACCGATGTCGTGATTGACCAGTCATTCCAGCATCGACTCATCGGTGTTCACCCCTGCACCAATGCGGCTACTTTGTACCTCTGCACCGATGACCTTGTACATGTGCTTGCCGAGCATGGTGTGCATACGATCTTCCTTGATATGAGTTCGAAGCCTTGCACATGAATGGTGCGGATTGCTGGCGCACGATGCCATCGGATCGTCCATGATGCACTGGGTTCGGCCACGCATATCCAAGTGCCGCTACGTAACAATGGGCTGCGGCATGCCACCCATGATGAGCCCGACCAGGGCGCACAGCAAACCAGGCGGTGAACTCTGTAGCCGACACGCCGTGAACTTGCTGGTGACGCAGCGTCATCAGGCATAGTGCGGGGTGAAAGGAGGCATGCCATGTCTACACCAGCATCGGCACCAACCTATTCCACAGGACAAATTGCCGAGCATTGCGGGGTCAGCGTGCGCACAGTGCAATATTATGATCGGCAAGGGTTGCTGGAACCCAGCGGAGATTCAACATCAGGCCGACGCAACTACACTGATGACGATGTGCTCAAGCTCGAGTACATCTTGATGCTCAAAGCCACGGGTATGTCATTGGCTGCGATCCGCACAATCATGGAAAGCCCATACCAGATGCGCATGCTCATGGATGTGTTGGGGGACCAGCAGCAGACGTTGCAGAGGGAAATCGAGGACCGTGAACGCAAACTCGCGGCGATTCGCCAGCTGCATGCCGATGTGCAACTGCATGGTCGGCTGACGCTCTCCACACGAACCGACATGGCGAATACGATGAATAACAGAACCTCATGGAAACGTTTTGCCATAGCATTGATCATCATGAGTGTGCTCATGGAAGCGCTATGGATTTGCGGATTGATCTGTGCCATCCAAACCGGCCGCTGGTGGGTGTTTGCGCTGTGCCTGGCCATTGCGATTGTGGGACTTAGCTGTATGACATGGCGGTATTACCGGCACGTCAGTTACTGGGATCCACAATCACAACAGGAATTCACCCCGAAGTTTTGGCCATGGTTCTTTGCACAGCATACGCTGCATACAAGGAAGCTGCGTGTACCACAAACCGGGCAGAAAGTTTGGTGTGTGGAGCATTACCATACGCAAGCGTGGTGATGCAATGTGCACAGGCGTTGCCACATAGGCCAGCGGTCGGCAGGCTTGCAGCATGCTGGCGGCAGGCATGATCAGCACGTCCCCTCATGCCTGCCGCTGATGGCGTCACACAGGTTGTTGTGCGCGGCTAGTCTGGTATGCATGATCAGGATTGCGTTGACCGGTGGTATTGCAGCCGGTAAAAGTACGGTGTCGCAGCATTTGCGCGAGTGCGGCATTGCGGTCATTGATTACGATGAGTTGACGCACATATTGCAAGAGCCAGGTTCGCCGGCCATCATGTTGCTGGAGCAACGGTTCGGCCCTGACGTCATTGATGCGGACGGTCGCGTTGATCGTGCGGCGCTGGCGGCGCGCGTATTTGGGGGCGCGCAAGGGGACAATACGGCGTTGGCGGATTTGAATGCGATTATGCATCCGCTGATTGACCAGTTGGCTGCCGAGGCTGAACGTCATGTGCTGGCCGTCAATCCCAATGCCGTCATCGTGCATGACATTCCTTTATATGCTGATGTGCATGAGCATTTGCCCGTGACGTTCGACCATGTGATGACTGTGGAAGCACCTGTGTCGACGCGGGTGCAACGTATGATGCGTACACGCGCTATGAGCCGTGAACAAGCATTGGCGCGTATCGTCAACCAAGCTACAAGCGAGCAGCGTGAACAGTTGGCCGACGCTGTCATTGACGGTAATGCTGCCATACCAGACATGGATTGTCAGGTCGATCAGCTCTTGCGTTCATGGCATGTGCCGATGGCGGCGACGCATGCACCATCAGAAAGGTTGTGATCCATGGGATTTGAGATTGAACGCGTCAACAAACCGTTTGTGGTCAAATCGCCATACCAGCCTTCAGGTGACCAGCCGCAGGCCATTGAGGAACTGGCGACACGCATCGAGAACGGTGAGAACGATGTGGTGCTCATGGGTGCCACTGGTACGGGTAAAACGGCGACGACAGCATGGCTGGTTGAACGTTTGCAACGTCCGACGTTGATCATTGAGCCAAACAAGACATTGGCGGCACAGCTGTGTGCCGAGTTTCGTGAGCTCATGCCCGACAACGCCGTGAGCTATTTCGTCAGCTACTACGATTACTACCAGCCGGAAGCCTATATTCCGCAAACCGACACCTATATTGAAAAAGACTCGAACATCAATGACGACGTGGAACGTTTGCGCCATGCGGCTACAGCAAATCTGCTGACGCGCCGCGACTGCGTGGTGGTGGCCACCGTCTCGTGCATTTATGGTTTGGGCACGCCTGAAGAGTATGCGGGCCGCATGTTGCTGCTCAAAGTTGGCCAGCAAATCGAGCGTGACCAATTGTTGCGTACGTTCGTTGACATGCAGTACAAGCGCAATGACATCGCGTTCACGCGTGGCACGTTCCGTGTGCGCGGCGACACTGTGGAAATCATTCCCGTGTATGAGGAACTGGCTGTGCGCATCGAGTTCTTCGGCGATGAGATTGACCGCATCACCATGCTGCATCCGTTGACGGGCGATGTGATCGGCGAGCAGGAATCCGTGCATATTTTCCCGGCGTCGCATTATGTAGCCGGTCCCGAGCGTATGCAACGTGCGCTGACGTCGATTCAGCAGGAGCTTGATGAGCGCGTCGCCCAGTTGCATCAGCAAGGCAAGGAACTTGAGGCGCAGCGGCTGAGCATGCGCACGACTTACGATCTGGAAATGCTTTCGCAAGTGGGCGTGTGCTCGGGCGTGGAGAATTATTCGCGTCATTTTGACGGCCGTGCCCCTGGTACGCCGCCGCATACGTTGCTGGATTTCTTCCCTGACGATTTTCTGCTCGTCATTGACGAGTCGCATGTTACGGTTCCGCAGATTGGAGCCATGTATGAGGGCGATGCGTCGCGTAAGCGCACGCTCGTGGAGCATGGGTTCCGTTTGCCGTCTGCCATGGACAACCGTCCGCTCAAATGGCCCGAGTTTTTGGACCGCGTCGGCCAGACCGTGTATCTGTCGGCCACTCCCGGCGAGTATGAGTTGGGGTTGTCGGACGGGGTTGTCGAACAGATCATCCGTCCTACGGGTCTGGTCGATCCGCGCATCGACGTGCGTCCTGTGGAGGGGCAGATTGATGATCTGCTCGCCGAAATCAAGGACCGTGTGGCCAAGGGGGAGCGCGCTCTGGTCACGACGTTGACGAAGAAAATGGCTGAGGATCTCACTGATTACCTGCTCGAACGTGGCATCAAGGTCGAGTATCTGCATTCCGATGTGGATACGTTGCGTCGCGTGGAATTGTTGCGTGAGCTGCGTGAAGGCAAGATCGATGTGATTGTGGGCATCAATTTGTTGCGTGAGGGTTTGGATCTTCCCGAAGTTTCGTTGGTGGCCATTTTGGACGCCGACAAAGAAGGATTTCTGCGTTCCTATCGCTCGCTCATTCAGACCATCGGACGTGCAGCACGTAACGTATCGGGCACGGTCATCATGTATGCCGATGACATCACTGATGCGATGGACAAGGCGATTACGGAGACCAACCGCCGTCGTGAGATCCAGATGAAGTACAACGACGAGCATGGCATTGATCCGCAACCGTTGATCAAGAAGATTTCCGATGTCAATGACATGCTCGCCAAAGAGGATGTCGATACGCAAGAACTGTTGGAGGGTGGATACCGCAATGCCAACAAGGCCGGCAACTCGCATTTGGGAGTGCCGCTCACGGATGCCGATGAGGCACAGCGCCGCCATGAAGAACTGCTCAAGGCCGGATTGCCAGCCCAGGATTTGGCGTCGTTGATCCGACAGCTGTCGGACCAGATGCATACGGCGGCAGAACAGCTGCAGTTCGAGTTGGCTGCGCGGTTGCGTGATGAAATCCGTGATTTGAAGAAGGAACTGCGTGCGATGACCGATGCGCAAAAGTAACGGGTACTGATACTTGTCGGCCATGATGTAACGGTTGTCCCAAGCCATGAACCGCTGGGGGACAGCCGTCACATCGCTTTCGTATGCTAAAGCGTATGTCTGAAACCCCTATGGTCTTCATGGTTGTTACGTACGCTGTGCTGGCGGTATTTTTCATTGTTGACTTGTTTGTGATTGGTCGTCGTCCCCATGTACCCACCACGAAGGAATGCGTGCAGCATATCGTATTTTTTGTGGTCATGGCATTGGTATTCGCCGGACTCATGTGGTTTTTCGCAGGAGCCAAACCGTCCATCGAATTCCTGTCGGGTTGGTTGACCGAGTATTCGCTGAGCATCGACAACTTGTTCGTGTTCGTCATCATCATGGCGAACTTCGCGGTTCCCAAGAATTTGCAAAAATACGTGCTGTCCATCGGCATTACAATCGCGCTGGTATTGCGCGGCATCTTCATTCTGATCGGAGCTGCGATTGTGGAGCGCTTCACGTGGGTGTTCTTCCTGTTTGGCGCATTTTTGATTTACACGGCCATCAAAGTGGCGCGCGGTGAGGATGAGGATGAGGAGTTTCATGAAAACGTGCTGATCCGCATGCTGCGCAAGGTGACGCATGTGACGAACGACTATGATGGGCGCCATTTGCGCGTCACCCATGATGGTGTGAAGTTCTTTACACCGATGCTCATTGTGTTTGTCACCATCGGCACCACGGACTTGATGTTCGCGTTTGATTCCATCCCGGCGATTTTCGGATTGACGAAGGACCCGTTCATTGTGTTCACGTCGAACATCTTTGCGTTGCTTGGCTTGCAGCAACTGTATTTCTTGCTGGGGTCCTTGCTTGACAAACTTGTGTATTTGCCGGCCGGCCTGTCAGTGGTGTTGGGCTTCATCGGTGTCAAACTGATTATGGAAGCGTTGCATGGCAACTCGTTGCCGTTCATCAATGATGGCAAACCAGTGGCGTGGGTGCCGGAGATTCCCACGTGGCTTTCGCTGGTGGTCATTGTTGCGGCCATTGGTGGAGCGGCGTTGGCCAGTGTGATCCGTATGCGCCAACCTGATGCGCCCAAGCTTGACGAGACCAAGAATGTTGAGGTGGCTGAGCCCAGCGAGAAACAATAGGTCGAGTGTGCCGAATCGGTGCATGTTCCAAAGGTTTTCCAACGCTTTGAGGCAACGTTTTGAAAACGTTTACTCAAAGCGTTGTCCGTATCTGCGCAACCATGGGCAATCGTTGGAATAGCGCCGGATGGAGGTATGGTTTAGATGCTGAAGTTTGGCGGAAAAGAGCCTATGTTAACGCTAACAACACGCGAGCGCTGAACTAGATGTCGAGTTGCTCTTGCGCTATGGTGGTCAGTGGCTACCGCATCACAGGGTGCGGTATGACATCATAGAAAAGGACAGGCAGAACGCATGCGCAAAGCAAAGATCGTAGATACCATCGGTCCAGCTACCGAAGAATACGAGAACCTGAAGAAGCTTGTTGAAGCCGGTATGGATGTGGCTCGTTTGAACCGCTCCCACGGCACACCTGAAGACCATCTGCGCGTTTACAACAATGTGCGCAAGGCTTCCGAAGAGACGGGCCGCAATGTGGCGGTGCTCGTCGATTTGCAGGGCCCGAAGATTCGCTGCGGTTGGTTCAAGAAGAACGCCGAAGGTGAAGACAAGGTCCAGCTCACGAAGGGCCAGGAGTTCATCATCACCACTGATGACGTTGAGGGCGACGAGCATATCACGTCATGTACGTTCAAGGGTCTGCCGGGCGATTGCCATGTCGGCGACCCGATTCTCATCGATGACGGCAAGGTGCGTCTTGAAGTCACGAAGGTCGAAGGCAACAACGTCTACACGAAGGTCATTGTTGCTGGCCCCGTCTCAAGCCACAAGGGCATCAACCTGCCTGGCGTCGCTGTGTCGCTGCCGGCTCTGACCGAGAAGGACGAGTCCGATTTGCGTTGGGCCATCCGGACCGGTGCCGATATCATCGCCATGTCGTTCGTGCGTTTCGCATCCGACATCGATCGTGCCCATGAGATCATGGACGAGGAAGGCCGTCGTATCCCGATCGTCGCCAAGATCGAGAAGCCGCAGGCTGTGGAAAATCTTGAAGACATCGTCAAGACGTTCGACGGCATCATGGTCGCCCGTGGCGATATGGCAGTTGAAATGCCGTTCGAAGAGGTGCCGCTCGTCACCAAGCGCTGCATCGAATACTCGCGCCAGTACGCCAAGCCCGTCATCGTGGCTACCGAAGTGCTCGGCTCGATGGTGCATTCCCCGGTCCCGACCCGTGCAGAAGCATCCGACTGCGCCAACGCTGTGCTTGACGGCACCGACGCGACGATGACCTCGAACGAGACGGCTGTCGGCGATTACCCGACCGATGCAGTCAAGACGATGTCGCGTATCTCGGGCTATGCCACCGAGCATGGTTTCGACCGTATTCCTGAGCTCAAGAACCTCGACATGTCCAGCACGGGCGCCGTGTCGTCCGCCGCTGTGGATCTGGCTGAGAAGCTCAACGCCAAGGCCATCGTGGCCTACACGCAGACGGGTTCCACCGTGCATCGCGTGTCGCGTGAACGTCCAGCCACACCGATTTATGGTCTGACCACCAATGAGCATACCTACCACTGGCTGGCTTTGAGCTGGGGTACTGAAGGTCTGCTGCTGGGCGAGGATTACCACGACATGTCGCGTAAGGACCTCATGGTCTTCACCGACAAGATCCTGCGTGACGCTGGCAAGGTCGACAACGGCGACAAGATCGTGGTGCTCAGCTCCGCGCAGGGCGAGCATCAGCCGGGTCGCACGGATTCGATCTACGTGCACACCGTTGGCGCTTGCGACTGATTGCCGACTATGATGATGCGTCCATGATGTGGAACCACTTGCAGCCATGAACGCATGACATGCAACGTAAAGAAGCGGCTTGCCGAAACTATTGCGGCAGGCCGCTTTTTGCGTATGCGAGCTACGTGTGGCATCCAACTGTTGCGTAACGCCATATCGTATGGTGGTATTGGTTGGTACGAAATTCGCCAATGGCCAAGCATGCGGCGTGTCGGGAAGATTCGGCCATCCGGTATGTTTGGATGCAATATCAACACATGCACTGTCCTGAGGAAGGAGCCTGGATGACATTCTCGCGCCGATGTCGTCGTTGACCTTGCCGGACCAATTGGTTCGGCGAATACGCAATATCATACGAACCAATAGACAAGGAACATTCTTATGACGATCATCACTTCCGTAGACGAGCTCGTAGGCAACACACCACTGTTTGAAGTCACCAACATCGAGCGCGATGAGCATCTTGACGCACGCGTTCTGGCCAAGTTGGAATATTTCAATCCGGCGGGATCAGTCAAAGACCGCGTGGCACGCGCCATGATTGACGCGGCTGAACGTGACGGCAGCTTGAAGCCTGGCGGCACAATCATCGAGGCTACGTCGGGAAATACGGGTATCGGTTTGGCCAGCATTGGCACGTCACGCGGATACCACGTCATCATCGTGATGCCGGAAACCATGAGCGAGGAACGTCGCCGTCTGATGAAAGCCTACGGTGCTGAGCTCGTATTGACACCAGGCGCGGAAGGCATGAAGGGTGCATTGGCCAAAGCCGAGGAATTGCATGAGGCGACCGCGGGAAGCATCATTGCGGGCCAGTTTGTCAACCAGGCCAATGTGCAGGCGCATCAGAGCACTACGGGTCCTGAAATTTGGCGCGACACCGACGGCCACGTCGACTACTTCGTCGCCGGCGTAGGCACGGGCGGCACGATTACTGGTGTTGGCACGTATTTGAAAGAACACAACCCCGACATCGCGATTGTGGCGGTTGAACCTGAAACGTCACCCGTGTTGAGCGAGGGTCACGCCGGCAAGCACGGCATCCAAGGCATTGGTGCAGGATTTGTGCCAGATATCCTCGACACATCCATTTACAACGAAATCATCCGTGTCAAGGATGAGGACGCCTATGAGACAGGACGCCTGATCGGCCGTGATGAAGGCGTGCTCGTCGGCATCTCGTCCGGCGCCGCCATGTGGGCTGCCATCCAGATTGCCAAGCGTCCAGAAGCCAAGGGCAAAACCATCGTCGTGTTGTTACCGGATTCGGGTGACCGCTACCTGTCCACACCACTGTTTGCGTAAAGAGCGCTGAACGCTGATTCGCATCCATATCATCCCATCCACGACGGTATTCGCGGATGGGATGATTTTCGTTTTCGATACAAACACACTATTCTTGGGACGGTGAAGAACGGCAACATGCATGTGAACAGTAATGATCCGTTAGGCGCCGCCATCAGCGTTGTGACACAGGGCGCCAGAGGATTGTCCGATTTGCTCGGCGCATATCAGAAACGAGACCCTGCAGCGCGCACCAAACTGGAAGTGCTGTTGCTCTATCCAGGCGTGCACGCCGTCATCATGCATCGTGTCAGCAACTGGCTGTGGCGCCACCACCTGCGTTTCCTCGCTCGATTGAACTCGCAAATCGCCCGGCATATGACAGGCATTGAAATCCATCCAGGTGCCACAATCGGACGCCGGTTTGTCATTGACCACGGCATGGGCATTGTCATTGGAGAAACAGCCCAAGTGGGTAATGATTGCCTGATTTACCACGGCGTGACGTTGGGAGGTACGGGCAAGGACCGCGGCAAACGGCATCCCACACTGGGTGACCATGTGCTCGTAGGCTGCAACGCTTCCGTGTTGGGGCCTGTCACCATAGGCAACCATTCACGTGTGGCGGCCGAGGCTGTGGTATTGCATGATGTGCCACCATATTCGACGGTGGCCGGTGTGCCAGCCCATGTGGTGCGCTCCGTCAACGACAAGGACGAAGTCGTGCATTCAAGTGCTTCATTGCGTGTGGATGATGAAGAGGATATTTGCTTGGACTGCGACACGCTGATCATGCATCATCGTCGCGTGGTGCGCATGTGAGCATCAAGGCTATTGCGTTCGGCGTGTCGACTGTTCATGGAGCGCGACGCGCCGAAGCTGGTTGGCAAATGAAATTCTGTGTGCTATATTCGCACATGTTGTCCAGACAACGCCCCTGTATCCCAATTGGTAGAGGAGACAGCCTCAAAATCTGTACAGTGTGGGTTCGAGTCCCACCGGGGGCACCTGAGCAAAAAGACCTCAAATCGTTGAACAAACAACGATTCGAGGTCTTCTCCTTTCTTCACCACATCCTTTAATCCGTAATGGATAGGATGAAGAATGCAGCGGAGGCTGATGCTTCGTAATAGAACACATCCTTGACGTTTTCAAGGAGGTTCTCAACAATGAAAACCCGAAAGGAACTTGACCGAGCCGCTGAGCTTTTCGCTGCGCGTCATGGCGATACTCTAGGCAAACCAATTGGCGTACATGACGGAAACCTGCTCTATTAGTTTCTTCCTGCAGGATGCGTAAGAGGCGGCTGCATTGGTGTGCAGCAATTCATAGTAGTGGAAGTGAGCACCGGAGTAGCTCGTTATCAGACCAATAATGAGCTGATGAATGTGAACATCGCTTCCGTTTTGGACCATCTCGATCCGATTCCTGATCTTTGTTTCTCGGCGCAGGCTCCCGTCTCTGTAGGCGGGAGTTAGCCGAGTTCATGTTTGTTATTCTATGGCGGTGTAATAACAAACATGGAAACGAGTCGGACACAACGGGCCTACAGGTTCCGTTTCTACCCCACGCCGGGACAGGAGAACCTGCTACGGCGCACATTGGGGTGCGTCCGGCTTGTCTACAACAAGGCGTTAGCGTTGCGTAGCGAAACGTGGACCCGCGAACAACGCAACGTGTCCTACCGGGATACCGGCAAGGCGCTGACCGGGTGGAAGAAAAGCGAAGGGCTGGCGTTCCTCAACGACGTGTCCTGCGTACCATTGCAGCAGGCGCTACGTCATTTGCAAACCGCGTACTCGAACTTTTTCAACCACACGGGGGACTTCCCCGCGTTCAAACGCAAGGCGCATGGCGGTTCGGCCACCTTCACCCGCTACGCTTTCACATGGGACGGCTGCAAGCGTCATCTCAAGCTGGCGAAAATGAAGGAACCGTTGCGTGTCATCTGGTCAAGGACGCTTCCCGTGAAAGCCGTTCCCTCCAGCGTCACCATATCCTTGGACGCGGCGGGACGCTGGCATGTGGGCATCCTCGTGGAGGAACACGTCAAGCCGATACCCAGGACCGACACGCGAATCGGCGTCGACATGGGAGTGGATTCGTTTGCCGCGCTCTCGGACGGCGAGAAAATCCCCAACCCGCGTTTCCGCAAGCGCAACGCGAAACGGCTGGGGAAAGCGCAGCGCAATCTGGCCCGCAAGCAGAAGGGAAGTCGCAACTACGAGAAGGCCCGGCTGAAAGTCGCCCGCATTCAGGCGCAGGGCGCCGACCGGCGCAAGGACTTCCTGCACAAGCTGTCAACCCGCATCATCCGTGAAAACCAAACGGTGGTGCTGGAAGACCTGGCTGTGCGGAACATGTGCCG
>NZ_JGYW01000011.1 GCF_000741205.1 Bifidobacterium gallicum DSM 20093 = LMG 11596
AGGTGGCCGAACCGCCATGCGCCTTGCGTTTGAACGCGGGGAAGTCCCCCGTGTGGTTGAAAAAGCTCGAGTACGCGGTTTGCAAATGACGTAGCGCCTGCTGCAATGGTACGCAGGACACGTCGTTGAGGAACGCCAGCCCTTCGCTTTTCTTCCACCCGGTCAGCGCCTTGCCGGTATCCCGGTAGGACACGTTGCGTTGTTCGCGGGTCCACGTTTCGCTACGCAACGCTAACGCCTTGTTGTAGACAAGCCGGACGCACCCCAATGTGCGCCGTAGCAGGTTCTCCTGTCCCGGCGTGGGATAGAAACGGAACCTGTAGGCCCGTTGTGCCCGACACGTTCCCATGTTTGTTATTACACCACCATAGAATAACAAACATAAACTCGGCTAACTGCCGCCTACAGAGACGGGAGTCTGCGCCGAGAAACAAAGATCAACACCACCAAGACGTTGTTCGATTTCTCGCATCGTGTAACAATGCTCGCCAACATCGCTTGTGGTGAAGAACAATGCGCCGAAGCGTACGAGGCCATCATCACTGTTCGATGCCGTACGCACTATTGTGCCTGAACCATCTTGCAACACGAATGCGAACTCGGCTTGGCGAAGCGGCCTGTCGTTCAGGATCTTGCGCGCCTGTACGTGCACACTCAACGCATCCGTACGCCGGGCTGCCGCCGTCATCAAGGCTCCACGGGTCCCCTGTTGTGTGGCCAGACGTCCCTGATCCTCATATTGGGCCACAAGATGTAAAGCGCCATCCGACGCATCCACACTATTGATCAACGAAAAGGACTCGGGAACCCCATCGCCATCCGTATCCGTTTCATAGGTCAGGCCGTGCAACACCGCCCTGTCGGGCAGCACTATCGAATTATCCCCTTTGGGCTGCCATCCTATGAACGTCGCTCCATCCTTGCGCATGTGGGATTTGGGCAACGTGGTGGTTGGCACTGTCGGCAAACCCGTTCTTTGGCCGGTTTGTGCATCCAATTGGTATTCGGCTGTGACGATGGCATCATCCGCCATCATTCCGGCACCGTCGCCGGCTTCAAATACCACGCGCGCTTGGTCTGTGCTCGTGGTGTGGCGTTGCAACGCATCCGCACCGATTTGCGCTTGCCACGCCAACGCTGGATGCGCGAACAATCCCAGAATCATAGCCATCACAGCTACAACAACCGCCAGTACACCATACTTACGCCCACGCATGGCAAACCCCCATGAGTTTCCCTTACACCTCTCCCCGTATCGATTGACACTGATCGATAGACCCGACCCCTTTGCCGGATACATTCATCATATGGGACGACGGGGGGATATGCAAAGAATTCCTTGGTGTGGACTGCATTGTTCCGATACGGATACCACCAATATGCAAGATGACCCCAATTCCTTGCAAGAATTGGGGCCATCTGGTACGGGTTTGTACATGCGTGCCTTGGGATTACAACGGCTTGGATTCCTTGATGACGACTTTCATCTCGCGGCCATTCGGCAGTGTATAGGAGACGGTATCGCCGACTTTGGCGCCCATGATGGCTGCACCGACCGGCGAGTCGGGGCTGATCACGTCAATATCGGTGGCTACGGCAATATCTCGCGAACCAATGACATACGTCATTTCATTGCCGCCCAAATCAATCGTCACGACCGACCCGTTACCGACCACGCCAGCTTCGGGGGCTTCAATGATTTTGGCATTGCGCAACTTGACAATCAGCTCGTTGATACGCCCTTCATTCTTGCCCTGCTCTTCACGGGCCGCCTGGTAGCCGCCGTTCTCCGACAGGTCACCTTCAGCACGTGCCGCCGCGATACGTTCGGTGATTTCGTCACGATACTCACCTTGACGCCACGTCAACTCTTCCTGCAGCTTGTCCACTGCATCTTGCGTCAGCAGCACAACTTTTTCTTCCACTTCATCTGCCATGGTTCCTCCTCACAACAATGTGCATTTCAAGACGCCGCCGTGCATGAAAGCATCGGCGGCGTCAACAATCATGATGATTTCTGATCAACCCCGCATCGCGGTTCAGCGCGTGGCGATGATATCGACCACGAACACGAGCGTATCGCCGCCGCCAATTCCAGCCTGCGGAACGCCACGCGAACCATACCCATATTCAGGCGGAATGGAAATCAGCAGTCGCGATCCAACATTATGTCCTGGAATGGAACGGTCCCAACCCTGGATGACCTGCCCAATGCCAATGCCAAAACTGGTGGGATCATGACGAGCGAAACTCGAGTCAAACGGCTCAGGATTGCCCCACACCTGACCCTGATAGTTCACGGTGATCGTGTCGCCGCGACGTACCACGGGACCATGGCCTTCCACAACCTCAATGACCTTGAGTCCTGCCGGAGCTGCGGCCGGCGGGAACGTGATTTGCGGATCCCCACCGAATTCCGCCGCCACCTGTGGCATTTCAGCTGTCATTTGTCCTCCTTGTATCCTTGCCATATTCTGGCAAAACCATAGCACCTAGTGAAGTCCAGGCTGCTGAAGGTTAGCTGGAAACCACGGCAACAGCATCTTAGATTGGCGCTCAGGCCACAGCTGCCATCATGCTGGCCAGGACCATACCTCCAAGGACCGCCAGCAGCACTGTGACAACGCCGATGATGATGGCGGCGATGCGATACTTGGCCAAACGTGGTGTGATTGTGACTGCCACAAAGAATGCGCACAGGCCAAGCACAGCCCCGTTGATTGCCGCCGTGGTCGTGGCTTGTGAGGTCAATGCGGGTTCGCCCACGCGCACGAGGATGCTGTTCATGATGCCGAGCACCACCCATACGGTCCATACGGCAAACGCGATAGCGCCAATAATCGCATAAATCAATGGTTGAATCTTGGCATTCAGTCGATATGCAAATGATTCAGCGCACCACAGCAGCGCAAACCCCACAACATAGGCGAATGCCACAGATAGCAGCATGGCCACAGCAGCCCACGGTAGCAACGGGAACACACCCGGCTGCAAGGTGGTATAAATCGGCGCACTGATTAATTCGCCAATGCACAAGGCGGCCGCCACGAGGATGGCTTGCACCAGCATGATCGGTAAACCGGAGCGTTCGTCGCGTGTCACTGCCATGCGCGATGAGCGCTCAGAAGTCGTGGAGCCTTTGGTCAATTGTGTTGAAGCGTTCATGTCATTCCACCCAAATCGCGTCAGAAATCCGGTATTGGTTCGGATTGTATATCCGTCGGGCAGTGTAAGGGGCAAATGATTCATCAGCGTTACAGAAACGCTACAACCATGTGCAGCAATAGCAAGGTGCCCCTGGCGGGACTCGAACCCGCAAGCCGAAGCGGTCGATTTTAAGTCGACTGCGTATACCATTTCGCCACAGGGGCTTGGCCACATCCATGCGCGGCCGTGAGCCATTATGCCACGAAATCCGCTTCAGGTCGAACGTGTCGGCCCGGCGCACATGTGGCAGGTCAAAAACAGCGAACTATTACAGGCCATTCGCAAGCAGGCGATGACCCAAATCAAGCACAATACCGTCGAGCAGACCATGTTCGCTGGCGATAAACGAGTCAAGCTGTTGGCCATGGTCATCATAGGCGGCTTGGCCAATGCGGTCCAACACTCGCGTAAGCACCACGGCGCCACCGCCGACCACATCGATACGCCCCGGATGGATCGTCTTGAATGTGGCACGTTGTGCGCGAGTCATATGCAGGAACGTGTCATCCGTAGCGAATGCCGATTCAAAATCAACGCGCACACCATCAACTTTCGTATGGTCATAAGTCTGCAGACCCATGGCCAAGGCCGTCATCGTCGTCACGGTACCCGACACACCAATAATCGTATGCGCCTTGCCGATGGGTACCACCGCGCAGGCTTCGTCAATATGACGATCCACATCATCCATGGCATCATCAATCTGCGAAGCGGTGGGCGGGTCAGAAACAAGATGGCGTTCCGTCATGCGCACCGATCCGACATTCATCGAATACGCCGCCACCACCTCAGTCGCCGGCGCACTGACACCATCGCCACCGAGTACCAATTCAGTCGATCCGCCGCCCAAATCAATGACAATATACGGCGGTTGCGCGTCAGGATTGGTCAGTGTGCCCGTAGCCGCAAGGAAACTCAATCGCGCTTCTTCCGTGCCTGGAATCACTTCAGGACGAACCCCAAGGATCGATTCGACCGTGCGTTCAAACTCCTCACGGTTTTGGGCATCCCTGGTGGCCGATGTGGCCACAAACCGCAATGCGTCAACATGGTGTTCACTTAAGATTTGCGCAAATTCACGGCATGCCGCGTACGTGCGTTCGAGCGCTTCGTCAGCAAACCGGTGCGTCTGATCCACGCCTTGGCCCAAGCGCACGACACGCAACACACGAGGCACCACATCGGTCATGCCCTGCTCATCAATACGCGCAATCTTGAGTCGAATGGAATTGGTACCACAATCAATACCCGCCACAGTTACGGCATGACCGGACGTGGTGGCACACTCGGCGGCATCCTGTTGCACATTGCCATCCATAGGCTGATCGCAGCCCATGCTCATAACGACTCCTCCTCGAATTTGCTATTGGTCACATCGCAAACATGCCGGACGCATACCTACCCATCATAAAAACGGGTATGCCGCGTTCACCTGCTGCGATGCCCATCAAGAACCGGCCCACCGCGATGGAGTATCCATATCTGCAGTGTGCTGATTATTGTTCACAACGGCAGACCTGCGGGTCAAATTCATCACGCGCACGCTCTAGCGCCATATCGCCAATCGGATTGATGCCCGGTCCCATGACCAATGTTTGCGCAAGCAACGCATGCAAACATTTGATGCGCGTTGGCAGGCCTCCGGCGCTGATGCCTTCGATATGTTCCTCACTATCTCCAGTGCGCTGCGCCAAGGCATGGCGGAATGCCAAATAATACTGGTGGGCGCGCTCATACTGCTGTTGCAGCTCTGTATCTTGGGCCAGCATGGTGGTGAACTCAGCCATGACCCCATTGGCTTCAAGATGGCTCATGGCCTTGACTGCCACGGGATTGGTCAAATAACACGTCGTGGGAAATGGCACGCCACCGGGCAGCAATGGCCTGGTGACAACTGCCAACGGCTTGCCACATACGCAGGTCGCTCCCACGGCTTCCATGCCTCGCGGATAGCGCCCCAACTGCTCGTTTACGGTGGCGATTTGTTCTTCGGTTGCCGGATGTTCCATGATGCGGTCCAACATGGCTGTGGCCTGCTGTGCAATTTGCTCGGTCGTTTCGTTCACTTGCTCTTCCCTGTACTTGACGGTCATACTTCACTGATGACTATTCTTCAGCATATGGTAGCGGCATTATGCGCCATGACGCACGTCACCGCACGCCATTCCTGTTATCTCATGGCTGGGGCGTATCCGACGCATCCTGCTGGGGTGCAGACGCTGGCGTATCGGAGGTGGATGAGGTGTCTTTAGCCTGCTTGCGATCCGCATCCGATTCTTTCAACGCATAGGCCAATTCGCTATACCAAGGCAACGGCTTGTTGGTGGTGGCACCTGCATCATCATTGTTGGTATCGGTTGGTGCTGGCTGCCCTGTCACGGCTTCGGGATGCTCAACACGAATCGGTTGTTCGCCTGCAAACACGTATCCCAACCGTTCACGAGCTTGTGCGGTGACATAGGCTTTGTCGTCCCAGCGTTCAATATCGTTTTCCAACTGTTGTTTTTTGGCAATCAGTGCGGCTTCCTGTTTTTTCAACCCGTTGAGTTCGGAAAGGTCCAACGCATACGTATGGAATGTGGAGACCAATTGGATGGCGCCCAACGCGATGATGAACAGTGCAATAAACAAGGCGATAGGACCGCTTCCTTTCGGCTTGGCCGAAGGCTTCTGCATGTTGTGCGAAGACTGGTTCTTGGTGCGTCTTGTCATATCATTCAACCTACGCGTCACTTGAGACGAGCGCCACTTGGCTGGCGTCCAATGATTACACACCGTCTCAATCCATATTGGCCGCCGTGCCGCCTAAACATCAAGAAGGGACCTGCACCGCTTAAGCGGTGCAGGTCCCTTGGAATCAGACATCAAGCCGTGCCATCACGGCTTGGGTCGGATCACATGTACTTCTTGCAGGCCTTGAAGGCGCTGTAGCCGGCGTACTGAGCGGTGGAGCCGAGCTCCTCCTCGATCTCGAGCAGGCGGTTGTACTTGGCGATACGCTCGCCACGTGCAGGAGCACCCGTCTTGATCTGGCCGGTGTTCTTGGCAACGGCAAGATCGGAAATCGTGGTGTCCGGCGTCTCGCCCGAACGGTGCGACACCATGGAGGTGAAGCCGTTCTTCGTGGCCAGTTCGATGGCGTCGAGCGTCTCGGACACGGTGCCAATCTGGTTGAGCTTGACAAGCAGCGAGTTGCCAGCGCCCATGTCGATGCCCTTCTTCAGGCGCACAGGGTTGGTGACGAACAGATCGTCGCCGACGAACTGCAGACGGTCGCCCAGAGCGTCGGTGATCTTCTTCCAGTCTTCCCAGCCTTCTTCCTGGAACGGATCCTCGATGGATACGATCGGGAACTCGTCGACGAGCTTCTCATAGAAGTCGAGCATGTAAGCGGAATCGCGATCCTCACCATCGAAGTGGTACAGACCGGTCTCCTTGTTGAAGAACTCGGAGGAAGCCACATCGAGGGCGATGCCGATCTGCTTGCCCGGCTCATAGCCGGCGGCGGAGATGGCGTCCATGATGTAACGCAGCGAATCCTCGTTGGTCTTCATCTTCGGAGCGAAACCGCCCTCATCGCCAAGACCCGTGGCCAGGCCCTGCTTCTTGAGCACGTTCTTGAGCGTGTGGTAGACCTCAACGCCAGCCTGCAGAGCCTCGGAATAGGTTTCGAAGCCGTACGGGGAAATCATGTATTCCTGGATGTCGGTGGCGAAGTCAGCGTGGGCGCCACCGTTCATGATGTTCATGTTCGGCACAGGCAGAATGTGGCCGTTGGTACCGCCAATGTAGCGGTACAGCGGCAGCTCAGCCGACTCGGCGGCTGCATACATGGCGGCGAGCGAAACGCCGAGGATGGCGTTGGCGCCCAGACGGCCCTTGTTCGGGGTGCCATCAAGCTCGATCATCAAATCGTCGAGTGCGCGCTGGTCTTCGGCGTCCATGCCGATGACCTTCGGAGCGATCTCCTCGTTGACGGCCTTGACGGCGTTGAGAACGCCCTTGCCCAGATACGTGGACTTGTCGCCATCGCGACGCTCCCAAGCCTCGGCATCACCGGTCGAAGCGCCGGACGGCACCAGACCGATGCCACGAGCGCCGTCTTCGCAGTCAAGCACGACCTCGACGGTCGGGTTGCCACGGGAGTCAAGAATCTGGCGTGCATACACGCTTTCAATTGCTGCCACAACTACTCCTTGTATGTATAGGTTGTGATGACATGCTCCAGCGTACTGACCTTATTGGACGAGGACGGGGGATGCGCCGCGCATTGCAGTGAGTGTTCACATGTCTAACGGTTCACCGAAGCGTTTCGATGCACACGCACCGTCAACCCTTGCAATATCAGACATGAAGCACATCTGAGCAGTGTTCGTCCACGGGTTATTGTGAACTGTAGAACGCGACACGGGGTGCCCGCACCGAACCCTTAATGTTGGCTGGAATGCTTGAGTATGCACGAAAGCCGGGCGACAGGGGCTGAGATTATACCCGCGAACCTGATGTAGTTAACCCTACCGGAGGAATTGTCCATGACCGGCTTCATGCCCGGCGTGCTCACCGTGCCATATCCAAGTGCACGGCTACACGCCCTGCCATCCATTGTGAGCAGCCATCACGCTCCCCTGTCCACCATGACATTGAGCGCGGCTGACACTGACGCTTTCCCGTTACAAATGGCGCATGCGTTCACACGACTCGTATCATCTGGCATATTGCTACCCGCCATGGGCGCCAGCGTGCTGCGCGTGCTTATGGGATTGTTGCTCGGCATTGCGGTGGCTGTGCCCTTTGCCGTGGCTACTGGCATGAGCCGATGGGGTCGTCGTGTGCTCGACCCACCCATCCATATGTTGCGCGCCATACCGTTTCCGGCATTGGCTCCCATATTGATCATGCTGATCGGCATTGATGAGGGCATGAAAGTCGTGTTGATCGCCATTGGCGCATTCGCGTTGATTTATGTCAATGTGCGTGACGCCATTGCTGGCATCGACCCCAAACTCATTGAAGTGGCACACACTTACGGACTGCCACGTCGCACAGTAATCGGACGCATTATCATTCCGGGCACGCTACCAGGGTTCATGACAGGCTTGCGTTTCGCCACCACCGTCGCATGGATTGCGTTGGTGACGTGCGAAACCATCAACTGCCAGCAAGGACTCGGCTATGTGCTCTCACGCGCACAGCAGTTTTCACGCATGGACGAGATGGCCGTATGCATTCTCATCTACGCATTGCTCGGATTGGCCTGCGAAGCCATCGTGACGTTTGCCGAACGTGTCGTATTGGTCTGGCGCTGACCGTTTGCCAGAGAAGAGAACACCTACGAAGGAATCATGATGATCAACCACCCCTTTTTCACCTCGCCCACTACCAAGCGCAAGGGGCGTACGCTGCGCATGACTTTGGCCGCCCTGTGTGCCACTGCATTGTGTTCTTCATTGCCGGCGTGTGGCACAAACAACCAGGCCAGTGACGAAACCGACACGATTCGCGTGGCATACTTGTCCACCGCGAATTATTTGACCACGTTGAAAGACGCCTCGTGGATTGATGAAGCCATGGCACCATACCATGTGCAGTTCCAAGGCCCGTTCAACCCTCCCACCGACGCCTTCCAGTCGGTGATGGCTGGCGCGTCGGACACGTCCAGCACAGGAACAGGCCATTTCATCAATCTGATCGCTCAGAATGCGGATTGGACGGCATACGCCATTGAATACTATGACGGTGATTCGCAAGGCATTGTGGCCGCACCGGACTCCGGCATCACCTCAGTAGCCGACCTGGCAGGCAAACGAATCGGTATCGATACCAAAGGCGCCACGGGAGACTATGTGGTACATGCCGCGTTGGACCATGCGGGATTGCACTATGACGACGTAGAGACCGTGGAATTAAGCCAGCCCGATTTCCAAGCGGCATTCACGAGCGGACGTATCGACGCGCTCGCCACTTATGACCAAAATCTGGCCGCAGCGATTGCAACCCCTGGCGCCAAGCTGATTTGCGACGGCAGCGAATACGATTCGAAGAACGTGAGCATCCATATGGTCGCATCCTCGTTCGCCAATCAGCATCCCGACATTGTCAAGAAGCTCTATGAAGCGCTGCGACGCCGTTCCGATGAAGCGGCCAAGGATCCCCAATTCATCTATGACGCCTATACGACATTTGGCGCCAGCGACGACATTGTCAACCAAGTCAAGCAGTTTGACGTGCCACACATCATCCCATTGGATGACGAGGGTCGCGCATTGTTGGAAGCCCAAGCGCAACAGTATGTGGACTTCGGGTTCATCGATGCCAAACCTGACATCGCCGCCCACAGCCTTGATTGCTCGGAGTGACGATGGGGCATCCACAGTTGCGTTTGAGCCAAGGAACCGTGCACTTCGCCGGAGCCTCATCCGCCGTGCTGAACAGTGTGGACCTCGACGTGCCATACGGCACAGTCACCGCATTATTGGGCCGATCAGGATGTGGCAAATCCACGTTGTTGCGCGTGCTATGCGGCTTACAGGCATTGCATGACGGCCAGATTGAAACCCGCGGGCACATTCTCCCGGCCTTCCAAGAGCCACGGCTTGTGCCATGGCAACGATTGTGGCGCAATCTCACGCTGGGGTTACCCGGCACGCGCCACCAGCTGCGCCAACAAGCCGCCGACGCCTTGGAAGAAGTAGGATTATCCGGACGCCACGAGGCCTGGCCCAAGGAACTCTCAGGCGGTCAGGCGCAACGCGCCTCATTGGCCCGCGCCCTGCTTAGGCGCCCTGACTTCCTGCTGCTTGACGAACCGTTCGGCGCACTTGATGCGCTCACGCGACTCGACATGCAAGACCTGCTGATGGCCACACAACGCCACCATGGCTTCGGCGTATTGCTCGTCACCCACGATATCGCCGAAGCCGTGCGGTTGTCTGACACCGTCCTCGTGCTTGACCATGGTGCAATCTGCCATCAGAAGCATTTGGACCGCACCGAACTGGACGATGCCGGACGTCCCCGCAATCACGCAGCTGTGGAGGATGATTTGCGTTCGCTGCTGCGCGGCTGAGGATGCCAACCGATATCATCCAGCAGCTGCTCCGTCCAACGCACCACGTCATCACCCGCCATTGGCGCCGATCCCAAGGAACCGGCAAATGGTGTGGGGATGACCAGCGTTTTGGTCACGGGACGGTATTGCAACCCCTTGTAAATACGTGACAAACGCATTTGCGTGGATTCAGGCGGTGCCACGGGAGACACGCGAATCGTTTTGCCTTGCGCGATGATGTCGCGAATGCCCAACGCACGCGCCTTTTCCCTCAGCCGCGCGATATCGAACAACGAATCGAACACCTGCGGCGGTGTGCCATAGCGATCGGTCAACTCTTCACGCAATTCTTCCAGATCATGGTCATCGCGTGCCGCAGCCAACTTCTGGTACGCCTCAAGTCGCAGCTTGTCGGAGTCGATGTAATCCGTCGGAATGGAGGCTTCGACAGGTAGGTCGATCGTGACCGCGATTGGCTCGACGCGTTCAGGTTCCTTGTATTCATCGATGGCCTGCGTGACCATACGCACATACAAATCAAACCCGACACCTTCAATATGGCCAGATTGTTCGTCCCCGAGCAGATTGCCCGTACCACGCAACTCCAAATCCTTCATGGCCACATCAAACCCTGATCCCAATGCCGTATTCTGCGCAATCGTGACAAGACGCTCATGCGAGGTTTCCGTCATCGGTTTAGTGGGGTCATACAGGAAATACGCGTAAGCACGTTCATGGCCACGACCCACGCGGCCACGTAACTGATGCAACTGCGAGAGGCCAAAACGGTCGGCATGATCGACAATCAACGTATTGGCGTTCGAGATATCAAGACCCGTTTCAATGATGGTGGTCGTAACGAGCACATCAATGTCACGATGCCAGAAATCCTGGATGACCTGGTCAAGTTGTTTGCGGCCCATCTTGCCATGTGCGATGCCGATGCGCGCTTCAGGCACGAGCTCGGCAACATGCTGGGCTGTTTTATCGATGTCTTCCACACGATTGTGCAGGAAGAACACCTGGCCGCCACGCATCAGTTCGCGACGGATGGCCGCAGTGACTTGGGCGTCCTCATACGCGCCGACATAGGTCAACACAGGCAGTCGGTCTTCAGGAGGAGTCGCCAATGTCGACATTTCACGAATGCCAGTGACAGCCATTTCCAGCGTACGTGGAATTGGTGTTGCCGACAGGCTCAACACATCGACGTTCGTGCGCAACGCTTTGAGCGTTTCCTTATGCTCCACACCAAAACGCTGCTCCTCATCAATGATGACGAGGCCCAGATCCTTGAACTTGATACTCGGGTTCAGCAGCTTGTGAGTGCCGATGACCACATCCACCGTGCCATCAGCCAAGCCTTTCTTCGTTTCATTGATTTGCTTTGTGGATTCGAAACGACTCATGGCGCGCACGGTTACCGGGAACCCTTCAAACCGTTCGCTGAATGTTTCCAAATGTTGCTGCACGAGCAACGTCGTGGGTACGAGCACGGCAACCTGTTTGGAATCTTGTACGGCCTTGAATGCGGCGCGTACGGCGATTTCGGTTTTGCCGAAGCCCACATCACCACAAATTAGACGATCCATTGGTATTTCTTTTTCCATGTCCGATTTGACATCGTCGATTGTGGTCAGCTGATCCGCCGTTTCCTGATACGGGAACGCGTCTTCAAGTTCTTTTTGCCATGGCGTGTCTTTGCTGAACGCATACCCTTTGGAGCTTTGGCGCGCCGCATAAAGCTTAATCAGGTTCTCAGCGATCTCGTGCACATGCTTCTTGGCACGCGCCTTCGTGGCGGCCCAATCGGAACCGCCAAGCTTGTTGAGCTTGGGTACTTCGGCGCCAATGTATTTGCTGACCTGGTCGAGCTGGTCCGTGGGAATGAACAGTTTGTCGGGCGGCGCATTGCGCTTGCTCGGCGCATATTCAATGACGAGGTATTCACGCTTGGCTTCATTGCGGCCAGAACCGCCAGAACGCTGTTTAAGCTCGACAAACCGGCCAATACCATGCTGATCATGCACCACAAAATCGCCTGGCTTGAGTTCCATCAAATCAATTTGCTTACGGCGGCGTTTCGGCGTCTTGCCCGCGACACCAGCCGTACTCGCATGACCGGTCAAATCACGCTCGGTCAGCACCGCAATATGCGCGGCTTCATCAAGGAATCCATCAACGGCTTGGGCGCGGACCATCGTGACATGCGTGAAGCCAATTTCATGCAGCATGCGCTTGAGACGCGACAGCGTGCCTTGCGCCACAGCCGTGACGGTAATCGCATATCCGTCATCATGCAACGCTTCGAGGCCCGCGCCCGCGCGTGATTCATCGCCGCGGAAATTCTGCGGTGCCATGGCCTCCAATTGCACATGGCCGGCACGCGATCCATCCACAGGAAACGCCGTTACCTTCCACAATTCCCGCGTGGAATACAACAGCGCATCCGTGATGTGCGGCAAATCATAGAAATTCGCATGGTCGAATGAAATCGGCGCCTGGGCACCATGTCCTGATGCTGCCACATGCCAGCTTGTGGCCAAAAACTCGTTGGCAGTCTTGATCAGGTCATCGACGGAACGGTGCAACTTCTCCGGATCGCACATCATCACGACCGCGTCCTTGGGCAGCATGCCCACAATGGGTTCCATGTCATCCACGAGCGCCGGCATCAGCGATTCCATGCCTTCCACAGGAATGCCGTCGGCAATGGATTGCAGCATGTCGTCGGCATTCGCGATGCGCCCAATCAACGACTTGGCACGTTCCCGCACGGCATCGGTCAGTTGCAGTTCGCGGCATGGCGTGGCCCAAATACGGTCGATGACCTCACCATACGTACGCTGGTCGGCGCTATGGAACGCACGGATTGAATCGATTTCATCGCCGAAGAAATCAATGCGTACCGGATGCTTGGCTGTGGGTGGGAACACGTCAAGAATGCCGCCACGCACCGCGAATTCGCCACGGTCCATCACGAGTTCCACGCGCGTATATGCGTTGCGTACGAGTGCGGCCACCGCATCATCCAATGCGATCTGCTCACCAATGCGGAATACCAACGGCTTGATATCCCCCACCCCGGTGACGACGGGCTGGATCAACGAACGTACCGGCATGACGAGGATGCGAATCGTACCGAACATGGCGTCACCGGGTTGTGGATGGCACAGTCTGGCAAACACTTGCATACGGTTGGCAACCGTATCAGCACGCGGGCTCAACCGTTCATGCGGCAACGTTTCCCATGCATCAAGCACAGCCACAGCATTGCTATCGCCATCATAATAGGAACGGATGGCTTCAGCCATCTCATTAGCCTCACGCGCGCTTGGCACGACCATGACGACAGGTTTGCGCTCAGCCGTCGCAGCCACCAATGCCGGACGGATACCATTTGGAGCGCCCACCAGGATACTTGGATCACTGTCATCGTCGTCAACAGACACAGTTCCTATGGCCAGTGCGGCAAAGCCCGGATCTTGATGCAGTTGCTCGGTGATATCGGCCAGTGCCGCATGCATCAATTCCGGCGTATGGTCGTCTGCGGCATGTTCGATACGCCCGGTGTGCTGCGCGTTCGCCATGATGAAGTCCTTTTTGCGTATAACAACGGAAGAATGAACGAGGGATGCTGGAAGCGCCAGGGATCCAGTTAGCGCGCGTTGTATTTGTCTTGCGCTTTTTGCAAGCCGTTGAACATGATGGTTTCCGCGGCATCCGCGCCATCAGCCAGGAAGTCGGGAAGCTCCTTGCGCTGTGCGGCGTTGAATTTGCCGAGCACAAAATCAATCGAGTTGCTGTGCGCATCGCCTGCACGGCTCGAATGGCCCGTACCCATGCGCACACGCGCATAATCGGGTGTATGTAGGCAGGCGTCGATGGATTTGATACCGTTATGGCCGCCAGCCGAACCGCCGGACTTGAGTTTGATGCGTCCGAATTCCAAATCCATATCGTCGTGGATCACAATGATGTGATCGGGCTTGACGTGGTAATACTTGGCTATGGATTCCACAGCCTGTCCGGAATTGTTCATGTAGGTCAACGGTTTGGCCAACAAAAACTTGTGGGTTTGGCCTTGCAAATTCATGGTGCCTTGGCCCAGCTCAGCCAACCCTTTGAAATTTGAGAACTTGACTTGCCAGCGCGCGGCCAATTCATTGGCCACCATGAAGCCCATGTTGTGCCGTGTGCCCTCATAGCGCACGCCCTTGTTTCCCAGCCCCACAATGAGCCAAAACTCCGCTGCCATGCCTGTCCTTTCCGCCATGCCTCAATGCGCGTGTGGCAGATGGTTCAGCCAACACGACTACCCCGATTCCTTGACCGACGCATTGCACGCACAATGCAAGGAACCAGGCCGCAGCACCCCATGTTCAGGTTGCCGTACACACTCTAGCATTGCTGGACTCTTATTGGACCCAGGCTCCTCTATAAGCGCGTGATATGAAGCGCTTAGAAGACCTATCGCAACAATCCTCAGACGACGTTAGACGCCCATCATCATAGGTCAAGGTCGTAGTACGCCATGTCTCGCATGACACCCAACGCATCAGTGGCGGCTTGGGCCATCAATCCAAAGCGTGTAAAGCCGAATGACGTGCACAACGCGATTGAGGCAGTGTTGTCGGCAAAAATGATGCACACGGCTTTACGCATACCGCGGTTGCGCGCTTCATCGAGCAACGTGCGCAAGGCGAACTGTCCCACTCCACGGCGACGCCACTCGGGCGCCACATAATATGCCAAATCGGTCACACCGTCATATCCGGGTCGCGGATAATAGTTCGACAATGCGCAAAATGCCACTGGAATACTTGGCACGCCTTGCTCGTCAACGGCTTCAATGATGAAAACGGCGTAAGGGTCGGTGTGCGCTTCAATCCACTCGCGTCGTGAAGCGACACTGACGGCCGCAGTATCTGCGGAAGCGCCGCCTTCCACTACAGCGGCGTTATATATCGCCGCCACTATTTGTGCATCGTGCGCCGTGGCCACACGCGCCTGATAGCGATAGTGCATGGCGAATATCGTAACGCATGGTGCATCACATGCAGCTTGGGCGCCCCACAATACAGTGCAGGGGTGCACCCGTGTGGATGCACCCCTGCACTGCGGCTATCGGCTACTCGAACCCGATACCTGGGTCATGGCCCATTCATTCGCCGAGCTTGACCGCCTTGTCCAAGGCTTCTTGCAAGCGTTTCTGAGCCTCGCCATATGCGCCCCAATCGCCCTTCTTCATGGCCGCATCGGAATCCTTCATAGCTTGGGATGCATCTTGCAACGCAGCTTTGAGGTCAGGTGAGGTGCCAGAGGAATCAATAGTGGACGACGAAGACGAGCCTGACGAACCTGATGAACCGGTAGATTCGGACGGCGTCGCAGGCGTGGACGAGCCGGCGTTCGACGCGTCACCGGCGGACGCACCCGAATCACCACCGAACACCTGGTTGAGTGCCTCGTCGAGCGTATTGGCGAACCCGACCTGGTCACCGAACGCGACGAGCACCTTCTTGAGCAGCGGATAACTCGTCGAACCCGACGACTTGACATAGACGGGCTCCACATAGACCAGACCGCCACCCAACGGCAACGTCAGCAAATTGCCGCGCTCCACTTGCGTGGAACCCGACTGCAACAGATTGAGTTCCTTGGACACGTCCGCATTCGCGTTGAAATTGTTCTGCGCTTGGCCGGGGCCGGGAACGTTCGAATCCTTCGGCAACTCCTGCAGCCTGATCGTGCCGTAGTCCGGACCGATCACACCTTTCGTACGTCCCGCATCGGAATCCACCGACAGGAATCCCGTCAGAATCTCTCTCGTGGACGAACCTGCCGGAATATACGATGACGTCAACGAGAACACGGGCTCCTCGGAACCGCCAGTCTGCAACGTCAAGTAATACGGCGGTTGCAACACGCGGCGGCTCTGCTGGTCGGACGGCTCGGTCGGGTCGACAGGCGTTTGCCAGAAATCCTCACCTGAGAAGAACTGGTTCGCGCTCGTGACGTGATACTTGGCCAGCAACTGGCGTTGCACCTTGAAAATGCCTTCGGGATAACGCAAGTGGGCCATCAAGTCGCCTGAAATCTCGGAGATGTCATGATACTGGCCCGGGAAAATCTGACGCCAAGCCTTGAGCACGGGATCGTTGACATCCCACGCATACAAATCAACGGAACCGTCGTACGCGTCAACCGTGGCTTTGACCGAGTTGCGCATGTAGTTGACCTGCTGCTTGTTCAAGCTGTGTACCGTGTCGGACGAAACAGTCGTCGAATCCTCAGTGGCCGATGCCAAATCTGTTTTCTGCGAGTACGGCACTTGGTCGGACGTGGTGTAGCCGTCAATGATCCACTTGACACGACCGTTGACGACAGCCGGATACACGCGGCCATCCAACGTCAGGTACGGAGCCACCTTGGCCACACGCTCCTTAGGTGAACGGTCGTAGAGAATCTGCGAATCAGCGTTCACACGATCGGAAAACAGGATCTGATCCGAACCGAAACGCACGGCGTAGAGCAAACGCGAGAAAATGTTGCCCAACGAGGGGCCGCCATTGCCCGTAAACGTCGTCGTGGCACCTTCGGACCCCGTCGGATAATCAAACTCCCATGGCGTTGTACCTTGCGGAGCGCCCACAATCGAGTATTCGGGAGCTTCCGGCGAGAAATAGATGCGCGGCTCATAATGCTGCGTTTGGGTCAAATACCCTTGCGTAGGAATGCCATACTCGAAGAATTCGGGTTGGCCATCGGCCGTGACCTTGTTGCCATAAGCGGCCACAATGCCATACCCATGCGTGTAGACCGTATGGTCGTTGACCCAGTTGCGGTTGTCGTTGCCGTTGAGGTTGATTTCACGCGCGGCGATGACGGTGTCCTGGTTCGTGCCGTCAATGTCGTATTTGTCAACCGCAAGCGTGTCGGCGAACGTGTAATACTGCTTGAGCTGCTGCAGCTGTTTGAACGTGGGGCTCACAATCTGCGGATCGAGCAAACGGATCTGGGCCGTCGTTTCGGTCTCTTTGCTCAACGCTCCAGCCTCACCCTTGGTGGTGGCCTGGTATTCGCTGGTCTGAACTGAGTCAAGGCCGTAGGCGGCGCGCGTGGCGTCAATGTTGCGTTGGATGTACGTCGACTCCACTTCCTGCGCGTTGGGGTTGACGCGGAAGCGCTGCATGACCATCGGCCAGATGGTGGCCATGAGCAACGCGAGCACAAGCGCCGACGCCACAGTAATCACGGGCACGCGCCAAGCGCGCCAAGCTGTGGCGGCGTTCGTGTAGATCGTGCCCGAGGATTCACTGAGCGACTTGGTGCGCAGCAACCATACGAACAGCACGATGGCCGTGACCACGGTAAGGCCTGCGATGATGAACGTGACGGGAATCGTGGCGTGCACCGTGGTGTAGGTGGCGCCTGTGATGCGATCTCCTGTTTGTGTGAGCGTGCTGAACACGCCCATGACCTGGTTGGCGGCCCACATGAGCATGGCCAGCAGCATCCATACGGCGATTTGGCGGCGTGCGTGACGGGTCAGAGCGACAATGCCGTGACCGTTAACAGGCATCGTGAACCGGATGCCGCCGACCATCACATGCGCGATGACGCTGAACACAAGGCCGACGACGAACAGCAGACCGATCTCTCCCATGATCAGGCGCAAGCCGGGCAGCACAAACACATAGAAGCCTGTATCCAGCCCGAATACAGGATCGGTCGTACCGAACGATTGGGTGTTGAACATGAGCAACAGTTCCGACCAATGGATGTTGAATCGTGAACCGGCAATGAGGCCCACAATGATCGCGGCGACCACGGCCACGCGGCGAGCGCTCTTGGATGAGACCGATTTGCCGATTTCAATGACGTCGCCGTTGATGCGGATTGTCGATCCGTCGGCGAAATCGGGTCGTGTACGGATGGCGAGTGTGGCGCTTACATAGCCGACTGCGGCCATGAGCAACACATAGACGATCCACAGGCCCACACGTGTGCCCAGCTGCGTCCAGATGATGCTTGAGAAGCCGAGCTGGCCGTACCACATGACGTCGGTGATGAAGCGTGACAAGGCGAAGAATAGTCCGACGATGACGACCAGTGCGAGGACTATGCCGAGGAATATCTTGGTGCCGCGGCCGGAGTGGTGCGGGTTGGGGCTGCGGCGGCTGGTCAGTCGCGGTCCTTGGGGGCCACGTGGTCCGCCCGCGCCGGTGTGGCCTGACGGGTTTGTGGTTGCGTTGGAGGAATCTTCTTCTCCTGCGGTTTGCACGTTGATGATGATGGGCTCGTCGTCGGCAGGCTGTGATTGGCCACGCTTTCCGGCGGGTTTGCGGTTGCCGGGCGAGAACATGTCGAAGGGGTTGAAAAAGGACATTCCCCCAGATTAGCGGGTGGATGGCCATCTGGGCAATCATTCTGTGTGATGATGCTGTGCAGGGATGCAGACTTGCGAACTAACGGGCCTGAGCCTTGGCAGGACAACCGTTGCTAGCAAAGCGGCACAGATTGGCGTACGTTCCTGGCGTATGGGGCTTGGCTGGCTAGCGAAGCTGGCATGGGGCGTGAGACAATGGCGCTATGACATCAGACAATGAGCACGAGCATGACACCACGCAGGATACGCCAGCACAGCCGGACGGGTCCCATGGCGTCAACCATGATGACTCACGTGGCAGTGGCAACGGCCGCGGCAACGGCAGCGCCGGCCGCAATAGCAGCAGCAACGGCGATAGCAACAGCAACGAGCATCATGACCACCACCACTGGTTGCATGATTTGACGAACAAACACAATCCGATTCGCATTGTGGTTATTGTGCTGATTTGGATCATTGTCATTGCGTCGCTCGGCTTGTTCGGCTGGATTACGTTTGAGCCCAATTTGCCCGCATCGGGTCTGAAGCAGCAGAACATGGTGTCGGCGAACGGCAATGGCTATACGGATGCGCAGGCCAGTCCTCAACCTTCCTCGTCTTCCTCGCCTCAGGACAAGAAGCATGAGTCACTCAAAGAGGAGTTGGAAGCCACCCCTACCACCACTACCCCGCAGCAGCAAGCTCAGCAAGCTGTGGAGCATATGAGTTTGGAAGAACAGGCTGGCCAGTTGGTCATGGCCCCATTGACGGCCGGCACTGAGCCAAGCACATTGGAACCGATGATCAAGGACCGCCATCTTGGCTCCATATTGCTGCTGGGCAATTGGGATTCCGGTATTGCAGGCGTACGCCAAGCCACCACGACGTTGCAGCAGTATGTCAACGACAATATTCCGATGTTCATTGCCACCGATCAGGAAGGTGGCGCCGTGCAACATCTGACGGGTTCAGGATTCACGACGATTCCGTCAGCCCGTCAGCAAGGTCAGATGAGTGATGACAAGCTCATGACGAGTGCAGAACAATGGGGTCAACAGTTGCGTCAGGCTGGCGTCAACATTGATCTGGCACCCTCTCTTGACACTGTGGTGATTGACCGTTCCTCCAACGCGCCGATTGGCGCGTTGGACCGAGATTTTGGCTTGAGCGCCAAAGGCAACGCACAGCATGGCATCGCGTTTGTGGAAGGCATGCGTAAGGCCGATGTGGGTGCCACAATCAAGCACTACCCCGGTTTGGGTGCCGTGACGGGCAACACTGATTTCACGGCTGATGGCACCGTGGATACGGTCACCGATGTCAACAGCATCCAGTTGCAAGCGTTCAACAATGCCATTGCGCAGGTCAATCCGGCGATGGTCATGATTTCCTTGGGCATCTACGAAAATCTTGATCCGAATGTGCCAGCCGCATTCTCCAGCTACATCATCAACACCGTGTTGCGTGATTCCACGGGTTATGACGGCGTCGTGATTTCCGACTCGTTGTCGGCTCAAGCCGTCAAAGGTTACGTGCCGGCTGATTTGGGCACGAAGTTCATTCAGGCGGGGGGCGACATCGTATGCCTGAGTGACCTGTCAATGGTCGGCCCCGTGCTCGACGGCATCGTCTACCAGGCGCAGAACTCCCCCGACTTCGCCAATCTCGTCAAAGCCAGCGCCAAACGTGTGCTCACGCTCAAATACGAGATGCATCTGATTGAGAAAAACTGACACGTATACGAATGGATTGACAGTCTGAAGCGACAGGACGCCCTATTTCCAGTCGCTTCAGGCTTTCTGCGGATTACCGGCGCATACATGCAGCAACGATGTCAGCCATAAGATACAGCGCTTATGTTGCCATCAAAATAGACAAAATCACCATCCGGATAGTTCCATACCGCTTGAAATGTGCTCGGCCGGACAATGCCGTCCTTACCGGCCCCGACTTCCATTGGATTTCTTTGTTCTTGTCGTCCCAACATAGAAGCTGCCAGCTTTAACATCATTCTATCCAAGAGACCTAATTTTTCATAACAAATTCCGGCTTGCATATAAAAATGCGGGACATGAACAAGCTCATCAGGAGTCAGGGAATTACGCCACATGCCGTTTACCGTTCGGGTTTGAGAACATGGGGTAGCACCCGTAGCAAATATGACAAAACGCTTTGCTTTACTAGCAGCAAATAGCTCACGCGCCTTGGGTAAACCATCCACTCGTCCGGCATGAATCCGTGCACCATATACGAACACATCACAACCCTCCAATGTGGACATATTGACTTTGCGTACGGGAACAATCTCACAGCCCATGTCCCAGGCAACCCATTGCGCATATCGTTGGGTAAAACCTGATTTGCTTTTATATACCAATATCATTCCCATGGATACTCCTATAAGTAATAAGTTACGTATCTATCTACAATTGACCTCCGCACTCACAAACAAGGCTCATTCGGCTATATCCCCACGTTGGAACGCTTTTTCCAAATGTTCGATACCATGCATCATCTTTACCGATAACGCAAAGTATTGCCGTATCTCATCATCGGAAAACTCCCGGAAAACCGCTTCGTGGACCAATTCACCCTTGCGGCTGTTTTCCCTACTGAATCGCAATCCTTTTTCAGTGAAAGACATGCACACGCTACGCGCGTCATCCGCAGATCGAAACAGCGTAATGTAACCTTTTTGTTCCAGCGCTCGCGCAATAGCTGATGCCGTCAAGGTTGGCGAACAGACGGTTGGCGCGGATGGCAGTGTTCGCATAATCGCGGAACGTGCCGTCCATGCGCTGTTGCTCGTAGCGTTCTTTGCCGAATGCGCGGATAACGCGCACACCCGTCATGTTTTCGAGCAGCACGGTGTCGATGCGGTCGAGCATGCGTTGCAGCTTGCGATAAAGAGGTGTGGCTGAACGCAGAATGCATGCGCCAACGATCACAATGACGATGATGAATCCGACCGGCCACCAGGCCAGCGACACGTTGAGCTGGAATGCGAGGAACAACGCGATGCCGAAAATGAACGGCACCGGCATCATCATGATGATGAAGTTCGTGACCATGACCTGAATGATGTTGACGTCATTGAGCGTGCGCGTGGTCATGGACGCTATGCCGAAAGAGCGGAAATCGAACATCGACAGGTCCAATGATTTGCTATACAGCGCGTCACGCATGGTTTTGGCGATGCGGCTCGAGAATACCGCCGCCAACCAACCGCCCGTGATTGCACAGGATGACGCGATGACGGCGACAACGACCATCTTCACGCACGTATTGGCCATGGCTTGGAACGTGGCTGTGGTGGCACCTTCATCAATCAGGTCGGCCAAGAATGTGGGGATCAGCAAGGTGGCGACTGATTCGACAAATGACAGCGCCACAATGATTGCCGCAAGCCACCAGTACGGTCGTGCAAACCGCAGGACCAATCGCATGAACCTTTCCTCTCTGCATAGTCCCCAGGAAAAACTCACGGCATGTGCTCGGCAATCAGGGCGTGCGGGCATAGGTCAACCGCAATCTAGGTCTTGTCACTTGGGTTCCTTGGAGGATTACTCTTCACTCATGGGCCAGTGTAGTTTCCATAAACGTGGCCGCCTTCGCGATGTGTGCCTATGGGCGGTCAAGTCCCGCATATTGGTTGCATTGTCCCTCGCTACACATGGCAAAGGGGATGCGCATGTATGCGCATCCCCTTGAACGGATCGTTGCCATTGGCAATACTTGATTGCCAATGGCATGCATGTGGGAACCGGTCAGCGGTTGCCTACAACCAGTACCAGTAAATCAGTATTCGTCAATCTGCACGGCGGCGGTTTCACCCGAATCGAGCAACGCCTCGAGGTCAGCCGGGCCGGTCAGCACGGCTTTGGCACCGCGCGAAATCATCAGGTTCATCTTGTCGCCCGGCATGATGCCTTCGGCATAGACATAAATCGGCTTGCCCAGCGCATAGGCATAGCCCATGTCGAACAGGGTGCCCGGGTCCTGGTCCACCACGTTGACGATGACAATACGTGACTGGCGGATACCTTCAAGATTTTTGTCGAAGCATCCTTGCACACCGTCTTGTGCAATATTGGAACGGAAGCGTGGCATGAATGTGCTCTTATGGCGGTCATGCAGCACACGCTCCAACCGTTCCATGCTCTTCATCTGGTCGTCGGTAAAGAAAGGACCTGCCACATAATAGTCATAAATTGGTTCGGAAGACCGGAAATCAATCGTTTCCTCAATATGTAATTCACTCATGCTTGCATTGAATCGCAGTTGACTGAGGGGAATCTGATTATGCCATCGGTAAAACAGCCGGGCGAGCCGCATCACCTCAGCGCCAAGATAAGCCACAGCACCTAGCATATGAATCCGCATATTCTCGCATCGTACGAAGGACCCGCATCATGACGAGCAACGCATCGACCTGCCACACTTCTTCCCTCGGTTCGCCCACATCATCCTCATGCTCTGCCACTTCACCAACCGAGCGTCCTGCTGAATCACAACCACCTGCCCCGATACGCATCGAACATGATTGCATTGGCGAACTTGCGATTCCGGCGAATGTCTATTGGGGTATTCATACGCAACGCGCGATTGAGAACTTCACGGTCAGCGGCATCCATGAATCGGATCATGAATGCCTCGTGCATTCCTACGCGGTAGTCAAACACGCCTGCGCATTGGCGAACCAGCGTCTGGGATTGCTTGACCCTGTGAAAGCCGATTACATTGTGCAAGCGTGCGAGCGCATTGAGCAGGGTGAATTCCTTGACCAATTCCCCGTGGACGTGTTGCAAGGTGGCGCCGGCACAAGCATGAACATGAACATGAACGAGGTCATTGCGAATGTGGCGCTTGCCTTGGCGGGCCATCCGCTTGGCGACTACGCCTATATTCATCCCAATGATGACGTCAACATGTCGCAGTCGACGAACGACACGTTCCCCGCTGCCAGCAAACTCGCTATTGCCAACGGGTTGACGCCGTTGCGCCGCAGTTGTGAGGATTTGCGTCGAGCGTTGCATGCGTTGGCGGATAAGCATCGTGATGATGTCAAACTCGGCCGCACACAATTGCAAGACGCCGTGCCAATGACGTACGGCCAGGAACTGCATGCGTTTGCGACATTTCTTAAACTCGACATGCAGGCGATGGACACGTTGCTGCCACAGTTGTGCAGCCTCAATCTTGGTGCGACGGCCATCGGCACGGGCATTTGCGCCGACCCGCGATTCCGTGACCTTGCCCAGCAGGAAGTGGCATCGCTGACGGGATTGCCGGTCAGGCCCGCGCATGATCCGATTGCCTCGATGACCGACATGAGCGCCTATATTGCGGCGTCTGCCACGTTGAAAAACCTGGCTGTGCATTTGAAAAAAGCGGCGGACGATTTGCGGTTGCTCAATTCTGGGCCTCGCGCCGGTTTTGAGGATTTGCGGCTTCCCGCGCGCCAAGCCGGTTCGTCGATCATGCCGGCCAAAGTCAACCCTGTGATTCCCGAATGCGTGGACCAATGCTGCTTCATGGTGTTCGGCATGGATGTGACCGTGAACTGGGCCTGTGCTGAAGGGCAATTGCAGCTCAATGCGTTCGACCCCGTGATTATCCATGAGATTTTGACCGGCATGACGTTGCTGATCAACGCGATGGACATGTTCCGTACCAAGTGCATTGCCGGCATTGAGATCAATGCGGCTGTCGGCAAACTGTATGCTGAACAGTCCCCGTCATTGGCCGCGGTGCTCAATCAGCGCATCGGTTATGAGCAGGCGTCGGCCATCGCCTTACAAGCCGAGCAGACCAATCAGACGATTCGACAGGTGGCCGGCGAGCGCACCGACATTCCAGCATCCGAACTTGACTCGATGCTCGACGTGGTCAAATTGTCTCGTACATTGCATCAAACCTGCCGTGAACAGCAATGATTGCAACGATTGTCGAGCGCCCCAACCCTCAGGCAATACTGCAGTGAATCCCGCCGTCAACACGCCCGTAGTTTTCAATATATGGTCATGGGGTATTGACTGGCGGCGTGATTCCTATCACAATCACGATTATGAGCACTGCACAATTCCGTCCCACACCAGGACGCACTGCGAGCGGCCGCACGCCGGACGGCCAGCCGTTGACGATTCGCAACTGTCCGTTGCATGTGGATGCCACGATTACGGGTATCCGTTTGGATGCGAGGCATCGTTTCCGCATGCTCGAGTTGGGGTTGCGTGTCGGTACCACGGTGCGTGTGACGCAACGGTCCAATGCGGGCGGCCGCGTGGTGGCTCGCGGTGCTGAACGCATCGCGTTGGATGGCGCCACGGCCAATAGCATCATGCTTGATCTGGCGGTAGCCAACGCCTGACTCGGCGGCATTGTATTACCATTCCCTCCTCCCCCGTTTTATTTCAAGGTTCTTTTTCATGGCACGCTCCCCCCAGTCCGATATCAACCGGTCTGATACCATCCGGTCCGACACCAATCAACCAGCCGCAGACTCCAACTCCACCAGCTGCGAACACACGGCCCACATGCAAGCCGATGCCCATGGTGGACACGGCCATCGCCGCGGTTTGGCCGCATTGCTGCCCGAACGCCAGCATCATGGTGCAGACCGGCCGCAAGACCACAATCACAACCACGATTACGACCATCATGGTGCGGCCGATGGCGCTACAGCGGTACATCATCGTCGCGTCGTGTTCATTGGCAATCCCAATGTGGGCAAATCCAGCATGTTCAATAGCCTGCTGGGTGCCAAAGCCCGTGTGATGAACGCTCCAGGCACCACCGTGCTGCTCGAACGCGGCTCATACCGTTATGGTGACGAAACCTGGAACCTTGTCGATACTCCTGGCACGTATTCACTGTTGCCGCTGTCCCCGGATGAAGAGGTCGCCTCGCAGGCGGCCATGGGTACTGACGGCCAGCCGCAGCCCGACTTGATTGTCGCCGCTTTGGATGCGACCAATATTGCGCGTTCACTGTATTTTTTAGCAATGGTGCTCGAGTTGGGCCGTCCTACTGTGGTCGCGTTGACGATGAATGATTTGGCGCGACGCAACAATGTGGGGCTTGATCCTGCCGAATTGTCGGCCACATTGGGCGGTGTGCCCGTGGTGGAAGTGGATGGCCGCACTGGCAAGGGCGCCTCGACGCTGATGGAAACGATCGCGGCCAGTTTCCACGGCACTCCGATGCCACGCGGTTTGCATGCCATCGACACGCACAGCGTGGACGTGGCCTCCTGGGTGGAAGATAACGCCGATGCGCGCTTTGAATGGGCCGCGCACGTGCTCGAACACCTCAATTTGGAAAGCCGCGCACGCATCACGCGTTCCGACCGCATCGACCGTGTGCTGCTCAACCCCGTGTTCGGCATACTCGCATTTCTCGCGGTCATGTTCATTGTGTTCCAAGCCACGACTTGGCTTGCCGGTCCGATGCAAGACTGGATTGACGGCAGCGTGCGCGAATGGTGCGAAGCGGGCATCAATACGGTGTTCAGCTGGTTTGGCCCCAACGCCACCGACTCCTGGTTCCATGGCCTGATTGTCGATGGCATTCTCGATGGCTGCATCACGGTGCTCACGTTCCTGCCGCCGATGGGCATCATGTTCATCATGCTGAGCCTGCTCGAAGATTCCGGCTATTTGGCACGCGCCGCGTTCGTCATGGACAAGGCGATGCGCGCCATGCATTTGGACGGACGCGCGTTCCTGCCGATTGTGATCGGTTTCGGCTGCAACCTTCCCGCCTTGGCGGCCACACGTACGCTGCCTGATTCCCGTCAACGCGTGCTTGTCGGCATGCTCGTGCCGTTCTCGAGTTGCACGGCGCGCCTATCTGTTTATCTCGTGTTGGCCTACGCGTTTTTCCGTGATCAGGCTGGTCTCGTCGTGTTCCTGATGTACGTATGCTCGGTGCTGCTGATTTTGGGTGTGGGCATTTTGCTACGTCAAGTCAAGTTCCGCGATTTGCAGAGCGAACCGTTCGCGATGAGCCTGCCGCCTTACCAGGTGCCACGGTTGGTGACGTTGGTTCGTCCCGTGCTCGTCAAACTCTGGGATTTCATCAAGGGCGCGTCCTCGATCATCATCACAATGATCGCGTTCATGTGGCTGCTGCAAAGCATTCCGGCCACGGCCAACGCCGGTTCATTCGGCCATGTGGATGATGTGCACCAGTCCGTCTATGGCGTCGTGGCCGATACGGTCGCTCCCGTGTTCGCTCCGGCCGGGTTCGATGATTGGCATGCTTCGGCCGCGTTGATGACAGGTTTTGTGGCCAAGGAAGTAGTTGTCGGTTCGCTCGGCCAATCCTATGCGATTAATTCGGGCAATGAGGACGAGCAGCAGCAAGGTGAAGGCACGTTGGGTGAAGCCATTCGCCATTCATTCGATGAATCCTCGGGTGGGCACGGCCGGGCCGCCGCCGTGGCTTTCCTGCTGTTCACGCTCGCATACACGCCTTGTTTGGCCACGGTCGCCGAACTCAAACGTCAGTTCGGTCGCAAAATTGCTTGGCAGACCGTGGGGCTCGGGTTGGTGACGGCCTATATCCTCGCCGTGCTCGCGTTCCAAACGTTACGGTGGGTGCTGTAAATGACCAATGATTTCCGACGCACCACGCGTGGGGCTACGGGCACGGTACAGTCGGCGCCACAGGAATCAACATCCTCACCAAATATTGTGGCCGCCGTCACGCAAGCGTTGCAGCGTGGCGTGACGGTGGCCCAAGTGGCAGAACAATACCGTCTGCCCAAAGCGTTCATCGAACAAATCGTCGAGCATGAACGCGCGCTCGGCAAGCTGACGATTGTTGAACTGAATGCGGCATGCGGGTCGAGTTGCGTGCCTGATCCCGAGTCCGTGGTGTGCGCGTCGTGCCCGTTGGCGTCAACGGGCGGTATCAAACGACGCAACCTGGCGAAAACAGCGTTCCGGCGTCTTGCACAACGAGTCCAGCTGCGGCACAGCTAACACCCGTGCCGCAGTCGTGAACAATCCAGCTCACAGAGGGACGGTCGCTCAGCGAACGGCGAATTATGGGCATTACACTAGAACCCATGACAACAACTACGAACACCGCCGACGCGACACAGAACGCATCGGAGCCGAAGGACACGCCTGAACGTGAGTGGACGAACCCGTTGCGCGACCCGCGCGACCTTCGTCTGCCACGCATCGCAGGGCCGTGCTCCATTGTTATTTTCGGCGTGACCGGAGATTTGTCACGCAAAAAACTGCTGCCAGCCATCTATGACCTGGCCAACCGCGGCCTGCTGCCACCGAGCTTCGGATTGACGGGCTTCGCCCGCCGTGACTGGAGTGAAGACGAGTTTCGTGAGTTCGTCAAGAAGAACGTGCAGGAACATTGCCGCACGCACTTCAGTGAGGACACGTGGACCCAACTGGCCGAGGGCATTCGTTTTGTACGCGGCACGTTTGAAGACGCCGACGCGTTCGAACGACTGTCCGACACGGTGGCCGAACTCGACCGTGACCGCGGCACACGCGGCAACCATGCGTTCTACATGTCGGTGCCGCCACGCGACTTCCCTCTCGTAGCCAAGCAGCTGTCCAATTGCGGACTGGCGAAATCCGATAGTGACGCGTGGCGACGTGTCATCATTGAAAAACCATTCGGACACGACTTGGAAAGCGCCAAACGTCTCGACACCGTGATTTCTGAAGTGTTCGACGAGGATTCCGTGTTCCGCATCGACCATTACCTCGGCAAGGAAACCGTACAGAACCTGCTCGCGTTACGATTCGCGAACACGATGTATGAGCCGATTTGGAACGCGAACTATGTCGACCATGTGCAAATCACAATGGCCGAAGACATCGGCGTGGCCGGACGCGCCGGATACTATGACGGCATTGGCGCGGCCCGTGACGTAATCCAGAACCATTTGCTGCAGCTCATGGCCCTGACGGCGATGGAAGAGCCGCTCTCGTTCAAAGCCTGTGATCTGACAGCGGAAAAAACCAAAGTGCTCTCGGCAGTCAAACTACCCAAGGATTTGGGAGCGCACACGGCGCGCGGCCAATACGCGGCCGGATGGCAAGGCTCGCACGAAGTGGTGGGCTATCTCGAAGAACAAGGCATCGACCCGGACTCGACGACGGAAACCTACGCGGCGATCCGCTTGGACGTGGACACGCGACGCTGGGCCGGCGTGCCGTTCTATTTGCGTACGGGTAAACGCTTGGGACGCCGCGTCACCGAAATCGCCGTCGTGTTCAAACGGGCTCCCCATCTGCCATTCGATTCAACAGCCACGCAGGAACTCGGCAAGAACGCACTCGTGATCCGCGTGCAGCCGTATGAAGGCATCACGCTGCGGTTCGGATCGAAAGTGCCAGGCGGCACTTCGATGGAGGTGCGTGACGTGTCGATGGATTTCAACTATGGCAGTTCCTTCACGGAAAGCTCGCCGGAAGCTTACGAACGTCTGATTCTCGACGTGCTGTTGGGCGACCCGCCGCTGTTCCCGACGACGCGGGAAGTGGACTTGTCGTGGAAAATCCTTGACCCGATTGAAGAGTTCTGGTCCACGCTGGGCCAGCCCGAACCGTATCGTGCCGGCACTTGGGGTCCGGCACAAGCCGCTGAAATGTTGGCCCGCGACGGACACCGCTGGAGGAAGCCGTGATTATCACGATGAAAGACACGGAGACCAACGAGATCTCCAACAAAATTGATGAGCTGCATGAACAGCGTGGCGAAGCGGCGTTGGGCCGTGTGCTGACGTTGATCATTATGACCGACGAAACCCATCTTGAGGATTCACTGGCCTTGGCCAATGAGGCAAGCCGTGAGCATCCGTGCCGTGTCATCGCGATTGTGCCAAGCACGCGCAAAGCCAACGGCGAGGAGCATTCGCGCACCTATCTGGATGCGGAAGTGCGCTTTGGTGCGGATGCCGGCGCCGGTGAAGTCATCGTGTTGCGTACGCGCGGAGGGCTGAGCCACCACTTGGACACGTTGACCATTCCGCTGCTCGTGCCGGATGCGCCGATTGTGGCGTGGTGGCCGACCGATGCTCCCAGCGACCCGTCGGCGCATCTGGTGGGAGCCATGGCCAACAGTCGTATCACCGACGCGTTGCGCAGCGCGAACCCACATCGCACGCTGGCTGATTTGCAGCGTAACTGGTCGCCCGAAAACATTGACATGTCGTGGACGCGTCTGACTGTATGGCGTGCCATGCTGGCCGCGTTGCTCGACCAGCCGCCGCATCTGCCGATCACGAGTGTCAAAGTCACGGGCCCCAAAGGGTTCCTGCCTATGGATTTGTTGGCACAATGGCTGAGATTGCGCTTGAACGTGCCTGTCACGATTGAAGACGAACCTGATGCCACGGCTGTTACGGGCGTGTATTTGACACGCAAGGATGGCGTGCTGTCACTGGAACGACGCCCTGCCGACCAAGGTGAAGCAACGGTCAGCGTGCCGGGGCAGCAACCGCAGCGCACGCCGGTTCCCACGCGCACGATGCAGGAATGCTTGTCGGAAGAATTGGGGCGCTTGTATCCCGACGAGATTTACGGTGAAGTGCTCAAAGCGTTGCCGCTCGACAGTGTGAAGTAACGCGGCCGGGCGACAACGCAGCTTGGCATACATGGTATCCGGGCATCGAATAGATATCTGGATACGTAAAACAAAAGGGGCATAAGAAATGTCAACACGAACGATTGTCGCGGCGAGCAGCCGCGCGGAAACTGCGCAGAATGTGGCGGACCGGTTCATCATGACGGCACGTCGCCTGCTTGACGAACCGGGGCGCACACGCATTGATGTGGCCGTCAGCGGAGGCACCGATGGCACGGCGGCTCTGGCTGCGATCAACGACTCCCCTGCTCGCGATGCCGTGGATTGGTCACGCGTGCATATCTGGTGGGGTGATGAACGGTTTGTGGCCGCTGACTCGCCGGAGCGCAATGCACGCGCCGCACGTAAAGCGCTGCTCAACACGCTGTTGCGCTCGGGGGCGCTGGACGGTTCGCAAATCCATGAAATGCCTGCAGACGGCCGCAGCGCAGTTGAGATTGATAGCGCAAGCGACGCTGAAGATGATGAGAAGTTGGCACGCGCCTCACGCGTCTACCAGTCGGTCATGGTCAACGAACTGGGACTCAAACCGTATGAACGGGCGTTGGACCATCCCGAGCTCGCGAGCAATGCGCGCAGGCCCTCGCTCGACATCGCGATGTTCGGCATTGGCCCCGACGGTCATATCGCGTCACTGTTCCCCAACTTCCCGCAAACGTTGATCGACAATGATGACATTCTGTGCGTGGGCGTGGCCGGCTCACCGAAAATGCCGCCGTTGCGCTTGACACTGACTGTGCCGATGATCAACCAGTCAGCCCAAGTATGGATGATCGGCTCAGGCGCGGCCAAAGCGCAGGCTGTGCAAGAAACGTTCACGCGGCACAACGATCCGGCATGGCCCGGTTCCTTTGTCAACGGCAAGCAGCAGACCATCTGGTTCACCGACCAGGCTGTGCAGGTGTGAACCAAGCAACCTTAAGCGGCTCCTATGAATGCGAATAGGGCGACCCACCACACCGGTGGAGCGCCCTATTCGCATTCGTGTGTACTACGCACGAAGGTTGGAAAATCAGTGGGAAACCTGAATTTCCTTCTGGCCCGGTTCGGCCCACAATGTATGGAATGCGCCTGGTTCATCCACACGCTGGTAGGTGTGGGCGCCAAACAGGTCGCGCTGGCCTTGGATCAATGCGGCCGGCAAACGCTTGGCACGCAAGCCGTCGAAGTAGGCCAGAGACGACGAGAACACGGGCGTCGGGATGCCATGTTCCACAGCAGTGGCGATGACCTTGCGCCATGCGGCTTCGCAGTTTTCGAGCGCTTGCTTGAAGTACGGAGCGAACAGCAGCGACACGTCAGCGGCACCGGATTCAAATGCATCGGAAATGCGATTGAGGAACTTGGCGCGAATGATGCACCCGGCACGCCAAATGCGGGCCAATTGGGCCATATCGATGTCCCAACCGTACACTTTGCCGGCCTCGGCGATTTCATTGAACCCTTGGGCATAGGCCACAATCTTCGACGCATACAATGCCTGGCGGATCAGTTCGATGAACGCCTGCTTGGCCTCGTCATCCAAAGCCAGCGAGGCGTCCGGCCCATTGAATGGATCCTTCTGCGCCTGCTCACGCAGCTGCGTCTGATCCGACAGTCCGCGGGCGAACACGGCTTCGGCGATACCCGTCACCGGCACGCCAAGCGACAACGCCGTCTGCACAGTCCACGTGCCCGTGCCCTTCATGCCCGCATGGTCCACAATCACATCGACGAGCGGCTTACCGGTCTTCTCATCACGCTTGCGCAGTACTTCGGCCGTGATTTCCACGAGATACGAATCCAGTTCCGTCTCGTTCCACTGCGCGAACACGTCGCCGATCTGCTCAGGGGCCATGCCCAGGCCACGGCGCATCAAGTCATAGCTTTCGGCAATGAGCTGCATGTCGGCGTATTCAATGCCGTTGTGCACCATCTTGACAAAATGACCTGCACCGTTGGGGCCAATATGCGCCACACACGGTTCACCGTCCGGAGCCTTGGCCGCAATCGATTCGAGAATCGGCTTGAGCGTATTCCATGACCAATCCGAACCACCCGGCATCATGCTCGGACCATTCAGCGCACCTTCCTCGCCACCGGACACGCCCATACCCACGAAATGGATACCGAGCTTGGCCATTTCCTTTTCGCGACGGATCGTATCTTCAAAATACGCGTTGCCACCATCAACAATGATGTCACCCTGCTCCATGTATTCGGCAAGCTCTTTGATGACCTGGTCGGTGGGCTCTCCCGCTTTGACCATGATGATGGCCGTGCGCGGCACACTCAACGATTCAACAAATTCCTTGACCGTCTGGGAAGGAATGAACACGCCTTCCGAGCCATACTCCTGCATGAACGCTTCAGTGCGCTTATAGGTACGGTTATATACAGCCACACGATTGCCATGATGCGCCAGGTTGCGGGCAAGGCTGGCTCCCATGGCCGCCAAACCGACTACACCGACATTCGCTTCCTGTTCATTTTGGGATGTCATGTTTTCCTCCACCGACACCTAACGACTCCGGTCATCACAGTGCCTTCGACATGTTTGCAACATGTTCCAGTCTAGGACGAGGCCTTGAAGCCTGTTCGCGATTGACGCATCACATGAACGACACCCCCGTTATACAGGCGCATACCCCCGAAGCCTCCACCATGCGGCCATCGGCACTATTATGCCGATACATGGCATTACGGTGAAACGATGCCCCTAAACTCCAATACCGTCCAAACTACCAATGATAGCGCCACTGCACAGCTTGGCACCAGTGTCCAATCGGGACCCGCTCCAGACCAATCGTCTTTGACGACCACAGCCTCCGCATCAACCGGCACATCTTCTGGCTCATCGTCTGGCACATTATCAGGCAAACAACGCGTGCTGGTTGGCGTGACGCTGTTCTCGATGATGTTCGGCGCCGGCAACCTGATTTTCCCACCATTGGTTGGCGCGCTAGCCGGCACGGCATCAGTGGCCGCGCTCATCGGATTCATCATTTCCGCCGTGGGACTGCCGATCATGGGCGTGCTGGCCGTCTCGTTCGCTGGCGGTTTTGAACAGCTCGCGAACCGCGTATCCCCTCGCTTCGCCACCGTTTTGGCCGTGGCCATCATCTTGACGATCGGCCCGCTCTTCGCCATCCCACGTACGGCCTCCACGAGTTATGAAATGGCCATCGCGCCGTTCGAGTCAGCAGGTTCGCACTGGGCGCTGCAATTGGGCTATTCAATCGTATTTTTCACGCTGGCTTGGCTCGTGGCGCAGCATCCTGAGAAACTCTCGAAGATTTTGGGCCGCATCATGGGCCCGATATTGTTGGCGATGATTGTGGTGCTGTTTGTGATGTGCCTGTTCCTGCCGCATCCGCCCGTCGCCACGCCCCAAGGCGCATACGCACACACCCAGCTCATGCAAGGCTTCGTCGACGGCTACCAGACATTGGATTTGTTGGCGCTGCTGTATTTTGGCATTGTCATTTCCGCAAACATCCGCGCGTTCGGCATCACCCAGGAGCAACGCGTGCGCCGCGAAGTGGGTATCGGCGGTTTGGTCACGGGCATCATGCTCGTTGCGGTGTACAGCATGCTCGGATTCATCGGCACCATTTCCGACTCCATCACGCCAATCGACGCGCAGCACGCCACCGGAGCCGATGTGCTATCCAACTTGACCGACCATGCATTCGGCCGCGCAGGCACCGTATTCGTCGGAATCATCTTCATTATCGCCTGCTTCAATGTGTGCGTGGGATTGATCAGCACGGCCAGTTCGTTCTTCAGCGGCCGCTTCCCGACGGTATGCGGCCGGTCTGTCAGTTATCGCGCGTGGAGCGTGGTGTTTACATTTATGGCACTCGCTATTGCCAATCTTGGGCTTGAGCAGATCATTCGGTTCTCGGTGCCCGTATTGGAAGCGTTGTATCCGATTGCCATTGTGCTCGTGATTCTTGCGTTGCTCGACGAACCGTTTACCAGCCGTTTCCGTCCGGTATATGTGTGGAGTGTGGCTTGCACGTGCGTGGTCAGCATACTGCAGTGCATTGCCGGTTTTGCACAGGCTTTGGGTGGGCGCATCGGCTGGATTGAATCATTGTTGGCTTGGTTGCCGTTGCAGTCGTTGACGTTGGGCTGGGTACTGCCCGCGCTTGTGGGCGTGTGCATTGGCGTTATTGTGCAGTTTGTGCATGGTTCAGGTCGCCCGTGAGTTTCTTTTTTGATTCCTGTGGTTGGCCTCAGTGGCGTTGCCACCACAGGAATCATGCGCCTCACTCGTGTTGGCGTTTGCGCCAGCACATTAGCAACCCTGTGACGCCAAGAGCAACTAGAACACCTCCCCATGCGCCATCCCATCCTGGGCCTCCCGTATCGGGCAAACGTGGACCAGTAGCGTCGTCATGCGGTTGCGGTGTGGGCGTGTCTGCGGGATATCGCACATGCACTTGCACGCCGGGACCCGCGTCCGTGGCGAAATCCCATGTGTGAGCTGGCAGTTGCCCGCTCTGTGCAGTCAATGATTGCAGTTGTGGATGGTAGCCTTGCTCGTCGCGTGCCACGTTGACGCGTAACACGAGTCCTTGCTCAGGCATGTCACTCGTGTATGCGGCTGATTGCGGCATGCGTTGGGTGAGCCGGTAGTAATGCGTGCCTTCCTGTGCATACGCCTCATCGTTGAGCATCGTGCATATGGTGGTGTCCCAGGTGCGCTGGCTGATGTGATGAGTCTGGATCGGCGCATCTTTCTTGGGTTGCACGTGCGTATATCGCGACGCTTCATCGACAACCGGTTCGCCTTGCCCGTCAGTGCCTACATCCACTTCTTGCAAGTCGAAAGCGTAGTCTTCATCGGCGTTCGCGTGGCCTTGGGGATCGTCAACAACGAGACGTAACGGTACGTGCCCGTAATGGCCGACGGGAGTATCGGGCGTGGTGGGTGGCGTATCAGGATTGCTGGGAGGTGTGGTGGGATCGGGTTGGGGCTGCACTGTGGTGGCGTCACGTAAGAACTCATGCAATGGTGTGGCCAATTGCAGGCTATGCGCAATGAACGCCCCATTGGCTGTTTGACCGTACGAGCCTTGCCCGACGATCACATGGGCATGTGGTGCGACAACGAATCCGTAAGTATCCCCCATCGCATGCACTTCGGTGGCGTTGGGGTATGCGAACAGGATTTGTGGACGGTGTGGCCTGTCTGGCGAGTTGTCGTCAATGTTGGCTGGTTGTATGCCTTGCGGCGCGTCAAGTGTGTCAAATAGCAGGAATGGCATGACTACAGGGTGCTCAGCCGAACCTTCGTCATTCGTCACGATTGTTGTTTCGGGCACGCTGAGAAATCGGTCAGACCCTTGCTGCACTTCTTCGGTATGGATCTGATACCCGCGCAGATCAATGCGCAATCCTTGGGTCATGTTGGTGGCCGCGCGATTGGTGAGTGCAATCGTAAAGCCGGGTTCGCAGGCGATCATGACCACGTTGGATACCGAGCAATGTGCGCTGTCGGCTCCGGTTATGGCAAATCGCCACCCTGTCCATGAGGATGCGTCGGGTTGCGTATCAATATGAATGCTGGCACGTGCGGCGAGCGCTGTGGTTTGCGTTGCCGCATCGGCTATGATCGCGTCAATGTCCGCATAGGTGTCGGTGAACCGCAATTGGGTGTAGCGGCGTACGCTGGTGCGATGTCCGAAGTCGGATTGGGACGTCATCCAATGCGCCGCATTTGTGGTACCGAGGTAGATGGGCAGCACGCCCGTGACCGGGGTATCAGGTTGTTGACTGTCGCTGAGATTGAGATTGCCGTTGCCAATCACATCCGCGTTGCCACGGATATAGGACGGTACAAGGTTGCGCCATCGGCCGTTGCCCCAGGTCAGTGCGCCTTGACGACTTCCATATTGGAGCACGTCGCCGCCGACGAGCATTTCCCCGATCATTTGCGGCGTGTGCATGTCCAGATCCGCTTGGGTGACGATGCCGATATGTGACAACGCGTATGCCATCGTGGGCTTCCCGCAATCTTGCGTAAACGTGCGTGTGGTCACATAGGTCGCATTGGGGTCGTTGCCGTCAGCACCTCCAGCAGGTTGGCACTCGGGTGTCGCGTTCCGGTTTGGCGCAGTGTCGTTTGATGTGGTGGCGTCCCTGGATGGACCGGTTGATGCGGGTACAGCTGCCGCTGGTTTGGGCAAACCCGTCATGATGGTCAACGTCAGTAAAAGCGCCATGGCCAGCTTGGCCATGCGCTGTAATGTCAGATGCCGTGTGGGTTGTTGTTCCATGCCACCTCCGTCTTAGGCATGTTCCTCAGACCCGAAGAATTCAGTGCGCTTAGCGCGCAATGTCCCATACATGGCAGTCATCCGCGTCGCATATCAAGCGTTACGCTGGCTTGGAATGCAACATTTATGTACCGTATGTTGGTTCCTGTTCACGCCACTCCCAATATGACGCACCGGCGGAATAATCCTGACCGTCTGAATTTTGGGTTGGTAGGAAGGTGGGACAGTCCGTCACCCCGATGACAACATATGGAGGTGCCATGTCGGTTGTGGTGGTGCTTTGCGCCGTATTGCTGAGTTTGGCTGTTGGCTGGTATGCGTTTCGACCGAAACGTGCCGTATCGGCACAATCTGATGGAGCCATGCAAACGGCTGTGATTACGGTTCGGGGAGGCTATTCCCCCGCTGTGCTCGAGGTGCAAGCCGGACGGCCTGTGCAATTGGTTTTCGACCGTCAGGAAGGTGGTGAATGTTCAAGCCACGTCGTATTTGCCGAGTTTGGCATGGACGTGACATTGCCGGCGAACGAGCGTACCATCGTCACGTTGCCCGCGTTGTCTGCCGGTGAGCATGCGTATGCATGCGGCATGAACATGTTGCATGGTATGATCCACGCCGTTGGCGACGAGTCTGGGACCGCTACAGCGTCTCCTGCCGCCACCACGGTGGCAACGCCCGCCTCTTCACAGGCTCAATCCATGTCGTCGCTTCGTTTGGCTGATCAACTGGATGCCGAGGATGCGGCACGACAAGAAGAATTCCAGGAACTGCGCACACGGTTGATTGTGGCGCTGCTCTGCACGATTCCCTTGTTGGCAGTGACGATGTTGCCGATGATTCCAGCCATACACGACTGGTTCAACCATGATGTGCCGGCATGGCTGTCCAGCGCATGGTTGCAGCTGGCGCTGACCATTCCTGTCATGTTCTACAGCGGTTGGCCCGTGCATCGCACAGGATGGTTGGCGATTGTGCATCGCGCACCGGAGATGAACTCGCTCGTCACGTTGGGTACGATTGCGGCATTCGGGTATTCCTTGGTCGTCACGATGTGGCCTCAAGTGCTGCCCAGCACGTCACGCGAACCATATTATGAATCAGTCGGTGTGATTATCACGTTGATGATTGTGGGTCAAATGTTTGAGGCCAAAGCGCGCGCTGGTACGGGGCGCGCCATCCGCGCGTTGGCTGATCTCAATCCAAGCATGGCGCATGTGGTCCGTAACGGCGCTGTGCACACAATACCCACTGAGCAGGTGGTCGTTGGCGACATCCTCGAAGTGCGCCCCGGTGAACAATGCCCTGTCGATGGCATCGTGATTTCAGGCTCCTCATCGGTGGATGAATCGATGGTCACCGGAGAATCAATGCCCGTATCCAAACATGACGGCGACCATATTACGGGAGCGACGCTGAACACTACGGGCTCGTTGCGGTATCGCGCAACTGCCGTGGGGGCTGATACAGTGCTGGCGCATATCATTGGCATGGTGCGCACGGCCCAAACCTCACAGGCGCCCATCCAACGTATCGCCGACAAAGTCGCGGGCGTGTTTGTGCCAGCGGTCATCATCATCGCAATCTGGACGTATGCCATCTGGTTCCTTGCAAGCGCGCCGAGCATGCATGTGCAAGGGCTCGTCTGCGCTATCAGCGTGCTCGTCATCGCCTGCCCATGCGCGCTGGGCTTGGCCACACCATTGTCCATCACGATCGCCACGGGCAAAGGTGCACAATTCGGTGTGCTGTTCCGGTCAGCCCAGGCGCTCGAACAAGCGCATCGTATCGACACGATTGTGCTCGACAAAACCGGCACTATCACTCAAGGCAAACCGACACTCGTCAATCGCATGAGCGTCAGTGATACTGACGATGACAACAGCTTGTTGGCCTTGGCGGCCAGTGTGGAGTCACGCTCCGAACATCCCCTAGCCCAAGCGATCGTGGCAGCGGCGCAACATACACAGCCAGCGGCAGAAGCCCATGAGTTCATGAGCCATGCTGGTGGTGGCGTGACCGGGATTGTGGACGGTAAGCATATTGCCATCGGTAACGCACCATTTGTACAACAGCAGCTCAACCCACACATGACCGCAACCAATGCATGGCATCAGATCACGGCATGGTGTTCGGACAATTCGCGTATGGGACGCACACCCGTCGTCATCGTTGTCGACGGCAATCCTGCCGGCGCTTTTGCGATTGCCGACGCCGTCAAGCCCACGTCGCAACAAGCCATTGCCGCAATGCGAACTCAGGGGTTCCATGTAGTGCTCGTCACCGGTGACACGCAAGACACCGCTGAAGCCATTGCGCATGACGTCGACATTGAGCATGTCATCGCGCACGTGTTGCCGCAAGACAAAGCGCAGATTATATCCGCATTGCAAGCCCAAGGCCATGTGGTGGCCATGGTTGGCGATGGCGTCAATGACGCCCCGGCCCTCGTGCAAGCCGATATCGGTTTCGCGATGGGGTCAGGCACTGATGTGGCGATTGAATCCGCCGACGTGACACTGATGAATAGTGATTTGCATAGTGTGAGCACGGCCATCGCGTTGTCTCGCGCCACGATGCGCAATATCCGTGAAAACCTCGCGTTCGCGTTGGGATACAACGGGTTGGGCATTCCAGTGGCAGCTGGTGTGCTCTATCCGCTCTGGCATGTGCTGCTCAACCCGATGATCGCCGGTGCCGCCATGGCGTTCTCCTCATTGAGCGTGGTGCTCAATGCCAGCCGGCTCAACGCATTCCATCCTGACAATGCCAGCCTGCACGCCAACCGGCGTTCCAAGAGCGCCATCGATATGGCAAGCCTGCAAGCGATCGCCGCAGCATCCCCTACCCGCGCTACGATGACGGCATCGTCATCATGCGCATCACATGACCCCGCCGTATCCGCGCCGTCCGGAACCTCCGAACGGCCAGCGGCCGCAACCATCAAGGAGCATTCCATGAACCAACCAGCACCCACCATCATCACGACCGATCCCGTATGCGGCATGACTGTGGATCCGCAATATGCAGCCGCCACCCGCCAGGTGGATGGCAAGACGATCGCGTTCTGCAATCTCCACTGCGCCGAAATGTTCGACGCCGATCCCGAACGCTATTTGGCGCTGATTGAGCAATAAGCCGTCACCACAACCTGTGAGCATGCACCAGGGGCCCATCGCCAACGATGGACCCCTTTTTGCATAGGAGGCCATGTATCAGTCCCGCAATTTCTTGCGCCCTATGCCAAAACGGATATGATTCCCACATTGTTTCAAGCCATGCGGTCTAATGCTGGAACCAATGAGGCGCTCATGGTGCGCCTCCAGACACAAAGGGGCAGACAAGCATGGCATATACCGTGGTGACCGGAGCGACAGGCGGATTGGGCAAACAACTGGCTTACCAAGCGGCACAAACAGGCCAGGACCTTGTGTTGACCGCCACGCATGCCGACGCGTTGACGCAACAACAGCAGATTATTGAGCAAACCTACCACGTACACGTGTACACGCTGGCCTGTGATTTGAGCGATGCCAACGCGGGCGTCACCATCCATGATTTCACGGCCTCGCATGGTCTTGATGTGACTGAGCTGATCAATTGCGCGGGATTTGGATCATGGACGCGTTTCCTTGATGCCCCATGGTCAGCGATCAACGCCATGATGATGGTCAACATGCATGCGCTCACACAGTTGACCTATCTGTATGGCAACGACATGAAAGCGAAGCATCAGGGCCGCATCCTGAACATTTCCTCACTGGCCAGCCGCATGCCCGGCCCATACATGGCGTTGTATTTTGCAACCAAAGCCTACGTGACCTCATTGGGCGTGGCATTGGCATACGAATTGCGCGGCAGCGGCGTGCACTGCACCACGATATGCCCAGGCCCGATCACGACCGGATTTGAAAAGAAAGCGGCCATGCATGGCAAGAACTTCTTCACGATGATGCATCCGGCCACGGCCGAGCAAGCCGCACGATTCGCCTATCGTCGCATGCGCGCCGGCAAAACACTGGCGTTCCAAGGAGCTGGCGCCAAGCTTGGCGCATTCTGGGCACGAATCATGCCCACGCGCATCATGACGGCCATCGCGGCAACGATGAATGGTGGCGACCCGACTCACGGCGCTGACGCATCAGCCACGTCGACCCCCAGCACAACTACAGCCTCATCCTCCACGCCACACAATACTGCCGCTTGACATCATCCGTTTTGATTCTCGGCACGCCGGTTTATGACGGGAGCAATAACCATTGGGCTGTCCATCGTGAAGATGGACAGCCCAATGGTTATACGACGCGGTGTCGTGTTTGCGTACAGCGCGCCTGTTCAGCGTTTCTTGCCGGAACGGCGCTTCTTGTTCACGCTCGAGAACAGCGTGGCATGCTGTTTGGCACGTATGCGCTTGGGGCTGCCTTGATGCCCACGCTGCTCGGACTTGCGTCGCATCTTGCTGTCATGGCGTGCGGCATTACGTTCTCGCCGATCATCTTGCGCACGTTGATGGGCTTGCTTGCGCCGGTCTTGACGTTTCGCCGATTCGGAGCGTTCGTCACGGTTGAACGCATCGCCGTCACGGCGCATGCTCACACGATCGTTACGACCGTTTCGATTCGAAGCATGGCCTTTCTGGGCGTTGCGGCGCTTACGTGAATGCGCATTGCCGCGTTCCACGTCACGCGAGGCTTCATCCGTCCAGTCCTGCACATGCTCGGCATGGAACTTGGCCAAGGTGGCATCCAACGGTTTGCCTTGGGCCAGCAATCGTTCAGCCGCCCGCATGCGGCGACGGTCCTTCTTCGCCTTGCGTTCGGCAATCAGTCGCGCCTCACGTTCCTGTTCGGTTTCCTGACGCTGCGGTTTGGCGCGTCCGCGATCTTTGCGACCGCCACGATTGTTGCGTTCGGGGCGGCTTGAGCCACGTCCTTCATGACGATTTCTGCGGTTGCGAGGATTGCCTGCCGGTTGCGTCTTGTCCAAATCCCATCCGAACACGGGTTCAGCGACTTCGCCGATCAACGCGATGACTTCATCATCGTTCACATTGACTTGATGCGGCTTGGCGTCAATGTTCGCGCGATGCAACAACGATTTGACATAGCGACGCTGGTCGGGTGTCATGATTGTGATCACATCGCCTTCGCGGCCGGCGCGCGCCGTACGGCCCGAACGGTGCAAGAACGCTTTGGGATCTTCGGGAGGATCGACCTGAACGACCAGATCAACACCGCTGACGTCAATGCCTCGTGCCGCCACATCGGTGGCGACAAGCACGTTGACATTGCCTTGTTCAAACGCGGCCAAGTTGCGGTCACGCTGGTTCTGGCTCAAATTGCCATGCAGTTCCGCAGCCGGAATGCCTTGCTGGGTCAGCGATTTGGCGAGTTTCTTCGCCTGGAACTTCGTGCGCGTGAACAGGATGCGCCGACCGGTGCCAGATGCCAGTGCACGCACGAGTTCGGGCTTGTCACTGCGTGAGATCACAAACACATGGTGGGTCATTGAATCGACGTGCGCATTCGCCTCATCCACGCTGTGCACAATCGGATCATGCAGGAATTCATTGACGACAGCATCCACACCATGGTCCAACGTGGCGGAAAACAGCATGTGCTGTGCATTAGGGCGAATCTGTGAAAGCAACCGTTTGATGGGTGGCAGGAATCCCATGTCGGCCATTTCGTCGGCCTCATCGATGATCACGATTTGCACGGCGTCCAGTGTCAGTGCGCCCTGTTCAAGCAGATCCTCAAGACGTCCCGGGCATGCCACAACAATGTCAGCGCCGGCTTTGAGGTCGCCGATCTGGCGTGAATAGCGCACGCCGCCATACACGGTGGTCGTGCTGATGCCATAGATGTTGGCCAATGGTTCAAGCACATCATTGATCTGATTGGCCAGTTCGCGCGTCGGCGCCAACACGAGGCCACGCGGATGCGGTACGAATCCCGCTTCCATGCGTTCGGCACGATGGCGTTTTTGCACTTGTTTGACGGCTTTGCGGAACTCGGCCATCGAATCTTCAGCGCCGAACGAGCCGTCGACCTCGCCGAGGCGTGCGACGAGTGGAATCGAAAAAGCAAGCGTCTTGCCCGAGCCAGTGCGTCCTCGGCCGAGCACATCACGGCCCGACAGCGAATCAGGCAGCGTATCGCGTTGAATGGGGAACGCCGTGGTCTTGTCATCGGCGTTGAGCACGCGCACCAAGGGTCCGGGCACGCCAAGCTCGGCGAATGTCACGGATTCTTCGTGTGCGGCGGATTCATCAAAATCAGCGGACGTTTCAATATCCGCAAGCGTTGTATGGTGTGGCACCATGGCCTTTCGTCTTGAAGTTCATGCGCGGCAACGGCGCAAACTCGTCAATTGTAGCCAACGGTGCCTACTTTGCCGCGGGGAACACCCCCTCCCATATGCAACGCAGTGTCTTGCGTAAAAACAATGCCACGCACCAACCAAAAGGAGGGAACCGCATCAGCGGTTCCCTCCCCTAATGGTGCGCGAAGAACGTCAACTCACGTTAGTCTATATCGCGCGTCGCGTTGCGGAACTGCGCTTCTTCATGCGCTTCGCGACGTTCAATCACTTCGGCTTCATGCGCCGTGCGTGGCACGGTGCCCGTCAAGCGGCCGATGCCCTTGAGGCCGTGGTAGGCCACGAGCACCACGATGGAACCGATGGCGATGCCGTTGAACTGGATGTCGTTGAACGCGAACTGGAAGTTGGCGATGCCGATGATCATGGTGATGGCCGCGGTCATCAGGTTGAGCGGCTTGGCGAAATCAACTTTGTTGTCGACCCAGATTTGCACGCCGATCATGCCGATCATGCCATAGAGCAACGTGCATACGCCGCCGAGCACGCCAGCCGGAATCGTGTTGATGATCGCACCGAACTTGGGGCACAAGCTCAAAATCAACGCGAATGCCGCAGCACACCAGTAGGCGGCTGTCGAATAGACTTTCGTGGCAGCCATAACGCCAATGTTCTCGCCATAGGTTGTGGTACCGGAACCACCGCCAAAACCGGCGATCGAGGTGCCCAAACCGTCAGCGAACAACGCCGAACCAATCATGTCGTCATAGTTGCGCCCCGTCATGGCGGCCACGGATTTGACATGGCCCACGTTCTCGGCAATCAGCACGAGCACCACGGGCAGGAACATCGGCAGCACAGCGAAATCAACCTGTGGCAGATGGAATTGCGGAATGCCGACCCAATCGGCTTGGCCCACCGGACCAAAATCCACTTGGCCGCGCATGCAGGCATAGGCGTAGCCAATCAGCACACCCAGCAAAATGTTCAAGCGTCCCAGCAATCCTTTGAACAGGATCGCGCACAACAGCACAGCCAGCAACGTGATCAGTGCCGTGTCGGGTGCAGCCTGGAAGTTCGTCCACACGGTTGGAGCCAAGTTGAAGCCGATGATCGCCACAATGGCGCCGTTGACAACAGGAGGCATGATGCGATCGATCCAATGGGCACCCGCATAATGCACGAGCACGCCCACCAGCGCAAGCAAAATACCGGTGCACATGATACCGAAACTCGCTGCCGCAATGCCTTTGCCCGCAGCAGTGACCGCCGTGATCGGCGCGATGAAACCGAACGAGGAACCCAAGTAGCTTGGCAGGATGTTCTTGTTGATCAACAGGAACAATGCCGTGGAGAATGCCGTGAAGAACAACGTGGTTGACGGATCAAATCCCGTCAAAATCGGCACGAGGAATGTCGCACCGAACATGGCCACCACATGCTGGGCGCCAATACCGACGACTCGTGACCACGCGAGACGCTCATCCGGTTCAACAATCTCCCCTGGTTTCAGCGTTTTGCCGTCTCCATGGAGTTGCCATGAGAACAACTTGGACATAGGACTACCATCCTTGAATTTCTTCTCTTCTGGGGATGGCGAATTTCCAACGCCACGAATTGGCGTCAGGCAGCCTGATTGGCCCATGCCCCGTAGGCATCAAAGGTCATGGTCTGCCGCACACGGATTTCCGCCTCGCACATTGTACTCGATGACGCGTTACATGCATATGACTTGACGAGAGCGGCCTCGTTGTTACGGATTGATATGACGGTGCGGTAAGCCATATGATGGGTTGCGGAAATCAATAAAAAAGGACGGCCCTTGATGGACCGTCCCGGAACAATACTGCAGTGCATTTAGAAGAACAGCATGGCGATCAGCACACACAAGCCGAGCAGGATGACCGACGCAATCGCGCTGGCCAGCAAGGCTTTGCCTCCACGTTTGGCGAGCACGGTGAAGTTCACGTTGATGCCGAGCGCGGCCATGGCCATGCCCAACAGAATGTAGGCGATATCCACGCAAACGTTCGAGAACTGCTGGCCGCCCTGGCCCCACCAGCTGATGAACAGCGTGCCGAGCACGGAAGCGGCGATGAAGCCGAGCATGAACCACGGGAACGCGATCTTGCGCTTGCCGTCGGACTTGACGTCGGACTTGGTCTTGTCCCACCAAATGGCGATCAGAATGGCGGCCACAACGAGCATCAGCACACGCGAAAGCTTCATGATCATGGCCATTGTCTCACCTTCGGCGCCAAGCGCGGCACCCACGGCCACGGCGTGCGCGATCTCATGCAGCGAACCGCCGGCGACAATGCCCAACTGTTCTTTTGACAAGCCTGTCATCGGACCGAACACGAGTTCAATCAACGCGAAAATCACACCCATGATGGCCACGATGGCCACAGCGATGACCTCGTCGTTGGACTTCTCTTCAGCCTTGTGTTTGCTGACCTTGATGGAACCGGAAATCGCCATGACAGCCGCGGCGCCGCAGATACCCGTACCACCTGCCACAAGGATGGCCAACAGCGGATCGACGCCGAGCCAACGGGCGATCGTATAGGTCATGACAACGGTGACGGCCACGATAACGGCGGCCAATGGCAAACATTTGATACCGGTCGTGAACAGCACGTCCAAATTGAGTTTGAAACCGAGCAGAATGATGCCCAGACGCAACAGTTTGTTGGCGATCAAACCGGCGGCGTCCTTGACACCTGCAGCGCGGATCTCGTTGTTACGCACATACCAGGCGCGAATCGGGAACTGCACGATCATGCCGATCAGCAGTGCGATAATCAACGCGCCAAGCAAACTGAAACCCGGATACTGCTTGAGCCATGCGCCAATGAATGATGCAATCAAGGTGATGACGGCGATTACAGCCATCTGAGGGGTTGCGATACGCTTGCCCCACTTCTTACAGAACTCTTTCACCTTTTCTTTATAGCGCGCCCGCTCGCCCAACATTGTTGCGTTTGGTCAAGGACGAGCAACGATTTCTCCTATATTTCCGCCCACCCTTCATAGCGTTCCCAGCTTGACATGCTTACGATGCGCAAGTACGCGAACGCAAGCGGCTAGCGGCGCGCTGGAATCGCTGGCGCAACGTCGCGCCCTGAAACAGCCCTCAAGCGTCCTGAAACGGAAAGGATCGTTGTCATGTCCACCAACCCATATCCCTTCATCCCCTATGCGCAACGTCCCGATGATCTTGATGACGCGACGATGGCGACAATCGCGCAGTATTGGACGGAAACCACAGCGGACCTTGCCCCATTGCGGCAGGCGGGAGGTGCCGCGGCGCGCATCGCCGAACATATCGCAGCCGATCGACTCGGCATCGCACGATTTGACTACCCGCGTACTGACCATTGGATTGATCCTGAGGGTGTTGACGTGTTTGCCGACATGCCTTACCTGCCGGACGGCGGATATGACAACGGGCAGGTGCGCGGCCACTTGCTCGACCTGTATCTGCCTCACGAACGCGTGCTGACGGGCGGCAATACGTGCCCCGTGTTCATCGATATCCACGGCGGCGGATTTAGCTACGGATACAAGGAACTGAACCGTAATTTTTGCACGCATCTGGCCGCGCTGGGCTTTGCCGTGTTCTCGTTGAACTACCGGCCGGCGCCGCAGACGAATCTTGCAGGACAACTGGCCGACATCCAGGCTGCGCTGCGGTGGATCCGGGATGCGGCCAACGCTGGACGATGGCCGATCAGCCCATCCAACATGTTCCTGACGGGAGATTCGGCGGGCGGCGCGTTGGCGTGGCTGACGATGGTCATGGAAAGTGACCGGCGTGCGGCCGCAGCGTTCGGCATTGTTCAAGGTGCGTCGGGACTGCCGTTGCAGGGAGCCGCGCTGGTCAGCGGCGTGTTTGATTTGGGTGCCCAACCGCAGGAGTTCGCAGTCTCAGTGCGCAAGCGACTGGCGGACGGATTGGGGGACGCATTCTTTGACGGCATCGCAGGTGACGGTGTGGATTGGCTGAATCCCGCGGATGCACTCGCACATATGAACCGCGTTCCTGCAGTGTATCTGGTGACAAGTTCCGATGATTTTGTGCAGAGCGAATCATTGCATTTGGCCACACTGCTGGCTCAGCACGGCGCGGATTTTCAACTCAACGATGTCAAAGTGCCATGCACGCAAACGCTGGGCCATGTGTTCCCCGTGTGTTTGACATGGCTGGCGCAGAGCGTGCAGGTACTTGAGCAGATACGCGATTTCGCGTTGACGCGTTGCCGATGAACGATACCGTGCAGTTGAGGAACGAGGCAGCTATAACGCGGCACTAGTCCTCAATACTTGGGCAATAACGATGAAGCTGTTCAGCATGCCTGATTGAGCATCGGGATGCTGAACAGCTTTTGTTTCATGCGGCTGGGCATTGGATTGCCCAAGCCGGGGTCGGACGGAATGGGGAATCGGTACGCTCGGCTAGGGCGCCCTGCCCTCAGTGCGCCATCATGTCTTGCGCCACCTCATGACCGCTCATGTTGTCGGGATAATAGGTTGGCCAATGGTCCATTTCCTTGAGCGTCTCTTCATGCGATGTGTTGGATGCGAACAGGTGGAAGTGGGACGCTTTGTCTGGCGCAATACCATGGTCGGAGAATTGCACGATATGCAGCACACCATCGGGCACCGGGCCTTGCGCCGTGAACAAATAGCGCACGCCATTGGTTGACGGAAGCGGCCACAGTGACCATCGTGCTGCATTGGTCTTGCATGACTGCGTTGGTGGCGCTTTGGGAAATGGCTGTGGTCGGTGCTTGTGCAGCAAGCTTATGCCACATCCATAGGCCCGTCGTCACTGATGCCACGAGCGCCACGGCAGCTCCATGTTTACGGTGAACTCAACTCCACAAAACTCAACTTTTCTGTCTATCCCCAGCTTCCCATCGGCCTTTCCTCACACAGAGCAAGCCCTACACCCAGTCAACTGGCCACCCAATACCCAGCCGCACAGCAGTCCCCTCCCTGAATGGCTGCGTAGAGTAGGTATTACCAACCAAAAGGAGGAACACAATGTTCCAAGACAATACAACCAACCAGATGACTCAAGATGAAGGCGCCAGCTCAGACGGCGACACCGATTATCAGAATCAAACCAACCAGCAAGACGAGCGCGACAGCGAAGCGACGAACGGCAACGAAATAGGCAACAACGCGTCAGATAGCAACAGTTCGGACGGCCAGCACAATGACCACGCCAACAACGGCACCGCAGCAGACAATCCGGTAGACGCCGAGTACATGGCCAACGATTTCCAGCACGAAGGCGAGTACCGCGCCATGGCTCCTGACCAGGACGACACTGACAACGCCAACACCACAGACGAGACCGACGGTTCACCCGCAGACGGCATCGAAGCTCCCAACGCAGACGGAACCGGCATCATGGACCCGGACGACCCGCGCATCGGAGAAGGGGACGAAAACGGCGGTGTCGGCGCTGAACGAGGCAACCAATCGCAAGGCGCTTCCTACAACGAAGCCAACGGCCAGCAACCCATGCAGGCCCTGAACGCATCCACGCGCAACTAATCCAACCCAAGCATTGCCTTACCGGCATCTGCTTGAATCCCCTCCAGTGACCGTAGGCCCCTCCCCTGCCCGCGGCCACTTTCTGCGTTTAATCGGAACCATACAGCCAATAATTATTCGATAGCTGCACAACAACTATGTGCGGTGTCCCGAATACAGTAGAAATCACCTCCGCGAGACTGGATACGGTGTATCGGCGCGTGAAGGACTTTAAGAACATCTGCGCCCATGATGAGCGGCTATACTGCGCACATTCGCACGACAACAATGCCACGGTGTTCCAGCTTGTCCGAGATTTGCGTTTCCTGGCCACTAAGCCACAATATCTTGAATTCTTACAACAGCTGCGGTCATTGCTTACCAAGTTAGGAAAAGAAATTCCCGAACGCATGGCCTATGTATACACGTGTATACACGGCTATGGGATTCTCCGAGATTACCGACCTCGATGCACACATGAATGAGATTAGAAAATGCTACTCTATCCATGCGAAGCGTGATGAGCCTAAGAAATGAACTGGTTTTCAAAATATCGAGGTAGCACCCTGTCATGGATGCGAATGCAGTGCTTCCAAGCATTTTTGACAAACGTGAAAAACGGCGTGCTTCCAGGGTTCCGCATGGTGAAACCGTTGGAAGCACGCCGTTTCTTATGGTTTTGGTTCAGCTTTTGCTGACGTTAAATTTGAATTCGACAATGTCGCCATCTTGCATCACGTAGTCTTTGCCTTCGATGCGCAGCTTGCCTTCCTCCTTGATGGCGGGAATCGAGCCGTTGGCAGCTACAAAATCGTCATAAGAGACCACGTCGGCCTTGATGAAGCCTTTCTCGAAGTCCGTGTGAATCACGCCAGCGGCTTGCGGAGCGGTCCATCCCTGGTGGATTTGCCAGGCGCGCACTTCCTTCTCGCCGGCCGTCAGGAATGTCTGCAGGCCTAGGATGTCAAAGCCCACACGGGCCAACTGGTCGAGACCGGATTCCTCGAGACCGGCGTCAGCGAGCATTTCACGGGCATCAGCTTCATCGAGTTCCGTCAGTTCCGATTCGAACTGTGCATTGAGGAAGATGGCGGGAGCTGGAGCCACTGATGCGGCCAGCTTGTTCTTGAATTCCTCATTCGTCAATTCGGCATCATCCACGTTGAACACGTAAATGAACGGCTTGGCCGTCAACAAGTGCAAGTCATAAATGTCAGCCTTATCGATCTCGCCGGCTTGGGCAGCTTGATCAATCGTGCGGCCCGATTCCAGAATCTGCTTGGCCTTCTTGACGGCCTCCATGTATGACGGCTCAATCTTCTTGCCGCGCAAATCCTTTTCCAATTTGGGCAGTGCATTGTCGATCGTCTGCATGTCGGCAAGAATCAGCTCGGTATTGATCGTGTCGATGTCGTCTGCCGGGTCCACATGTCCGTTGACATGCACAATGTCGTCATCTTCAAATGCGCGCACGACCTCGCAAATGGCATCGGCTTCACGGATGTTGGCAAGGAACTTGTTGCCCAAGCCTTCTCCCTCAGACGCACCCTTGACAATGCCTGCAATGTCGACAAACGTCACTGTGGCCGGCACCACTTTCTGCGTGTGCACGAGCTCGGCCAATACAGGCAGGCGCTTGTCCGGCAATGGAACCACACCTGTATTGGGCTCGATTGTGGCGAACGGATAGTTTTCCGCCAACACGTTATTACGGGTCAACGCATTGAACATGGTGGACTTGCCAACATTGGGCAAGCCGACAATTCCGATAGTAAGAGACATGGCTACCAGCCTAGCGATGCCACAGCACAAGCGATTGCTTTAGACAGCCAAGAACGATTCGACTTCCTCTTCGCTGACAAATCCTTGCGCAGCACCATCCACCCGAATCTTCAACGCGGCAAAAGCCTGAGCGCGTTGAAGCGCATCGCGCACAGGCAACCCTTGCACGCGGTAATGCACAAATGCCGCAAACAATGCGTCCCCCGCTCCCACTGTATTGACCACATCATCAACATGGCAGGCTGGCAACGAGTCAACCACCACATCAGCAGTATCCGCAGTATCCGTGCCCAGACCGCTGCGATCGATGAAGCACACGCCCTGCTCGCCACATCCCATGACCAGCACCCGCGCCGGCGACACGGCAGCCAGCTCCTGCAAAAACTCGGCTTCATGACCTTTCACGGCTTCATTCGACAGGAACAGCACATCGGCGTTCACTATGAAATCATGGTTGTATTCATCATTGACATTGCTCAACGTATGCACATCCGTGGCAATAGGAACACCTGCGGCACGAGCCGCTCCAAGCAAATCCCGATTGAACGCGATATTGCATAGCACTGCGATGTCGCAGTCTTGGAACAATCCCCGATCAGCCGGGTAACGGCAATCCTGGATATCTTTCAGATCGCAATAAATTTGGCGTCGTCCGCTCGGATCATGCAATACCACGCTCGTTGGCGTGGCCTTCAACGAGGTACGAATGTTGCGTGTGTCAATGCCTTCGTCCGCCAATTCGTTGAGGACCATACGGCCACATGCGTCATCGCCCACATACGAACACAAATCAACGCTGTCGCCCAGTGTGGTGAGCGCTTTGGCCACGTTGACGCCGACGCCTGAAACATCAACATTCACGCCAAAGAACGGATAGTCAATCGGATAATAGTCCACTGGGAACTGCCGGACGGGAGCGTTCGCTTCAACATTGGCCAAGCCGGAAACCAGGATATGCATGAGCGTGCCATCCTCCAATCAGCTGCAATCAGTCGCAGCCTCGACACAAAACTTGCGTATATTCTAACAATACAGCCGGTGGTCCAGAGCGGAGCATTATGAGCCCATCGCCAGGACGCAACTCATCATGCAATCAGGTGCGCTTGCGCTGGCGCCTACCCCCATGCCGCTTGCGAGTCACGCCACCTTGCGCGAGCTGATGGTCCAGCTGCGCCTCGAGCCATGCGATACGCTCTTGCTGGCTCAACGTTTGCTGTGCAAGCCGGGCGATTTGATTGTTTTGCTCCTCCAATCGCTGGGTTTGCTCATCGAGTTGGCACAGTTGTTCGTCAATCGTGTCCATCTGTTCGTGCAGCGCGCTGTCATAATCATCAATGAGTTCCTGGGCTTGGAACGGATTCAAGGCCACATGGTCGCCCGTAGCTTGCGGATCAAATGGCGTGTGTTCATCGACTTTGGCGTACTGGTCGGGCCATTGGTGCGCAGCAATCAAGAAAGCCCGGTGCAATGCTGCGACGGCACGTAACGCGTCAGGTTCACCAATGCCACGCCCATGAGCCGCCGCGTTGCCTGCAAAGCGCACAATGTCAAGATCATGAATCAGGTGCAGGTCCGCGAGTTCACGGAAATCTGGATCGGATAGTTGATCGCGCAAGGCAATAGGCTCATCACTGGGGCCGGCCAATTGGAACACAAAATAATACAGGTAATCAGTCAGCGCATATGCCGCACGCCGCGCATAAAAACAGGCCACAGCATAGTCGGCATGCAGGTAGGCTTCAGCGAGCGCGCAATCGTCGTACATGTCAGGGAACACGTCATACACGAAATCAAAATTGCCCAACCCTTCACCTCGATTCCCGCCATCACAATGCCATCCCCTGCAGCCTTGCGGCTGCCAGAGCACCTCGGCATCTTGGCACCTCAATGCCCTTGACATCTTCGCTTATTATACGAAAAACCGCCGCGGAATGCGGCGGCTATGACATTAAGGAAATTATCATGTCGTCTGTCATGATACTTGACGGCACTCGGCCATGCAATAAGCCAAGCCATCAGATCATGAGACCGTCACTGTTCGATCGCATCAATGGCCTTGATCACCTCACCTCGGAACGCGGACTCCTCCAAGCTGGCCACACCCTTGATTGTGGTGCCGCCAGGGCTGCACACGGCGTCTTTCATGGCACCTGGATGCTGATCGGATGCCAGATACAATGCGCCGACACCTTCAATCATCTTGGCGGCCAAACGGTAGGCTGTGGCACGTGGCAAACCGTATTTGACGCCCGCATCTCCCAACGCTTCCAAATACATGTCGGTGAACGCGGGAGCGCAACCGGCGATACACATACCAATGCCCATGTGTTCGGTGTTGACGCGTTCCACCAGGCTGATTGAGCCCAGCAACTGTTCAAACAGCACACGCTGGTCATCCTTGAGCGTGTGTACGGCTTCCGTCACGAGCACGCCCTTGCCCACGGCCATCGGCGTGTTCGGAATCGTGCATTGCACATGGATGTGTTCGTGCTTGTCGCCAAACAGGTGTTCATAATCAGCCAACGTCCAGCCGGCGGCGATCGAGACAATGAACGAGTCGCGGTCGGCCAGCAGATCCGTCATCGGCTGCAATACTGATGCAATCTGGTAGGGCTTGATCGCGACAATGATCATCTTTGCCGCATCGGCAACTTCTTCGGCGGTTTGCACGGCTTTGACACCATATTTGGCTGCGTTGCGCTCCAACCGGTCGAAATGCGCGGCGCACGCGATAATCTGCTCACCGGTGACCACGCCAGCCTCGATCAGGCCTTTGGTGATGGCCTGCGCCATGTTGCCAAATCCGATGAATCCTACGGTGAAATCGCTCATGATCGTCCCTTTCCGTCCGCCAGTGCTTGATCGTCTGGCATGGCTCAAGTGTTGCTGGCATTCACCTTAGCCGCCGATGTCACCAAGAGAACCCCGTGTTTCGGCTCGATGGCGAACAGCGCACGTTAGCGCTGTCAATACAGCGGTTCCAAGTCGCCGCGATCCAATGCCAGTTCGTACAGATGTTTGAATACTACGGGCCCGTGCACGCCATCATGTTCAAACTCGTTCGTCACCCAAGCATGTGCATTGCCCAAGCGTGACAGTGTGTCGAGTGAAAGCGTGGCGTCCACATACATGTCGTCGAAATACACGGCGGCTTGCAATGGCACTTCGTTGCGTGCCAACTGGTCGGCGTCATAGATGCGCCCGAAATGCGTGTCTTGCATCAGCACATCCATTGCCGGCCTGAATGGCCGCAACTCACGCTCCTGCTCAAACATCCATGGGAAAATGGCTTCCCCGAAGAACAGCAACGGCCTGGCCTCCGGACTGAATTGCGGTTGGGATGCCACCACATGAGCGGCCGCCCAGTTGATTGGCTCCTCAAGCTCACCGTTCGCATAAATGAATTCCTGAAGTGGCCAATACAATGCGCGCGAATACGTGTGCTCCCCCACTTCATGCACGAATGCGTCGGTCAGTGCATCCCTAGGATCCATCTGCAAGGATGGAGCGTCGCCCGAGCCCGTGCGGAACGCTGTGTCGAACAGCCAGTGCAATGTTTCAAAGCTGGGTTTCATGCCGAGGCATTGCCCCACGGTTTGCAGGCGCGGCACGCTCAGCACATCACCATTGGGCAATAGCACCGGTGTGTCGTTACGCTGGGCGGCCGTCAGGAAATCGGCGACGGCGGCCACGCGCTGCTTGTCGTGCTTGTAACGCGCGTAATACTGTTCGGTTTTGCGTTGCATGCGCGGCACTGTATGCTCGTAGACTTCAGTTGCCGAGGCTGGCACGTGCGGAATACCGCCTGTTGTGAAGCATGCAGCGAGCGCTTGTGGGAACAACGACAGGTAGGTCAGTGTCAGGAATCCGCCGTAGCTTTGGCCTAAGGTCACGAGTTGGCGACCTTCGAATCTGGTCAATCGCAGGTGTTCAAAATCACGGATGATCGAGTCGGCGAGGAAATGTTTGAGATAGTCTGCGGCTTGTGTGCCGCTCATGCCGGCGATGGTGCGCGCGTCCACGTGTGAGGATCGTCCGGTGCCGCGCTGGTCAGGCAGGATGACATGGAAATGTTGGATGGCTTGCGCAATCCACCCATCCGATTCAGGGTTCATCGGCCGCGGGGCCGCTCCGCCCGGACCGCCTTGCAGGAACATCAGGAACGGCAGGTCCGCGTGCACATGTTCCGGCGCGTCCACCACACGGTAGAACACGTCGATTGTCTCTGCGCTCACGGTATGTCCCGGTTCATTGCCGGTCCAGTCGAGTGGCACTTGGATTGATGATTCCTCAATATGCAACCCTGGCACAGCATAGCGTCGCGTACCGCTACGTTGCTGCATGGGCTGGTTGCCGGAAATGTTCATGGGTGGACCTCGCCGCCGTACCTGCTGTCAATCATCCGTGAGACGGATATCCGATGCCATTATAACTGCGCTAGGGTTAGCTTCATGCGCAGCGTATGGAAATGGTGGCAGCAGCATGTCATCGTACAGGATGCCGCCTTGGCCGTAGTGTTGCTCATATTCTTCGCAGGGCCGTTATCGATGAACAACGATGTGGGGTTGTTGTGGGCTTTCCCCGAGTGGGTGTGCTTCTTATGGACAATTGCAGCGACAATACCGTTTGTGTTTCATCGACGCTATCCGGTCGGTGCAGCCAATGCGTTCATTATCATTGTGACGTTGCAAATGCTGGTCGGCCCGCTCGCGGTCATCGGCGATGTCATGGGGATGCCGGTGCTCTATACGCTGATTGTGCGCGTACCCAAACAACGTTCCAGACGCTATATCGCGTTGGCATACCTGTACATCACGATTGACATGCTGTTGATTGCGGTGACGTGGACGTTTGGTTCGTTGTTCATGCGTAAGGAATTCGGCAACATAGCGTTGGATTTGACCGTCTTCAATTTCGCTGTGATGTGGGTGTTTTATGCGATTATTGTCACGCCTACCGTTATCGCAGGGTTTTGGCAGCGGGCTCGCCAATCCACGATGCAGATGCTGCGTTTGCGCAATGCGGCATTGCAGGAATCCGAACAGGAGCAGCAGCGTATTGCTGCTGAAGCCGAAAGGGCCCGTATTGCGCGTGACATGCATGACGTGGTGGCCCATACACTGTCCACGATCATTATCCAATCGGATGGCGGCCGGTATGCGGCGGCCCATGATGCCCAATTGGCCCGGTCGGTCATGCAAACCATTGAACATGAATCACATGACGCGTTGCATGCCATGCATGACGTGTTGCAAACGCTCTCCCCCGAGCCGGCGACCAAGGCGAACCCGTTGGACGCACACCCTTGCGCCACACCCCAGGATGTTGCAGTGCCACCCCAAGCACAAGAGCAGGCGCAAACCATTGACAAGCATTCCGTGGCCATGGCCGCGCAGCATGCCGCCGACGCAACGGCTTGCGTTAATGATGCGCGCTCCGGTGACACGCATGCCATTGATGTCATCCTCGCCGACGCCATGCGTATCGACCCGACAATGCAAGTGGACCATGTGGTACATGGATCGCGCCGCAGCGATCTTGATGCGTCACACACTGATGCGATCGTGCATGTGCTGCAGGAATCATTGACAAACATTCGCCGCCATGCCGGCCGCCATGCGCGCGTATCGATCAAGGAAGACTGGCAACCGCAATCGTTGACCTTGACCATCACCAACGATGCGGGCACGCCAACATCAGACGCCCGGCCCCCGGCCGCGTTGACTGGACACGGCTTCGGGCTGATCGGTTTGCGCGAACGCATGCAAGCATTGGACGGCACTTTCGACGCCACGGCGCAACCTGACCATGGATTCCAAGTGCATGCACAGTTGCCATTGCCGTCTGCGGTGCGTCGGCGGCATGTCAAACCGCGTTTGCTCAGCGCGTTGCGATCGCGGCCTATCGAACAAGCCAATGTGCCACATGACGTGCACATGAACCGTATTGAACGCTTCTCACGATGGACAGAACGGCATTATGTGCTGATGGACACGTGCATAGCCGTGCTGCTCGGACTGATTTTTGGTGAGGCGTCCGACACCGTAATCAATCCCTCGCCGTTCAATCCGCCGGTCACACCGACCATGCAACTGCCCATGTATTACCTGCTGCTGACCGGCATCGTCATCGCGTTGTCCATGCGCCGTAGATTCCCGCGATGCAGTGCGCTCGCGACGGCCATGTTGATGTTCCTGCAATTGGTCGTATTGACGCCCATTTACTTAGCTGACGTCGTGTTTACGTTGTTGTCGGTGTATTCCGTCATCACGTATGGCAAACGTGGCACAATCGCCTGGGTCATTCCGCTTTGCGCAGCCGGATCGATTGCCTTCGGACTCAAATGCGGGGCTCTCGGAGCCGGATACCATACGTTATGGCATGCGCTTATAGGCGTACGCGACGTGCCTTCAGCCGGATTGAACTTGGAAAGCACGATTCTGGAATTCACGTTCTTGTCGTTTGCACTCTGCATGTCTGAAGTGTTCGCGGCGTTGTGGTCACGTTCAAAAGCGTCCAATACGCTGTTGTTGCAGCAGCGCGAACACACGTTGCAAGACATGCGGCGCAAGCAAGCCGTCCAGGCGGCCAATGAGGAGCGCAGCCGCATCAGTGCGCAAATCCAACAAGATGTCAACCAGGTGCTCACGAGCGTGGCCGCACAAGCCACAGCCGGCATCCGTATGATTGATACGGCCAGCGCACAAGGCGCGACCCCGACCAGCAATCAGATCACGCAAGCGTTTGCACGTATTGGTCAGGAAGGACGCATGGCTCTGGCACGTATGCGTGAATTGCTCGGCGTGCTGCGTAGCACGGCCAGCAGCGACACCGACGACGCAACGCATACCCAGCCCATGGCATTGACTCCGGCCGCGCCATTGGAGCAACAACTGCAACACCATCAGAAAGGAGCAACAGCATGAGCGCCACGTCCGCGAATCCGTCAATCATGCGACTTGGCATCGCCACCGCATTGCCTACTACACCGGGCGGCGCATCCTCACCAATCCGTGTCATCATCGCCGATGACCAGGAACTCGTGAGCGCGGGCTTCGCAATGGTCATCAATTCGCAACCCGACATGCATGTGGTGGGCAAAGCGGCCAACGGCGCCGAAGCGGTAGCGTTGGCCCAAACGTTGCATCCTGATGTGGTGCTCATGGATGTGCGCATGCCAGGCATGGACGGCATTGAGGCCACACGGCAAATTTGCCTCGACACCAACAGCACGCCACCCACGCGCGTGATCATTTTGACGACGTTTGATCTTGATGAATACGTGATGGCCGCGATCAATGCCGGAGCATCCGGATTCCTGCTCAAAGACACCGAGCCGGAAACCTTGCTCAGTTCCATCCGTACAGTGCGTGACGGCAACGCGATCATCGCGCCCACGGCCACGAAGCGTCTGATTGAACAAATGATGCACCATGGATTCGTCGGTGCCGCCCCCTCCACAGGAGCCGCCAACAACACGCAGACCCAACCGTCATCCTCATCACGACCCCAAACCGGTACCGCTGCTACCGACACCCCGTACACCGATCCTGAGCTGGCGTTGTTGACCGACCGCGAGCGCGAAGTGCTGATTGAAGTGGCCCACGGGTTGTCGAATCAGGTGATTGCCAGCAAACTGTTCATTTCATTGCCGACCGTCAAAACACATGTGGCGCACATCCTGTCCAAAATCCATGCGCGCGACCGCGTCCAAGCCGTAGTATTCGCCTACGAAAACCATTTGGTGTGATGTTTGCCCAACCTTGACCGATCCAGCACGTTGACATCTCCCGCATCCAGGCATCGTGAAGGCCGGAACACCGCCACTGCACATGTTCCGGCCTTCACCATATCTCGATTGAGTACTTCCTGTCACGGCGCCTCGTCGGCATCCGCGTTGCCGAGCATTCTCACGCTTCAGCCAACGCTTCCACGGGTGGCACGCTGTTGGCTCGACGAGCCGGGCCGATACTGGCCACCAATGCGGCCAGAATGGCAATCACAATGATTGCGATGTCCACACGCCAGTCAATGGCGAAACTGAAATCGCCAATCGCGGATTTCATGACCATATAGGTGCCTAGGGCGCCAAACGCCGTGCCGAGCACGAGACCCACGACGCTCGACACCACGGTGATCAGGCACGCCTCAATGCCGAGCGACCTGCGTAGCTGACGCTTGGTCATGCCGATGGCGCGCAATGTCGCTGATTCACGTGTGCGTTCAATAACCGACAGGCTCAACGTGTTGGCCACACCAATCAACGCGATGATCACGGCCACAGCCAGCAGCACCACGAGCATCATCAACATCATGTCGACCATTTGGTCCCACTGTTGTTTCTCGGCCACCGGACCGGTCAGCTGTGCTTGCGGCACCGAAGCGATGTCTTTGCTCAACGCATCCATCAGATTCGCCAACGACGTGTCATTATGCGAGTCCACAGCCACAAGCAGCGTGGAGGAAGACGCTTGCAGCTCGCCATTGTCAAACAGTGAGTCCGGCACAAACCCGATGGCCAACGATCGGGGCATCACGCCGCGGAAATCCAGCGTTTGTGTCTGCAATGTGACATCCGCAGCTGCAGAACTCTTATGGTCACCATCTGTAGTCACGGTCAACTGAGGACCGGCATTGAGCTCCTTGCCGGTGGATGGCAGGTATTTGGGCACAATCACCGTATGATCGTTCCATTGCAGATGGGAGCAATCCACGTTGAGCACTTTCGAGAGCGCTTCAACATTGGGCACGCCCAACAACGTCAAATCCGGTCCGGCTCCTTGTTGGCGCATGGCATCGGGCACATTGCCGGTGACTGTGGTGGTCACCAGCGGCGCGTTGAGCACATCGCGCACACCCGTATGCTTGGACACGCGCGCAGTCAATGCGGCCGCCTGGTCGCTCGGCACATCGGCGATCACAATGTCGACGCTATATCGCGTGGCCAATGCGGTGTTCATCGTCTGCTTGGCGCATGCCGCGCCCGTGCCCATCGTGGCCACCAACGTCACGCCAATGAGCAATGCCGTACCAGTGGCCGCCACGCGACGCGGGTTCTTGGCGATGTTGGCGCTGGCCAACGTGGCCGATGGTCCGCAATGGCTGGCCAATGTGCCAAGACCCTTCATCAGCCAAGGCAGCCAGAACCGTGCCGTCACGGCAATACCGACAAATGTCATCGCGCAGCCCAGCATCGCGGCGAACAACGCTCTGTCATCATCAGCTTTCCACACACCCAGCATGCAGCAGCCGATGCCCACCAGGATCATCAACAACCCGAGGACGCCGCGCAACCGGCGCGTTTGCGCCTGTTCGCTGATTTCCACGGGTCGCATCGCTTCAAGCGGTGTGACGCGCATAGCCATGCGGGCGGCTCCGAGCGACGCCAGCATCGTGGCGATCGTGCCGAACACGATCGGCACCACAAACGTCCATACCGTCAGCACCACATGCAACGGCACCATGCTTTCCAACACATGCGAGTTGGCTACCATCTGCATCACACCAATGCCAGCTCCCACACCCAATGCGGAACTGACCAGGCCAAGCAGCACTGATTCGAGCACAACCGAGCGGTATACCTGGCCTTGGCGTGCACCAATGATGCGCAGCAACGCGAGCGTCCTGCGTCGTTGTGCCACGAGCACCTGGAACGTGTTGGCAATCACGAGCGCCGCCACAATCAATGCCAGGCCACCAAAGCATAGCAGGAACGTCTTCGTGATACCCGAGTCTCCGGTCATGGCTTTGATTGCGGTTTGCGCGATCACTTCACGTGAATCCACTTGCACAGTCATTTCATGGTTCAACCGTTGTACAGCTGCACTTTGCACGGCCGCGGAGCCCGTCATCGTGAACAGCATGCGGTAGCAAGGCACATCATTGAATGAAGCTTTGCCAAGCAATGTCGCGATATCATGCTCGGACAGTACCATGGCGCCGCCGTAATAGGAGAACGTTCCGCTCGGGTCCGTTGTGAATCCCACAATCGTGGGCGTGCACCGATATTCGCGCATCTGGTTGTGTTCGTCGGGCATTGGCGAGGTATGCACGAGCGTCACCGTGTCACCAAGGTTCAGCCCCAGCCGTTGGGCCAGTTTTTCAGGAATCGCCACTTCATTGGCGCCCGAAGGCTGGTGCCCTTTGCTGATGGTCAGCGGTAGCAACGCCGTGTCCGAGCCGGGCGCGATGGCCAGACCGTTCGTGTTGTCGTCGCCCACCACAAGTCGCGCGCTGATTTGCACGTCTGCGCGCGTGCCCACGAGTTTCGCCGTACTGTCGGCTTTCGTGGTGCTGTCGATGATGCGGCGCGCTTGTTCAACCTGGAACGAACCGACTGTCGGCTCCCATTCGTCCACGGGTTCCTGCGTGCCATCATCAGTCACGTCATCGTCTTGAGTATGGATTGTCGTCGCGCTATCGTCGGGCTGCCCGGGTGAAACCACCCAATTCGCGTTGCCGAATCCAGCCGTCACTTGGTCGCGGATCGATGCCGTCATCGCGTCGCCAAAAATCAGTGAGCAAGTGATAAACATTGTGCTGATGATCACGGCGATACCTGCAGGAATCAGCATACGCAGGTTTTTCTTCATCATGGTCAGCGTCAAGCGCCACATGGTTCTCGTCCTTCTCTTGCGTTGGTCAATCTCGTCGGCTTGCGCGCTTTAGCGTCCCAGGCCCATGATGCGTTGGCTCATGGTTGGCGCGTCTGGATGCTGCACGTCGTCCACGATGCGTCCGTCGGCCACGAGCAGCGCACGGTCCGTCCAGGCGGCCGCGTTCGCGTCATGCGTCACCATGACGACCGTGCGTCCGAGTTCGTCGACTGACCGGCGCAGGAATTCCAGCACTTCCTTGCTGGATGCCGAATCGAGCGCGCCCGTAGGTTCGTCGGCGAACACCAGGTCGGGTTTCGTCACGAGCGCGCGTGCGATGGCCACGCGCTGCTGCTGGCCGCCCGACAATTCCGTGGGACGATGCTTGAGCCGCGTGCCCAATCCCAGCGTTTCGACCAGTTGCGTGAACCATGCGGAATCGACTTTGCGCCCCGACAGGGTCAACGGCATCAGGATGTTCTGTTCGGCCGTGAACATCGGCAGCAGGTTGAAGCTTTGGAAAATGAAGCCGATACGGTCGCGACGCAGTTTCGTCAGTGCGTCATCGTTCATCGTCGTCAAGTCGAGTCCGTGGAACAGCACATGGCCGCCACTGACTTTGTCAAGGCCGCTCATCATGTGCATGAGCGTGGATTTGCCCGATCCGCTCGGTCCCATGATCGCGGTAAACCGTCCGCTGTCGAATGTGACATTGACATGGTTGAGCGCATGCACGGCACTTTCTCCCGTGCCGTAAGTTTTGGTCAGGTCAATCGCCTGGATGGCCGCTTGCGGTCGCGGTTGCGGCACAATTTGCGTGGCGTTGGCCGCCGCCGCCAGCGCGGTTTGGGTGGTGTTGGCCGGCGTGACTGGCGCGGCTGGCTGTGGCATCGTCATGGTTTCGCTCCCGTCTTGGGCAACCTCACGGTATGCGGGTTGCAGCATTGTCATTTCCGCACACGCCTCAATGGCTTGCTGTGCGTTGATACTGCCAACGGTATGAAAACGGCGTGGTGCTTGATATCGGTCGGGGGTATGAAACCAATGGCGCGCATCATCCTTGCGAATGATGCGCGCCATGCACTTGCAACTGTGTGGTGACTTCCCCCGTCGTTACGATGGGCACGGGTGATGCAGTCTGATTGTTCGACTGGTCGCCCGACCCCCGTATGGGTGCCCGTCAATCAATGCGGGTATCCATGAAGGCGTACCCAGTTGGGCCGTGGCGGCGCCACGACCATGCATGATGCAACGGAAGGAAGCTCATGAGCGTTACCTTGTACGACCGTAATCCTCGATATATTCCTCGTATCGCCGCTGTGCATGACATGTGCGGATATGGCAAGTGCTCGCTGACTGCGGCCATTCCGATTCTGTCGGCTGCCGGTTGCGACGTGTGCCCGGTACCCACGGCCTTGTTCTCGGCGCATACGAATTATCCCGTGTTCACGATGCATGACACGACGCCCATTCTTGACGGCTATTTGGATGCGTGGCAGCAGGAAGGCGTGGAGTTGGACGGCGTGTATTCGGGGTTCCTCGGTTCCGCTGAACAAGTGGCGCTGATTCAACGCTTGTACCGTGAATATCCGAACGCGTTGCGCTTGGTCGACCCCGTGATGGGCGATGGCGGCAAAATGTATCCCACGTATACGCAGGAATTGTGCGATGCGATGGGTCAGCTGGCTGACGGCGCCGATGTGCTGATGCCGAACCTGACCGAAGCGTCAATCCTGACGGGACGCGAGTACCCGGGTCAGGATATTGATGACGCGCAGATTGACAGCATGTTGCAGGCGTTGCTCGATTTGGGCGCAAAGAACGTGGTGCTCAAAGGCATCGACCATGGCGACAACCGTCTGCGCAACTATGTCGTCAATGCACAAGACGGCGTGGCCCACAAGGAAGAATGCGTGCATGAGAAGCTGCCGTTCATGATTCATGGCACTGGTGACGCGTTCGCTTCAGCACTGATCGCCGGTGTGATGGCCGGCCGTGATTTGGCTGCATCGGCCCGCATTGCCGGTGAATTCGTGCGCCATGCGATGATCAACACGCAGCATCAGCCTGATTTTGAGCGCCGTGGTGTGAGTTTTGAACTCAACCTTGGTGAACTTGCAGCGCTTGTCGACTGACCGCTAACTGGTGGCACTAGCGACTCCATCTTGTCTCCATCATGGGTGGAGACACTGGTTGGACCGCTCTGATTGGCAACGCCCGATGTGGCCCATGTGATTGTGGTTGGGTCGTGTCGGGCGTTGCCAGTTATCCACATAGAGCCGTGCCCGGCGACTTGGTTCTCCACATTCACCCCGGTGATTTGAATAATGGTGGTGAAGTTGTTGAACTGAAGGCATGACACAGCCACGAGTACCGATGACATCCCCGTCAACGACGACGGAAGGGCGACATATGGCGGACACGATTCCGTCTTCACCATTTGATGCGACGTTTGAGCAATGCCGCCGCCAGCTCGCCTCCTGCCGGTTGAGCGCACGCGATTTGGGCAGTTGGGGTGAGGCCGCCAGCGCTTGCTGGTTGCGCACGCATGGTTGGCGCATTGTGGGCCATAACTGGCATTGCCGCTATGGTGAATTGGATCTCATTGCGTTGAGTGCCACGGACGAGTTGGCATTCGTCGAAATCAAAACACGTCGAGGATGCCAATTCGGCACTCCGATTGAAGCCGTGGGCGTGACCAAACAGACGAATCTGCGCCGTGCCGCAATGTTGTGGATGCTCGAAGCCGATCATCATATCAACCATGTCGGCATCCGCTTCGATGTGATCGGCGTGCTTGTGCATGCAGGGCGCATCCGGTTTACGCATGTGCCACATGCGTTTTAGCCAAGGAGGCATCATGGCTATCGGTTCAACATTGTCAGTGGGGTTGATTGGATTGCAAGCGTTCATCATCCAGATTCAAGCGTTTGTCTCCCCTGGACTGCCGTTCTTCTCGATTATCGGACTGCCCGATGCTTCGTTGACTGAAGCGCGCGAACGGGTGCGTTCGGCTTGCACGGCTGCGGGATTCCAGTGGCCCCAAACACGGGTGACCGTGAATATGTCGCCCGCTTCTCTGCCCAAACGCGGCTCATCGCATGATTTGGCAATTGCGGCCAGCGTGCTGTGCGCAGCCCATGTGATCGAACCGGAACGAGTGGCGCACACAATCGTGATAGGCGAATTGAATCTGGACGGGTCCGTATTGCCCGTGTCGGGCATTCTGCCCATATTGTTGCATGCGCATGAACGTGGCGTGACCACGGCGATTGTGCCGCGCGGCAATCAGGAAGAAGCCATGCTGGTCGGTGGTATCGACCTGATGTTCGTTTCGCATGTGGCCGAGCTGATCACGCTGCTTGGCGGCAACGCCACATTGCCTGACATACCGCCCGCCACCCCATCGGCACCGTCAAGCTCGATTGCCGCGCAACATGACCTGAATGCCGACATGGCTGAAGTTGTGGACCAAACCCAAGCGAAATGGGCGTTGCAAATCGCGGCTGCCGGCGGCCACCATCTGCTCATGGTGGGCCCTCCTGGTACGGGCAAAACCATGCTTGCTTCACGACTGCCCAGCATCATGTGTCCGTTGGAGGAAAGCGAACAATTCGAGGTCGCCTCAATCCGTTCGATCATGGGCACGTTGGCAGCCTATGGCATCAGTGATATTCCACCGTTCCAAGCGCCGCATCATACGGCGTCGGTGGCGGCCATTGTGGGAGGAGGCTCGGGCATCGCATTGCCCGGTGCGGTCACGATGGCGCATCGCGGTGTGCTGTTCATGGATGAAGGCCCTGAATTTGCGCCACGCGTGTTGCAAACATTGCGTGAACCGTTGGAATCGGGCACTGTGGCGGTGGCGCGTGCCAAAGGCACAATGGTGTTTCCCGCACGCTTCCAGCTGGTCATGGCGGCCAATCCATGCCCATGCGGATTCGGTTATGGTTCCGCAGAACGCTGCACCTGCCGTGAACGCGATCGCATCCGGTATTTTTCGAGGCTGTCGGGCCCGATTTTGGATCGCATTGATATCCAGGTCGACGTGTTGCCCACGGGCCATATCGGTGCCGCAACGCGTCAAACGGGTCCTACGAGCGCGCAGATGCGCGAACAAGTCATCGCCGCACGGCACATGGCACGCGAACGGTTAAACGATCAAGGCTGGACGTGCAACGCGCAAATGAGCGGCGCATGGTTGCATGAGCATACGCCAGCAGACACCATCGCACTCGTCAACAAGGCGCTCGACAGCCATCTGATGAGCTTGCGCGGTGCCGACCGTGCGCTACGACTGGCATGGACGATTGCGGATTTGGAAGGCGTTGGCGCTCCCCGCATCGAACACATGCACCAGGCCATCGCCATGCGAACAAGGACGGCATGAATCATGAGCGCTTTGGTTGATGTGTTGATGACGCATTATGGTGCGCCAGCCATGACGGCTGACGCACGTGTGGCCGCATCCGTGCCACCGCCTTCCGTGGATGCCGCGGCGGCGGCCGTGTTGACGGCATGCACTGATGGCGCTGATGCGGCCATGTCGGTGTTCGTGCATGGCTGCGGCGGCACGCTGGCCGCATTGGACCTGATTGAACGCATTCATGCCGCCCAATGCCAGCAGGCATTTGGCGTCAGCCTGCTGATGGATGAAGCGGTGGAACGCTTCGATCAAGGCTGGTATCGCTGTATGGGACCAGACGACCAGACTACGGATGGCACCTCACCGGATGCCGTCAAACGTCATGCCTCGTTCCAGCGTGCGTTGAAGGGTTGGTTACGCCGACGCGCCGCATTCCCCGAACGCACGGCACAGGATTGGCACGAATGGATCACCGTATCCGGCACTGCCTGGGTTGTGACGGCTAGCGACCCGTTGTGGCCTGCCCAGCTCGAGGATTTGCGTCTGCATGCCTCATGGGCGCCACCATTGTGCTTGTGGGGACGTGGCGACGTGCGCGCATTGACCGCATGCCCGGCACCATTGGCCATCATCGGCTCACGCGCGGTCAGTGACTATGGCGCGCATGTGGCCCAAACGCTGGCTGGGCAAGCCGTGCGCGCAGGCCATGCCGTGGTGTCTGGAGGAGCCATGGGCATTGATGCCTGTGCACATTGGGGCGCGGTGGACGCGTTGGCCGCCGCCTGTGATGGCCAGGCAAGCCTGCTCGACAGCGCATCGATGCCATGTGGCCCGACCATCGCCGTGTTCGCAGGAGGACTCAACCATATCGGCCCGTCCACGAATGCGCGGCTGTTTGAGCACATACAAACCTGGCATGGGGCGCTGATCAGTGAAATGCCACCCGACTGCGCGCCCGTGGCCCGGCGCTTCCTCATGCGCAATCGCATCATTGCGGCGTTGTCGTCTGTCATTTGCGTAGCCCAGGCGCGTGTGCGTTCAGGCGCGTTGAACACGGCGCATTGGGCGCAAGAATTGAACCGTGAACTCTATGCCACGCCAGGCTTGATCACGAGAGCCGACCATACGGGATGCCATACGCTCATTGACGAGCAGGCAGCACGCATCCTGCAATCATGCGAGCATATCGACGACATATGCCATGAGCGGCATGCGCCCCATTGGCCATCCGTAGCGGAGCCGACGGCCGACACCACTGCCGACACCATGCAGCCAGCCGATTTGAGCGACAACGAACGCATCGTGCTCGACGCAGTACGCCAATGCCATAGGCAACGCGTCGTGGCCACGGCGAGCGCGATTGGCCAGTATTGTGAGGCCAGTGTAGCGATGCCTGTCGTGTTCGCCGCGCTTGGGGCGCTGGAAATGCGCGGACTGATTGCCAATAACAACGGGGCTTTCGCAATACTATGACATGTCAACGGCATCGCTCAGCGTGCAGGCTCGCATCCGGTCATTAGCGAACGGATGCTGTCAGCACGTTGCCTGCCGCATGGCGATAATGCTTGTAAGCAATCCATTACGACCATTACACTTGGCATCTATGAGTCCCAAGCAAGTTGAACAGATGTATGACGCAATCATCGTGGGTGCCGGGGCTGCCGGCTTGTCTGCCGCATTGGCGTTCACGCGCAGTGATCAAGCGGCCGAGTTGCAAGCGCAGGGTCTCGAACCCCAGGTGTTGGTGATTTCCAAACTGCAGTCGTTGCGTTCACATACCGGTTCCGCGGAGGGTGGCATTGCCGCAAGTTTGGGCAATGAGGAACCCGACTGCTGGCAATGGCATTATTTTGACACGGTCAAAGGCGGCGATTGGCTCGTCGACCAGGATGCCGCCATGATTTTGGCCAAAGACGCGCCAATGACCGTCATCAATCTGGAACGTTCGGGTGTCGCGTTCTCGCGCACACCGGACGGCCATATTGCCCAACGCCGTTTTGGCGGCCATACGAAGGATTATGGCAAGGACCCGGTGGAGCGTGCCGCATACGCGGCGGACCGTGTGGGCCACCAGATTTTGCATACGCTCTGGCAGCAGTGCATTGGCCATGGCGTGCAATTCGCTGAAGAATGGTATGTGACCGATGTGGCGGTCAACCATGATGAGATGCGTGTTGAGGGTGTGGTCGCGTTTGATACGCATACGGGTGCCATCCATACGTTGCGTGCACGCAATGTGATTATGGCGACGGGCGGCGCAGGCCGTTTGTTCCATACGACTTCCAATTCATGGGATTTGACGGGTGACGGCATGGCGCTCATGCTCAATGCGGGAGTGCCATGTGAAGACGCTGAATTCATCCAGTTCCATCCCACGGGCTTGGCGCATACGGGCATTTTGCTGTCGGAAGCCTCCCGTGCTGAAGGTGGTACGTTGCGCAATGCCAATGGTGAACGCTTTATGGAACACTATGCGCCTGGACATGGCGATTTGGCCGCGCGTGATGTGGTCAGTCGTGCCATCCGTTCGGAAGTCGATGCGGGCCGTGGTGTTGCCGACCCGCGCGACCCGCAAGGTCCCAAGGATTGCGTCTGGCTTGACATGACAGGCATTGATCCCGAACATATGCATGCCGTGCTGCCGCAAGTGGTCGAAACGATTGAACAGTATGCGGGTCTTGATCCCACGCGCGATTGGATTCCTGTCAAACCTACGGCGCATTACACGATGGGTGGCATTCCCGTGACCACTGAAGGTGAAGTCTACGTGTGGAAAGATGGCGAGCGCCATACGGTGGAAGGCTTGTATGCGGCTGGCGAATGCTCATGCGTGTCGGTGCATGGCGCGAACCGGTTAGGTGGCAACTCGCTGCTCGACGCCTGCCTGTTCGGCACGCGCGTAGGCCAATCGATTGCGCACCGTATTGCGAACGATCCTGTCGCCGCGCTCGATCCGCTTGACGTGGATCAGGAAGACCATGCCCTGATCGAGGATTTGGCCCAGACACGCCAGCAATCATTGCAGATGATGCTCAAGCAAGCTGATGGGGCGCAAACCGCCGCAGACACCAGCGACTCGGACAGTGGCGACACGGATAACGAGGCGGCACAGGCCGAAACGCTGGACCTGGCAGCGTCAACGCAAGACAATCCTTACCTTATGCAAGCTGAACTTGGCCAGCTCATGGACGCGTCAATCGCCGTGTTGTGCAACGCCGACACAATCGCACGCGCCCAAGAGGCCATTGCCACTGATTTGTTGCCGCGCGCCATGCGACTGCATCCGCACGCCTCCTATGCATCGTTCAACCAGGAAATCACAGCCATTTGGGAAATTCGCAATCTGATGACGCTCGCACAAGCCGTGCTCACGGCATCCGATGCGCGTCATGAATCGCGCGGCTCACTCAAGCGACTTGACTTCCCCGAACGCAACGACGCCGAATACCTGGCCCATTCGATGACGACGAACGACGGGGACGTGCAATGGCAACCCGTACACATCATCGACATTGAACCGGGCGCACGATCCTACTGACCTAGCATCTGCACTGCATGCACCACCGTCACAACGCAACGTTGGGTTATGGGGCCAATCAACAGCCACGGAGCGCACCACAGTACTACCAATATCGTTGCGGACCCAAAAACCCACCCAGCCAAGCGGATGTGACACTGACCAACCGAGAGGGCATTGATGACGCTTTCATTGAACGAACTCAAACAGCACCAGCATGATGCGCACCGCGCGCACGATGCCACACCACAATCACAGCCAATCCAGCCGATTCAAGACAGGAACGGCGACGCGGACGAACAACGCACCCAAGCCCAAGTGACGATACGCGTGCACCGGTTCGCTCCCAAAGCCGAACGCAAACGCGAACGCGGATCCAGCCCGTTCGGCAAACATTCCAGCTCGCCGTTCGGATCAGCCAAACGCACGCGCGGCAAAAACTGGGTGCAGGACTATGCACTGACCGTCTCCCCCGACGACACACTGCTCGAAACGCTGCTGCGCATCAAACGCGAGATTGACCCCACACTGGCCTTCCGCTACTCGTGCGGCCACGGTATGTGCGGATCGGACGCCGTGTCAATCAACGGCACGCCAGCGTTGCTGTGTACGGCGATCGTGCGTGACATTGCGCGCCCCGAACGCCCGTTGGCCGCGGACACGGATGAGGAAGGATTCCGCAAAACCGGTCCCGAAATACCCGCACCACCGGCATCAACCCAGCCCACTTCCACGGCCACCCCACAGCATCTGGGTGTGATTGAACTCGCGCCACTGCCAGGATTTCCTGTCCAGCGCGACCTGATTGTCGATATTGACCAGATGCTCGAACAAATCAAACGACTCAAGCCGTATCTGATCAGTGACGGCGTACTCGCCACCACGAACGACGGCAAAGTCGATGTGTTCGAGTTCCTGCAAAAACCTGAAGCGCTCGCCAAATATGAGATCCTGACGAACTGCATCCTGTGCGGCGTGTGTGAAGGCGCATGCCCCGTGTATTCGGGAGGTGAAGCATTCGTCGGCCCGGCAGCGCTGATCAACCAGGCACGGTTCGTGCGTGACGACCGTGACCTGGCCACGCAGGAACGCCTCGAGACGATTGATACAGCCGACGGCATCAACGCCTGCCAATCCGTGCGCGCCTGCTCCAGACCATGCCCCAAGGGCATCGACGTGGGCGAGGAAGTCTGGCAGCTCATCGCCCAAGTCAAAGAACGCTGAACCACAGCTATAGCGCATTGCAGCACGCAGCGTGACGTGGGACTGTGCGGTCCCCTCCTCCACGTTCGCACGTCACGCACACGGTTCGCTACACCGCAACTTCCAGCATCCTGCAACGCAGTCCCACGCCAACCAAACGCAGGAATCGTGCACAAGTTACGGTATCCAGCACTTCCGCACGGCCACATAGGCTATAGTAGGTGCCGCCACCACTGCACCGTCAGCAGCCGGCTCACCAGGCCGCCGCTGACGGCAGAACGGGCCACCCAACCCAATGATGCCGCCCACACACCCAGCTGTGGGCATAAACCGAGGATGCACTCATGGACATGAACGCTTTCACCAACCACTCCAAAGCATGGCAGTTCGTAGAGGATTTTGAATACTCGCGCGAGCCTGATGGAGTACGTGAAGTGCGTGCGCTGGCCCAGCTCAATGAACTGCCACAAAGTTCAGCCGCTCAAGGCAACCTGCTGAACATGCTCGTACGCATGCTACATGCCGACTCGGTCATCGTGGTAGGCACAGGAGCGCTCGTCGAAACGGCACAACTCGTTGAAGGCTTGGAAAACCACGGCAAAATTACGGTCGTGGACTCCTCTGCCGACGGCATCCGCGTCATCCGTGAATTCATCGCCGATCTTGCCGACCGTTCGCAAACCACGATGCGCGCCGTCAACGCTGATGCTGGCACATTCCTGCAACGATTGAACCCCGATGATTACGATCTGATTGTCGTGTCGGGAGAACCCGCCAACTACGCGGGCACGTTCCGCCAGGCCGCTTCCCTGCTGCATCGCGGCGGCGCGATCGTGTTCACCGACGCGCTCGCGCTCGACAACGCCGACTCGTCGGGTGGCTTGACCAACGCCGCCGACCGCTCCCCCAAAGCCGTCGCGTTACGTGAACTGATTGAAGCCGTACAAGAAGACGACCAGTTTGTCAGCTCCTTAACGCCCACGGGCACAGGACTGCTGATCGCTGTCAAACGTTAGGAAGCACGACTCAAGTCAACTGTATGACGTCTGCTGCGCGTCCTGCGCGCCACTCCCGGACATTCGTAAGGCCCGCTATGCACTTATATGCCGGTGCAGAGCGGGCCTTGTCATAGCGTGTGGCAGATTCCGTTCTATTGCCGGATCTCGCTCGTAGCCACACTGACGGCCTCTTCAGGATCGTCGGTAACGATAAACAACGACGGGTCAATCTGGGAAATCATGCCGTGGTCCTGGACGGGACCGCGCAACCATTCAATCAGGCCTTCCCAATATTGGCTGCCGAACAACGCGACGGGCATGTAGCGCACCTTGTGCGTCTGCACGAGCGTGAGCAGTTCAAACATTTCATCGAGCGTGCCGAATCCGCCCGGGCAGATGATGAATCCGCTCGAATATTTGACAAACATTGTTTTACGCACAAAGAAATACCGGAAGTTCAGTCCCAAGTTCACCCACTGGTTGATGCCTTGCTCGTGCGGCAGTTCAATGCCGAGTCCCACGCTCACGCCGCCCGCTTCACTGGCGCCACGGTTTGCGGCTTCCATCGTGCCAGGGCCACCTCCGGTGATGACGGCGATGTTGCGTTGCGCAATCATCGTGCCCATCGTGCGCGCCGACTTATAGACCGGATCGTCAGGTTTGACACGTGCCGATCCGAAAATGCTGACAGCCGGCCCGATTTCCGCCAACGCGCCGAATCCGTCCACGAATTCAGACTGGATCCGCAAGACGCGCCATGGGTCGTGATGCAGCCAGTCCGTGGAGCTTTCCTGCCGCAGCAGGTTGGCTGTGGAGCTTTCCTGGGGCAGCATCGGCCCTCTGAGCAGCACAGAACCGCGGTGGTAGGTCTCACCAAACGGCGTGCCCGGTTCACTCAGGCCATGCACGCGCTGCTCGTCGGCTGGCGTGCGTTGTGCTGCACCATTCTGCGTCTGTGCGTGGGCAGTATTCACTATTGATTCCTGTGGTTGCCCTGAAGCGCAATCATCGTCCTGTGGCGTGTGCGTCGGTGTCTGATGTGTCATGATGGCGAGCTCCCTTGTCAAACGTCTGCGTCACCATCACAGTACCATCGATAAGCGTAGTTTCCACATCCTTCGCTTCCTGCTGCAATGCTTGCGCTTCTTGGCGTTCTACTGCACGGTCGGCAATGGCGAAGCGACGCGACTGGCGTGAAAGCAACACACCTGAAATAGCGGCGGCGAGCAATGATGCGAGCAGCACGCCGAAACGGGCTTCCGCTGACAATTCCTCACTCGCATAGGCCAGCGAAGCAATCAGGAACGAGACGGTGAAACCAATGCCACACGCCACCGAAGCGGGCAGCATGTCGCGTACACGCAAACCCTTGGGCATGCGCAACGAACCGACATGCGTCGAAAGCCAGGCCACAATCATGATGCCCAACGGCTTGCCCACGACCAACGCCACAATGATGCCGATGACCACAGGAGAGACGAGCAGCATCGGTGTGATCGAATCAAAATGCACGCCGGTGGCAAAGAATGCGAAGATCGGCAGCGCCACGAGCGCCGAGAACGGCTGCAATTTCTCAGCGTAGCGCTCAGCACGCGGCGAACGCTCCTTGTACATGGCGCGGGCCGGCGTGAGCAGGCCGACGAGCACACCGGCCAGCGTGGGGTGTACACCGGCTTCATACATCATGGCCCATGCCAGAACGCCAATGACGACCACAGCGATCCACGGCACTTTCTCCATGCGCACCAGGAAATACCAGGCTACGGCGCAAATGGCGATGCCAACGAACCAATACCAGGCGTTGAGTGATGAGAAGAACACGGCAATCAAAATGATGGCCAGCAAATCGTCAACAGTGGCCAACGTCATCAGGAACGCGCGGATCGAGCCCGGTAACGCTTTGGCGAACAAGGCCAGCACCGCCAGCGAAAACGCGATGTCAGTCGCCGTGGGAATGGCCCAACCATGGGCGGTTTGGGCAAACGGGAACACCTCGCCCGACGCGATGATCAGGCTACCGGGGTCTCCTGCGCCGAAGTTGCTGAACAGCGCAATAACAGCGATGAACAAAATCGGTGGCACAATCATACCGCCCACGGCGCATAGCATCGGCACAGCGGCGGCTTTGGGATTGGCCAAGGATCCGGTCGTCAATTCCTGACGCAAGTCAAGACCGACCACGAGGAAGAAAATCGTCAGCAAACCGTCTTGGGCCCAATGACTGAGCCCCATGTCAATGTTGGTGCCTGGAATGCCCAGATGGAAATGAGACAGGTGTTCAAAACCGGCCGCTGTGGCGGGAATGTTGGCCAGCACCAAGCCTAAGAGCGCAAAGCCCAACATGATCAGGCCGGAAATACGATCCGACGCCGCCACATATTTGATCTTGCTCCACACTCCGCTTCGACTTGCGCTCATATCGCCCCATTCGTTGACATATACCGTTGGCACATAGGCTCATACAGCATTCCATTATGCCGTATTGCACCACCAATATGGAAGTGCGTCACCGTTCCCTGCATGCAAACCACACGAGTTCACTACAACTGTGACAACTGTGCGTGAGGGAATCATGGGCAATATTGGAAAAGCCTTTGACGCATGCGCGCCAAAGGCTTTATAGTGCGCGAGACAGGATTCGAACCTGCGACCTGCTGATCCGTAGTCAGCTGCTCTAATCCGCTGGGCTACTCGCGCAACGCCATATCCGCCGAAATCATGGGACCCCATGGTCCGGCAAACCATGGCCAGTGCGCGAGACAGGATTCGAACCTGCGACCTGCTGATCCGTAGTCAGCTGCTCTAATCCGCTGGGCTACTCGCGCATGCTGCTTGAGGCAACTCGTATAAGTTAGCTCTTTTTCAAGACATTTGCATCTTACGGTGTGTCGGGGGTTGACTTCGGCCCCAATTACCGCAAATTGATGCGGTATGGCATGACCCGTGTCTTACGCTTGGCCTGCGTCGTGTCATCATCATGGTCGGGCATGATGCGCACCGAGGAACGCGGCGCCCCTTCGGCTCGATTGCCGCCGTTGATCGCATACAACGGCCCCTGCTGGCCCGCATAGACGAATTGCGGCTCATGTTCACCGCGGATGGATGGCGCGTCCACAATCACTGCCACCACGTCGTCATGGGAAGGCAGCTCGAACATCGTGGACTCCAACGCGCGTTCCATGATTGCTCGCAATCCGCGAGCGCCCGTATGTGACGCGATGGCTTGGTGTGCGATTTCTTCAATCGCGTCCTGCGTGAATCGCAGGTCCACGCCGTCCGTGGCAAACAGTTTGGCATATTGTTTGGTCAACGCATCACGCGGTTGCGTCAATACGGCTTGCAAATCATGTTCATCGAGCTGCTTGAGCACACTGACCACGGGTACGCGGCCAATGAATTCAGGCAACAGTCCAAAATCAGCCAAATCGTCGGCGCTAACGGCGTTCTCGAGCGTGACATGGTCCAGTGGCGCGGTGCGTAACGCTGATCCGAATCCGCTTTCATGCCGTCCCAAGCGGCGTTCCACAATATCGTTAAGCCCCACGAACGCGCCCGCGCAAATGAACAGCACATTGCGCGTATCAATGCGCACGGTCTGCGCTTCCTTGCCTTTGCGCGCATGTTCTATCGGCACATCAACGATTGTGCCTTCCATGAGTTTGAGCAATGCTTGCTGCACGCCTTCGCCTGAAACATCACGCGTCAACGATGTGTTGTCGCCGCTTTTACGGGCGATTTTGTCAATTTCGTCAATGTAGACAATGCCATGGCATGCGCGGTCGGCATCACCATCGGCAGCGTCGAGCAGACGGCTGAGCAACGTTTCCACGTCGTCGCCCACATAGCCGGCTTCGGTCAGTGATGTGGCGTCGGCGATAATGAACGGCACGTCCATCGCGTCGGCCAAGGTTTGCGCCAGATAGGTCTTGCCCACGCCAGTGGGTCCGATCAGCAAAATGTTGGATTTGCTGACGCGCACATCAACCAAGGCTTGCGGCATCGCGTGATGGTGTGAACCATCTGCAGCGCCCAATGCTTCACGCTCTTCCATCAGCACACGCTTGTAATGGTTGTGCACAGCCACCGACAACGTGCGTTTGGCCGCCGCCTGGCCTACCACGGTGTCGTTGAGCTTGGCGTTGATTGAAGCGGGCGTCGGCACCGCCAGATCAGCCTGCGCGATTTCCTGCTTGCGTTCGTCGCTGATGATCTGCTGGCAGAGCGCGATGCATTCTTCGCAAATGGCCACGCCGGCACCGGCAACGAGACGCTGCACATCATGTTCGGATTTTCCACAGAAGGCACAATGTTGTACGCCATCACTATAGCTGATCACGCGTCCCATTGGTACCTCATCCCTGATTGTGCTGCAGTTCGGCCATCATGCACGGTACCCCTTACACTACACCAGAACAGATGCCAATGTTTTCACGGTATTCCTCTATGAGCATGACGTTGCGGCAACATCGGTCAACCATGTTCCAGCATTCCATACATTGAGGCGGCCCATCATCACGATGGACCGCCTCAACAATGGCTCGTATTACCGCAAAGACTTAGGCGCGATGCTCGAGCACTTCATCGACAATGCCGTACTCCTTGGCTTCCTGAGCCGTCAAGAACGTATCGACTTCAATGTCTTTGCGGATGCGTTCAATGGGCTGGCCCGTATGCTTGGCCAACGTGTTCTCCAGCCATTCACGCATGCGCAGCATCTCCTTGGCCTGGATTTCGATTTCCGTGGCCTTGCCGAAACCCTGATCGATCGCGGGCTGGTGGATCAGCACGCGAGCGTTCGGCAGGATCAGACGCTTGCCTTTGGTGCCGGCGGCCAGCAAAATGGCGGCTGCCGATGCGGCCTGGCCAAGGCAGACGGTCTGCACATCGGGCTTGATGTATTGCATCGTGTCGTAGATGGCCGTCATGGCCGTCATCGAACCGCCTGGCGAATTGATATACATCATCACATCGCGGCTCGGATCCAAGCTTTCCAGCACGAGCAGCTGCGCCATAATGTCGTCAGCCGATGTGTCGTCCACCTGCACACCCATCCAGATGATGCGGTCTTCAAACAGGCGCGTATAAGGATCCTGGCGCTTGAACCCGTAGGGCGTCTTTTCCTCGAACTGAGGCAGCACATAACGGTTCTGTGGGCTCATGACCATGTGATCATGGTCGGCGGCACGCTGGAATCCGGCGACGCCGGCCGGTCCGGCCAAACGTTCGGCACGCGCAATGAACTGTGCTTCTGGTGATGCCATGCTCACTTCCCTTCCTTGGAATGCATCGTGTCGGGCGTGGACACGAGCTTGTCAACAAAGCCGTACTCCAACGCTTCCTGCGCCGTGAACCAATGGTCGTATTCGTTGTCACGGTAGATTTCCTCAACCGTGTGGCCCGTCTGTTCGGCGGTCAGCTCAGCCAGCGTCTTCTTCATGTTCATGATCAGTTCCGCATTGATGCGCACATCCGTCGTCGTGCCACCAATACCGCCCGAAGGCTGGTGCATCAGCACACGCGCATGGCTCGTCAGGAAACGCTTGCCCTTGGTACCCGAGCTCAACAGGAACTGGCCCATCGACGCGCACATGCCAATGCCGACCGTGGCCACGTCGGGCTTGATCAGCTGCATCGTGTCGTAAATGGCCATGCCGGCCGTAATCGAGCCGCCTGGCGAATTGATATACAGCCAAATGTCTTTGTCAGGATCTTCAGCGGCGAGCATCAGCATCTGCGCGCAGATACGGTTCGCCATCTCGTCTTTGACTTCCTCACCCATCCAAATGATGCGGTCTTGAAGCAGTCGGTTGAAAATCGGGTCGCTCGGCCCTGCGGGCATGTCGCCGTCGGCCATGACCGGTGAAGACGCAAGAATATTGCTCACCTTGTCTCCTTTGCTATGCCAATGGACATTAACACTACCCCGTTCAAACGACGGCGCACGCTATTTATTCCCGCGACTTCAATATTGGCTGCGCCAATCCAGATGCCAGCCAGTCCTAGACTCGCATCTCCTGCACATGTGCCCGGTCCATCACATGTGTGGTGAACCATCGGGCCGTCATCACGGCAATCATCGCAATGAACGCCACGGGCACGAACCATGTCATCGGCGCCTGCGTCAATTCCATGACCAAGCACATGGCCATGATTGGCGCGTTTTGCGACGCGGACAGCAACGCGGCCGCCCCCAACAGCGCAAACACACTCATATCCTGTGCACCCGTTATGTGCGCCCAGCACATGCCCAGCACGCAGCCCATTGACGCGCCAAGTGCAATGCCTGGCGTGAGCACACCACCTGAGGCGCCGCAACGGATCGTCAACAATGTCACGATCGCCTTGGCCAGAAATGAAATCAACAACAACCCGGCAAACGCAAGTTCAGGACGGCCTGTGAATCCCAGTTGGGCCGTCGCGCGACCGTTGCCCATGACTTGCGGCACCCAAATGGCCACAACGCCCGTAACGAGACCCGCAGCAGGCAGCGTCCACAAAATCGAAGCCCCGGAAGACTTGTGTGATTCCGCCCATGACGAACCGCGACGGAACAACGCGCCGCACACCCCACACACGACGCCCGCGACCAGCGCGAACGCCATCAGGTCGGGACTGAACTGCGCATGCACACCGTCAAGCAGATAGAACACATGCGCGCCTTTGACGAGCGTGGCCACCCATGCCGCCAACGCCGAACACAAAAACGACAGCACCACGGTCATGGCCGACACATCCACGAGCAAAATTTCAATCGTGAAGAACGCTCCGGCCAACGGCGCGTTATACACCGCGGCCAAACCCGCGCCGGCACTGATTGCAACGAGCCGGCGCAAATCCACATCATGCACATGCAACACACGCGCCACCCGTTGCGCAAGCATCGCACCCAATTCACGCGGCGCAACCTCTCGACCCACCGACAGCCCCATGCCCACAATACCAATCTGCAGCAGCACATGCACCACGGTCTGCCACCAGGGCATCGACTCGCCATCCACAGCCTGCCGCACGGACGGCACACGCCGCGCATACGTCCGCAGCACAAACCAAGCGACAGCAGCCACAGTCGCGCCAATCAGTACGGACAGCGCACGTCGGCGCCAATCCGTTTCAAACGGGCCTGGCAATTCAGGCGACTCCACAAATCCCAACGCCAAATGCTCAATGCCATAAAGCATGAGCGTGAGCAGACCGCCACAAGCGCCAATCAGTGCGCCAAGCAACACGACAGCGGCTGCCATCAAGCCAAGGCGGCTACCGATTGACTGCTCGTGCCCCGAACATGCCACGGTTCGGGAGCTGCCCTGTGTTGACTCCCCGGCAGGCTTTGATGAAGGACTTGGCGAGAAATCCGCGAAATCATTATCGAAATGGCCGGCTGCAGCAGGTCCCTGTGGCGCGTTGCGTGGCTCATCGTGGGTCTGCGCTGGCGCATTGCACGCATCCAGGTCGACGTTTGGATCCGGGTTTGGATCCGGGTTTGGATTCACGTCTGGATTGTCGCCCGCAATCACATCCGGATTCACATCCGGCCCGTTGCCGTGTTCACGCATGCATCCTCCCTCACGATGCTGGTCTTTGCTTTTGCCACTGCATGCCACTGTTGTCGATTCACGCGACTTTTGCCGTCGCATGCAGTATCACATGAAAAAGGGACCGCACGCTACGCGTGCGATCCCCACAGACACTCGAATGATCAGCAGGCCAAGCCCACCCTCACACTCGAATCAGCGTCTCATACCGATTCACTCGGCATCCTTGGCCAAGTCGTCGGCCACAGCGGCAGCAGCGGCAGCAGCGGCCACGGTCTCGTCCTCTTCCACAGCGGCGACTTCAGCATCAGCTTCGTCGTCGGAACCCAGGAAGTCGGACAGGTCGAGCGTCTCACCGTTCGAGGTGAACGTGACCTTGCGCATGCCACCGAGCATGCCCTTCGAGCGGGCGACTTCCTGCACGGCCGAACCGATCTGGCCGTTGCTCAGGATAGCCTGGATGAACTGGTTCGGATCCATGCCGTACTGCTGGGCAATCGAAGCCAGGAAGTTGAACACATCGGACTGCGAGACTTCCACGTCGAGCTTCTCAGCCAGGGCGTCGAGCACCATCTGATCGCGCAGGGCCTTCTCGGCATCCTCCTCGACCTGCTTCTTCGTCTCGTCGTCCGCGTTCGGCTGGCTCTTGAGCTGCTCTTCCACAGTCTGCTCGAGCACACCCTTCGGCACCGGAATCTCGAGGCCTTCTTCGATCTTAGCGATGAACGCGTCACGGGCGGCCGTGGCCTGGCGGCCCTTGGCGTCCATGGCGGCGGCCTTGCGGATCTCTTCCTTGAGCTCATCGAGCGTGTCGAACTCGGAAGCTTCCTGGGCGAAATCGTCATCGAGCTCAGGCAGTTCCTCAGTCTTCACCGAGTTGACCTTGACCTTGACGGTGGCCTTCTCGCCAGCGTGATCGCCACCCGTGAGCGTGGACTCGAACGTCGTCTCTTCGTCAGCCGACAGGCCTTCCAGAGCCTCGTCAATGCCGTCGAGCATCGTGCCCGAACCGATTTCGTAGCTCACGCCTTCCTGCGTATCAACGGACTCGCCGTCAATCTGGGCGTCGAGGTCGATGTTGACGTAATCACCTTCCTGAGCCGGACGGTCCACGCCCACGAGCGTGCCGAAACGCTGGCGCAGAGCCTCGAGGCGCTTGTCCACGTCGGCATCCTCAACCTCAACGGGCTCGACTTCAATCGTCATCTCGTCGAGTTCAGGCAGGTCGAACTGCGGACGGCGTTCCACAGTGGCCGTGAACTTGAGCTTGACATCGGAATCAGCGGACTCGGGAACCTCGGTCACCTCGATCTCGGGCTGAGCCATCGGGCGGATTTCCTTGGTTTCCAGAGCCTGCGAATAGAACTCCGGGACAGCCTTGTTGATGGCTTCGCCGGCAACGGCGCCGAAGCCGACGCGCTGGTCGACAATCTTGGCCGGCACGTGGCCCTTACGGAAGCCTGGCACGTTGATCTGCTTGGCAATCTCTTCGCGAGCTTCCTGCAGGTACGGTTCAAACTCTTCGTTATCAACGGTGATGGTGAGCTTGGCCTTCGTAGGCTCAAGGTTCCTAACGCTAATCTTCACGCTTGCGCTCCTGAATACGGTTAATTCTTATCTGCCCTATGGCAACCGTTACATAGTAACGCGACTCAACGACGCGCTCACGAGCCCGATTTGCCAGTCGCGAGCGCCTTCCCGGCGCAGAAACTCGGCCACGTCCACACGCCCGGGATGATCGGTCCAACACAGGTCGCGCACAATCTGCGGCTTGAGCACGATTTCGGACGGCGTATGCGTGTCTTGTGAAATCTGGTTGATGATCGCGCGCGCCTGTTGCAGCCGTTCGTAGCGTTTGGGATGGTGCGTTTTCCAGGCTTTCATCTGTTTGGGCGCATGCGTGGCTCCGCCGTCGACGAGGCTGCGGTCGTCACCGCGTTTGGTCGTGTCGCGTGAGGGCCATTGTGTGGGTTTGAGTTGCAGCGCGTCCAGGATTGTTTCTTTCCATACGCCGGGTTTGACCATGCGTTGGATTGGCGCGTAGCGTTCGTACATTTTGCTTTGTTCACCGCCCATGCGCATGCGCACGCGTTCATTCAATGACCGTATGGCCCGGAATTCGCGGTTGTTATGCGGCTTGCGCTGTGCCGCTTCAATAATCGCGTGGTCGGACAATAGCAATGTTGGCGCGATGTCGTAGGCGCGGGCCAGTGTGTCTCGTTTTTCCCACAGCGCGCGCGATGGCCAGTCCCTGTCCGTCACGTTGCAGTTCCGTGATATGGGAAATATGGCGCCATGGTTGGGTCTTGGGTTTGCGCGGCTGCATGCCGTGTTCCAGCGCATAGGCGAACTCCTGGCGCGCCCACTCCTCTTTGCCCGCGGCTTTGAGGTCGCGCATCATCGCTTCACGCAGTTCAATCAGCAGTTCCACATCCAATGCCGCGTAGTTGCGCCAGTCGCGTGGCAGCGGACGATGAGACCAATCGGCCGCCGAATGTTCTTTGGCCAGCGTCAGCCCCAGATAGCGTTCGGTCACGTAGGCCAGTCCGAACCGTTCGAGGCCTAACAGTCGTGCGGCCAGTTCCGTGTCGAACAACGCGTGTGGCCGGATTCCCAAGTCGGCGAATCCTGGCAGGTCTTGCGCCGAGTCGTGCAAAATGAATTCGGCATCCCCCACCGCTTGCATGAATTCAGCCCAGTCGGCGCCGTCTGCCGCGACGGCTTGCGGGTCCACGAGCGCAATGCCGGCCCCTTCCCGCTTGAATTGCACGAGGTAATCGTCGTGGGTGTAGCGAAATCCTGCAGCCCGTTCAGCATCGGCGGCCACAGGACCGCTCGCGTAGGCGAACCGTTCGCACATGTCTTCAAACGCTTGCGCCGTTTCAATCACTTGCGGCACGCCTTGTTTTGGTTCGGCTAACAGCTTGGGCTCGTTGTTCACGACACCATCCCGGATTTCACTCGTTGTGTACGTTTGCTATGCGCCAGTTTCGCGCGTTCGGCCGACAGTGTTCCCTATATGGTATTTCCGCCAACCCTCATGGCCACTACAGTCCCATAGCGACGCGCTCGTATGGGATTGACAGCGGACAGGCGAAGGTTGGCGGAAATAATGAAAAACTGTTACCAGCTGTGCACACCACGTGCCGGCCGGTCAGTAGACCTTGAAGCCGTGCGATTCGAACTGGGCTTTGACCCGGGCCTTGAGTTCAGCGGACGGTCCTTTCTGATCCTCAAGCGGATAGTCGAGACGCATCTCATGCCACTTGGGGCGGCCCAACTGGTGGAAGCCGAGCACGTCGATGTGTTCCACAGCGTCACCGAACGTTTCGCAGATGCGCGCGACGTTCTCAACGTTCTCTTCACTGCTTGTCAAACCCGGAACGAGCACGAACCGCACCCAAATTTTCTTGCCGGCTTTGGCGAGCCGCTGACCGAAATCAATCGTCGGCTGCAGCACGCCGCCCGTGACTTTCTTATAGGTTTGCTCATCGCCGGACTTGACGTCAAGCAAGCACAGGTCGATGTCGTCAATCATCTCGTCGGTATAATTGGCGCCCAAGAACCCGGACGTGTCCAAACAGGTGTGCACGCCCATCTCCTTGGCCGCACGGAATGAGCGTGAGACGAACGCGGGCTGCATCATCGACTCGCCACCCGAGAACGTGATGCCGCCGTTCGTGGCCTTGAACAAGTCCTTGTACCGCTCGATTTTCTTGATCATCGCATCCAACGTGACGGGCTTGCCGTCACGCATCTTCCACGTGTCGGGGTTCTGGCAGTACTGGCAGCGCAACGGACAGCCAGACAGGAACACGGTCATGCGCGTGCCCGGGCCGTCAACGGAAGTGTTGATGTCCCAGGAATGCACGAAACCGATGTCACCCGTTTTCAACGCGCGCAACCGGTCGCGGCGGTCCAAGCCGACTGGCGATTCGAAACCCGACAGGCCTCCCATCAGCGTTTGGCTGACATATTCCTTGTTCTCACGCAACATGTGCTGACGCGTGGAACGGAATCCCGTACTTTCGACCATGGGCCGTATCTCCTTTGCTTGACTGGCAGGTCAACATCGATGTTGAAGCCAGTGTATGCCTTAAAAACTGTTGAAATGCTTGAAGGCGGCGTGCCGGCAGACCACAGGCCTGTCAACACGTCGCCTTCACAGCTTCGAAGCGTAGTGGCGCGCAAGTACCCTAGTTCACCTGCGCGGGGACACGTCCAATCAGTCCGTGACCGCTCCCTGGTGGAACGTACGCGAGATGACGTCGAGCTGCTGCTCCTTGGTCAACTTGACGAAGTTCACCGCGTAGCCCGACACGCGCACGGTCAGGTGCGGGTACTTCTCGGGGTTCTCCACGGCATCCTCGAGCTGTTCCTTGCGCAGCACGTTGATGTTCGCGTGGTAGAGGCCGTGACCGTTGCCGGCGTCCAGGATGCCCACGAGGTTCGAGATGCGCTCATCCTCGTCGCGGCCCAGACCGTCAGGCGTGATCGTGTTCGTCAGCGAGATGCCGTCGAGCGCGTCATCGTAATCGATCTTGCCCACCGAGAACATGGACGGCAGCATGCCGTGCGAATCCATGCCGTTCTCAGGGTTGGCGCCCGGAGCGTACGGCGTGCCCTTTTCGTGGCCCGACGGGAACGAACCCGTGTTCTTGCCATACTCGACGTTCGACGTGATTGTCAGGATCGACTGCGTCGGCACAGCGCCACGGTAGACGGGCAAGCGCTTGACCTGGCCCATCACGGTGGACACGACCCACTTGGCCAGATCATCGGCACGGTCATCATCGTTGCCGTAGACCGGGAACTCGCCGACCGTGCGGTAGCCGACAATCAGATCGTCATCGGCGCCCTCAACATACTCGGCTTCGTGACCCGGCATGTCCTTGGCGTCCTTGTTGTAAATCGGATACACCTTGGCGTACTTGCAGGCCGACAGCGAGTCGGCAGCAATCGACAGGCCCGACATGCCGCAACCGAGCGTACGGTAAACCTCACGGTCGTGCAAAGCCATTTCGATGGCTTCGTACGCGTACTTATCGTGCATGTAGTGGATGATGTTCAGCGCCTCAACGTAGGTTTCCGACAGCCACTCGAGAGCCTTCTCGTAGTTGGCCTTGACCTTGTCGAAGCTCAGCGTGCCGTCGGCCTCGGGCGTGATCGGTTCGATGATGCCCTTGTCGATGACCTGCTGGCCCGTCATTTCGTCACGGCCGCCGTTGATCGCGTACAACAGCGCCTTGGCCGAGTTTACGCGGGCTGCGAAGAACTGCATCTGCTTACCCACGCGCATCGGGGACACGCAGCATGCGATGGCCGCGTCGTCGCCCCAGTGGCCGCGGATGTCCTTGTCGGACTCGTACTGGATGGCCGAGGTGTCAATCGAGGTGCGGGCGCAGAAACGCTTGTAAGCCTCAGGCAGCTTCGGATCCCAGAAAATCGTGATGTTCGGCTCAGGTCCCGGTCCCAGGTGCTCGAGCGTGAGCGTGTTGAGCAGACGGAACGAGGTCTTCGTCACGAGCGTGCGGCCGTCATCGCCGAAACCGGCGTCCGACCAGGTCGCCCAGTACGGGTCGCCCGAGAAGATCGCGTCGTAATCCTTGGTACGCAGGAAGCGCACGATGCGCAGCTTCATGACGAGGTTGTCGATGATCTCCTGCGCGTCGGTCTCAGTGAGCACACCGCGCTTGAAATCACGCTCGAAGTAGCAGTCGAAGAACGTGGACACGCGGCCGAAGCTCATGGCGGCGCCATCCTGGCTCTTGATCGAAGCGAGGTAGCCCATGTAGGTCCACTGCACGGCTTCCTTCGCGTTCATGGCCGGACGGGCCAGGTCAAGGCCGTATTCCTTGCCGAGGTTGATCAGCTTCTTGAGCGCCTTGATCTGCTCGTCATGCTCTTCACGGTAGCGGATCCAGTGCTCGATCTCAGTCTCGGTGAAATCGTTGCGGTACGGCACGGCGTCCTTGTCACGCTGCTTGAACTTGATCAGCATGTCCACACCGTACAGGGCCACACGGCGGTAATCGCCGATGATGCGGCCACGGCCGTAAGCGTCCGGCAGACCCGTGAGGATCTTGTTGTGGCGGGCGACCTTGATGTTGCGCGTGTACACGCCGAACACACCATCATTGTGCGTCTTGCGGTACTTCGTGAAGATCTTCTTGACTTCCGGATCGGGTTCCTTGCCGGCTTCGCGGATGGCCTGCTCGACCATACGCCAACCGCCGTTCGGCATCATGGCGCGCTTGCATGGTTCATCGGTCTGCACGCCAACAATCACGTTGTCGACTTCGGGAGAATCGATATAACCTGCCGGGAACGCGTCCACGTCAGCCGGCGTGTGCGTATCAACGTCGTACACGCGCTGCTTGCGCTCGACGGCCAGATAGTTGTCGTCGAGGTACTGCCACAAATGCTTGGTCTTGTCGGTAGCGTCCGCCAGGAATGACTCATCGCCCTCATACGGCGTGTAGTTCTTCTGAATGAAATCGCGGACGTCAATATCTTCCTGCCAATGGCCGGGGACGAAACCTTCCCAAGCCTCGGCCTTGATCTGCTCTGGGGAAAGTGTGGTTTCTTCCACAGCTGCCATGTCCACTCCTTAGATGGGCTGATTGACGACGCTTCTTCGTGCCGTCGACTGATTCAATAGTCTAACCGCTGGAAACGGGAAAATGTTCCCGTTCCAGCGTGACCTTGGTCACATTTGACCGCAATCAGTGCCATCACTGGATTCTGGCAGTACCACAGGTGCGTGGGCGGTGCGTTCGCGATGCATAGCGACCGCACGGTTGCCTAGTTATCGGCGGCCATGTTGAGCATGACATGCCCGGGATTTACTTACGGAATGTACTCATGGGATTCACTCATCGATGCCGTGGCCCCAATTGCTCCATTCATGGTCCTGGTCATCCCAATGTTTGTTGCGTTGCTGCGCTATTTTCAGCGCCTGTTCGGCATCCTTGCGTGTGGCGTATGGGCCCATACGATGCTGCATCGGCGACTGAGGACCCAGCTCCACGTTGCCCGTGGCTGTGTTGTAATACCATTCTTCCTTCAACGGATCGCTCATCGTGGGTTCCTTCCTGTTTCTACGCGCATGAATGTCATGCATGTATGGCGCGTTGCGTCGTCATTGGTTCTGGTGCCATTGTAAGGAGGCATCGTGCGTGCTGCCGCCCAGTTCAGCGCGACGGCAAACCTCGCGCCAGTGCAAGATCCATGCACTGCCCGCACTGTAAACGACAGTCCCTTGACTCACGATGGTGGGCAAGGGACTGTTGGGTGGGCTGGAATTTCTATTATTTCCGCTTATTCGCGGAACGCGTTGGTCACGGGCAGTCGGCGGTCCCGGCCGAATGCGAGCGCACTGACTTTGGGTCCCAACGGATACTGGCGACGCTTCCATTCAGCACGGTCAACCAGGCGCATGACCGTGTCCACCGTCTGCTCGTCAAAGCCGTCTGCAATCAGGTCGGCACGTCCATGGGCATGCTCGATGTAGGCGGCCAACACTTGGTCGAGCAGCGCATATTCGGGTAGCGAGTCGGAATCCTTTTGGCCTGGACGCAATTCGGCGCTTGGCGCTTTCTCAATCGAGTTGACCGGGATGATTACACCTGATGCCGGCATGATGCCTGATGCGCCGTCTTCGTTGCCCACGACGTTCAGCCCCCCGATGCCCATGCCTTGGGTCAGGGCCTTGTTGCGCCACCGTGCGATCTGCCAGACTTTCGTTTTGAACAGATCCTTGATTGGTGCGTATCCGCCCACGGCATCGCCGTAAATCGTCGAATAGCCGCATGCCAATTCGGATTTGTTGCCCGTAGCCAATGCCAGCACGTTCTTCGAGTTCGATGTGGCCATAACAATCACGCCACGGATACGTGCCTGCAAGTTCTCGGCCGATACGCCTTCGAGATGCAACTGGTCTTGGAACGCCATGAACAATGGCTCAATCGGTTGCACCTCGTAATGCGCACCCAGGTTGTGCGCCAGGTCGGCCGCGTCATCCTTGCTGCCATCCGAGGAATACATGCTCGGCATCGAAATGCCCCATACATTCTCGCCGCCGCAAGCGTCGGCAGCCATGGCGGCCACAAGCGCCGAATCAATGCCGCCCGACAAACCCAAGGTCACTCCGGTGAACCCGTTCTTTGCCATATAGTCTTTCAGGCCGAGCACACAAGCCGTATACACCTCTTCATCGGGGTCCGGCAATGCGGCGATTGTAGTTGGTGTCTGACGGGTTTGGTTGGTATCCAGCGTGAAGAAGCTCAAGTTCTCCATGAACATTGGGGAACGCTCAAGCAGCGTGCCATCGGTGTCGAGCACAAAACTGCCGCCGTCAAACACGAGGTCGTCCTGGCCGCCTACCTGGTTGAGATAGATGATCGGCGCGTTGACTTCGGCGGCGCGACGTGCGGCGAGTTCCTGGCGTATATGCCCTTTGCCTTCCTCATACGGCGAACCGTTGATCGTCAACAGCAAGTCGATGCCTTGGCCTGCCAGATCGGCGACAGGGCCACCTTCCTGCCAAATGTCTTCGCAAATCGCGACGCCCACGCGCACGCCGTCAATCGTCAAGACAGTGGAACGCTCACCGGCCGAGAAGATGCGGAATTCGTCGAACACACCGTAATTGGGCAGGAAATGCTTGTCGTAGCCAGCCACAACTTGGCCTTCATGCAACACGACGAGCCGGTTGCGTGGTTTGCCGTTGTCATGGTCGGTGCCAATCGTGCCAACGACCACATACAGGTCTCCCAGGCCTTCCTGCTGCAGGGTTTGTGCAAGGTCGGCGGCTGTGTCCCATGCGGCTTGGCGGAATGTGGCGCGTAACGCCAAATCCTCAATCGGGTATCCCGTCAGTGTCATTTCAGGAAACGCCACAATGCGGGCGTGGTCGGCTGCGGCTCGCTTGGCGTAGGCCAGGACGGTCGAAGCGTTGGTGACGAGATTGCCCACGCACGTGTCAATTTGGGCTAAGGCGATGCGAAGTGTGCTCATGCGTCCATACAATACACGGGTGCATGAGCGTTGCACGTTTCATGCAAGCCCAACGCTCATGCGGCATACAGCGTGGCATACGCACTATGGGCCGCCTGATGAAGTGGCGAGTCGCTTACTGGCTCAATTGGCCAAGCACGCGCAGCGCGGCGTTGACGTAGAATTCGGCGCCTGTGCGCATAGCTTCATCGAGCCCTACGAATTCGGGACTATGCCAACCGGCGCAACCCGGCTGGCCGTTCGAGCCGATGAACGCGAACACCAATCGTGTGCGTGTCGCGTATTCGGCGAAGTCCTCCCCCGCCATGGACGGGATGATTGGCGCCAGCTTCGCGTAATCGGGCACGTCGGCCGCCACAGCCTCAATCAACCCGGCATCACAGACCAAAGGCGATTGGAAATCATCCCAATCCACGTCGGCGCGAATGCCATAAGCCGCCGCTGTCTGTTCCACAATCATGCGGAACCGGCGTGCCATCATGTCACCGTCTTCACGGTGAAAATAGCGAGCCGTGCCTTGAAACGAGGCTTGTGCAGGCACGACGTTCCACACGTCGCCGCCCTCCATTTGCGTCACCGATACGACGAGCGGATGGAACGGTGTGGCATTGCGGCTCACAATGGTTTGCAACGCGAGCACGATTGACGACATGGCTTCCAACGGGCCTGTTCCTCGATTCGGGTATCCCGCATGTGTTCCTTCGGCATGCAATGTGACCTTGAACTTCACGCAACCGGCCATCATGGGTTCAGGGCCTGCCGCTATGACACCCGGCGCATAGTCAGGATTGTTGTGTGTGCCAATAATCGCTTCCACCCCGTCAATCAGTCCCGCGTCAATCACGGCGCGAGCGCCCTCCCCGAGTTCTTCAGCAGGTTGGAAGATCAACCGGATGCTGCCTGCAAAACGGTCGCGATGGTCCGCCAGCCACCATGCGGCTGCCATGAGGGACGCCATATGCAGGTCATGGCCGCAGCCATGCATGACACCTTCGTTGACTGAAGCGAACGGCAATCCCGTGTGCTCTTGGATTGGCAATCCGTCAATGTCGGCGCGCAACGCGATCAGCGGGCCTGGTGCGGTGCCGTCGATTTGTGCGCATACTCCGGTGGGCATCGGATTGGGCAGCACGCTGATGCCATGCTGACGCAGCTGCTGTGTCACGACCTCGCTCGTGTGGTATTCAGCAAATGAGCGTTCCGGATGCGCATGCAAATCATGGCGCAGCGTCAACAGTTCCTCAGGTACCTCATATTGAATCGTCATGCGGGTGTGCTCCTTAAAAATCGAAATCGGAATGGTTGGTCACATGAATGCGAACAGTTATGCAAAAGCCGTGCGCGATGCGCACGGCTTGAAGTATTGGATTATCGGCGAAGCAGACGTTTGGCAATCGCGTTCGCAATGGCCTGCACGACTTGCACCAGCACAATCATGATGATGACGGCTGTCCACGTGACCATTTGGTCAAACTTCTGGTAGCCATACGCGATCGCGAAATTGCCCAAGCCACCGCCGCCGATGTATCCGGCCATGGCCGACATGTCAAGCACGCCGATGAACAGGAACGCATACGCCAAAATCAGCGGAGCCAACGCTTCAGGAATCAGCACGGTACGGATGATCGTGAACCGCGAGGCGCCCATGGAGCGTGCGGCCTCAATCACACCATGGTCCACGGACACGAGGTTTTGTTCCACGAGTCGCGACGTGGCGAACGTGCACATGACGACCATTGGGAAAATGGCTGCCGCCGTGCCAATCGACGTGCCGACCACCTTGACCGTGACGGGTTGCATGGCGGCCAGGAAAATGATGAACGGGATGGGTCGCACAATATTGACGATGATGTCGAGAATGCGGTATACGACAGCGTTCTCAAACAGGTTGCCCGGACGCGTGCCATAGAGGATTACGCCGAGCACCAAGCCCAGTGCGCCGCCAATAACAATCGTGATCAACACCATTTGCAGCGTCTGCGCAATCGATTGCATCAACAGTGGACGCAACACGGTCCAATCGCTACGGCTGGCCAATGTGGTCTGGGCCGCGAGTGCGGTTACAGCTATCGGTGGCATCAGTCACGCTCCTTGGCTCGTTTGGCGTCGGCGGTGGGAACGATGGTTTCCACATCATCGACTTGTTCAAATTGTTCAATGCCGGCATCCACCGTGTCCTGCATCTGCGGTTTGGACGCGGGAGCGGCGGCGATATGGGCGCGGCTGACGGCTTCGTCATAGGCCACAGGATTGTCCTTGGTACCAAAGTCCACAATGTCACTGTGTTGTGCCAGTTCGGTCAGGAACGCGTCAATTTGTTCGACGGGACCAGTGAATTCATAGGTCATCGCGCCAATTGCCACGCCTTGCACCGTGTCAATGCCGCCATAGAGCAATCCGCTATGCACGCCATGCTTGGCGATCAGGTCGGAAATGTTCTGTCCGGAAGCGGCAATCAGTGTGTTGCCGTCGGCGTCAAGGATCGGATGTTGGCGCACGACCACCGTCACTAGGCGGCCTGGCCATTGCTCACGCATCACGTTCACGCGCGCTTCATCCGGCAAACCGTCCATGGCCGTGGCGATAAAGCGTCGTGTCACATCTTGTTGCGGTGCGGCGAATACCGAATAGGTGGTACCTTGCTCGACCACGCGGCCCGCGCTCATCACGGCTACACGGTTCGCAATCTGCTGCACCACATTCATCTGATGCGTAATGAGCACAATCGTGATGCCGAACTGTTCATTGACGCGTTTGAGCAGTTCCAGCACTTCAGTTGTGGTTTCCGGGTCAAGCGCGCTTGTCGCTTCATCGGCCAACAGAATCTGCGGATTGGTGGCTAGTGCGCGGGCAATGCCGACGCGCTGCTTTTGGCCACCCGACAATTGCGATGGATATTTGTTGGCGTGATCGCTCAATCCCACAAATTCGAGCAGTTCCTTGACGCGGCGATCTTGGTAATCCTTGCGCCAATGGTCCAGCTGCAGCGGATAGGCGATGTTTTGCGCCACGGTTTTTTGTGAGAACAGATTGAACTGCTGGAAAATCATGCCGATTTTCTGGCGCACAGGCCGCAATTGCGATTCACTCATCGCCGACACGGCATGTCCCATGACGCTCACGGAGCCTGACGTGGGTTTTTCCAACGCGTTGATCATGCGCACCAGCGTGGATTTGCCGGCACCGGAATAGCCGATGACACCAAAAATGTCACCTTGGTTGATTGTGATACTCACATCGTCCACGGCGCGGGCGACCTGTTTTGAATCGCGCTGCTGGAATGTTTTTACCACGTGGTCGAACACGATGATGGGTTCGGGAGTTTGGACCATGGTGTTGCCTTTGCTTGGCTGTCAAGCCGTCATGCGCGTCCGCGCTCGCCACATCGACGATTGGTTGGCGTCAATGTGGCGAGCGCGGACACTTGGATCTTCACTTGTTCTCACTGTTGCGTCATTGTAGCGTGGCATCTACCGCTCACCCCACCACCGATGACGCATCACTTGTCGCGTGCGTCCTGCTCGATGTCGTTGAGGAAGCCTTGCAGTTCCTTGGCGCTGAACTTGTCCGCCAACACGGCCGTACCGCCAGCGTTTTCCTGGAGCTTGTCAAGCACGGGCTTCGTCTGGAAGATTTCCACGCACTTGTTGTAGACCTCATTGTTCACGTCATCGGCACGCACAGCGAAAATGTTGATGTATGGACGTGATTCCTCAGCCTCGGCGTTGTCCTGGTAGAGCGCGTCCGTGGGCTTGAGACCCGCGTCAGCCACGTAATCGTTGTTGATGATGCCGGCAGACAAGTCGTCCGACCCGCTCTTGAGCGTGTTGGCGATCTGCTCGGCCTTCATTGGCACCACCTTGATCTTGGAGTTGGCGTCGTCGATGTCTTGCGGAATTGTGAACGCCGTCCAATCGCCCTTGAGCGTGACGAGGCCTGCGGCCTTGAGCACGCCGATTGCACGGGCCTGGTTGGTTTCATCATTCGGGATGGCCACAGTGGAACCGGCTGGAATCTGCGAAATATCGGTGTACTTGGGCTTGCCGTTGTCAAATGCGGCATACAGGCCCAACGGGTAGATGGCCACGCCACCCAACGGCTGCAGGTTCTTGTGGTTCTGCACGTTGTAGTTGGCCAGATACAGCAGATGCTGGAATTCGTTCATGTCAAGGTCGCCCGCGTCCAGAGCAGGATTTTCACTCGTGTAATCCTGGAAATCCTTGATGTCCACGTAAATGCCTTGGGCTTCGGCCTGCTTCGTGAACTCCACCCACTGCGGGTCGGTGGCTCCAACGACGCCAATCACGACGGGATTGTCTTTGGAACCCTTGGCGGAGTCGTTTTGATGGTTGACGGCACGCGTGCCAAAGAAAATGGCGAGCGCAATCGCCGCGACCACAAGCACGGCGATGATGATGTTACGCGCCGTGTGGTTGACGCGCACCGGTTCTTCTGGCACTGACGGCTGTGCGCCGTTGGGCTGGTTTTGTGTCATGAGGGGTTGTTCTTCCTTCTTCATGGTGAATCATGCACGGTTGGACCATGCCGATTCCTTGATGGTATGACGCTGATATGTCGCCAAACCGTTGGTGTGTGATTTCGCGTCAAGCCTAGTTGGTCCATCATGGCAACCGCACACCGTCCACCACCGTTGATCACGGCATACGGGAACGTACGGGTTGCTTAGGATTGTTGAAGGTCAACGCGTGGAAAAGAAACCAAGTTCGCCACATGTCAAATGGCGATTGGTGAGAATGACCTGAATTCAGCGTGCGCTACACATGGAGCACGATGCGCACAGCTGCACGACGGCAATCACGTCATGCTGCTTGTCCGACATCTCAACGCTCCTATCCGCTGTCAGGGTGCTCAACGTTTCATGCCAGTGATACAACACTGCAAGACACATGAAGCCGTGTGAGCCGCTATCGGTTCGGCGATGGACTCGCCAGTTTGGCTACCGATACGAGTCAACATAGCGACGGGTCTCGAACAACTCGGATGCAAATTCCACTATGTGAACTACCGTGGTCGTATCGGATGCGTAAGCGGCTTGCAGAAGCCACGCGGCAACCACAGGAATATCAATGTTCTCGAACCATGAAGAGGGTGACATGAGCGTGAGTAACGATCAGCGGGCAACCATGCAGCAGCGGGCGGCCAATATCAAAGCAGCTTTTTTCGATATTGACGGCACATTGACGAGTTTCACCACGCATGAAGTGCCCCAGTCCACAGTCCGCACGTTGCATGCGCTGCAGGACCACGGCATAGCGATCTATATTTGCACGGGACGCGCGCCTTCATTCCTCAACGTCGTTCTGGAGCGCATTCCCGTGACGTTCAACGGCATCATCGGACTCAACGGACAGTACTGTGTGGATGGTGGCGAGCTGATCCGCGAGCAACCGCTGGCCCAAGACGACATCGATATCATGATGGAGTGGTTCGCCGACCATCCCGATGTGGTGGCGAGTTTTGCCGAGAAGGATTACGTGTATTTCAACCAGATGGACGACACGATGCGCCAATCGTGGAAAGCCTTGGGCAAAACAGCACCGGCTGTGCATATTGCCGACCCGGTGACGCGCACCGCCACAACCGACACATTCCAAATCAGCCCATACATCAGCACCGAGCAGGAGCAGGCGCTGACGCAACTGTGCCATAACGTGCGCGGCGTGCGCTGGGCACCCACGTTCGCCGACCTGATACCGGCGGACGGCGGCAAACATCGCGGCATCCAAGCCGTGATGAACCATCATGGATGGACGATGGACGAGGCTATCGCGTTTGGTGACGGCGGCAATGATATCGACATGCTCCAGGCCGCGGGAATTGGCGTGGCCATGGGCAACGCTGCGGATGACGTCAAAACGCACGCCGACTTCGTCACACGCAGCGTGGATCAGGACGGCATCGCTTACGCATGCCAGCAACTGGGCGTGCTGGGCGACTGACCTGCGCGAGGGAACGGTCTCGCAGCCTACGCACGCAGCCGCACAACACGCGCATGTCACACAATTCCCAGCGTTCTTGCAGTGTTTCGGCGGCTGCGATGCTAGTCTTGCGAACTATGAGCACTATTATCATGCACACCTCTGAAGGTGACATCACAATCAACCTATTCGACGACAAAGCCCCTGAAACGGTCGAGAACTTCTTGGGGCTGGCTAGCGGCAAGAAGGCATGGACCGATCCAATGACGGGACAGTCGTCGAACGAAGCGTTCTACAACGGCCTGACGTTCCACCGCGTCATCAAGGATTTCATGATCCAGGGCGGCTGCCCGCTCGGCACGGGCACTGGCGGCCCGGGTTACAACTTCGATGACGAGATCGACCCGTCGCTCACGTTCGACCGCCCTTATCTGCTGGCCATGGCCAACGCGGGTCTGCGTCGCGGCGCCGACGGCAAGATCCATGGCACGAATGGTTCGCAGTTCTTCATCACGACTGTGCCGACGCCGTGGCTCAACGGCCATCACACGATCTTCGGTGAAGTTGCTGATGAAGCCTCGAAGAAGGTCGTCGACCATATCGATACCACGGCGACCGACGGCCAGGACCGTCCGCTCGAGCCGATCATGATCGAGTCGATCGAGCTCGTCTGAGCCGGCACCTCTCCCCCAACTTTGTAGCATTGTGGCCCGGATCCGCGCCTATTGACGCGTGAATCCGGGCCACATTCGTATGTGACAGGCCGTTACGTCATTGCCCTACCGCTGCCAGCAGCACGAGCAACGCTGAACATTCACTCCTGGCCTGCACGATGGCGCATACGGCGCATGCGCGGCTGGGCGGAATCTTTGGCGCCCGTCAACCGGTAGACGTCGAACACGCCCTCAATCTTGCGCACTGCAGCCAGCACCGTGTTCAAATGCTGCGGATCAGCCATTTCAAACGAGAACTGCGACGTGGCCACACGGTCGGATCCCGTTTGGATCGTGCCCGACAGAATGTTGACGCCGTGATCGGACAGCACACGCGTCACATCGCTGAGCAGATGCGGACGGTCCAACGCTTCGACCTGGATGCGCACCATGAACAAGCCTTTGTCGCTCGTCCACGACACTTCGATGATGCGTTCGGGTTCTTTCTTTTCCAGATTGAGAATGTTCACGCAGTCCGTGCGATGCACGGACACGCCTTCATTGCGCGTGATGAACCCGATGATGTCGTCACCCGGCACCGGCATGCAGCAGTGCGCCAGCTTGACCCAGATACCTTCCTCGCCTTTGACGGCGATACCGGAGGAGTTCGCGCCCGAACGCTGACGGTTGGACTGCACGCGCAGCGGCAGCACTTCCTCCTCAGCTTCTTTCGTGACCTCATCCTCGCCTGCATCCTTGACGAGGCGCGAAATCACATTCTGTGTGGAAATACGGCCGTCTCCCACGGCGGCCAGCACAGCCTCACCATTGGGGAAATTCAATTCCTGGGCCACGCCAATCAGCGCTTCGGGCCTCATCAACGCGGAAATCGGCAGGTTGCGTTTGCGCATGGCGCGCGTCAGTTCGTCGCGGCCTTCCTCAATCGCATCCTCACGACGTTCCTTCGTAAACCATTGGCGGATCTTGTTACGCGCTTTCTGGCTTTTGACAAAGCTCATCCAGTCGCGTGACGGGCCGGCCTGGTCGGATTTCGACGTCAACACTTCGACCGTATCGCCGTTTTCAAGTTTCGTGTCGAGTGGCACAAGACGTCCATTGACGCGCGCACCCATCGTGCGATGGCCTACTTCCGTATGCACGGCGTAAGCGAAATCGACGGGCGTGGCATCGGCCGGCAGCGAGACGATCTTGCCTTTGGGCGTGAACACATACACTTCCGCCGAGCCCAGATCCTCTTTGAGTGAGCCCAGGAATTCGTTGGAGTCCGGCGTTTCGCTCGTCCAATCGGCGAGCTGCTGGATCCATTTGAGATTGTCCCCTTCGCTTAAATCCTGGGTTTCGCTGCGTTTGCGGTCATCAGCGTCCGGCGTGCTCAGCGCGCGTCCGGCCTGACCGTTCGCCTTGTACTTCCAGTGGGCGGCGATGCCGTATTCGGCGCGCCGATGCATGTCCCACGCGCGAATCTGAATTTCCACCGGTTTGCCGCCCGGGCCCACGACCGTCGTGTGCAACGACTGGTACATGTTGAGTTTGGGCATCGCGATGTAATCCTTGAACCGTCCCGGCACAGGATTCCAGCGCGCGTGCACGGCGCCCAGCGCGGCATAACAGTCCTGGATCGTGTCGACGATGATGCGCACGCCCACCAGATCGTAAATATCGGAAAAATCATGGCCGCGCACGATCATTTTCTGATAGATTGAGAAATAGTCTTTGGGCCGTCCCGTCACGTGGGCGCTGATGTGCTGTTCGGCCAGATCTTCGTTGATTTCAGCCAAAATCTGCTTGAGATAGACTTCACGCTGCCCGGCTCGCTTTTGCACGAGCACCACGATTTCGTTGTAAATCTTGGGGTGCAGCACTTTGAAGCTCAGCTCTTCAAGTTCCGTTTTGATGGCGTTCATGCCCAACCGGTTCGCCAACGGCGCGTACACGTCGAGCGTTTCGCGCGCTTTGCGCTGGGCGCTCGTGGGCTTGACATAGCGCCAGGTGCGCGCGTTATGCACGCGGTCGGCCAGTTTGACAACGAGCACACGCACGTCACGGCTCATCGCCACGACCATTTTGCGGATCGTTTCAGCTTGGGCCGAGTCTCCCACGTCCATCTTGGTCAGCTTCGTCACGCCGTCCACAAGCCCTGTGACCGTGTCGCCAAATTCGGCCCGGCATTCTTCGAGCGTATAGTCCGTGTCTTCCACCGTGTCGTGCAGCAATCCCGCGGCCACAACAATCGGTCCCATGCCAAGGTCGGCGAGAATCTGCGCGACGGCCATCGGATGGATGATGTAGGGTTCACCTGATTTTCGACGCTGGTCACTGTGCTGCAGCACGGCGCGTTCATAGGCGCGACGCACCATCGACATGTCCTCGCCGGGATGGTGCGCTTCACATGCGGAGATGATGGGCTGCAGCGGGTCCAACGGGTTCGTGCTGATCTCGCATCCCAGCATGCTTGACGACTGCGGTTCGTCCGCCGCTTCACCCATGGGCCCTCCTTTATTCAGTTCCATCCGTCCGGTTGTGCCGTCCAGTGTACCCTACCTGTTCGGGGGTACGGTACATTATTATTTCCCTGATACCCGCTTGCCCGTCGCAACGCCGTGTGGCCTATTCGTCAGGACGCCACTCCTGTCGATCCGAATCCGCGTTCCGCCCGATCCGAGGACGGCAACGTCTGGGCTTCAATGAACTTCGCCTGCACGTAGCGCTGAATCACGAGCTGCGCAATACGGTCACCCGGTTCAAAATGCACGGTTTCATGCGCATCAAGATTGATTAACGGCACCTTGATTTCTCCGCGGTAGCCCGCGTCGATCGTGCCGGGCGCGTTGAGCACGGTCACGCCGTGTTTGACGGCCAATCCCGAGCGCGGATGCACGAACGCCACGTATCCGGCAGGCAGCGCAATGGCCACGCCGGTAGGCACGAGCGCACGCTCGAACGGAGCAAGGTCAATCGCTTGCGTCGTGATCAAATCGGCGCCGGCGTCGCCTGCATGCGCGTAATGCAATTGCGCAGGGTAGGCCGCATCCAATGATTTGACGAGCACTTCAGTGTCTTCAGGCTCGTTGTATGCCGTATCGACGGTCATCAGATGGCGCACTCCTCGCACACGGGTTGGCCGTCATCAGTGGTATACGCCAACTGGCTGCGATGCTTCACGAGGAAGCATTCGGAGCAAATGAACTCGTCGCCCTGCATCGGAATGACAGTCACCGACGCATCCTCGTTACTCAGGTCGGCACCGGGCAGTTCATAATCTTCGGCGATGGCGTTCTCGTCATCGTCCATGTTGGCGGCGTCGTTTTGGGAGCTTTTACCCAGAGCCTGCAGCGACTCCTCATCCTCATCGGTGTTGCGCGGGGAATCATAATCCTGTGCCATGGCTGTCCTTTCGGTCGCACCTTTGTTCAAGGCCATCTTCCAATAGCCCGTTTCCCCGCATAGGATACACTATTTCTTTCATTCGTAAAGTCCACTGGCATCGCGCGTGTACACTAATTTTTACATATTGCATGAAAGCGGGGCTGATTCAATGGTTGCAGGCATTCCCAAAGCACGGTTCGACCATGTCACTGATGATGGCGACCTGGCCTTTTCCATGGGCACGCAAACGTTCCTGGTCGACGTCAACGAGGAATTGGACCGGGCGATCATGTCCGCCAAGCAAATCAAATCCGACCATATTGGTGAACAACATGTCGAGCATAAGCGCACGATTCCGATTTCACAGATTCAACAACTGATTCGCGCCGGCCTCGACCCGCATACGGTGGCTGAACGCTACGATCTGGACGAAACACTCGTACGCCGATTCTCAGGGTCTGTAGAAAGCGAAAAAAACTACGCGATCAAGCAATTCCTCAATGTCGCGGCGCCCAAGGAAGCCAAGGTGCATACCATTTCGGAACTCATCGACCGCACGTTGGCCGCGTTGCGCGTGAACCGTTCGGACGTGCACTGGTCAGCCACACGCCGCGCCATCGAACCATGGCATATCACGGCATCGTTCACGACCGCCGAAGGACGGCGTATCCATGCGCAATGGTCGTGGAGCACACACGACAATGCGATCGGCTGCCTCAACTCGGCCGCGCGCACGTTGTTGGGCGAACAATCCACGCCGGCGCCCTCCCAATCCGACGATGACGACCTGACGTTGCAAGAGGCCGTATCCTCCTCACCATTGCCTGGCGACTCGGCACGCTCGGCGCGCATTGAACTGGCCGTCTCCTCCGCGCAACAAGCCGCTCAACCCAAGCATGCGGCTCCGGCACCCCAAGCCGACGATCGGCCCTCATCCCTTGCGCCAGCAGCCGCCAATGTGCAGACCGCCGACACGGACGACACCGTGGTGGAGGTTGACGCTATGGCGCAAGGCGCCGAAGTGTCAGCCAACGATAAAGTGATTACGGCTGAAGTAGCCGAGGTGCATGCGCATGTGGCTGGCAGCGGCCACGATGCGGGCAAACAGCAATCATCATCAAATACCACGACACGGCAGAACGCGCAAACAGTGGGATTCGTGCGCGCGATGATGGGTGCTGCGAGCGTGCCTCCCGCCGATCCGGCACTGAACCAGCCAGCACCCGCACAGCCGGCACCCGCCCCAGCCAACGAAACAGGTTCGCTGCCAGTCGCGCCCACGGCGACACCCACAGTAACGCCAGAAAGCGCCGGAGCCCCGCCCACCGATGACCGCGAGCGCACGACGCGTCATGGCGGCCGCAAGCAAATGCCAAGCTGGGATGAAATCCTGTTCGGCAAAGGCGAGTAAGGCTGCCGAACGCGCAGAATAGTCCGCCTCTCCCCTGTCTGATTGCTGTCAGTCGACGTCAATCAGACAGGGGATTTCCATTTCCATACGCGTTTGCGAACCATGCACGCTGGGCAGTGACATGGCCACTGCTGTTTGTGTGGACGAATCGACGAGCGTATAGCCGTCGTTGACGCACACGCTCACCTGGCCGAGCATCGGCAGCACATGCTCGCTGACGGGACCGTACAATCCTTGCGCGAGCGCCTCGTCACGCGTGCGTATGAGCGCATGCGAACCGAGCCGTTCACGCCAACGGGCCGCAACATCGCCGGGATGCGCGTCGTCGTTAAGATACAGCATCAGCGAACGCGGCTCCCCACCGATCAGATGCACGCCTTGCATGAGCGTAGGCTCTTGGGCCACGTCAATGCGTTGTGCGGGATTCGCGTTGACCATGCCATGGTCGGCGACAATCACGATCAGCGTGCCGCGGGGAGCTTGCCGGCTGATCTGGCCGAGCATGTCGTCCACGTGTTCAAGCGCCCCTCCCCACTCGTCTCCGGTCCAACCCAACGAATGACCGACTTTGTCGACGTCACGCAAGTACAGATAGGTCAGTCCCGGCTCACGCAACGATTCGAGCGTGCGCTGCACGATCGCCGCGGGACGGTCGGCCTTGACATAGGTGCTGCCGTGTAGTGACGCTTGGGTCAGCGGCGAGTTCGCGAATTTCGACAGCCCTACGCTTGTGGCACGCACCCCGCGCGCGGCGAGGCGCTCGAACACCGTGGGTTCACGTTGCAAATCGTCGGGTTTGAGCGCGTTGCGGAACTGGATCAGCTGACTGATCTGACCTGTCTGCGGATTGAGTTGCGTGTAACCGGCCATACCGGTCAACCCCGGGCAGGTTCCCGTGCCGAACGTGCCCATGGCGGCCACTGTCGTGCTCGGAGCGCACGTGGCGATCGGGCGCGCGTTGGCACTGTCCTTGAGCAGACCGCGCAAATAGGGGGCGTGTCCTACGCGATCGACGAGGTTCCAAAATCCCATGCCGTCCACGAGCACCACGAGCGCACGGGAAGCGGTCGGCATGCCCAACGCCTGGCGTAACGCCGCCGGGTCATGATGCACGGCCGTGGTGACGGGCGCGCCAAGCGCATCAGTGACAGCGGGCAGCACGCTTGACAAATGCAATGCGCCGCCGATTGGCGAACCGCTGGCGGAACGTTGAACTGAATCGGCTGAACCGGCTGAACCAGACCGCGTCTCAGCTGTGCTGCTGGGACTGACCTGCGTGTGGTCGCCGTAATGCACAGTCGGTATGAAGTCCACAAGCTGATCAATCGGCGGTAATGCAATCATGATGCCCATTCAAGCGCGGGTTTTGGACGGGATTGAGCGGCGTTGTCAGGCCTTGCGCACGGTGTGGCGCACTGGCAGCATGTCAGTCACGGCCCAGGTTCTTCGTACTCTTGTAACGGTGCACGAGAATATCGGCCAGCACGAGGAACACCACTACGAAACCGGCAAGAATGCCCCATACCTGCCATAAATGTTTGACTGTATATTCATAGGATGCGCTTGCCGAGGACGGGTTGAAACAACTGCCGTATTCAATGCGGCGGCCGTCTTTGTCATACCCTGTCACGCCGCGATAATCACGCGTGCGTTCGCCATTCTCATCCTCACTGCCATCGTAAGCTGCGCCGGAAGCGGCTTGGCATTGCGCGGCCTCGTCATTGCCGTCCGTGTCGTCACGCTCCCACTGTGCAGGTTCGCGGCCCAGCAGGTCCTTGAGTTCCTTGTCGCTGAACGAGTCAACCGTCGTGTCTTGTGCCGCGTCCTGCTTCGAATCCTGTTGGGACTGTGCGTCGGTTCCGTTCGTTGCGGGTGAGGGGGCAGGAGCCTGTTGACTTTGCAGTTGCGCTTGCTGCCGGGCTTGTTGTTCGGCTTGTTCTTGGGCCTGGCGCGCCTGCTCCTGGGCTTGTTCTTGCTGGCGGCGTGTCTGTTCCTCGACTTTGCGTGTCTCTTTGATCTGTTGGCGACTAACTTTGTCGGGATAATAATTGATGTCGCTCGTCACGGCCAACGCTTCCATACCCCAGCGGCTTTCCATGCCGTACGAGATTGTGTCGGTCACACCGCTTAACGGGAAGAGCAAGCCTGAGAAAATGAGTTGCACAATCAAAATGTATGGCGTGATCACGCTGGCCGTTTCGGCCTTTTTCACGAGCGTGGAAATGACAAGGCCCAAAGCGTCGGCCGCGTAGAACAACAGCAGGAACGTGACATAGTATTCGAGCATCGTGTTGTTGATAATGCGGCCATACGGTGGCGGCTGGTGGCCGTATTGCGCTTCAATCCAAGGGAAACACAGCAACAGGATTGCCGACTGCACCGAGCACAACACAAGTTGCACAATGGCGTTGGCCAGCATGAACATGCTCGGATACAATCCGGCGGCCATGTCGGCTTGCAACGTGTCTCGTTGTTTGACGATCAGCTGCACGGAATTGAACAAGCCTCCCCAAATGCAGGCGCATACAAGGAAGAAGCATCCCGAACTCGTGGCATTGGATGTTTCAAACATGTCCTTGCCGGCGACTTGCACGGTCAACACCACGGCCACCAGCGGGAATGCGAGCATGATCAGCAAACTCGTCCATGCTTTGACGAGCAATTTGGAGCTTACGACCAGACAGTTCGTGAACTGGCGCAACAGGATGTGCAGACGATGGGCTATGGGGATCATGGCGAATTCCTTTGTGTGCTACGACGACTTGAGCGAGGACGCTGACGTGAGGCGGCTCAGTGGAGAGCTAATTAGCGCGGCTGCTCGACGAATGGGCGGAACGTATGCTTGTCAAGCTGTGCTTGCAATTCATCGAACATCTTGCGATAGTCCGACGCGTTATTGAAGTAGGTTTTGGCATCCTGGGGCCGGCCGGCGAACGCAAGCTGACCCGGTTCACGGCCGCTGCCATCTTTGCGCGATGGGGCCGCGACCACAATGACCTGGTCGAACATGTCGAGCATGTCAATCTCGTGCACGACCATGATCACGCTCGACACGGTGGCATCCTCTTCCATGTCGCCGGTTTCACCTTTTTTGACAATTGCGTTGAGCTGCGTGAACAGCTCTTTTTTGTCGAGATAACTCAAACCCGCATCAGGTTCGTCAAGAAACAGCACCGACGGGAATCCGATGAACTCACGTGCCACGCTGACTCGGCGCTGCTGGCCGCCCGAGAGTGTGCGGATGGCTTTGTTGCGGTGTTCACTCAAGTTGAGTGCATCGAGCACATACGACACTTTCTGTTCAAGCTGTTCACGGTTGTAATCGTCGGGCAAGCGAAGGCGTGCCGACGCCATGAGCTCTTCTTGCACCGTCAACGGAGGTGAGAACACATTGCTTTGCCGCACGTAGCCGATGGCGCTGCGCAAACGGCGATGATTGTTCTTGATGTCTTGGCCGCGCAACAAGGTGCGGCCTTGGAACTCGTAGTCTTTGCCAGACAAACAATTGAGCAGCAATGTCTTGCCGGCACCCGAAGTGCCGATGATTGCCACCATGCTGTGCTCACGGATTGTGCAATGGATGTTTTTGAGCAAGGTGAGCTTCTTGCGGCCACCCACATGCTTTTCGACCACATTGACATCAATCATTACGGCATGCTCTTGCACAGGCGACATGGCTGGCATCTGCTGCATCGGTTGCAGCGTTGGCAGCGACTGCATGGTCTGCATGGTCTGCACGCGCGCGGCCTTAGACGGCATCATGAGCTGCGGATTGACAGCCATTGGCGTGCGCAACGGGGCCGCGACACCCGGTTGACCCACAGGTGCGGGGCGACCCGCTTGCATCGGTCGCGTTTGCGCAGTGCGTTGCGGTATTGATGTGGTGTTGCGCCGGTCATAGACGATGCAACCATCGGTGTAATAGAACCGGCAGTCGCCAATTGAAATGATGTCTTTTTCGCGCAACAGCATGGCGCCGCGCACCGGATCATCATTCAAATACGTGCCGATGCGGCTGCCCATGTCGCGGATCACATAGCCGCGCGGCGTATGGTCGATACGCGCGTGACGACGCGACACATAGGGCACTTGCTGCACGATCGTGTTGGGTGCGGGGGCACGGCCAATGAACGTGGTGCGCTGCGTCAACGGATATGAAGTCCACTGCCCCAGATGCTGGTCCACCGTGAAAATCAGGAACACGCCATCATCATCCGGCGTTTCAATCGAGTAATCCACGCGGATAATGTCGCCATTGTGCAATTGGCATGGTGGCGCATTGCCGGCCAGTCGACGACCGTTGATGAACGTGGGATTCGTTGTGGATGCCACTTGATAGAACCATTGGCCGCCCTGTGTGAAGAACCGTCCATGTTCACGGCTGACAATCGCCGATTCGACGGCGATATCAGGATGGCTGTGGTCGTTGATGCGTCCAAACGTCCATGATGGCCGCGTGCCGAGCGGATAGATGCTGGCATGACGGTTTTCGACCACGACCAATGTTTGTGGACCCACATGGACGGTGGGCACATAGGTTTGCGTGCCTTCCATCACGGGTGTTGAAGGCGCTGGAGCGGCTGCTGCGGGCGCTGCGGAAGAGCCGGCAGGCCTTGAACTGTGAGATGCTGGTTGAGGGACTGCTCCAGCTGCACCATTCCTTGCTGGCACGGGACTGTTCGATGATTGCACGCCGGCAGACCGTTGTATTGGAGCTGTCGGCCTTGATGGACGGCCTTGAGGCGGCATGGAATTAGGCGGCACAGCAACCATAGGAGTCCTCTCGTTGCGCAGTCACATGGTCCCGAACCCGGTCAACGGCATACATATCCCTTCAGGATGCCGGCATGCCGGGAATCTTCTCTGTGCACAATCTATCCCATCGTGTGCTCAACAATGCCATTCATCTCAAGGAAACGGGCTTGGAAGCGCAGTTGCTAGAATGGCATGGTTCATATGGCAGGAGGAAAAGCATCCATGGTTTCGCGTCGCAAGTCATCGCCAGCCGCATACGATCCGCGCACAGTCAAGGAACATATTGTTGAAACGCCGCTCAATGAGGAAATGAGCACGTCGTTTCTGGAGTATGCGTATTCGGTGATTTATGCGCGCGCGTTGCCCGATGCGCGCGATGGCATGAAGCCCGTGCAACGGCGCATTGTGTACCAAATGGGCCAAATGCATTTGCTGCCCAACCGCCCTTATATGAAGTCGGCCCGTGTGGTCGGTGAAGTCATGGGCAAACTGCATCCGCATGGCGATTCAGCGATTTATGAGGCCATGGTGCGCTTGGCCCAGCCGTTCGCGATGCGCCTGCCGTTGGTGGATGGTCATGGCAACTTCGGCTCGCTCGATGACGGCCCCGCCGCCTCGCGATACACCGAGGCGCGTTTGGCTCCGGCCGCGCTCGGCATGAACGCGAACATTGACGAAGACACCGTGGATTTCACGCCGAATTACGACAACAAACTCAAAGAACCCACCGTGCTGCCAGCAGCCATTCCGAACCTGCTCGTCAATGGCGCTTCAGGCATCGCCGTGGGCATGGCCACGAACATGGCCACACACAATCTCGGCGAAGTGGTGGCCGCCGCCAAATATGTGATGAAACATCCCGATGCGTCATTGGACACGCTCATGGAATATGTGCCAGGTCCCGATTGGCCCGGTGGCGGCATCATCATCGGCCGTGACGGCATCCGCGACGCCTACCGTGATGGCCGTGGCACGGTGACCACGCGCGCAACCACACACATGGAAAACGTGACGGCCCGCAAAAAAGCGATTGTCGTCACTGAACTGCCCTATATGGTCGGTCCCGAACGCGTGTTGGAGCGCATTTCCGAAGGCGTGAAGAACCATAAGCTCGAAGGCATTTCGGGCGCCATCGATTTGACCGACCGTCATAACGGCACACGAATCGTCATTGAAATCAAAACAGGATACGATCCCGACGCCGTGCTTGTGCAACTGCTCAAGCACACGCCATTGCAAGAGAATTTCACCATCAACAATGTGGCGCTCGTCGACGGACGTCCGCACACGCTGGGCCTTCGCGCCATGCTCGATGTCTGGATCGACCACCGTCGCAACGTGATCCGCCGCCGCAGCGAATACCGTCGTGCCAAAGCGTTGGAACGGCTGCATCTGGTCGATGGCCTGCTCATGGCGTTGATCGACATTGATGAAGTAATCGAAGTCATCCGCACGTCACAGGATGCAGACACCGCCAAGTCGCGCCTCATGCAAGTGTTCGACCTTGACGACATCCAGGCGCAATACATCCTTGATCTGCGTCTGCGCCGACTGACCAAAATGAGCCGCATCGAACTGGAAACCGAACGTGATGATTTGCGTCGCAGCATCGCCGAGTTGGAAGGCATCCTCGCCTCGGCCCAAGCGTTGGACGAGGTGGTCGTGCGTGAAATGGACGAAGCCGTAGCTGCCTACAACACACCACGTCGCACCGTGTTACTTGACACGGCCGACGATGGCACGTTGCATCCCGTATCAGCCCATGGTGACGACACGCTGTCCGCTTCAGCGTTGAGTGCGGCCCGCAAAGCGCAAACATTGCAGGCCACAGCGCAGGAAGTGCATGAAGCCAGCAAAGCCAAAGGCAACGATGCGGCCAATATGGTGCAAGCGTTGCAAATCGAGGATGAACCCTGCGTCATCGCATTGTCAGCCTCGGGGCTCATTGCGCGTGTGCCTGTGCAAGCGTTGTCGGTGCTAGAAGGGCGACGCAGCGATATGCCACGAACAGCCCACGACATGGTGCGTTGCGCATTTGCCACCACGACGCGCAGCGACTATGCGCTGATTACCTCCGCCGGGCGTCTCGTGCTGGCCCACGCTGTGGAATTGCCCAGCTTGGCACTCGCTACGGTTGACGGCGTGACGAATGTGGACCTCACGGGCGGCATCCATGCCGAAGAACTGATCGGCGCCACGCAACACACGGACCCCATTGACGGGGAACGCGTGATTGCCGCTGTGCCGATGGGCAATGCCAATACCACCGCCCGTTCCGTCAACACCAACGACACGGACAACGCGGCTGACAGTGGCGATACCAGCGCCACTGCTGATGCCCCCACGACACCCGCCCAATTGGCACCTTTGGCGTTGGGCACGCGCCGCGGCCTGGTCAAACGGTGGAACCGTGAAGCGCCCACGACGATGGACTCGTGGAGCGTCATTGACCTCAAAGACGGTGATGAAGTGCTGGCCGCGCGCGATGCGCCTGATGGCAGCCGTCTCGTGTTCGTCTCCTCCGATTCCTCGTTGCTCACGTTCGATGCCAAGCATGTGCGCCCACAAGGCCGCAATTCGGGAGGCATGGCCGGCATCCGCCTGGCCGAAGGCTGTGAAGCGATTGCGTTCAGCGTGGTCGAGCCGCAAGAACTTCCATGGATTCCTGAAGAACCGGTGGAAGATGGCACTAGTCAGCCCGCTGATGGCATCGATACCGTCTTCCATGCCACAGGAGCTGTTGTGCTCACGGTGGCTGGCGACGCGGACGCATTGGCCGGCACCGAGAATGGTAGCGCCAAAATCACGCCATTGTCGCTCTACCCCACCAAAGGCCGTGCCACGGGTGGTGTGCGCTCGCAACGGTTCTTGAAAGGCCAGAACACGCTCGTGTTCGCTTACGTGGGCCAGTACCCGCTGCTGGCCGCAACAGCGAGCGGCGCGCCCGTGACGTTGCCTGAACCCAATCTCAAGCGTGACGGCAGCGGCACTGCGCTTGACGCTCCGCTCGCCTTGGTAGGCTGAGCGCATCCACGGAAGGCTGAGAGGCGGCGGTGCACTGCGAACGCGAGCACGCGCAGTGCACCGCCGCTGCGATGTTGCCGGAATCTATCGATACAATTTCATGCCTTGTGGCGTAGGTGTGAACCCTGCGGCACGCAACGCATGGAATATTGGTTGTCCCACACGAATCGGCTGGGCGTTGCAGACGGTAAACGTCACGGGCGCCCCCAATGTTTGATGGCATTGATATGCCAATTCGGCACATGCCGATTCAAGCAATGATTCGACGGTGCTAAACGCCATCAAACGTTTGCCACGCAACGCTGCAAACACGATTGGCACGCCATCGCGCAACACGACCAAGGAACCGTCTTTGCGCAATGGTTTGCCCGCATCATCCGGCAGAGCGGGCCATGGCACGGCCGCCCCATACAGCACGGCCGGATCAATCGCGTTCAACACCACCGCATGGGCATGCGTAGTGGCGCTGATGCCACGCAGCACATCCACCGTGTCACGCACCGCGAATTGGGCTGCGCCAAATCCCTCAACAAACATGCCACGCACCAACAATCCACGCTCCTCCATACGCGTGAGTACAGGGTACAGTGACGAAAACCCGCCAGGCACACCCGCCATGTCGACCAATGCCGGAGCGATGAGCCCATAGCGGTCAAGCAGCATTTCCACCAAGTCGATGGTGCGCTGTTCCGCACTAACCTCGGCAGCCAATTCCTGATCTCCCGTGACGAGCCGCCACAATCCCGCCAAGGTCTTTGTCTGTGGCATGCGGGCAGGCAACCTATGGCGTATCGAACGCACAGAACGCATCGACCGCACGGAATGTGCTGAACGCGCAGCAGCCTTGGAACGCCCTGCCGCCGCACCACCTGCGCTGGACGTACCAGCATCCGCGGTTTCATGGGCGCGCACGGCTTCGAGTGCACTGTTCGTCACCAAGCCTTGGCGCACGAGCCGCCACAGGGACTGTTCAAATCGTTCCATCGTCCATGCCGGCATCACAAGTTCACCCGTACCATCATCAACCAGCGGCTCACACACATCCATCCACCGCTCGTTGACCAAATCAGCCAGTTGCGACGCGCCATAGGCGCCTCCCTGCGCAAGCACGGCAAGAATCGCACGGCACAGACTCCGGCAGGTGTCATCGGCGAGCCACGCTTGCACTTCGGTTTCCCCGTCACCGTTCCATTCACCGTTCGATTCACCGGCTACAACGCTGTCCAGAGCACTACTCAAGTCCGCATCCGTATCCGCAGAGCCGGCCTGCTCAGCTTGTTCATGCACTCTGGCCGCCCATGAGGCGAGTTGCACGGAATCCGCAGGATACCAACGCACGCCGCGCTCCCCCATGACCCAGACCACAGTGCCTTCCAGCACGAGCGCATCGAGCATCGCGTGCGTGTAATTGCGCACGCGCGCCGGCAACACTGAGCCTTCCCACACATGCAACGGCAATTCCACACCCTCGCATTGCTCAAGCACACGCAGCACGCCCTCCGTGTCGTCATGCCGTTGGCCGCCCACAGGCCCCACTCCTTGCAGGTCCAGCAGGAATCGTTGATAATCAGCCGCGCTGACGGGCCGTATCGCCGCACGCGCCCTGCGCAACGAGCGCGATCGGATCATGCGGAACACACTTTGGTGCACCCACTGCTCCACGTCCTCGCTCATGCGCGCGTCAAACCGTCCCTGCAGCACTTCCCCGCGTTCTTTCAGCGCATCCAACGCGCGCACAGCGGCTTCAGCGTCAATGTTCAGGTCGGCTATCATCTGCGCGGCCGTGAACGGCGCATGCGTTTTCGCGTAGCGGCTCACGCGACCTGTGATGTCTTGCTCATCCAACGCGTTCCAGAATGTGCGCCCTTCCAGCGCACGCGCTGTTTCGTCAATCGATTCGCTGTCGAGCACGCTCGCGTAATCGGCTTCACCCAGCAGTTGCTCGAGCATGGCCGGGTCCATCGACAGCAGCTGCGTGTTACGTTCAGCCAGTGGCGTGTCCCCCTCGTACATGACTGATCCGACGAATCCGAACATCAGGTTTTCGGCCATCGGCGAGGGATAATCCGTCGTCACTTCATCAATCATGATTTGCCCGGCGCCAATGCGGCCCATCACCTCACGCAACGCAGGCAAATCGTACACGTCCTGCAAACATTCGCGCGTGGTTTCCATGATCAATGGAAAATCCTTGATTGGTCGTGCCGCGGCCAGCAGTTGCGAGGCGCGCAGCCGCTGCTGCCATAACGGCACGCGTTTGCCCGGGTTCATGCGCGGCATGAACAGCGAGCGCGCCGCCACTTCACGGAACCGGCTCGCGAACAGCACACTGCCGCCCACCTGTTCGGTCACAATACGGTTCAAATCGTCCACGTCGAACCGTATCGAGCCAATCACGTCGATGGTGCCGTCCCCGTCCGGCAGGCGGATCACAATGCCGTCGTCCGCTGCGAAAATCTGTCCGGAGAAGCCGTAGCGTTGCTGCAAGCGCGCGTTGATCGCGAGCGCCCACGGTTCGTGCACGCGCCGTCCGAGTTGCGAGTGGATGAGCACGGTCCAGTCGCCTTCCTCACTGCGTGTGCGTTCCACTACGATGCGTGTCGCGTCAGGGATCACTGTGGTCGCGGCACGCTGGTCGGCCAGGAATCCCGCAAGATCGTTGATCGCGTTGTCGTCGAAGCCGTCGTTGTGTAGTCGTTCGAGTGTCTCGTCATTGAACGTAGGTTCCGTTGCCGTGCCATTGTTTGTGGCTGCGAGGAATCCTGCGTTCATGTCGTGCATCCATTGGGCTTGGGCCAGTCCGAACGTATAGGAACGTCCCGCTTGATCGCCGTGCCAGAACGGCAGCCGCGCGCTGCGTCCCGGAGCTGGGATCACGACGACGCGGTCGTTCGTGATTTCCTGCACTTGCCAGGTGCTTGTGCCGAGCGTGATGATGTCGCCGACCCGCGTTTCATAGACCATTTCTTCGTCGAGTTCACCGACGCGTTTGGGCCCTTTGCCGGCTTGGGCTTCGGGCAATACGACCGTGTAGAGTCCGCGGTCGGGAATCGTGCCGCCGCTCGTCACGGCCAGTCGTTGCGCTCCGGGCCGCGCACTGATCATGCCACTGTCTTCATCGAGCATCAGCGGCGGCCGGAACGCTGAGAATTCCTCACTGTTGTAGGCTCCTGTCAACAGTTTGATTACTGTTTCAAACACATCGCGTCCCAGCCCCGCATATGGCGCCGCCTTACGTACGAGCGCGTACCACGTATCCACCGACACGGGTTCCACGCTGGCGGCCGCCACCGTCTGCTGGGCCAACACATCGAGCGCGTTGCGCACCATCATCGTCGGTTCAAGCGAACCAGACCGCATGTGTTCCACGGCTGTGCCTGTGGCCACGATTTCCTGTCTGGTCAATGGATAAAACACGGCGTGCGATGTGCCGCCGACCGTATGGTCGGCACGGCCCACACGTTGCAATCCCGAACTAATCGACAATGGTGGCGCGATTTGAATCACGAGGTCGACCGACCCCATGTCAATACCGAGTTCAAGGCTGCTTGTGGCGATGACGCAGCGCAGCTTGCCACGCTTGAGATCGTCTTCAATCTGTTTGCGCCGGTCTTTGGACACAGAACCATGGTGGGCCATCGCTAAGGTCGCTTCAGGTTCAGGTGATGACACGAGCATCGACGTCGATCCATACGAGGATCGTCGATGCATCGGTTCATCAGGGCCGTCTCCATGCTGGCCCCAGGCCGTGTCGATGGCGTCACCGCGTCCAGCGTTGACGCGCTGCGCATACAAATCGTTGATTTGTGCGGTCAAGCGTTCCGCCACGCCACGCGAGTTGACAAACACGAGTGTCGTGCGATGTTCAAGGATCATGTCGAGCACGCTGCGCTGCACTTGCGGCCAAATCGAAAAGGTCTTCTGCGTGGTGGCAGAAGCATCCATTGGGAGGCCGTGGTGGGGTGCCGGCATCGCGGCATGGGCTGTGAACCGTTGAGCGGCTTGCAATGCTTGCGCACTTGGTGAATCGGCGGCGGTCTCGGCTTTGCGGGCTGCCAATCGTTGCATGGCTGGCGTGACACCACTGATGGATGTGGTGGGCGTATGCAATGCTGAGTTGCGTCTTGATGCGTCGCCGGTTGTTGGAGCAATGCCGGGTTCACCTTCGCTTGCAATCAGATTCGTCCGGCGAGTCACGGCCCGTTCAGACACATCGACCACACGCAAATCCACACTGGGCGCACCCGCTGCGTTGACAATTTGCACAGGGCGTGAGCCGCCAAGGAATGCGGCTGTTTCCTCCATGGGGTGCACGGTGGCGGACAACCCAATACGCTGTGCGGGATGCTCCAGCAACGCGTCGAGCCGTTCCAAGCTCAACGCCAGATGTGAACCGCGTTTCGTGCCGGCCACGGCATGCACTTCATCAATGATGACCGTGTCCACATGGCGTAGGATCTCACGCGCTTTTGAGGTCAGCATCAGATACAACGATTCGGGTGTCGTGACCAAAATGTCGGGAGGTCGGCGCGTGATGGCCGCACGTGCCTTGGCATCCGTGTCGCCACTGCGCATGGCCACACGCACCTCAGGTACTTCCAAGCCTTCAGCCGCGTATTCATCACTGATACCGCGTAATGGCAAATCAAGGTTTTTGGCCACATCCACGCCCAACGCCTTCAATGGCGAGATGTAGAGCACGCGCACACCCTTGGTCTTCGCACGTTGTTTGCTTCGTGCTGGTTTTGCGGTTTGTGGCGCATCTTCAACCAGGTCGACGTGATCAATCCGCGGTTGCACAGCGCCAGACACACTGCGGGCGCGCTCACACATGATCGTGTCCAACGCAGCCAGGAACGCGGCCAACGTTTTGCCTGAACCCGTAGGCGCAATGACGAGCGTATCAGCGCCTGAGCGAATCAACGGCCATGCTTGACGTTGCACATCCGTAGGCTTGCCGAACGTTTGTTCGAACCATCGCTGCGTTTGCTGCGTAAACCCCTGCATCAATTCGCTCATATGTTCGATTCTAGCCTTTCGCCGCTCCTATTCGAGACTGGCTGTCCCTGCATCTGTTACCATGTTGACCTATGGAAATGTGATTTCTCCGTCAGTGGACATCCCCCCACCGTGGGCTTGCGATGAGGCATGCCCAGAATCAATTGCCATACGCACCAACCATATGAGATGCAATACGGAGGAATAGTGCATTCACATTTGATTATTGTTGAAGGACTGCCAGGCAGCGGCAAAAGTACAACAGCGCAGATGATTGCGGATGAATTACGTCGCAAAGGGAAGACTGTAGTGTGCGTCGACGAAGGGGATGCGAATCATCCTGCTGATTACGCCGATTATGATTTTCCTGATTTTGAAGCGGAACGCACAGCCATATATACCAAGTGGCGCGCATTTGTAGACCAAGCCGACGCGGATACAATCTACGTATTCAACTGCGTCTTGCTACAAAATCCCATGTGCGAAACCATGATGCGATTCGATATGGATGCCGATGCGTCCCAAACCTATATTGCGGGTATGGCCGATATCATCAAGCCGTTAAATCCCATTATCGTCTATATTGATGAGCCTGATGTGCGAACGACGATTGACCGCGTGCTTGATGAACGCGGTGACGGTTGGCTCAACGCCGTAATCGACTACCATGTTGGGCAAGCATATGGCAAACACCACAACCTTCAAGGCTACGACGGCTATATCGCCTGTCTCAAGGAACGTAAACGCCGTGAACTGGCGATGCTGCCTTTCCTCGGACTGGATTGGTATAGCGTCAGTCAGGATATGAGTGTACAGGAATTTGCCTCATTGTTCACATCCGTGGCCTGGAGCCTACCTGCACCTGAGCAGATGGAAAGCGCATTACGGCATAGTACCAAGTCATTTGTCGTCAGACATAACGGCAATGCTGTGGCAACGATGAATTGGCTTGGCGACTATGGCATGCACTGGTTCATGAAAGAATGCATAGTTAATCCGGCCTACCAAGGACAACTGATTGGTACGTTGCTCTACCGTTTTTCCAAGAATTTCATTATCAGCACCATGCGCGATACCTGGAAAACATGCGTGGATCTGCGGTCGGCGCCGGGGACGGAACCGTTTTATAGTTCACTCGGGTTTGCTGTCATGTCGGGTCCCGACACAGGCTACGGCATGGAAACCATGCTGGAACATCCACCATCACAGTGACCTCGGGGATACCAACACATGTGTTGTTGTACCACGGTGGAACGTTCGCGGTACAGATGGAGGCTGGATGTGTCGCGTTTGTACCACGATGGTACGTTGACGCTACGGATTTCGCCTCGTTTTGCACGCGTCTGTACCACGGTGGTACAAACGCATGCATTTTGGGCCAAAATCCGTATCGCCGCTGTACCACCGTGGTACGTTCGCGATACAAATACGCCGCCAACAGCCAACAATGTGCTGCGTTTGTACCACGGTGGTACAAACGCAATACGCATGCTGCCAAGCCAGACCAAGCCAAACCAACAGCGTAAACCCATGGGCCGTCGCGATGGCGGGCATGCTGCCAAGTCAGACTAAGCTAGACCCAGTCAAACCAACAGGCTACTGCCGTACCGAGCCACTAGCGGTATTCTGCTCGGGACTGGTTTGTTGAGGAAGGTCCTGGTCGAGGCGGTGACGGGCCATCATCGCTTCGCCGGCGGCGATGGCCAGCAGCGTGAAGATCAGCAGATACCACGGTAACGCATGCATCGAGGTGACGTTGGCGACGACGCCAAACAAGGCCGGTGTGGCAAACGTGCCGAGCGTGACCATGGCCGTTTCCAAGCCGATGACCGTGCGTGTGCTGTGTGCACCGTACCAGTGCGGCGTCATTGAGATGACAGCCGGGTTGATGGGTGCCACGCCGACTCCGAGCAGCATCGGCACCAACACCGATTTGGCCTGTCCATGTATGGGCAGCAGCATCCAGATGATGGCTGCAATCAGCAAGCACTCCCCGATCCGGATGCGCAGCGGGCCGGCCACGCGTGGGGCCACAAGACCCGCAACGAGCAATCCGATCGTCAACCCGACAAAGAACAAGCTCGCATACCAGCCGGAGCCGGTCACACTCATGCCTTCGGCATGCACCATGTAGCTGGACGCCCACAGCATCGTGGTCTGTTGCACGGTCGTGTATGCCACGACCATGATGCACAGAAATACCACCTTGGGCAAACGGCAAGCGGCCACCCAACGCGACCATCCATGCACGTCGGCACGCAAGTCAAGCTGCGGATTGTGTTCGGCCAGTTGAGCGGGCAGTTGCGCAACCGGACGGCCATAACGCCACAATCCCACAGCACAGCATGGCAGCGCACAGACAGCCAATACGAGACCTACATCACCATACGCGGCGCGCCAACCTGCCCCCATCGCAATGACGACACCCAACACCGTGTGCCCGACCATAGCTCCCGCCGACTTGAGCGCATGAAACCAGCTGACAAACCGGGCCGCATAACGCGGCGCGATGTAAGCGTTCAAACAAGCCGTCAACATGCCAGCCGCCCAGCCGTAGGGCACGGCGAACAGCACCAGCCATACGAACGAACGCGCGCACGCGAATCCCACGCACGCCAACGCCGACAACAGCACCCCGCACACGACGACGCGTCCGATGCCAAACCGGTGACGCAACCAAGGCGAGCATAACGACGCAGCCAAGGAACCCGCGCAGATTGTCATGGCGATGCCGCCAACCCAAGCCAACCCGTCATGCAACCCGGCACCCATGGCCGGCCAGGACGCGCCCAACAACGCCATCGGCAAGCCGAGCGCGACAAACGAAAACGCGATGAGCGCCACAAGCCGGCGATGCATGCGCGCATCCCGCGGACGCGACGGTTGGGAGGAAGTGATCATAGAGTTATCGTACCGAGTGCAGCCTGCCGCGTGGCTCTCAGAGCGAACGCGCAAACGCATCAGGATGCAAGCGACGCAACCGGCGGTGCATAATGACCATCATCACAAGGAACAGCACGAGATACCACGGCAGCAACAGTACGCTCACATATTGCGCGAGCAAACCGAACAATGCCGGACACAGCATGGAACCCGTGTAAGCGAACGCCATTTGCATGCCCACAATGGCTTGCGAATTGCGCACGCCAAAATATACGGGCGTCGAATGGATCACGCTTGGATAAATCGGCGCGCACCCCAAACCCAACACAATGAATGCGGCAAGCGCACACCACTGCGCGTCAATCGGCAGTAAGAGCAGCACAATGCCAACGACAATCAGCACTTGTCCGGCCCGGATCATCGTGGGATCGTTGAAACGCATCGCGATGAAACCGCTCAAGAACCGGCCGGCTGTCATACCAATGAAAAACAGGCTGGCCATGCCTGCGGCGAACGCGGCATCCAAGCCTTTGCCCTGGTTGAGGTAGGTGGCCGACCAGAGCATACAGGTTTGCTCCAGAGAGCAATAGCAGAAAAACATACACAGGATTTCCGGCACGCCGGTGATGCGGAAGGCCGCACGCAGGCCCAAGGGTGTGGCGGCGTCCGGCTGTGCGTCTGGCGTTGCGGATCCGGATGCTGAGGATGATGAGGATGCTGTGCCGGGTGTTGCGCCAACACCAGGTTCCACAGCGTCAGACACGGCATCAGTAGCGTTGGCCACTTGCGCCAGACGTGCCGCGTCCTGTTTGCGTTGGTGACGCCGTACAGCAGCCCACAACGGCAGACTGACGAGCAGAAGCGCGGCGATTGCGAACTGGATGAAACCGATCCAACGGTAGCCCGACGCCCATCCGTGTCCACTGCTGATCGCATAGCCCATCACATACGGGCCGATCAGCGCGCCGACTCCCCACATGCTGTGCAACCAATTCATATGGCGGCTTTGGTAATGCACGGCCACATAGTTGTTCAACGCGGCGTCGATGGCGCCCGCACCCAGGCCGAACGGAATGGCCAGCGCAATGAGCCACCAATAATTCGGCGCCAACGAAAAGCCAATCAGTGACGCGGCGGAAATGATTGTGGACACGGCGGTCACGGGTCCCGCGCCGAACCGCAGCGTTGTGCGTTCACTCAGCAGTGCCGACACGATAGTTCCCGCGCTGATCGTCATTGAAATGCCCCCGGCCCAGCTTACAGGCACGTCCAACGCCGGTCCCATGGCCGGCCATGCGGCACCAAGCAGCGAGTCGGGCAGTCCCAGTGAAATGAACGCCAAATAAATCACGGCAAGTAGCGCCATCGTCATGCTTGCTCCGTTTCGTTTCGCCAGTGGTGGGTACTTCCGCTCACCAATCTAGACCATGCCGGCTAAAGTGGAGACCATGACTGCTAGGAATGCTTCGGATGCGTTGACGATCGGGTTCGTGTTCGACGACACGTTGGACGTGCTCGACGGCGTGCAACAGCATATTGTGACGTTGGGGCGCGAGCTGGCTGCACGCGGCCATCAGGTGCATTATCTCGTTGGGGAAACGCACGACTCGCCAATGGACAACACGCATTCAATGTCTACGAATGTGGAGGTGCCGTTCAATGGCAACCGCATGCGCATCCCGCTGCCCGCTTCACGCGAGCTGATCCGGCGCACGTTGGACGACACGCATTTCGATATTTTGCATGTGCAGGCGCCGTATTCACCGTTCATGGCCGGTCAGGTGCTTTCGCTCGCCGACGACGACACGGGTGTCGTGGCCACCTACCATATCGCGTCGGCTGATTGGGCGTCACGGTTGGGAGGCTCGCTACTGGGCGCGATCAACCATCACACGCACCGTCGCGTGGACGAGGTCATCGCCGTTTCCCAAGTGGCCGGTGAGTATGCCACGCGCACTGCCCGTGTGCGCGGCACCGTGATTCCCAATCCGATTGACGTGGCTCACTTCAGTCAGGTGCGTGCGGCGCCGCAAGGGTTTCCCGAGCGCGGCAACCATGTGGTGTTCCTGGGTCGGTTCGTGGAGCGCAAGGGCGCTGATTTGTTGCTGGACGCTGTGGAATATGGTGAGCTGCACGGCTTGTTCCCCAAGGATTTCCACGTCACGTTCGCTGGTAAAGGGCCTTTGTTGGATTCCTGCAAATCCCGCGCATCGCGGTTGCATACGCCAATTGCATTCCTCGGCTATGTACCCGAAGACGACAAACCCGCGCTGCTGCGCAGCGCCGACATCGCCGTGTTCCCCGCCACTGGCGGCGAATCCTTCGGCATTGTGTTGCTGGAGGCCATAGCGGCCGGCGCTGGTGTGACCTTGGCCGGCGACAATGCGGGATACCATTCCACATTGCTGGGGGACCCGGATGCGCTGTTTAGCATTGATGAGCATACGCATGCACGTGATCTGGCCGAACGCATCTCGTTGGCGTTGACGAGCCGGCAATGGTCGCATGCGCTGCATGAACGTGAACGCCAACTGCTTGAGCGTTATGATGTGCGCACTGTGGCCGACCAGGTGGAACGTGTCTATGCGCATGCATTGGCGAAGCGACGCGGCTGACAACGCTGCATGACGGCGTGTTTGCAACGCATGCCTACAATTAGGGGCTGTGACGATCCGATATCGTCACAGCCCCTGTTGTTTATATGCATTGGTGGCGGTCTGGCATAGGTTTGCCGGTGGGCCGCCCCGATCAGGTATCGATCTTGGAACGGTCGAAATCGTTCGCGTTGTCGACGATGAACTGGCGTCGAGGTGGCACCTCGTCACCCATGAGCAGGCTGAAAATCTCGTTGGCCTGCTGCGCTTCGACCGCCGTGATACGGCGCAACATGCGCGAACGCGGATCCATTGTCGTGTCGGCTAGCTGGTCGGCGTCCATCTCGCCCAAGCCCTTGTAGCGTTGGATATCAGGGTCGTACGTGATGCCTTGAGCATCCAGTTCGGCAAGTTTGCCCGCGAGTTCATCATCCGAATACGTGTAAATGTATTGGCCTTTGCGTGACGCGTTGAGCGCGATGCGATGCAACGGTGGCACGGCCGCATACACGTGTCCGGCATCGACGAGCGGCCGCATGTACCGGTAGAACAACGTGAGTAACAGCGTACGGATGTGAGCGCCATCCACGTCGGCGTCGGTCATCATGATGACCTTGTTGTAACGTGCTTGGTCAAGATCGAATGTGGCGCCTGAACCGGCCCCGACCACCTGGATGATGGCCGCGCATTCCTTGTTCGACAACATTTGCGCAAGAGAGGCTTTTTGCACGTTCAAAATCTTGCCTCGGATCGGCAGCAACGCTTGGAAGCTCGAGTTGCGTGCAGCCTTGGCCGTACCCAATGCGGAGTCACCCTCCACAATGAACAACTCGGCCACATCATCGTTGCCTGGCTGGCAGTCCGACAGCTTCGAGGGCATCGACGCCGATTCCAACGCGTTCTTGCGGCGCGTGACTTCCTTCGTTTTGCGTGCCTGGATGCGCGCATGCATTTCGCCAACGATTTTCTCAAGCACACGCATGGATTGTTCTTTGAATCCACGCTTGGCGCCAGTAATCATCTCAGCGAACTGCTTGTCGCTCATGCGCTGTACCACGCCTTTGACGGGCGCGGTACCGAGCACGTCTTTGGTTTGGCCTTGGAACTGCGGTTCGGCGATGCGCACCGTCACCACGGCGACGAGACCCGCAAGAATGTCGTCACGTTCGACTTTCATCTTCGAGTCTTTAAGGTTGACCTTGAGCTTGCGCGCATTGTCTTCCACAGCTTTGCGCACGAGTTTGGTCACGGACTGCAAGAAGCCGTCCACATGCGTGCCGTTGCCTGGGGTTTCCACCACGTTGACAAAGCTGCGCATTATCGTGTCATAGCCGTTCGTCCAGCGCAACGCGATGTCAACGCCACAGGTGCGCGTGACCTGTTCGGCATGCAAATCGCCGTTGGCATCCACGCTTTGCGTTTCTTCCTTATAGGTACCTTCGCCCGTAATACGCCATATGGAGCTGATGGGCTCACCTACTGTCAAGAAATCGACGAAATCGGTCACACCGCCCGTATGCACGAACTCTTCGACGCGGCGATGACCCGGTTGGCTTTGCGTGCGTTGCAGCGAGGCCATGTCTGGCAAGTCCAGCGCAGCCGCCTGCTCGGCGTCGGCACTGGCCATGTCGGATTCAGCGTCGTCAAGCGTCTCAACGTCACTGACCGGCGAGTGTGCCAAAGCTTGGTCTGCATCAACCTGTGCCACCGCCACAATATCGGCCGTTTCGGCGTTATCGGCTTTGGCTTCGGCCACATCGGATTCTACCAACGTGTCAATGTCTGCTTGACCTGTGGCCGGGATGTGCTCGTCAATGACCGTGATTTTCAATCCGGGAACCAAGAAACTGGTTTGGCGCACACGATCGATCAGCTGCTCATAGTTGAACTGTGCCGTATCGTTGAAAATCTCAGGGTCGGCCCAGTAACGGATGCGTGTGCCCGTGCGCTTGGGTGGCACTTTACCAATGATTTCCAGTTCGGTAGGACGGTTCTTGCGCGTCTTTTTGAACGGGGAATCCGGAGACGGCTGCGATGGGTCGGCGTCCGTATATACGCCCGGATGGCCTTTGTGGAACGCCATATGATGGGTTTTGCCATCACGGTCGACTTCCACATCGAGTCTGGAGCTCAACGCGTTGACGACGGATGAACCCACACCATGCAGACCACCTGACGCGTTATAGCTCGACGAACCGAATTTGCCACCCGCATGCAGTTTCGTCAAGACGACTTCCACACCCGACAGTTTGGTTTTCGGCTCAATGTCCACTGGAATGCCACGGCCGTTGTCCGCCACTTCAATCGAACCATCCGTATGCAATGTCACGGTGATGTGGTCACAAGCCCCCGCCAACGCTTCGTCAACGGAGTTGTCGATGATCTCCCACAAGCAGTGCATGAGGCCTTGGCTATCGGTCGTGCCGATATACATGCCGGGACGCTTGCGCACGGCGTCAAGGCCTTCAAGCACCACAAGACTGTCCGCATCATACCCGGAATTGTGGGTAGCGGACTGTGAAGAAGTAGTCATGGGGCGCCTGCTCACTGGTCGAGGAAGTCGCGCAGCGTCTGCGAGCGCGAAGGATGGCGAAGTTTCGACATCGTCTTCGATTCGATCTGGCGGATGCGTTCACGCGTCACACCATAGACACGACCGATATCATCGAGCGTCTTGGGCTGGCCGTCTTCCAAGCCGTAGCGCATCTTGATCACGCCGGCTTCACGCGGCGAGAGCGTTTCAAGCACTTGCTTGAACTGCTCTTGCAGCAGTGAGAACGCAACAGCGTCGGATGGTGCGATTGCATCGGTATCTTCGATCAGGTCGCCGAATTCGGGATCGCCGTCTTCACCCAGAGGCGTGTGCAGCGAAATTGGTTCGCGACCATACTTCTGGACTTCCTGCACCTTTTCGACAGGCATGTCCAGTTCGCGCGCCAACTCGTCGGGTGTAGGTTCGCGGCCCAAATCCTGCAGCATCTGGCGCTGCACGCGCGACAGCTTGTTGATGACTTCAACCATGTGCACGGGCACGCGGATCGTGCGGGCCTGGTCGGCCATGGCTCGGGTGATGGCCTGGCGGATCCACCAGGTGGCATACGTCGAGAACTTGAAGCCCTTCTTCCAGTCGAATTTCTCGACGGCGCGGATCAGACCAAGGTTGCCTTCCTGAATCAGATCAAGGAACAGCATGCCACGGCCCGTGTAACGCTTGGCCAGCGACACCACCAGTCGCAGGTTGGCTTCGAGCAGATGGTCCTTGGCTTTCTTGCCGTCGTTAGCAGCCCATTTGAGTTCACGCTTGCGTGCGAACGACATGCCTTCCGATTCGGTGTCAAGCAAATGCTGGGCGTACAGGCCGGCCTCAATGCGTTCCGACAAGTCCACTTCCTGTTCGGCGTTCAGCAGGCTCACGCGGCCGATCTGCTTCAAATAATCCTTGACCGGATCGGCAGTGGCGCCCGTGGTGACCACGCGACGCTTCGGGTTGCGGCCCGGACGCACTACCGGCTCGTCATCGTCATCGTCGTCACGTACGACGAATGCGCCCTTTTCCTTGGGTTCTTGAGGTTCCGAGTCGGCTTCGTCCTCATCCTCGTCGTCTTCCGGTTCCGAGGTGTCGCTGTCCTCGTCATCGTCATCATCCGGCACGTCGGTGTTGTCGATGTCCGAATCGAGATCAAGGTCCTCGTCGGTCAACTCGTCGTCATCGTCTTCAACGTCGATGGTCAGCTCTTCGTCTTCGCTCTCTTCGACCTTCTTTGTGGCCTTGCGAGGCTTCTTGGCGGCTTCAGTCGTTTTTTTGGCTGTGCTTGAGGCTTTTGCCGCTGTTTTCTTGGCTGCCGGCTTGCGTCGTGTCGTCTTCTTCGCCGTAGTCGACTCTGCGGCCGCGGTTGCCTCCTCCTGAGGGGTCTCAGTGTCAGCGGCCTTGGCGGCTGCCTTCGTGGTCTTCTTCTTGGTTGCAGACGTAGTCTTCGTGACCAAACTCACCCTCCTGAACAATGTCTTGCATTGGACGAACCTGCAAAATGCGCATACTTCTGCCAAATGCAAGTCTGTCAACTATGAGAGTAAACCACAAAACGGGGACGTTTATTCCACCGCGGGCACCGCCAAGTTCAGCCGTATCTGGACGCTCATGGCGTATCGGCACCATCGCCGTCATCGCCATCGTCGTCATCGCCATCGCCGTCACCGTTGCCAGCCTCGCAATCGCCATCACCAGCCTTCTCGCAATATGTCATATCATGCCTGTCACCTTGGTCGCCGTCGTTCGCGACCCAAGGTCCGGACTGGAATATGCCTTCTTCGAACAATGCGGCCACGCTGACGCCATGTTTGGGATAGACGCCATGGTCGATCGCTTCGAGCACGATGGTGGCCAAACCGCAATCCTCATCAATGTCCAACGCCATATGGGCCGCATCCTCGCTTTGATCGGACATATGCAGCCACCACAGCAGAAACGCGATGACCGCGCTCGGCTGCACAAGGAACCGGCCGATATCGGCCATGACTTCGAGCACAATCTGCAATACGGCCGCTGCGCTGAGCACACTGCATATGTCAGCGGCGGTTTTCCGGCCTTCAAACGATGACATGATGAGCTTGCCCATCGCGTCACTCGTCGAAGATTTGAACGGCTTGCACATGACTTCCCAGACGAGCGCTTCACGCCGCGACTGCGTCATGTTGACGGTCAACACGGTCGTGATCAACGCGTCACGCACCGACATGGCCTCATTCATCGCCACAATCAGACGCGTCATAGCTTCCATGTCAACGTTGTTGGTGGTGTGGTCGATCAGGCTCATCCATGCGCGCATGGCCGGTTGACACCATTCGCGGATGCCTTCCACATAACCATGGGCGTTCACACAGGCATGCAAATCGTCAGCCAATGTTTCCAAATGCGCCGTATCGGGTTCATAGCCCTCCTGCATATGCACTTCGACCATCGCGCGCAAATCTTCCATCGATCCCATAAGCCGCTCCCCTCGATTCGCTTGGGAGGCGTCATTGCCACCCAGTCTCCACTGTGAATCACCAAACGCGCCATGTCGAGCACACTAGGCTGATGTGGAAAACGAGACGCGTCTCCACATGCATCCAGACTCCATGACATCAGCTGTTACGCGTGGTATGGGAGTTTGACGTCCTCCCGCCCGTGAACGGGCGGGATTCCAGCTTCTAGGTTGGGGTTTTGCGTGTTCGTGCGGATGCGCTCTTGCCGCGATTTGCGGGTCGGGTGTCTTGTTCCGTTATGACACGCTGGGCGTCGTCCACGCCCAACAAATGTTCGTATCCTCGTTGGAGGATGTTGATTGCGGCGTTCACGTCCGCGTTCATGCTCATGCCGCATTGTTCGCATTGGAAGTCCGCTTGGCTCTTGCGGTTTTCCTTCGCGCAATAGTGGCATTCGCTGCATGTTTGGGACGTGTACGCGGGATTAATGAGCACGAGCCTGTTGGTCATGCTCAACTGGGTCTTGTATTCGAGTTTCTGGCTGATGCCGCCCAAGGATGCGGCTCT
>NZ_JGYW01000012.1 GCF_000741205.1 Bifidobacterium gallicum DSM 20093 = LMG 11596
GGGTGGGAAGTGTGTTTTTCTGACCACGCTGGTCAGGAGGGATGCGGTTTTGGGGTGGGAAGTGTAGTTTTTCTGACCACGCTGGTCAGGAGGGATGCGGTTTTGGGGTAGGAAGTGTAGTTTTCCTGACCGGGCTGGTCAGGGGAGAGGCGGCTTGTGGATAGGGGGGTATGGAGTGTGGCGGGAATTGGGTGTGGTGGCGTAAAGTCGGGTGGTATGACGCAAGAGGATTCGCAACCACAGGCGCCCGACTCGGCTTCGCAGCAGGATGGGGCTGAACAGTTGGAGCACACGCTGGCGCACACCGATAATAGTGCCGATATTGAGGCGCAGGAACATAGCGAACAAGCCGTCACGGAACGTGGCGAACAAGCTGCCGTGGAGCGTGGCGAGCAAACTGGCGCGCAACGCGCACTGAACTGGCAGCCGGTCAAGGCACGTGAATCGTTGACAGTGGCTCAAGAGGTCAGTGATGACGCGCGTACGGCCGGACAGGACGATCTTGACATCAGCGCGGAGAGCGGCTTGGCGAAGCTTGACCCGTTGATGGTGCGGCCGCGCACATCGAGCATCGTGTTGTGTATCGTATGGGCCGTGCTGTTGTTGGCTGGTGCGGCTGGAACGTTCTGGTGGGCTGTGCTGACGCCGCGCGGCCAAGTGTTTGAAGATGGCGTATTCATGAACGTTGCATCGGCAATGCCAGCGTTCTTGCAGGCGCGCACGGGATGGCCGCTGGCCAGTGAACCTGTGGTGGCGGCCATAGCCGCCGTACTCGTGGTGATTTCATTGATTGTGGTGATTGTGCGCAAACGCTGGCGGCTCATTGTGCAAATCGTCATATTCTGCGTGTGCTGCACGGCGGCTGGCATCGTGCTCAAACAGTACTTGCCGCGACCCTACCTGGCTCAAGTGCAATCGAACATCAACAATTCCGCCCCTTCCGGCAATGTGTTGCTCGCTATCGCATCGGGGCTGGTACTCGTATGCGCGGTGCCACATGCGTGGCGTGCGCTGTGCGCTGTGGTGAGCGCCGTGTTCACGATAGGCGTGGGCTGCACGGTCATGGTCAACGGATGGCATCGGCCTGTGGATGTGATCATGTCGGTGCTGATTGCAGCGGGATTCGCGATGATCATGTTGGCGTTCACGGGACGCTCAGGCATGGATGCCCCGGGCAAGCGTGTGTCGTCACCAAGCATTCAGATTGTTGGCACGATTTTGATTACCGCAGGCGTGTGCGCAAGTGCATATGGCATGTATGTGCTGATCCAGCTGCAGCCTGGATTGGATATCGGTTCGGCTTGGACGATTCGTGGATCGATTGACGCAACGAACATGTTGGTCATCGGCATCACAGCGCTGGCCAACGGCTTGGTGTTGGCCATGCGCCAAATCACGGCGTCACCAATGACACGCGTCGGCTTGCTCGGAGCGCCGCCGGAGCCTCCAGCCCAACACTGAGCAGCATGATTGCAGGCATGATTCGTGGCATCACGATAATGTCTCACATTGTTCGTATTACGCCCGTGACCATACGGTTGCGGGCTGTTTTGTGATTGGCATGAGTATTATGGCGAGCATGAGGCACGATTCGGTGCCCGCATCATATGATGCAGACGAATACTGAGGAGCAACATGGCAACAGGCAGCAAGCTCGTCATCGTGGAGTCTCCCGCGAAGGCTAAGAAGATCGGCGGGTATCTAGGGGATGGATACACCGTGCTGGCTTCAGTGGGCCATATCCGCGATTTGGCGCAGCCCAGCCAGGTGCCCGCGGCGCAGAAGGAACGCTTCGGCAGGTTTGGCGTGGACGTCAATGACGGTTTTGCGCCCTACTACATTGTGGGCAGTGACAAGAAGCACACGGTTTCCGAATTGCGTGCGGCGCTGAAGGATGCCGACGAACTCTACTTGGCAACTGATGAGGATCGCGAAGGTGAAGCCATCGCATGGCATCTGGTGCAAACGCTCAAGCCCAAGGTGCCCGTCAAGCGCATGGTGTTCCACGAGATCACGCCTGAAGCCATCAAAGCGTCGCTGGGACACACACGCCAAGTCGATGACAACATGGTGGACGCCCAGGAGACGCGACGTATTCTTGACCGTCTGTACGGCTATGAGCTTTCGCCTGTGTTGTGGCGCAAGGTGGGTCCGGGCTTGTCGGCCGGACGTGTGCAATCCGTGGCCACACGCTTGATTGTGGAACGTGAACGTGAACGCATGGCGTTCGTGCGCGCATCCTATTGGGATGTGTCGGCTGAGCTCATCGCGCCTGATGCGACGGGTGAGCAGGTCTCGTTTGAGTCGCGCATGGTGGCGTTGGCCGGCCGTCGCCTGGCCACGTCGAAGGACTTCAACGATCAGGGCAAGCTCGTGGACGCCGCAATCAAGGATCAGGTGCTTGCGATTGATGAAGCCACCGCCACGGCTGTGGCCGACGCGCTCAAGACGCAACCATTCCGCGTGGACTCAATGGAGACCAAACCGTACCGTCGGCGCCCGCTGCCGCCATTCACGACTTCAACCATGCAGCAGGCAGCTGGTAACCGACTCGGCATGTCGAGCCGTGCCACGATGCGTGCCGCCCAAAGTCTGTACGAAAACGGCTTCATTACGTATATGCGCACCGATTCGGTCACGCTGTCACAGGAAGCCATTGCTGCGGCGCGAGAAAGCGTACAGCAGCAGTTCGGAAATCAATATTTGTCTGACGAACCCAAGCAGTACGCAACGAAGACGGCGGGCGCTCAGGAAGCCCATGAATGTATTCGACCGGCGGGTTCGCACTTCCGTTCACCCGACGAACTGGCGGCGAAACTGCCTCCGGACCAACTCAAGTTGTACACGCTGATCTGGCAGCGCACGCTCGCGTCCCAAATGGCCGACGCCACAGGCTCAACGGCCACGGTCAAGCTGACGGCCAACGCGGGTGAGCACGGTGAAGCGCAGTTCCAAGCCTCGGGCACGGTCATTACGTTCCCTGGATTCCTGCGCGCGGTCGGCGGCCAGCACAACGCGTCGAACAGTGCGGACGGCAAGAACGACGTGTCGTTGCCGCCGATGCAGCCGGGCGACGAACTCAACGCAACCAACGTGGCGGCTGACGGCCATGAAACGCAACCGCCGGCACGGTATACGGAAGCGAGCCTCGTCAAAACGCTCGAAGCCAAGGAAATTGGTCGTCCGTCTACCTACGCCAGCATTATTTCGACGATTATTGACCGCGGCTATGTTTATGAACGCGGTCGCGCGCTCGTGCCGTCGTGGCTTGCGTTCGCCGTGATCAAACTGCTGGAAACGAACTTCCCGAAGTATGTGGACTACCAGTTCACGGCCGACATGGAAAATGGACTCGACGAAATTGCGCACGGCAAGGAAACGGGTCGGGAATGGCTGACGCGATTCTACTTCGGCTCCGGTGACGGGGCCGCACAATCGCAGGATGAAGCCCACGCGGGCCTGCAACAGCAGGTGGCCCAACTCGGCGACATTGATGCGCGAGAAATCAACACGATCCAAATCGGCGACGGGCTGCACGTGCGTGTGGGCCGCTACGGGCCGTACTTGGAAGACACGACGCAACTTGACGCGGACGGCAACCCGAAGCGTGCGTCATTGCCTGATACGATGCTGCCCGATGAACTGACGGTGGAATCCGGTCGTGAACTGATCAAAACGAACGCAGGCGGTCCGCGTGTGCTCGGCACCGACCCGGCCACGGGTGGCACGGTCGAAGTGCGTACGGGACGGTTCGGGCCATACGTGGCGCTCGTCGAAGCGGGAGACGCCGCAGGCGACGGCACGGCTAAAGCGGCCAAGGACGCGCCGAAACCGAAGATGGCATCGCTGTTCAAAACGATGACACCGGAGACGGTCACGCTCGAGCAGGCGCTCAAATTGCTGAGTTTGCCGCGCGAAGTCGGCCAGTATGACGAAGCTGACGCGAAGACGGGTGAAACGCAGCAGGTTGTGGTGACAGCCAGCAACGGGCGTTACGGTCCGTATCTGTCGAAGACGGGTGCCGACGGCAAGTCCGAGACGCGCTCGCTGGGCAGTGAGGACGAGATTTTCACGGTCACGTTGCAGCAGGCGCAGGATCTGTTTGCGCAACCCAAGTATGGGCGCGGCCGCAGGGCTGCGAAACCGCCGCTGCGCGAGTTTGGCAACGATCCCGAGTCGGGCAAACCCGTGCCGATCAAGGAAGGCTTCTACGGCGTTTACATCACCGATGGCGTGACGAACCGCACGCTGCCCAAGCAGTATGACGTCAAGACGATCAGCGCTGACGATGTGTTCCGCTTGCTGGCTGAGAAGCGCGCGCAAGGGCCTGCGAAGAGGCGCGGGCGCAAGGCGGCGGCGAAATCTACGGCCAAGTCGGGCGCGAAGTCTGCAGCCAAGTCGGGTAAGGGCGCGGCGAAGAAGAGTGCGTCGAGTGCCGAACAGGCGCGCATGAAGCGTCGTCAGGACGTGCGGCGTTTGGCGGACGAAGGCTGGGCCAACTCGCGCATCGCCAAGGAGCTCGGCACGACGCCCGCAACGGTGAAGGCCGACATCGAGTATTTGACGGCGAACGAAGGCTATGCGCGCCCGGCCGTTGTGCGCGCGAGGTGACGCATGTTCATCACGTTTGAAGGCATTGATGGCGCGGGCAAAACCACGCAGGTCAAACTGCTTGCGCAAGCGTTGCAGGAAGCCGGACGCAGCGTTGAAGTGACGCGCGAACCTGGCGGCACGGCGTTGGGCGCGTCATTGCGTCGGCTGCTGCTTGAAGGTGTGGCGGACGGCTCGGCGATTGACGAGCATGCCGAAGCGTTGATGTTCGCGGCGGATCGCGCGCAACATGTGGCGCAGGTGATCCGGCCGGCCATGCAGCGCGGCGACGACGTGATTTGCGACCGCTATATCGATTCATCGGTGGCGTATCAGGGCGGCGGACGCGATATTGGCGCCGACCAGATTCGCGCGCTGTCGATGTGGGCCACGGGCGGTCTCGTGCCTGACTTGACGATTGTGCTGGATTTGGATCCGGCGTTGTCGGCCGCACGGCTGAACCGGCCGGCCGACCGCATGGAATCAGCCGGCGATGAGTTCGCGCGCCGCACGCGTGAAGCGTTTTTGGCGATGGCTGCCGCGGAACCTGAACGGTTCCGTGTGATTGACGCGTCGTTGCCGGTGGAGCGTATTGCGGCCGACGTGCGGGCGGCAGTAGGGTTGTGAGCTGGGCGAACTAAGTGGCTCGGTGAGCTGAGCGGGCTCGGTGAACTGGGTGAGCTTGGCGAACTGAGTGGGCTGGGTGAACTGGGTGAGCTGAGTGAGTGCTGCAGCCAGGCGGTACACGAGACGGCAAGCGAGCTGGTAGACGGGCCGCAGGAGTGGAGGAGGGGCCATGAGTGTATGGGACGATATTGTTGGCCAGCAACCTGTGATTGATCAACTGCGCGCATTGGCTGAAGGTGACCAGGCTGATCTGGCGCAGTCCTGGCTCATTTGCGGCCCTCCGGGATCGGGGCGCTCGCATATGGCCAAAGCGTTCGCTGCCGCGTTGGAAAGCCCGGACCATGGGCTTGGCGATGAGCCGACGAAGACAACGCAGCAGGTGCTCAATGGCACGCATCCCGATGTGCGCATCGTATCGACCGACAAAGTGACGATTGGCATTGAGCAAGTGCGTGAATTGGCGGCTGCCTGTGAGCAGATGCCAAGCACGGCGCCGTGGCGCATCATCATTATTGAAGATGTGGACCGCATGCTTGAGCGCACGACGAACGTGCTGCTCAAACAGATTGAGGAGCCGAGCCCGCGCACAATCTGGTTGTTGTGCGCACCGAGCGCCCAAGACGTGTTGCCTACAATCCGTTCGCGCACGCGCATCCTGAACCTCGGCGTGCCGTCCAATGAGGACGTGCAGCAATTCCTTGAACGTGACGAGAAGGTGGATGCGCGTACTGCGGCCCGTGCAGCGCGGCTTGCCGAAGGGCACATTGGTGTGGCACACATGTATGCGCATAATTCGCAAGTGTTGGCCGACCGTGATGAGCTGATTGTGGGAGTGCTGGGGTTGCAGCGCGCCTCGCAAGCCGTGATGTTGGCTGATTCGCTGAACGCCTCGGCCAAAGCACAGGCCGAGGAAGAGGTGGAGACACAGGCTGAAAAGGACGAGCAGGAATTCCGTCGTATGAACGGGCTGGGGCCTGAGGAGCGCATTCCCGCTGATTTGCGTGGCGCTTACAATGCACTGGCGAAGAAAGCCGATCTCAAACGCCGTGTGACAAGGCTGACGCGCGATGTGCTCGACCGGGCGCTTAATTCCATAGCCAGCATCTATCGGGATGTGTCGGTCGTGCAAAATGATGCCGAGCAGTCGGTGGGGCTCGTCAATCTTGAAAACCGTTCGGCCATCATTGAGCTGTCGGTGCGGCTCGACCGCGAAGGCGCGATTGAACGCATGGATGCCGTCGCCACGGCGCGACGCCGGTTGGCCGGCAACGGCAATCCGCTGCTCGTGTTTGAAGCGTTGTTCTGCGCGTTGATGGTTTGAGTTGATCGTTTGAGTTGATGGTCTGATTGGCACAGGCGGCGTAAGGTGCGCGGGCTCGCGTGATCAGCGTTGCTGCTATGCCGTGGCCGACGCTTGGGTGGAGCTATGCACCACGAGTTGGGGAGGCAGCGACACGTGTGCGCTGTAATCGGGCCCGTTTGCCAGAATGCGCAACGTTTCCTTGGCGATCAGCTCGAATGGGGCCTCAAGACCGGTAATCGATGGCGTGGCATGCAGACCGTTAATCGCGACATGCACATCTTGGGGTACGCGCAGCCCTTGGGCGCGCATGGCTGTGATCGCGCCGGCCGCCAGCGCGTCGTTCGCGCAGATGATCGCATCGGGACGCCGCTGACTTTCTTGGGTGGCTTGGCTAACACCTTGGGCCGCATCCTGACCGGCAGAGGCAGCCTGGGCAGCACCAGCGGTCGCGCGATTCGCCCTGCTGTCTTGCACCATCTTCGTGACAGCAAGGAACGCGTCCTGCATTGTCGGTTCGCAGGCGCGATGCCAGGGGGAGCCTGCATTAATGCCATAGGAACGCAACTGCGTGTGCAGCATCGTGAGTTGTTCCGCCGCGTCGAATGACAGATGCGAATCGGTCAGCGTGGCCACACATTGGCACCCTTGTGCCACGAGATGTGCAATGAGTTCTTCCATGCCGAGCACGGTGTCAATCGTGACGAGGGAGATGCTGGAGGCGTGGCGGTGGCCACCGATTTGCACAATCGGCAAGCGATGCGGGTGATGGCTGGCCATCAGAGCCACGTTGGTGCCGGGAGCCGGCACCATGACAATGCCATCCACGTTACGGTCCACGAGTGATTCAAACCGTGCGTTTTGCAACGCATGCGTGTTGCCGACGCCAATGAACAGCTGAAGGTCACGGTCGTCGGCTTCTTGCTCAAGCGCATCAATCAGACGGCCACAGAACGGGTAGGCTGCATCGGGCACGATGAGCCCCAGCGTTTTGGTTTGGGACCCGCGCAGCGCGCTGGCCGAACGGTTGACCGAGTAGTCGAGCTGCTCAGCCGCTTCGCGCACACGCCGTGCGATGTCGTCATCTTTGGAGCGTTTGCCCGAAAGTACACGTGACACAGTGGCTATGGATACCTTGGCGAGCGCGGCTACGTCCGTGATCGATGCTGGGGTGCGTTCCCCGCCTGAGGCCGCCATGGCTATTCCTTTCCTTGTGCACGTTCTTGCACGTCCTTGCGCGCACCTGGTGCGCATCCTAGCGTGCGTGTGCTGGCGCATGGTGATGTATTGCCGCATGCACTGCTGTGTGCAATGAGTTGAGTCTACAACGCATAACCCGCAGCGTGAGCGCGGGTCTCATGCTGCGGGTTATGCGGGTTATGCGAGTTATTCGAGTCAGGCGCGATACCGCGATGCGCGTGAGGCGGGCCCTGCCATGACCGGCACGGCATCCTCAACGAATCGCGATGGTCGCGTTGATCAGGATGCTCAGTTGGCGGCGGTCAGCGTGTTGATCAGGTCATCGGCGACCTGCTCGGCGTTGTCGCCTTCCACGGTGATTGTCACGTCGTCGCCGTTCTTCACGCCCAGGCCCATGATGGCCAGGATCGAGTTGGCGGCGACCGGTGCGCCATCGCCCTTGGCGATGGTGACCGTGCAGCCGGAACCGGTGACAGCTGCGGCGAACTGGGCGGCCGGACGGGCGTGGATACCGACTGGATCGTTGATCGTGATGGTACGGGTGGCGTTTGCCATGATGACACTCCTTGAATTGTGGAATCGTGGGTGGCTGCGGTGGGGCGTTTGCCTCGTTGGCAACTGTTGGTCAGCTGCGCTGCCTCACCGACCGCGCACCATGCAGCATCATGCGGCATCATGCGCGGGCGTGCCGGGTGTGCCGCGGGGGTGGTGGCGCGACGCTGTGCCCTCGAATTGCACACTGCGTTTGCTACTATAACAGGAAGGCCGTCCTAGAAAACGATTACCGCTAGTTCCCGCTTGGGTTCTCAGTGCATTTTTCCGCGCAACGGAAAAATAGTTTTCCCGTTGTCGGCAACAGAGAATCACTAACCAAGAGACGTCATCAACAACGATGACGCCCACAACGAACACGCTGTTTACCGTCCGCAGCCAGCCCGCAGGCCCCCTCCCGCAGGCAGCCCCGCCGGCAGCAATCGCCCCCCGCGAGCGCCTCGCCCGCCGGCCATGCCATGGAACGCAGCGAATGTTCGCAGGCAGCCCTTCGGAAGGAGCCCAAATGATCATCAAAGGTGTTGGCATTGGTCGCGGCGTGGCAGTCGGTCCCGTACTGCGTATGGCGGATCCGCTTCCCGAACCTGAAGACGTGGCGCGTGACGCCTCGGTATCGGCGCAAAAGGAGCAAGCGCGTGTGAAAGCGGCGCTCGATTCGGTCAACGCCGACCTGAGCCGTCGCGCCGAAGAGGCCCGCAATGGTGATGAGGGCACGAAGCAGGCCGCTGAAATCCTCGACGCCATCTCGATGTTCGCGGCCGACCCGCAGCTGGCCGCCTCGATCAACGCGCTGATCGAGCAGGGCAAGACGGGCGAGCGCGCCGTGCTCGAAGGCTTTGGCGCTATTGAAGAGATGTTCCGCGCAATCGGCGGCTATCAGGGTGAGCGCGCCGCTGACCTGCATGATGTTGGCCAGCGTGTGATCGCTGAGCTCATGCAGCTGCCGGCTCCGGGTGTGCCCGACAGTGAGCAGCCGTTCGTGCTCGTGGCCAAGGACCTGTCTCCTGCCGACACGGCCTCGCTTGACTTGAACAAGACGCTGGCCATTGTGACTTCCGAAGGTGGGCCGACTTCGCACACGGCAATCCTGGCTCGCGCTCGCGGCATTGTGGCCGTCGTGTCGGCTCCTGAGGCCGCTGATTTGGTCAACGGCCAGCAGGTCATTGTCAACGCCGCCAAGGGTGAGGTGACGGTCGATCCGACGCCGGAGCAGATTGAGCAGGCCGAGCAGGCTCGCGCCAAGGCCGATCGCGCCAAGGAACTGCGCGGCCAGCCGGGCCAGCTCAAGGATGGCACGCGCATTCCGCTTCTTGCCAATGTTGGCAAGCCGGCCGATGCCAAGGCCGCTCACGAGTACGGCGCTGAAGGCGTGGGCCTGTTCCGCACCGAGTTCCTGTTCATCGGCAACAGCGAACCGCCGAGCGTTGAGGAGCAGACGAAGGCGTACGCCGACCTGTTGCGTGAGTTCCCGGGCCAGAAGGTCGTGATCCGCATGCTTGACGCGGGCGCCGACAAGCCGCTGCCGTTCTTGACTCCTGAGGACGAGCCGAACCCCGCTTTGGGTTTGCGCGGCTTGCGCACGCTCGAAGCGCATCGTGAGGTGCTCGAGAACCAGCTCAAGGCTTTGGCTGCGGCTGACGCGCAGACGGACGCCGACCTGTGGGTCATGGCTCCGATGGTCGCCGACCGTTACGAGGCCGAGTGGTTCGTCAACTTGGGCAAGAGCTATGGCCTGAAGTTCGTGGGTGCGATGGCTGAGGTGCCGTCGATTGCGCTGATGGCCGATCAGGTCGCCCAGGTGGCCGATTTCGTGTCGATCGGCACGAACGATCTGACGCAGTACACGATGGCTGCCGATCGCACGCTCGGTTCCGTCTCGAACTATCAGACGGCTTGGCATCCGGCTGTGCTGCGCGCGATCAAGATGATTTGTGAGGCTGGCAACAACGCGGGCATGCCGGTGGGCGTGTGTGGTGAGGCCGCCGCTGACCCCGATCTGGCCGTCGTGCTCGTCGGCATGGGTGTCAACTCGCTGTCGATGACGCCCGTGGCGCTCGACGACGTGCGTGCCGAATTGGCCGAGCACACGCTCGAGGAAGCCAAGGAGCTCGCCGCCCGTGCGCTCAACGGTGAATTTTACAAGCCCGAGTACTGGAACTGAGACTCGGCACTGACGGGAATCGGCGCGCATGCATGCGCACGCAGCGCGCGTTTTTCGGGGCGTTGCCTGCCATACGGTGGGCAACGCCCCGCTTGCGTTCATGCCGCAACCTGACTGCTGCGAGCCGGTTACGTTCATTGGCGCGGGTTTACGCGGGTCTACACGGGTCTACACTTGGGAGCATGCAAGTTAGCGCTGATTTCACCGTGATTCCGGACGAGTACGCCAAGGGCGCGCCCGCGGCCAACCGTGTCGACGATGTTCCGGCCGTCTCGTTCCCGTTCTTCATCGACCGCTTGGCGCCGGGCGTCAAGTATCTGCATTGGCAGTTCACTGATCCTGATTCTATTCCTGTTTGTGGCTTCGAATGGATTCATTGGACCGTGGCCAACCTTCCCGTAGACGCGTTGATGTTCGATCCCTCGGATGCACATGCATTGTCAATACCGGCTGATTTTTCACGTCAGCTGCCAGTGCGCATTCCCGAAGCGGTGCAAGGCCGCAACTCGTCGGCCTCGCATTTCCTGGGCCGTCCTGATGACCCGAATCTGATCATGCGGTACAACGGCCCGCAGCCGCCTGACCAGGACCATGACTACATGCTGCAAGTATGGGGCACGGCAAAGCCGCTGCCCGATTTGAGCCAAGGGTTCTGGATGAACGAGATGCTGCACCGTTTCCGCACCTGCGATTCGATGCTCGACCAAGGCGGCATCTTCCTCACGGGCCGCGCCTGACCCGTAACCCCCCCCCCCCAAAAAAAAACAGCCCCCCACCATTTCCAATAACCTCTATGCATCCGGGCTAGTCCAGCCCACTAAGGAGTACCAACCATGAGCTGCACCACGTTGCTCGTTGGTAAAGCCGCCAGCTACGACGGTTCCACCATCATCGCGCGTAATGAAGATAGCGGTAGCGGCGAGTTCGACGCGAAGAACTTCGTCGTGATCAAGCCGGAAGACCAGCCGCGCACCTACACGAGTGTCAACGGCCATCTGACGATTGAACTGCCCGACAATCCGCTGCAATACACAGCCATGCCGAACGCCGACAAGTCCAATGGCGTGTGGGGCGAAGCCGGCATCAATGAAGCCAACGTCGCAATGACGGCCACCGAGACAATCACAACGAACGCGCGCGTGCTCGGCGCCGACCCGTTCGTCGAGTACGTGCCGGCCAAGGACGGCCAGGAAGCGATTCCGGGCGGCATCGGCGAGGAAGACCTTGTCACGATTGTGCTGCCCTACATTAAGACGGCGCGTGAAGGCGTGCTGCGGTTGGGCAAGCTGCTCGAAGAATACGGCACGTATGAGATGAACGGCATCGGCTTCTCGGACGCCGACGAGATTTGGTGGCTTGAAACGGTTGGCGGCCATCATTGGATCGCCAAGCGCGTGCCCGACGAGGCGTATGTGACGATGCCGAACCAGCTTGGCATCGATGAGTTCGACCTTGACGACGCGTTCGGCGACCAGGAAGAACACTTGTGCTCCGCCGACCTGATCGAGTTCATTCGCGACAACCATCTGGACATCGCTGTCGAGTCGGTCAGCGTGTTCAACCCGCGCATGGCGTTCGGTTCGCACTCGGATTCCGACCACGTCTACAACACGCCGCGCGCCTGGTACATGCAGCGTTACTTCAACCCTTACGATTCGGTGTGGGACGGCCCTGACGCTGAAGTCACGCCAACGAGCGACGACATTCCGTGGTGCCGCCAGCCCGACCGCAAGATCACGATCGAGGACGTCAAGTACATCCTCTCGTCGCACTATCAGGAAACGCCGTATGATCCGTTCGGCCGCCGCGGCACCGAGGAATCGCGCGGCATGTTCCGCCAGATCGGCATCAACCGCACGAACGAGCTGTCCGTTATGCAGATCCGCCCGTATCGTCCGCAGTCGAACCGCGCAATCCAGTGGGTTGCGTTCGGTGATGGCGCATTCAACGCGTTGCTGCCAATGTTCACGAACGTCGACACGACGCCTGAGTACGTGAGCAACGCCACGACAACAGCTTCGACCGACAACCTGTATTGGGCCGACCGCATTATCGCCGCACTGTGCGACCCGAATTTCGCGACCACAAAGCAGGCTGTGGCCGGCTACGACGAGAAGCTCGGCGGCATCGGCCACCATCTGATCGCCGTCGCCGACTCCCAAGTGGACGAGCTCGACGACGTCGACACGGCCGCCCTGCGTGAGACCGACATTGAAGAGGACGGCATCAGCCCCGACATTCAGCCGATGCATCCCGACGACATCGTCAAGGCCACGCGCAACAGCAAGATCCGTGCCGCGCTTGCGCAAATCAACGCCACGATGGCCGCACACGCCAAGGAAGAGACCGACAAACTGCTCGGCACAGCGCTTTACACGGCTTCAATGAACATGAAAGACGCGTTCAGCATGAGCGACTTCTGATCGCTGCTCACTCACGCCCCGCACGGACTGCCGTGTGGGGCTTTTTTGTTGCGTTGACTGTAACTAAAAATGTGGTCCATCATACCCATACGGGTACGGTGTCTATTTTTTAGAGTGTTACCGGTTCATTATGCCCGCTTTTGCAGCCATCTGGGATGGCGGGCTACTCGCGTTGGTGTGGCACTCCCTCGGTCGTTACTTTCCGTGTTACCCACGGTAGCGGCAAGTTTAGGGCCGTTCGGGGGCCTTCTTGTAGGTTCAGGCGATGATGGTGTAGTGTTCGGCGCGCGCCAAGTTGCGTGCGGCGTTCATGTCCCGGTCATGGTGCGTGCCGCATCGGGGACAATCCCATGCGCGGATGTTCAAGTTGCGTACCGCATGGTTCCGGTAGCCGCATTGGGAG